>JBBQFH010000015.1:0-69511 GCA_038321865.1 Gemmatimonadales bacterium
CACCGGCCAGATAGAGCAGGCCGGCCCGCTGCGCCAGACGCGGGTCGCCGTCGAGCTCGCGGAGTACGCGCCGGACGCCGGCGCGATCTCCCCGGTCGGCCGAGATGACGCCGTCGTTGAACTGGCGGACCCAGTAATTGCCGCCGGCAAGCTCGATGGCCCGGCGGTGGGCGCGGTCGGCCGCGGGAAAATCATGGGCGTCGCCTTCGATGAGCCCGAGGATATCGAAGGCCTCGTAAAACGTCGAGTCCACCGCGATCGCGCCGAGTGCCGCGGTCCGCGCGCCGGCGCTGTCGCCGCTCGACCAGTAGCTCCACGCGAGGTCGCTGCGCCATTGGGCGGTGGTCGGCTCCAGGTCGATCAGGTGCTTCGCCGACTGGATTACCGCGCTGAACTGGCTCGTTTCCCACCCGATCCAGCTGAACAGCGCTTCCGCCTGGGTCGATAGTGTCCGGTCCCGGCCCAGGCGGAACTGCTCCGCGGCCGCCGTGAAATTCCAGTCCACGTGTACCAGGGCGGCGCCCAGCGCGAAGTAGGGATCGCCGAGCCGGTCGTCGAGCGCCATGGCCCGGTGCGCCGCCCGCTCGATCTCGGCTCGCGCCGAGTCTCGGGGCGCGGTCTGGTAAATGGCGGCGTACGCGTTGGTGAGCGCGAGCGTCGCCCAGGCGGGCGCGAAGGTCGAGTCGATCGCGAGCGAGCGCCGAAGATGATCCACGCTCCCGCGATAGCCCGCCTGGGTGCGCAGATTCGCCTGCTCCTGCCCAAGCAGATATTCGATGTAGGCCTTGGGATCGACGGGCCGGGCCTCGCCGAGCCGGCGCTCCTGGTCGGGCGTCAGGCGGGCGCGGATGCCGCGCGCGATCTCGCCGGCCACGTCATGCTGGAGCGTCAGCACGTTCGCCGCAGGGCGGGAAAAGGTGCGGGCCCAGAGATTCTCGCCGGTGCCGGGATCGGTGAGCTCCGCCGAGATCTGCACCTGGTCGCCCACGCGCAGCACCGCCCCCGTCACGACGGCATCGACGCCCAGGCGGCGGGCGATCTCGCCGACGGCGAGTGTGCTGCCGCGGTAGGCGGTCACCGCACCATGCCCCAGCACCCGGATGCCGGCGTCGGTGAGCACGCCGATCAGCTCGCGGGTCATGCCATCGGCGAAGAAAAGCTGCGTCGAGTCGCCGGACTGGTTTTCCAGCGGGAGGACGGCGATGCGCTCGATCTTCGGAGCCGACCGCCGGAAGATGCCGCGTCCGCCGAACCAGGCGGCGGCGAGCAGGATTACGACGCCGGCAGCGATGAGGGCGGGACGGCGGGCGGTGCGCCGCGGCACGGTCGCGACCGGGGCGGCGCCGGAGCTGAAGCCGGGAGACAGCGCCTGGACGAACTGCGCGGCGGGGTTGAAGCGATCCGCCGGGTTCTTGGCCAGCGTGCGAGCCAGCGCGCCGGACACCTCCGCGGACACGGTGGGCCGCAGATTCGTGATCGGCGCCGGCTCGGCGACCATGTGCTGGCGGATCACGGCCTGCGGCGTGGGGCCGGTGAACGGCGGTTGCCCGCCGAGCATCTCGTACAGCACGCAGCCGAGGCTGTAGAGATCGCTCCGCCCGTCGATGTCGGCATCGCCGGCGGCCTGCTCGGGACTCATATAGACCGGCGTGCCGACCGACATGCCGGGCTCGGTCAACCGGCCCGCCCGCGCCGCGTTCAGGGCGCGGGCGATCCCGAAATCGGCAACGGCGGCGTGGCCGCCTTCGATCAGGATGTTTTCCGGCTTGATGTCGCGATGCACCACCCCGCGCGCGTGGGCGTATCCGAGGGCGTCCGCCACTTCGCGCGCGATCTGCAGGGCGTCGTCGATCGGCAGCTGCCGCTCGCGATCGAGCCGCTCCCGGAGCGATTCTCCTTCGACGTACGGCATTACGTAATAGAGGAACCCATCGGCTTCGCCCGAGTCGTAGAGCGGCAGAATATGCGGATGCCGCAGATTCGCGGTCGTCTCGATCTCCTGGAGGAAGCGATCGGCTCCGAGCGCGAGGGCCAGCTCCGGCTTGAGCACCTTGATGGCGACCTTGCGCCGATGCTTGAGGTCGTCGGCGAGATAGACCGTCGCCATCCCGCCCTTCCCGAGCTCCCGCTCGATGCGGTAGCGGTCGGCGAGCGCGGCGGTCAGGCGTTCGATCACTTCCCGAGCCCGGTGACGCCGGCCACCCAGACGTCGGACTGAAAATCGCTCAGGGTGAAGTACAGCCAGCCGCCGTATTCCGCGGCGCCGAGTGAGGCGGTGCTGTGCGGTCGAGCCGGCTCGTCGAAGCGGAGGATGGGGTGCGACGCTCCGTCGGACAGGCGGACCGCGAGAAGCTGGCGGTTTCGGCTCATGGCGGCGCCGGCGCCCCGTCCGATCAGGTAGGCCGTCTGTCCGTCGCCCGACCTCACCATCCCCCCGCTCCACCCCGCGAACAGATCGCGCACGTTGATGCCGGGAGCGCTCAGCGGACGGAACGCTCCGCCGTCCACCGGCTGCACACCGAAGTGGCCGGTCGAATCGACGCCGACCAGCTGCGTTCCGCTGTCGGCCCACTCCAGGGCGAGCCTGCCGCCGGGCAGGCGGAGCGTGACAGGACTTCCCCAGCGACCCGCGCCATCCCGCGTCGCGACCTGAAGCGCCCATGGGGCGCTGCTGACCGGCCCGCCCGGAAGCTGCCACACGATTCGATGGCCGTCAGGAGACCAGCTGGCATTTCTCTCATCGGGTACCAACCCGGGCGAGAGCCGGACCGGTCTCCCGCCCTCGGCCGGGATGATGAACACCCGGCGAAGTCCCTGCAGCACGGCGTGGTATGCGACCTCCTTCCCGTCGGGTGAAATCGACGGAACAAACGAAGGGTTCGAGTCGTGGGTGATCCGCTGGACCGGCCCCCCGCCGAGCGGCATCCGGTAGATCTGCTGCACGCCTTCGCGGTCCGAATCGAAGACCAGCCACTTCCCGTCGGCCGAAATCCGGAAGGCTTCGATGGTCTGGAGATCGTTCGTCACCGGGAGGGCGCCGGCGGTGGAGACCGACCCGCTCGCCGGCACCGGCGTCTTCCAGATGTTGGCGTGGTACGTCGCCACCGAGTACGCCAGCCGGGTGCCGTCGGCCGAGAGGGAGATCAGGGAGGGATTGAGCCCGGTGGTGACGCGTACCGGCTTCCCGTTTACGTGGCCTTCGCCGGTGAGATTGAGCTGATAGACGTCGCGCACCCCGGCGAGGGTCGCGACCATCAGCAGCCGCCGCGAATCCGGCGCCCAGGTCGGACTCATGCTGATGCCGCCGGGCGCGGTCAGCTGCTGCGCCGCGCCGCCCCGCGCCGCCACGAGCATGATGGTGCTGGGCGCGATGTTGTAGGTCGTGAAATAGTAGGCGTTCCCCGAGACGAAGGCGATCCATTTTCCGTCGGGCGACCAGGCCGGCGAATGCGGTTGCAGCGCGCGTGCGAGCAACCGTGGCTGCTCGCGCTCCAGTCCGCCGACGAGCAGTGAATCACCGACGATGTAGGCCACCTGCCTGCCGTCCGGAGACCAGCTGGCGAACGACGCCGCCGGATCGATGACCGTCCCCTGTCCGCCGAGCGCGGGCTGGCTGGCGAGGCCGCCGGGAGAGCGAACCAGCAGCCGGTCGCCGCCGGGAGACCAGCCGACCGGCGCCTGGCCCCCGGCGATCTGCACCGCGTCGCCGCCGTCGGTGCGGCGCAGCTCGACGTGCGGTGCGCTGTCGGCGGGACCGAAGGCCATGTAGGCCACCGATTTCCCGTCGGGCGAGATGACGGGAGACTCCTCCAGGCCAGCGGCGCGGGTGAGCTGGGAGTTGGAAACCAGCACCGCTACCTCCGGCGGACGGCGCATGAGGAGCACGGCCGCCAGGGCAAACGCAGCGACGCCGGCACCGGCAATCGCGTATGGCGCCCACCTGCGCGCGCGGCGGCGCGCCACGACCGGCGCGGTCTCGGTCGGCGTCAGCCCGCCGCTCGGTGTGGCCAGCGGCTCCAGCGCCGCGTGGAGCTCCGCCGCGGTCTGGAAGCGGTCGGCCGGGCGCTTGGCCAGGCAGCGCATCACCACCGACTCGACGGCTGAAGGAATCGCGGGGCGGCGCTTCGACACCGAGTCGGGCGCCTCGGTCACGTGGGCCGCCAGCACCTGCTGCGGCGTGCCGCCGGTGAACGGCGGCCGGCCGCTCAGCATCTCATACGCCATCACGCCGACCGAGTAGATGTCGGACCGGTGATCGACGTGCGGGTCGGCCGCGGCCTGCTCCGGCGACATGTAGGTCGGGGTACCCACCGCCACGCCCAGCGTCGTGATGGTATTGCGGCCGGTCGCTTCGCTGATCGCCTTGGCGACGCCGAAGTCGGTGACCAGCGCGTGTCGCCCGGACAGCATCACGTTGTCCGGCTTGATGTCGCGATGCACGACGCCGTGCGCGTGCGCTTCGACCAGGGCGTCCACCACCTCGGTCAGCAGGCGCACCGCCTCATGCACCGGCAGCTCGCCCTCGCGCGCGAGTCGCTCGCGAAGCGACTGGCCCTTGATGTAGGGCATGACGAAGAAGAGGAAGCCGTCGGCCTCACCGGAGTCGAGCAGCGGGAGAATGTGCGGGTGCTGCAGCTGGGCGGCGATCTTGATCTCACGCAGGAAGCGGCCGGAGCCGAGCGATGCGGAGAGCTCCTCGCGCAGGACCTTGATGGCGACTTCGCGATCGTGCTTCAGGTCGCGAGCGAGATAGACCGTGGCCATGCCGCCCTGGCCGAGCTCGCGCTCGATGCGGTAGCGGTCGGCGAGGGCGACTCCGAGGCGATCCGTGGCTGATGTCATCGCTCCATCAGTTCCACGACGGAGATGTCGCTTTGCCGGTCATTGACGGCGAAGAAGAGGCGCTTGCCGTCGGTGGTGAAGTCGATGCGATACGATGGATGCGAGAGGTCGTCCAATCTCGCGAGCAATCTCGGCTGGCCACCGTCGATGGAAAGCGACCAGAACAGTGCGTGACCTTCCGGATCGCGGCTCCTGAAGAAGAGCGTGCGGCTGTCGGGGCCCCATTGCAATTCCACGGCTTGGGCATCGGCCAGGGAACGTCGCGCGTAAAGCAGCCGGCCGTCACCTGAACCCGCGGGATAGAGCCACACACTGTCGGCGACGCTGGACCCACCGAAGCCGGCCCGCCTGGGGTTGGTCCTCAAGCGACCGTCGGGCGACCAACTCGACAACACGCCTTCTGTCGTCGAATCGACATGCCAGCTCCCGGCACTGTCCTGTGCAGCCACGCACTGCGTGGGGCCACTGCTGCCGCGACATCCCCACATAAGCGTTTTGCCGTCCGGCATCCACTCGGGCCAGATCCCGTAGTTGCCTTTGGCATTGACCTGCTGGATCGGGCCGCCACCGACCATTGGCTTGACGATGATGGTCCCTTTGGCGGTGCCTTCGGGATATGAATAGAACACCAGGCGCCTGCCATCCGGAGAGATCCGTCCACCGAACTCATTCGCCACGTCGTTCGTCAGCGGCTCGGCTTCGCGCTCCCCGAACGCCAGGCGCCAGATGTCGGAGTTTCCATTCCGGTCTGCATCGAAGATCAGGGCCTTGCCATCAGAAGTCACCTGCATGCTCTCGACCAGCTGATGGCCAAAGGTGACCTGCGTCGCCATCGCCGAGGTGGCGGTACCGGTGGACAGGATCGGCACTGCCCAGATATTGCCCTGTGCGGTGTACACGGAGTAGGCAAGGCGACGGCCATCGTGCGAAAGTGAGATGGTCGCGGCGTTGAGCGCGGTTGTCAGCCGGTGCACGTCCCCGACCGCCCGACCGTCGCTGGCTATCTGGATGTAGTAGATGTCCCGTTGACCATCCCGATTCGAGACGAAGTAAAGGCGACGGCCGTCGGGAGACCAGACGGGACTGGTGTTGAGTGAAATGCTATCGGTGACGGCAACGGGCGCGCCTCCTGCCGCCGGCGTGATGAAAATCCGGCTCGGACCAGTGTTTCCCATGTTCGACGCGACGACGCCAAAGTCCCGGGGAGTAGTGCAGGCGATGTGATCACCGCGGGGAGACCAGACGCACTCCTTGTATTGATGCGGGGCGCTGACGGTGCGTGTTTCGCCACTGGCAATCGTGTACGTCATGAGTGAATCACTGCGTACGAAGAGAACCCGTCGACCATCCGGCGACCAGCTGGCAGTGGTTACATGGCCTCGTGAGCTCAGGTCAGTGGCTCCGGGCGCACCATTGATCAGCGTAACCGCCGTTCCACCACCGAGTCCCGCCGCAACCGTGTCCACGCCACCGTCGGCAAGGAAGAGAATGCTGGCGCCGTTCGGCGACCATTGCGGCTCCTGTTGATCGGTGGTCGAATCCTTCGTCAGCGGTACTTCGCGGCCGCCTGCAACCGGTCGGAGAAAAACACGCACGTGAAGCGATGTTCCCGCGGCATAGGCCATGGTCTTGCCGTCGGGTGAGATTGCCGGCTGGACTTCGAGTCCGTCGTCCGTCGTGACGTGCACGATGGCACCGGTTGTCACCGCTCTCTCGCGCTTCGAGCCGAAGATCAGCGCGCCCGCCACCACTCCGAGCGCTAGCCCCGCGGCAAGGGTAACCCGAACGGTGCGGGTGGGGCGTGCGACCCGACTGGTGACGCGATGTGACCGGGCCGGGCGCGCGTTGCCCCCGAGAGCATCCGCAAACTCCGCCGCCGTTGCAAACCGGTCCGCCGGCAGCTTGTTAAGTGCGGTCTGAACGGCCTCCGCGACGTGCTGCGGGATGGTCGCGCGGAGCGTCACGAGATCCTGCGGCTCTGCCGTCATGATCTTGGCAACGATGGCCTGCGCGGTCGGACCACTGAACGGCGGCTCACCGGAGAGCATCTCGTACGCAACGCAACCCAGGGCGTACACATCACTCCGCGGCGTGAGCTCGCGTTCGCCCATGGCCTGCTCCGGCGACATGTAATGCGGCGTGCCAAGGGACATGCCGGTTTCGGTCATGCGGGTCCCGGCCTTGCTGACGGCCAGCGCGATGCCGAAATCCGCGACCATCGGGCGACCATCGTGCAGCAGGATATTCTCGGGCTTGATATCGCGATGGATCACGCCGTGCTGGTGCGCGTAGTGGAGGGCGCTGGCCAGGTCGGTCGCGATCCGCACCGCTTCGTCGATACCGAGCTGAATGTCGCGATCGAGCTTCGAGCGGAGCGTCTCGCCGTCGATGAACGGCATGACGTAATAAAGGAAGGAGTCCGCGGTGCCGGAGTCGAAGAGCGGCAGGATGTGCGGATGCTGCAGCGCCGCGGTGGTCGTGATCTCCTGGACGAATCGCTCGGCCCCAATAACCGCGGCGAGCTCCGGCTTGAGCACCTTCACGGCGACGCGCCGCTTGTGGCGGAGGTCTTCGGCGAGATAGACCGTCGCCATGCCGCCCTGCCCGAGCTCCCGCTCGATGCGGTAGCGGTCGGCGAGGGCCGCGGCGAGGCGTTCGAGGCCCGCGTTCATCGCATCCCCGCGAATGTGAAGAGCAGCGAAGTCCACTTGCGGGTCTCGTAGACATACGAGCGCGGATCGTCGGCGACCGAAAGACGGGCCGATGCGAACACGGTCGCGGGCGCGTCAATCGTGAGGAGCGGCGAGCGGCGGCCGGTGGCAACCTCGACCTGGTCCACCTGCGGGCGCGAGGGCGTGCCCGTCTGCACCCAGAGCGACGTCCCGCTCGGGCTCCAGCGGATGACGCTGTCGGCGCCGACGCCGCTCACCGGTGTCGGGGCACCGCCGCCGACTGGGTAGATCGCGTATTGCCCGCCCCGCCGGACGAGTACTGCGGCGCCATCCGGCCGGGGCAAGCCCGAGCCTAGCCCGTCCGGCATCATCGGCGTGAGTGCCGAGCCGTCGAGTGGGCTTCGATAACAGCGAGCGTTCTTGCCGGCCGGCGTCCCGCAGACGAACAACGAGCGACCGTCCGGAAAAAATGTGACCGTTGCAACCGCCTGAAGCCCGGCCCACGTCAGCTGGCGCGGGTTGCCGGCTCCGGCGGGGTACAACCAGAATTGCGGCGGCGTGATGGCGAGCAGACCGATGATCCAGCGGCCGTCAGGTGAGATCGCCATCGCCGCGCCCTCGCCCAGCCGCACGGCGGGGGACCCGTCGGTCTTCCGGAGCATCACCGCATAGTGCGCGCCGCCCGCTATGTCGGTAAACGCGACCCACTGACCGTCTGCAGACACCGCCGGCAGGATGGAGCTGTCGAGCCACGAAAGGTCACGGTCGGCGGCCAGGCCCGGCGAGCGGGCCAGAAGCCCATGGGCCTGATCGTCGCGGGACACGAGCCACCGGCCGTCGCGCCTGACGTCGTGCAGCGTCAGTGATCCGGCACTCGGCAGGACGACACGCGCGCGGCCATCGAGGTCGGTTTCGTGCACCTGGAGCGCGACGGTCTCCTCGGACGCGGAGAAAAGCAGGGAACGCCCGTCCGGACGCCATGCGAGCCCTTCCATGCCGGAAAACTCGGGCGTGACTCTGGCGGCCTTGCCGGCCCGGTCTACGACCATGACCCAGCCCCGGTCGTCGACGGCGAAGTTGTGAACGAAGAAAGCGACGCGGTCTCCGCTCGGCGAAACCTTGGGATCGGAGAGGTAGCCGCCGGGCACACTGCGATACAGCACCGTGCCGGCCGGGTACTCGAGCTGCACATGATCACCGGCCGGGCGGATGACCGCGAGCTGCGTCCCGTCGGGCGACCAGTCCGCCTCGTTGACGTTCTCCATCACTTCTCGCGGAGCGCCGCCGCCGAGCGGCATGCGGGCGAGCGTCCCGGCGAATACCCGGTGGTTGTCATGTCGCGCGTGCGTGAGCAGCGCGAGCTCGCCGGTGCTCGAGACGGCGAGCAGGTTGGTCGAATCGGGCCCCAGCGCCTCGGGCTCGAGATAGTCGGGCCGAATCACGTAGAGCCGCGGCGTGGATCCGTGGGCGCTCGCGCTGTAGACGATCGTCTTCCCGTCCGGCGCCCACCGCGCGTTGATGATCGCTTCCTGCCGGAAGCTGTTCTGCATCACGGAAATGTGCGCGAGATCGGTGGTCGTGGTCCCGGCCCGACGCAGCAGGTACCCGCTCGTCGCGAGTGCCAGGACGGCCACCCCGATCGCCGCGCGGCTTCGCGGGTCGGCCAGCCAGCGTCGACGCGGCTCCCGGACTCTTGTTCGGGCCGGCGCAGCCAGCGCCGCCGCAAACTCCGCCGCGCTCGCGAACCGGTCGGCCGGCAGCTTCTCGAGCGCCGTGAGCACCGCATCCTCCACCGCGGCAGGCACGCTCTTCCGCTGCTCGGCCAGACTCACCGGCTCGGCGGTCATCACCTTGGCGACGATCGCCTGCGCGGTGCTGCCGGTGAACGGTGGATCACCGATCAGCATCTCGTAGGTCATCGCGCCGAGGGCGTAGACATCGGAGCGCGCAGTGATCTCCCGCTGGCCCATCGCCTGCTCGGGGCTCATGTAGTGCGGCGTGCCGAGCGACATCCCCGTTTCGGTCATGCGTGAGCCGCCGCCCGCGCTCGACACCGCCAGTGCGATCCCGAAATCCGCCACGAGCGCCGACCCGTCATGCAGCATGACGTTTTCGGGCTTGATGTCGCGATGGATCACCCCGCGCCGGTGCGCGTAGTCGAGCGCACCGGCCACCTCGGTCGCGATCCTCACCGCGTCGGCAATCGGCAGCTGCTTCTCGCGAGTGAGCCGGTCGCGCAGACTCTCCCCCTCGACGAAGGGCATGACGTAGTATGCCGTGCCATTCACCTCGCCCGAGTCGATCAATCCAAGGATGTGGGGATGCTGCAGATTCGCGATCGTCTGGATCTCGCGCAGGAAGCGCTCGGCGCCGATGACCGCGGCGAGCTCCGGGCGGAGCACCTTGATCGCGACCTTGCGCCGGTGCTTCAGATCCTCGGCGAGATAGACCGTCGCCATCCCGCCCGTACCAAGCTCGCGCTCGATGCGGTAGCGGTCGGCGAGGGCCGCGGCGAGACGCTCGGCGCTCATGTGCCCCGCGGTTCGGCGGTCAGCCGCGACATCTTCTCCTGCACATCCCGCACGATCGGCTGCAGCTCGGGATCGGCGCCGCGCCAGAGGTCGAGGAACCGCTGGTAGTACCCCAGCGCCGTCTTCCGGTCGCCCCGCGCATCGTACAGATCGCCGAGACGGCGAAGTGCCACCGGGTAGAGCATCGTGTCTTCGATGTCGTTGAAATACATGCCCCGGCGCACAATGCCCCGCTAGTAGTACGTGATGGCGGAGTCGGGCTGGTTGGCGGCGTCCCACATCTGCCCGGCATAGAAGGCGCTGCACGGAAAGCAGTGATTGATCGTGGTGATCTGGCTGAACGCCGCCGCCGCCGCGCCCCAGCGCCGTTCCGCCTGCGCCTCGAGCGCGGCCCAGTGCAGCGAGTCGCTGAAGAGCCAGAGTCCGGCCGCGCGGGCAGCCGGCATCGCATGCACCCGACGGACCCCGACGGGATCACCCAGCGCGGCGTACAGGACCGCGAGCTCCTGAAGCGGCATGCCGGCCGGATCGATGCCGCGGAATGCCGGCCCAGCGAGAACCGTCTCGAGCAGGTGCCGAGCGCGGTCCGGCTGTCCACTGTAGATCGCGTGGAACACCGGGGTAATCGCCAGAATCGCCGCCGGGTGCCGGTCTCCCCCGGCGAGCAACGTGTCTTCCACTTCTGCGGCCAGCGCCCTCGCGTGGGCGAAGCGTCCCCACGTCTCGTCCACCGAGATGCGCCCCCAGGTCACCGGACCACTCGGCAGCGCGCCACCCTTTCTGGGTTCCACCAGCCGGAGCACGCTGTCGGCCCGCTCAGGGCGCCGGGCGGCCAGCGCCGCGTTCACCTCGATGTTGATGAGACCGGGATGCGTCGGAGGTACCATCCGGGAGGCCTGGCGGATCACGGTGTCGATCGCGGCCCATTTGCCCTGCGCCATGAGCGCGTCGACGAAGTTGTTGGCCAGGGAGATCGTCGCGCGAGGTCCCATGGCCGGGCGCGCCACCGCTTCCGCCTCCGCGTGCTGACCGTTCCGGTTGAGGACGAGGGTGAGGTTATTGATCGCGGTCGAGTTGTCGGGCTCGACATCCACCGCCTGCCGGAACGCCGCGATGGACTTGGTGCGCCCGTCGCTGCGGAGCATATAGTAGCTCCCCTCGGTGAGATAGCGCTCCAGTGGCGGCAGGCGGTCGCGGTGTTCGAACGCCCGGCGCGAGGCATCCTGACCCAGTTGCCCGGCTTCGCCGATGTTGAAGTAGAGGGCCGCCAGCTTGCGCCACGCCATCGCGAACGCGGTGTCCAGCTCGACCGCGCGCTCGAGCAGCTTTCTGGCGCCCGGCGCATCCCCCGCGTTGAACGCGCGGGTCCCGTCGCTATAGAGCCGGAGCGCCGGAAGCGATGCCGTCGTCACCTGCTCCAGCGGCTCGGTGGCGCGAATGCTCCGGAGCGATTCGCCGATCCGCGCCCGCAGATCGGCCGAGAGCCGGTTGACGGCGGCTATCAGATGGCTCTCGTCGTCCGCGCTCACCCGGACCGGTGCCAGCGTCGCCCCCGAGTCCGCGGTGATGATTCGCGCGGTGAGCACGTAGCCTCGTCCCAGCCGGGTGATGTCGCCGGCGACGACCGCCTTCGCGCCTTCGCGAAGGGCCAGGTCACGTGCGCGCCGCTCGGTGAGGACGGTGTCGGTCCGGGCGCCCATCCGCTGCAGCCCGGCCGAGACCTGCCGGGCGTCGAGGAGCCGCGCCACGCGGGACTGGCCCAGGTCCACCCGGAACGCCTCGGTCACCGCGTCGCCGATCGACTTGTCGGTGGTGCGGTTGTCGAAGTCCGCCAGGATCAGGCGGTCGGCCTTGTCCAGCGTCCCGGCGGAAAGGAGCGTGGCAGCCGGCCCGATGCCGAGCTTCCGCGAGACGACCCAGGCACCGCTCAGGAGCGCGACCACGCCCAGCGCCGACACGCCGCCCGCGATCGCGCGGCGCCAGGTAAACAGCGACCGGTGCCCGCGGTCTTCGGCGGCCGGATGCGCGCCGGTGCTGCGCAGCGCGGCGCGCCGGTGCTCGAGCCGCATGGTGTACAGGATGATCGGCAGGCCGGCGAGCATGGCGGCGAGCGTCGCGAGCCAGACCCAATCCGGCAGGTCGGCCGCGCGCGCCGTGGCAAAGGCGATCGCGGTAATGACCGCCGTCGCCAGGAGGAAGAGGCCGAGCACGCCGCCCCGCCCGCGCCCTGCGGCCGCCGGCACGGCCACGCGCGGAATTGCGGTCGTGCTGGCCGGCGTGAACGGCCGGATCGCATCGAGCTGGCCCAGAATCGTCTCGGCGTCCTGCCAGCGGTCGGCGGGATGCTTCTCGAGCGCGCGCATCACCAGGGCTACGAGCGCCGGCGGAAGGCCGGAACGGTAGCGATCGACGGATTCGGGAGTGAGGGCGACGTGCGCCGCGAGCATCGCCTGCGCCGTCGGCGCTGCGAACGGGGGCCGCCCCGCCAGCATTTCGTAGGCGACGACGCCCAGCGCGTAGATGTCGGCCCGATGGTCGAGCTGCGGATCGGCGGCCGCCTGCTCCGGTGCCATGTAGGCCGGCGTACCGAGCGCGAGCCCGGTGCCGGTGAGCGTGCTGCCCTCACCGGCGGCCGCGGTCAGCGCCTTGGCGACGCCGAAGTCGGTGACGAGGGCGTGGCGTCCGCTGAGCAGGATGTTGGCCGGCTTGATGTCGCGGTGCACCACACCATGCGCGTGAGCGTAGGCCAAGGCGTCCGTCACATCGCGGAGGATGCGGACCACCTCGTCCACCGGCAGCGCGCCGGAATGCGCCAGCCGGCCGGCGAGCGAGTCGCCGTCGATCCACGGCATGACGTAGTACACCACGCCGGCCGCGGCGCCGGCGCTGAGCACCGGCACCAGGTGCGGATGCTGGAGCGACGCGGCCACCCGCACCTCGCGCGCGAACCGGTCGCTCGTGAGCTCGGCCGACATCTCCGGCGGCAGCACCTTCACCACCACCTTCCGCCCCAGCGCCGTATCCTCGGCCAGAAAGACGCGGCTCATGCCCCCGCCGCCGAGCTCGCGCTCGAGGCGATACGCGGGGGCGAGGGCGGCGGTGAGCTGCTCGACGAGATCGGTCAGGCTGATTGTCCGGGGGAAGTCTGGTGGAAGATAGACCGCTCAGCGGTGTCGGGAAGGGATCGGCCTGAACCGTCCCTCCGGGAACATCTGGCGCCGTTAGCCCCTTCCAGAGGCCTTCCAAAGACGGCGCACTCCTTGCAATAGGCCCCCGCGCGCCTGCGTAACCGATACGCAGGTTCCGATCTACGACCGAGGCCTGAGGAGGACATCATGACCCGTGCATCACTGCCGGCGCTCGCCGGACTGCTCGCCTTGCTGGCCGGTTGCTCCCAGAACCGGTACGACCCCGACCCCTACCCGCAGCAGAACCGCGGCTACCCCCAGGACAACCGTGGCTATGGCGGCTACAGCAACGGCACCAGCTTTTCCCCCGCCCGCCGGGCGCTCGAAATGAAGGGCGAGCTCCGGCTCAACGATCGGCAGATCCAGCAGCTGGCCATGATCGAACGCGACTTCAACCGCGACGGGAACCGCTACGGCGGTGGCTACCGCGACGACCGCCAGGTCCAGCGGGACCGGCAGGGCGAGCGGCACGAAGTGGACCGCGTCCTCAACCGCCGGCAGCGTGACATCCTCCGCCGG
Organism: Gemmatimonadales bacterium; assembly: GCA_038321865.1. GTDB lineage: Bacteria > Gemmatimonadota > Gemmatimonadetes > Gemmatimonadales > GWC2-71-9 > JAICUF01. The sequence goes on from JBBQFH010000015.1 coordinate 13,753, forward strand.
AGCTGGGGCCGCTAGGGGGCAGTGCGAGGAGCGCAGCAACCAGGCGGACGGGCCGTGTCAGTTGCCGCGCTGGCCCGTTCGTGCCCGCAGGTCGTTGAACCAGTTCTCCACGACCGTCACCGGCGCGTCGGCACCGGCCGAGTGCAGCTGGCGCGCCATCAGGAAGTGCTGGCCGTCGGGCATCAGCGCATATGGCGTGTAGTTCTCGGTCGGGCTGAGGTAGAGCGCAGCGTCGAGCTTGAACAACGTATGCCGCTCGCCGGTGGCGAACACGGCTCCGGGCAACACCGGCACCGAGATCATCTCGCGCGCCCCGTTGACGAACACGAGCTCGCGTCCGCCGGGCCCCCATAGCGGCGCCTGCCCCCCGCTGGTCGAGATCTGCCATTTCCCCGCGTCCACCGCGGGGAACGGCCGCACGTAGACCTCCACCTGGCCCGTCTCATTTGACTCATAGGCGATGAAGCGGCCGTCCGGCGAGAGCGCCGGCGCCGATTCATCGAACTCGGTGCTCACGAGCAGCGGGACCGACGCGGTGTCCACGCCGAGCCGGATGCCGCGGATGTCACGCCCGCCCACCTGGTTGATGACGCCGCCGGTCCGGAACACCAGCCACATGCCATCCCGGCTCCACGTGGCTTCATACAAGCCGAGGTCGATGTTGAGCAGGAGCGAATCGTGCCCGGTGCCATCGGCCAGCCGCGAATAGAGCCGCGCGCCGGGGATGCCGTGGATCGGCGCGCCCCGAATGGACACGTACATCACCGACCGACCATCGGGCATCCACCGGGGCCGGAAGTCCGCCGCGGTGTCGAACGAGACGCGCGAGAGCGCGCCTCGGGGCAGATGCTTGACCCAGATATCATCGCCTGAGCCGGTCGCGAGCCCGATCGCGACGCGCTCGCCGTCCGGCGACACCGACCACCCGGCGTTGTTCCCGAACGCGGCCATCCGGAACGTCCAGTCCGGATCCACCAGCACCGCGGTGCCGGCCCGATCGACCAGGACCATCTGGTACTGCTCCCCCGCCGACATCGCGCCGGAGCGGAGGATCAGCGTGCCGGTCCGCGAGATGGAGTAATACGGCAGCACGCCGATGCCGCTCATGACGCTGTCCAGCACCGGAACCGCCGAGCCGTGCAGCGTCGCCGAGCCGGGATCGAATCGCACGGCGAGCATCGCGCCGTCCCGCCGCAGGTAGACCAGATGCCCGGTGGCGACATAGTCACCGCTGACCACCCCCTGAACCAGCGGCTTCGCGCGGTGGGTCTTGAGATCGAGCGCCCAGAGATCCTGCGTCAGCCCGCAGACCCCGCCTCGACAGTTGGTGAACAGGAGCATCCGGGAGCCCGGCAGCGCTCGCGGCAACACCGCCGGCACCGAATCGCCGCGATGCACGATTTCCGACGGACCGCCGTTCTCGTTGACCCGGCGGAGATTCCGGGTCACCAGCTGGGAATAGACCAGCGAGTGATCGTCGAGCCAGGCGACGCCGGCCGTGGCGGCCGCGGAGTCGCCGATCGCGATCGCGGTGCCGCCCCCGAGCGAGAGCTTCCGAAGCTGGCCGCCGGAGGCGAAGGCGATCCACTCGCCGTCGGGCGAGAAGGTGAACACCCGGACGCCGACGGTGCCCGGTATCGGCACCGCGCCGACCCGGTCATGCTCCTTGAGCCAGAGCTGGGGCGCATTGGTGCTGGCGGGGCCCGGGCCGACATAGACGATCCGGCGCCCGTCGGGCGAGATCAGCGCCATCTCGCGCACCGCCTGCGACTCCGGCAACCCGAGCGCGAACCGCTGGAGCAGTGCAGCGGGACGGGGGCGAAGCCCGAGCCAGAGGGCGGTCATGCCGAGCAGCAGCGCCAGGCCGCCGAGCGGAAGGGCGAGCCACGCACGGAGGCTGCTGAGGCGTTGCGCTGCGCGACCGGTGGCCACAGTCGCTCGCGTCGCCACCGCACTGGTATCGCCCAGCGCCGTGGCGAACTCCGCGGCGGTCGCGTAGCGGTCGGCGGGCAGCTTCTCCAGCGCGGTCAGCACGGCCACCTCGACGTGGGGCGGGATGCTCCGCCGCTGCGGCACCATGGGACGCGGCGTCTCGGTCACCACCCGGGCGACGATCGCCTGCGCGGAGGAGCCGGTGAACGGCGGGTCCCCCGTCAGCATCTCGTAAGTGATGCAGCCCAGTGCGTAGACGTCGGAGCGCGCCGTGATCTCGCGCTCCCCCATCGCCTGCTCGGGACTCATGTAGTGCGGCGTGCCGAGACTCATCCCGGTCTCGGTCATCCGGCTGCCGCCCGCCTTGCTGGCGGCGAGCGCGATGCCGAAGTCGGCCACCAGCGCCGACCCGTCGTGGAGGAGGATGTTCTCCGGCTTGATGTCCCGGTGGATCACCCCGTGGCGATGGGCGTACCCCAGCGCCGACGCCACCTCCGACGCGATGCGCATCGCATCGGGGACCGGCAGCTGCTTCTCGCGGCTGAGCCGGTCGCGGAGACTCTCACCCTCGATGTAGGGCATGACGTAGAAGAGGAAGCCGTCCGCCTCGCCCGAGTCGTGCAGCGGCAGGATGTGCGGGTGCTGGAGATTGGCCGTGGTCCGGATCTCGGCCAGGAACCGCTCGGCGCCGATCACGGCCGCGAGCTCGGGCCGGAGCACCTTGATGGCCACCTGCCGTCGGTGCTTGAGATCCTCGGCGAGGTAGACCGTGGCCATGCCACCGGCCCCGAGCTCGCGCTCGAGGCGATAGCGGTCGGCGAGGGCGGCCGAGAGCCGGTCAGGAACCGTTATGTCGCGGGAATCCACGCAGTGAGTCTAGCGCGCAACGGGCGAGCGCGTCAGGGGCGCCGATCAGCCGAGGTCGGGCTGCCTGTCCCAGTACGCCAGCACTTGCCGCGCCAGATCCAGTGCGCTGATCTGATCGCCGAACGCCGCCGCCGTCTCGCCGGTGAGGTCGACCGTCAGCCGCCCCCGGCCGAAGTGCCACCCGAAGTAGGCGCCGAGGTAGTTGGCGAAGTAGCCGCCCCGGCGGGTGGCGTCGCCGCTCCGCCCCCGGCGCTCGTGCACCCGGAGCACCTTCACTCCGCGCGCGAGCTCCGACGTGAGCGCGACCAGCGGGAGGCTCCTGGTCGCGGCGCGGGCACCGGCATCATCGGGAAAGCGCCAGTCGACCATCCGGTCGGCGGTCAAGAAGAAGTTGAAGGCGACGTCCGCGTCGCCGGGATCGGTGCCGAGCCTGCTGTAGTCGCGCCGGAGCTTCTCGCGGAGGTCGGTCGCCGATTTCATCGCGCAAAACCCGTCGTCTGCGTCACGCATCCGCTGCCCCGCTCTCGCCTGTGGTTGCTGAATCAGTGCTCCGTCGCCATCACGCTTCGCCGGCCGGGCGCCATCAGTCTACCCTCCGACGCGGCGAAGGGTTAGGGGCGTGCTTCCCAGCGGCCCGGGCCCGCGGTACCTTCCCTCCGATTCCCCACACCAAGGACCAAAACCTGTCCGACCCGAGAGCGGCGCTCCAGGCGGGACTGGCCGGCCATTATACCATCGAGCGCGAGCTGGGCCGCGGCGGCATGGCCACGGTCTATCTCGCGCACGACATCCGGCACGACCGGTCCGTCGCCCTCAAGGTGCTGCACCCCGATCTCGCCCACGCCCTCGGCCCCGAGCGCTTCCAGCGGGAGATCCGGCTCGCCGCCCGGCTGCAGCATCCGCACATCCTCACCGTCCACGATTCCGGCGAGGCCGCCGGCCAGCTCTGGTTCACCATGCCCTTCGTCGAGGGCGAATCGCTTCGCGACCGGCTCAACCGCGAGAAGCAGCTCCCGCTCGATGACGCGCTCCGGATCGCGCGCGAGTCGGCGGAGGCGCTCGACTACGCCCATCGCCATGGCGTGATTCACCGGGACATCAAGCCCGAGAATCTCCTGCTGTCGGAGACGCACGCGCTGGTCGCCGACTTCGGCATTGCCCGCGCGCTCAGCACCGGCAGCGGCGGCGAGAACCTCACCGAGACGGGTACTTCGATCGGCACGGCGGCGTACATGAGCCCGGAGCAGGCCGCCGGCGAGCGCGACCTCGACGCCCGCTCCGACATCTACAGCCTGGCGACGGTGCTGTACGAAATGCTGGCCGGCCAGACGCCCTTCACCGCCGCGACGCCGCAGGCGATGATCGCGCGGCGCTTCACCGAGACGCCCAAGCCGCTCGACCAGGTGCGCGACAGCGTCCCGCCGGCGATCGCGCAGGCAGTACAGAAGGCGCTCGCGCGCACTCCGGCCGACCGCTTCGCCTCCGCCGGCGACTTCGCGCGCGCCCTTGCTACCGTCGCCGCGGTACCGACGCCGACGCAGCCGCTGGCGGCCGTCACTGCTGCCCCCGCGCCCGCGCGTCGCCGTACCCCCGTCGCGCTCATCACCCTCGTCATCGGTTTCGCGATCGGGCTCGGCGTCCTCTTCGCCTGGCGCCGCGATCACGGCAACGACCCCCGCGCCGGCGTGCGCCGGCTCGCCGTCCTTCCCTTCGAGAATCAGGGTGCCGCCAGCGACGACTACTTCGCCGACGGGCTGACCGAGGAAGTCCGCGGCAAGCTCACCGCCCTCCCGGGCCTGCAGGTGACGGCGTCCACCAGCTCGAGCCAGTACCGGAAGAGCACCAAGCCGCTCAGGCAGATCGCCACCGAACTGGGTGTCGACTATCTGCTGGTGGGCAAGGTGCGGTGGGAGAAGCGGGCGGACGGCACCAGCCGGGTCCGCGTCAGTCCGGAGCTGATCGACGTCGCGACCGGCGCCTCGAAGTGGCAGGAGCCGTTCGACGCCGCGATCACCGATGTCTTCCAGGTGCAGTCGGAGATCGCGGCGCTGGTGGCGGGCAAGCTCGACGTCGCGCTCACCGACAGCGTGAAGACTCGGCTGGACGCGCAGCCGACGAAAAACGTCGCGGCCTACGACGCGTATCTGCGGGGTAAAGCCATTACCGCCAACGATCCCGCAGCCTTGCGGGCGGCGGCGGCCGCCTATGAGCAGGCGGTCGCGCTCGATCCGTCGTTCGCACTCGCGTGGGGTGCGCTTGGCATGAGCTACTCGATACTGTACGTCAACGGGGTTCCATCACCCGCTCTGGCGCGATCGGCGCGCCGCGCGGCGGGACGCGCCATTGCGCTCGAACCAAACAATGCATCCGGCTACCTGAGCCTTTCGAGTTATTTCCGGAATGTCGACCCCCGGCCGGATTCGGCGCAGGCCGCGCTCGCGACCGTCCTTCGACTGGATCCGTCCAGTCCTCGCGCGCTTGGAGCACGGAGCGCGCAGGAACAGACCGAGGGACGCTGGGAAGCGGCACTGGCCGATGCGCAAGCGGCGGTCGATCGTGATCCGCGTGCAGCCAACCGCTGGGTCTTCACAACCAGTCTCCTCTCGCGCCTTGGCCGCTATTCGGAAGCGCGGATCGCGGGTGATCGCGCGATGCAGCTCGCGCCGACCGACCCGCAGGTGGCCCAGGCACGCATAAGGGTGGATCTGATGGCCGGCGACCTGGCCGCCGCGCGCGCCGTGCTGAAGCGCTCTCCGGTGGATCCCGTGACGCTCGCGAGGTAGTGGCCCTATTTGATGTAACAGCCAAGCGCCCCCACAAAAAGGCGCTGCGGGCTGCCCGCAGCGCCTCCATCCGTCCGTTGCCCTCCCCTATGCCGCGTTCTTCGCGCTCCCTGCGTCCTCGACAGGCCGGGGGATCATGATGACCTTCACGATTTCGACCCTGTCGTCGTCGAACCGGTACGCAAGAAGAAGGGCGCCAGGCATACCCCGCCAAAGCTGAGACCGAACCACCCATAACCCATCAGTCCCCGCAATCTCGACGCCCGACTTCGGATCCCGAGCAAGCCGCCAAATGAGCCCATCAAACAGATCTCGAAGGCGGAGATGACGCTTGGCCTCGGCGTCGATAAAATCAGACACACCACGAGCCTCAACGACCCCGCGCGCGAATGCCATTAGGCGGCAACCGCACCTTCGCGCGCCCATGCAACGTCCTCGGCCGTCACCTCGCCCAGGGTGACGGCGAGCATCGCATGGTATGGAATCTCCTCGCCGATTTCAGCGATTTCCCAAATGTCGTCGTGGGTCCGGTCGCTGATTTCCCGTGCGGTGTGCTGGTGACATACAAAGTCAATAGCCTTGTCGATCACGCTGATCTCCTGCGCCGAGAAAATCGAGAGTTCCGGCTCCGTCAGCGCAATGAACTCACGCTTCATGTACGTGTCGTACTGCCGGTCGCGAGTGACGATAGCGCCCTCTGACTCAAGCTCGCCAATGATCGTGAGAATCGTACGAGGCACTGGGCCGTACTGCCGCTTCACGTATGTTTCACCAGTAATCGGCACGCCGGTGCGGATGTACGACCAGAGGTCAGAGACCCACAGCGCCTTGTTGAGCTTCGTAGCTCCAAGGACAGCGGGGTTCTCGCACTTCCAGCATACATAATGCGTCAGCGCCTTCAACTTCTTGGCATCTCTCGTGACCAACGGATCCTCCTCAGGTCCAGGGACATCCCGGATCTACCCAACCATAATGTACACGACCCGAATATTTCCCGTCAATAACGCAATCACCTGACGGTGCAGGTAGGGTCCATCATGTCGAGCACGTTGTCCCACGTCCACACCCGGTTGGTCAGCCCCGCCGCCATTGCGGGCGTCGTCTTGGCCCGCGCCGCCTTGGTGAGCGTGCCGTGCGCCCGGATGAAGTTGTGGGCGAAGAAGGTCAGGTTCACGGCGAACGCATGGTGCTCGGCCTTCTTCGAGAAGGCATTCGTCAGCCGGGTGAAGCGGCGGCAGTTCTGCCTGGTGTTCAGGTTCAGCCGCTCGACGTAGGACGTTGAGGCGAGGTCCATGTCGGGCTTCCCGATCCGGCGCTCCTTGAGGATGCCTATGCAGACCGGCGGGCTGTAACGCCGCGCCGGTCCCTGCTCCCCGCTCTGGCCGAACACCTTCACCAGCTGCGCGTAATCGCAGCGGGCGAAGTCGAAGGCCTTCCGCACACCCTCCAGGTACGCACCCCATCCGTCCGTCGTCAGCTGCACGCGATTCGTCAGGCGCAGCGCCATATCCGCGACGAACGCATGGGTGTTCGCCGCGCTGCGAGCGCCCACCAGCCAGTTAATCACCAGCTTGGAGTCGGCGTCGATGGCGCAAAAGGTCCATATATCGCCGTGCCCGTCCTGCGTAGCGTTCCGGGCCTTCGCGCCGACATAGCTCCACTGCTCATCGGCCTCAACGCGGGTCGTGTTCAGGTTCCGCACCCGCAGGTCGCTGTACGCCTCGACGAACTCGCCGACCTCAGCCAACAACCGCAGGACCGTCCCACGCGACGCGCTGGTCAGGCGGCTGGTCGCACGGGCCGACATGCCTTCGGTGAGGCACTTGAGGATCATGGCGCGGGTGTTGTTTGGCGTCTTGTTCATACCCTAAATGTATGCTTGAGCGGTCAAGAAGTCAAGGGAATAAGCAAGCATTACGGCTTGCGAATGCTTGCTGGTCAAGCTATGCTTGCTACGTCCGAACAGCAAGCATCTTCCGGGAGGCGGAGCGGTGGACGACGAAACCATAGATCCAAGAGTGAAGGGGGGCATCGCGCGGCGTGATGCCCTGTCGCCGGAACGCAGGCAAGAGATCGGTCGAAAGGGTGCTGAGGCGCGGTGGAATAGCGGGATGCCGCGAGCGACCCACGAGGGCGTAATCGAGATCGGCGCGGCTGAAATCGTCTGCGCGGTACTGGAAGACGGCCAGCGAGTCCTGACCCAAAGCTCGTTCATGAAGGCTCTTGGCAGGTCCCGCCAGGCCAAAGGACGCCAGTATTTCGCTAGTGACGCCGATATGCCAGCTTTTCTTACTGCGCACAATCTTAAGCCATTCATTTCCAATGACTTAGCTGTGTCGTCGTCTCAGATCGAATTTCGCCCGCTGAAGGGTGGTCGGGCGTTCGGCTACTCTGCCGACCTCTTGCCGTTGGTCTGCGAAGTCTTTCTCGACGCCCTGGAGGCGAAGAAGGTCCTCAAGAGCCAGATGCACATCGCGGAGCGTGCCAAAATTCTCCATCGCGGCCTGTCGCGCGTCGGCATCGCGGGGCTCGTGGACGAAGCAACCGGCTATCAGGAGGTGCGGGATCGGATGGCGCTGCGGGCCATCCTCGACACCTACGTCAGCAAGGAGTTGGCGGCGTGGGAGAAGCGGTTCCCGGATGATTTCTACAGGGAGATGTATCGCCTTCGCGGATGGGAGTGGAAGTCTGGAACCACAAAACGCACTCACGCCGTAGCGCAGTACACGAAAGACCTCGTGTATATGCGCATCGCGCCGGAGCTGCTAGCGGCGCTGGAGAAGTTGAATCCGACCGATGAGAAGGGGCATCGCAAGGCCCACCATCACCGCTGGCTTTCCGTCGATGTAGGCCAGCCCGCACTAGCACAACACTTCATCGCCCTCTTGGCGCTCATGAAAGCAGCGGACACGTGGGACCAATTCAAGGCGATGGTGAAACGGTCGCTCCCGTACGTCTCGAAGGTCGATGACCTGCCAATGTTCAGGACTATGAGCGATCCCAACGTGCCAGCGCAGCTTTCTTCGCAATCGCAGAGCGCTCCTTCGACGTGAGCTTTGCAGCGCGAGCCCTCCCGCCTTTGAGCCCTCCCAGGCGCCCAAGGGCCACGGCAGCCGGGTTTTTCGCCGGCTCCGGATAGGTCGGATCATCTGGTGGGGTGCCGGTCAGCCGATCGACAACCCACTTGGCGGCGAGGATCGGGTCGGAGGGCGGTAGCGTGCTTGAGCGCTTGGGCATGTCCTGAGTATACTACGTCATGCCCCGACAAGCCAACCCGCTCGCTGATACTCCCCAGCAATTCCCGTTGTGGGAGACTGACGCGAGCGCGGAGGACCCCGATTACCTAGCACGCCAGCTTATCACCTACATCGGCAATAAGCGGGCGTTGCTCCGTCACATCGGCACGGCGGTTGACCAGGTGAAACGGCGAACCGGCAAGCGACGCCTTCGGGTGTTCGATGCGTTCAGCGGGTCGGGAGTCGTCTCGCGGTTCCTCAAGGCTCATGCTTCCTACGTCGCTACCAATGATCTTGAGGACTACGCAGCGGTAGTGGGCAGATGCTACCTGCGGAACCGCAGTGAGGTAGACGCTCCGCTCCTGGCGCGCCTCGTTCAGGAGATGAACGCCAACGTCGCCACGTCGGCCTTTGCGCCGGGCTTCATCGAAGAGCTCTACTCTCCCAAAGATGAAGCGAACATCAGGCCCGAGGACCGTGTGTTCTATACGAAGGAGAATGCGCGGCGGCTCGACAACTATCGGCGCATGATCGCGGGAGTGCCGAAAGACTTGCACGACATGTTGCTCGCGCCGCTGATCAGCAAGGCTTCCATCCATGCGAACACGGCCGGCGTGTTCAAGGGATTTTACAAGAGCCGCGAAACCGGCGCCGGCCACTTCGGCGGGAGCGGATCCGACGCACTCCTGCGAATCCGTGGCGAAATCCAACTTGAGCTGCCGATACTCAGTCGGTTCGAGTGCGAGTACGAGGTGTTCCAGGAGGACGCGAATACAGCCTTTCGTAAGGTGCGTGACCTCGACCTGACCTACGTCGATCCGCCGTACAACCAACACCCGTATGGATCGAATTACTTCATGCTAAACCTGCTGGTGGGGTACCAGCGTCCTGCCGCAATCAGCGCGGTATCTGGCATCCCGACCGACTGGAAGCGGTCGGGTTACAACGTTCGATCCAAGTCACTTCCCCTACTTCGGCAAATCTTGGAAGGGATCGACTCTCGGTTCCTGCTCATTTCCTTCAACAACGAAGGATTTATCTCCCCGGAAGCCATGCGAGCGATGCTTGCCGCACTCGGCTCGGTCGAAGTGTTTGAAACGACCTACAACGCGTTCCGTGGAAGCCGCAACTTCACAAAGCGGCCCCTACACGTTACCGAACAGCTGTTTCTTGTTGAGCGGAAATAGCGTCATGGCAAGAAAAGATCAACTTCGCGGGCAGCGCACAGGGACAATTATCAACGTTACGTCGTTGGCCCAAGAGTCCGACGTGATGCGTGCACTCGGCCTCGTCGTTACGCACCTACAGGCCAAGTTCGGGGCTAAAGTCGTACTGGTTCTCGAAAAACAATGGCTACTCAAGAACATTGTATCCGAGCTGCGCCAAAGCTATCCCGACATGGATTTCCATTATCATTTTGAAAACACCTCCATCCGACCGGACGGCGGATTCCTCTACATCAAGGGCCTTCCTGGCGACAAGTTGACCTATCCAATCCTGATTACTGAAGTGAAGAACCAAGGGACGAACGACCTGCGCGCTCAAGAGGGGCTGGCGAAGCAAGCCAGAGGGAACGCGATTGAGCGACTAGGCAAGAACCTAGTCGGGTTACGGACCGCCCTCATGCGTGAAACAATCTTCCCGTTCGTGTGCTTCGGTTACGGATGCGACTTTGAAGACACCTCGTCCATACTTGATCGCGTTTCCACGATGGCAATGTTCGGCAAGCTGAATACGACTCACCTCCACAACGAAGAAGGCGGCAAGTTCAACCGTGGAAGCTTCTATTTCCGGTCTGAGAAGTGGACGGTGGACGAAATGGCCGTCGTTATGCGAGATATCGCGGAACGTTCCGTCCTGTACTACTTCTCCAAGTATCGGGAGGACCATTTCTTACAACCCGCTGACGCCTAGCCCCCGTGTAACAAGTCAAATGGGGCCACTACCCGCTCGCGACATACATGAGCATCTACAACGACCTGTACTGGGTGCTGCCGGACCAGGACCTCGACGTCGTCCTGCGCCTCGGGCCGTCGTCGTTCGACGACGATCGCGCCTCCTGGGCCATCGTAATGGCCCAGATCCATGCATTGCGAGGCGATGCCGCGCGTACGCGGATCTACGCCGACTCGGCCCGCCTGGGGTTCGCCGACCAGTTAAAGACGAGCCCCCAGGACGCGCAGCTCCACGTGCTGTATGGTTTCAGCCTCGCCTATCTGGGCCGCAAGGCGGAAGCGATCGCCGAGGGCGAACGCGGTGTCGCGCTCAAGCCGACGACCATGGACGCGGTCACCGGCGCCTATCTGGCCCATCAGCTCGTCCGTATCTACCTGCTCGTCGGCGAGCAGGAGAAGGCGCTCGACGGGATCGAGGCGCTGATGAAGCTGCGCTACTTCCTGTCACCGGGGTACCTGCGGATCGACCCGGGTTTCGCGCCGCTCCGGAACAACCCGCGCTTCCAGAAGCTGACTTCGGCGAGCTAGCCGGCGCCGGCTGCGGCCCGGTACTGACGTGCCGAACGACGATCGCTTCATCGCCGGGTCAGAGCTTCACATCCACGACCACCGGCCGGTGGTCCGACACCCCCGCCCACTCCGCGAACCCGCCCACCGTCACCGCCTGCACCCTCCACCCCGCCGGCACGAAGCAGTAGTCGAGGTGAAACGGATGCGCCTCGTTCCACTGCCAGTAGTAGGTGGGCTCTGGCTCCTCCCCCTGCTTCACCCCCCGCGCCAGATGATACGCGCTCACCAGCCCGAACTCCTCCGCCAGCCGGGCCACCACGCGCGAGTGGTCCACCGGCCGGCTGGCCCGGTCCCAGATGGCGTTGCTGTTGAGGTCGCCGGCGAGGACGACCGGGCGGCCCGCCATCCAGTTCCGCGCCCGCCTGAGGTCGGCCGCGAGGCCGGCGATGTAGCCATGCGATTGGTGGGTCCAGACGGCGAGGAGCCCGAAGGCGGCCCGGCCGCCGATCTCCGCCGCCCGGCAGGCGACCAGCCCCCTGGGGCCGGCGCTCGGCCGGACGGTGTAGCCGTTCCGGGTGACGATGGCGACGCCGTATCGGCCGTTGATCGGCAACCATACGGCGTCGTCGGTCGGCGACACCTCGGCCGGCCGCGCCGCCTCCTGCAGGATGAGCACGTCGGCGCCGAGTAATGCCGCCGCCGCCACCTTCTTCTCGAACGGCCCGCGGCAGCAGTTCCAGGTGGCGATGCGGATGCGGAGCTCTCGAGAGGGTGGGACCGAAAGCTACGAGCCCGGAAGGGTCATCGCGAGGAGCCTCGGCACGCGACCGTCTTCGGGTGCCCCGCCCCGAGCTCACGCTCGAAGATCGCCAGCGCGTCGGCATGAAGCGCCGCCGCCTCGGCGGCGTCACCCAGGCGCCGGCGGACGACAGCGAGATTATGCAGACTCACCGCCAGATCCGGATGCCCCGCCCCCAGCGTCGCGGTCTTGATCGCGACCGCTCGGCGCAGCAGTTCCTCCGCTTCATCGATTCGCCCGCGCCGTTCGTACTGCGCGCCGAGATCGTTGAGCGCCACCGCGATCTCGACGGCGTTCTCCACCGGCGCGCACTCGAGCACCTCGAGCGCCTCGGCGTAGAGCCCCTCCGCCTCGTCGTACCGCTCCAACCCGTCGAGAATTGCCGCCAGCGCCACCTGATCCGCCGCGATCTCGCGGGGATCGGCACCGGACGCGAGACGGATCGCCAGGCCGCGGCGCGCCGGCGCTTCGCCCGCCGCGAAGTCACCAGCGGCGTGCGCGATCCCGCCGAGGTTGTGGTAGAGGGTGGCAATGGCCGATGGGGGCGGGTCCACGACGCGCTCGAGGAGGGCGAGGGCACGCTGATAGTGCGCCCTGCCCTCCTCGAACTGGCCCGCATCCTTGCACCGAAGCCCCCGGGCGTTGAGCGCGGCCGCGAGCGCCAGATCGCCCGGCAGATCGGCCTCGCCCGGCACGGCGGTGCGCGCCGGTGCTACCAGCCGGTCAGCATCGTCTCGTTGCGGTTGGACGAGAGCCGGGGCGTGATCCGTTGCTCCAGCTCCTCGACGGTGAGCTCGATCGCTTCGCCGTCGAGGCCGGTGGCGGTCTTTACCTGACTCTTCTGTTCGCTGCTGAGCGGCAGCCGCACGAGCGCGCCTGATTCGGGAGTGTGCATCGGTACCTCAGGTCAATGGTTAAGCGATCGCCGGCGCCCGCAATCCATAATGCGTGGCCCGGGTCGACAACGCCAGTTTCGGCCCGTCATTCCGAGCGCAGCGAGGAATCTGCCCCGCCCACCCCGACCATGGCGTCGCCAGCGATTCTCCGCCATGTCCGACCCAGATTCCTCGCTGCGCCCGGAATGACGGAGGACCGCCCTAACTCGAGCGCTTGCGCGTGCTCTTCTTCGCGGCCTTCCGGGGCACCTTTGCCCCCTTCTTCCGCGCCTCGGACAGCCCGATGGCAATCGCCTGCGCGCGGCTCTTCACCTTGCTCCCCTTGCCGCCTTTCCCGCTCCTGAGGGTGCCGCTCTTCTCGCGGTGCACCGCGCTCTTGACGCTCTTGGCGGCCGCCTTCCCGTACTTGCGAGTCGCTCCCTTTTTGGCCGGCACGTGACCTCCCTGGTGAGATGTACGGAGCTGCGAGGACGGGAGCTACGGTGGGCAACCAACCGGTGGTGGGCGGTGCGGAGTGTCACGCCGCGCAATGAGGTGAAGAGCGGCGCGCGCTGCCCCCGCCCCGTCATTCCGAGCGCAGCGAGGAATCCAGGTCGGGCATGACGGACGCCGGCTCGTGGCGCGATCAGGCCTTCGCATTCTCCTCCCCGGACACGCCCACCCAGTCCCGAGCAAGATCCAGCCACCCCGCATTCACAGTTTCGATCAGCGTCACCTTCTTCGCGCGCGTCCACCGCTTGATCTCCTTCTCCCGCGCGATCGCCGACCTGACGCTCGGCGTCTCCTCGAAATACACCAGCCGATTGATCCGATACCGCGCCACATGCGACCCGCACGCGTGCCGGTGCTCCAGCAGCCGGCGGGCGAGATCGCGGGTCACGCCGACATAGAGTGAGCGGGATCGGCTGGCGAGGATGTAGACGTAGTAGCGCACCCGGTAGTGTGCCGACCGGCCCACAACTGAAACGCAAATGTCACCGAGGTAGCGTAGCGCAATCCTTGCCCTTCTTCGCGGCGCGACGGGCCACACCTCAACCGCGCCCCCACCTCACCAGCGCCCTCGCCTTCGCCCCGCCTTCGCCTTCGCCGCCCTTCGCCGCCCTTCGCCGCCCTTCGCCTTCGCGCGCCCGCTGCGTCAACCGCGCCTCCCCCCCCCATCAGCCGGGCCCCGCCCCGTCAGCCGCGCCCGCCCCGTCAGCCGCGCCCGCCCCGTCATTCCGAGCGCAGCGAGGAATCTGCTCCGCCCAGCTCGACCATCGCGTGACGAGCCGGGGTCCGCCGTGTCCGAGCCAGATTCCTCGCTTCGCTCGGAATGACGGACGGGGGGTGGGGAATGACGGACGGGGGTTGGGCATGACGGACGGGGGGTCGGAATGTCGGCCGAGAGGTCGGAATGATGGCGGGGGAGCGGATGACTGAGGGGCGACTCTCGGAACGCCGGGGCGCACATGCCCGAATCTCTGCAGTGCCTCGTCAGCGCGCCGCCTCCCAGTGTTCCACCCACACCACTCGCGGGATCGTCTCCGCCCCATTCTCCCGCCGCGGGCTCAGGAAGATGAACCGTCCGTCCGGCGTCACGTCGAACGACTGGTGAAACCCGTCCAGCCGGAATCCGCTCGCGTCGAACAGGACGTCCACGCCGGAGACGCCAAACTCCGCTCCGCCGTTCAGATGCGCCGCGTTCATCCGCTTGGCGCCGTCGAGAAAGAACAGCGTCTTCCCGTCGCGCGACCAGCGCGGCTCGGAGCCGCCGTTGACCGACACCTGCCAGCGCGCCGTCGAGGTGTTGGGGAACGGCCGCACGTACAGCTCGAGGTTCCCTGACTCATTGGAGGCATACGCCAGCCAGCGTCCGTCCGGCGAAATCGCCGGCGTGAGCTCGGTGAACGGGCTCGCCACCAGGGGTACCGGCGTCGTGTCTCCCGTCAGCCGGACGCCGATCAGGTCGCCGGCACCGGTCGTGGCGTTGTCGGTGCGAAGAACGAGCCAGTTGCCGTCGGGCGACCAGACGATCTCCTGCGGCTGCACGGCGATCCGCGCCAGCAGCCGATCCGGGCTGCTCCCGTCGGCGGCCCGCGCCATGACGATGCTGGTGGTCCCGGTGTCCCTGATGAAAGCGACGGTCCGCCCGTCAGGCGACCAGGAGGGTCGCCGGTCGCGGCCGCCGAAGCTCAGCCGCGTGACCGGCCCACGATCGAGCTGCTTGATCCAGATGTTGAGGTCACCGACCCTGGCGCCCATCCCCAGCGCCACCCGTCCACCGTCCGGCGAGAGCGCGAGCGAGCTCGACGCGCCGTACCAGGCGGTATCGATCGGCGTCGCGGCGCCCGCGCTCGTGACCCGCACCGCCATGTTGAGCGAGCTGTTGGCGCCGCCCCGCACGTAGACCAGCGTGCCCGTGGACGAGGCGGCCAGGAGCGCGTAGCCGTTTCCGACCTGCACGCCGTTCATCACCGGCGTCCCCTGACCCCTGACCTCCAGCCGCTCGAGATCGAAGCCGGTGACCAGCGCGGTGCCGTCCCGCCGCACGTAGAGCAGCTGCCCGCTTCCCACGTACATCGCCGTCGCAACGTCCGGCAGCAGGAGCTTCTGCTTCCCGGTACGAAGATCGAGCGCGTACATCGCCATCGTGATGCAGCCGGAGGTGCAGCCCTGGAAGAGCACGCCGCGCGATTTCGGCAATGAGACCGGCATTCCCAGGCCCCGCCCGCCGAGCCCCGAATCGCCGAACGCCACCGTCACCGCGCCCCCGGCCGAGCTCACCCGGCGGAGCTGATCGATCTGCGGAGAGGCATAGATCAGCGTGCCGTCATCGAGCCAGGCGGCACCGCCGTAGCCGCCGGCGGCCGAATCGGCGATAGTGGTCGCCGCGCCGCCGCCGACGCTGATCTTCTTGAGCTGGCCGTCGGCGACAAAGGCGATCCAGGCACCGTCGGGCGAGAACGTGGGGTTCTGCGCCCGCTCGGTGCCGGGCAGCGGGACCGGCTCAAGCTGGTCGCGACGCTTGAGCCAGAGGCCGCGGCTCGGAGTCGCGTCGCGGTAGACCAGCATTGAGCCATCAGGTGACAGCGCGATCGACGGCACGGTGGTGAGCGGTGCGGTGCTGTCGCCGAGGAGCACGATGTTGCGGGACACGACGGCGCCGGCCGTCGAGGGACGCCGCCAGGCCCAGGCGGCAAAGGCGAGTGACGCGATCGCCACGACGGCGAGTCCGGCCATCAGCCCCGAGCGAATGCCGGGTGCGGCGGCCATGCTGCCGTGCGCCACGCTCGCCCGCGATCCCGTCGTCCCCCGCCCGCGGAGCCCCTCGGCGAACTCCGCGGCGCTGGCGAACCGGTCGGCCGGCAGCTTCTCCAGCGCCGTGAGCACGGCGGCTTCGATGGCGGGCGAAATGCTCTTTCGCTGCGGAATCAGCCGGCGTGGTTCCTCGGTCATCACCCGCGCCACGATCGCCTGCGCCGTGGAGCCGGTGAACGGCGGGTCCCCCGTCAGCATCTCGTAGGTGATGCAGCCCAGCGCGTAGACGTCGGAGCGCGCCGTGATCTCGCGCTCCCCCATCGCCTGCTCGGGGCTCATGTAGTGCGGCGTACCGAGACTCATCCCGGTCTCGGTCATCCGGCTGCCGCCCGCCTTGCTGGCGGCGAGGGCGATGCCGAAGTCGGCCACCAGCGCCGACCCGTCGTGCAGGAGGATGTTCTCCGGCTTGATGTCGCGGTGGATCACGCCGTGGCGATGGGCATAGTCCAGCGCGCTCGCGGTTTCGGTCGCGATCCGCATCGCGTCGGGCACCGGCAGCTGCTTCTCGCGGCTGAGCCGGTCGCGCAGACTCTCGCCCTCGACGTAGGGCATGACGTAGAAGAGGTAGGAATCGGCGGCGCCCGAGTCGTGCAGCGGCAGGATGTGCGGATGCTGGAGATTGGCCGTGGTCCGGATCTCGGCCAGGAACCGCTCGGCGCCGATCACGGCCGCGAGCTCCGGCCGGAGCACCTTGACCGCGACCTTCCGGTCGTGCTTCAGGTCATGCGCGAGATAGACGGTGGCCATCCCGCCCGCCCCGAGCTCGCGCTCGAGGCGATAACGATCGGCCAGCGCGGCGCTCAGGCGGGCAGGCGCGCGGTCGGCGGCATCCACGCCGTCGGACTCTTTCAGCTGGCCGGCTCCACCAGGAACTGCTCGATCCGCCCGTCCGGTACCGTGAACGTCGACAGGTTGACCCGCTTGCCACTGGCGAATTCCACCGCGAATCCCCGATAGGTCATGCCGCCGCGATCGAACTTCGCCGTTTCCTTCAGCGAGGCGACGGCACCGAAGGGCGCGAGACTGATGCGGTAGTCCGCGATGGCCTGTGCATCGAAGTAGAAGTTGGCGTTGGCGGTGAAGCGCGAGCGGTCGATCCGGCCGTGCTGCAGGCCGGCGAGGACGTCACGCGCCCACGCTTCGCCCGCGCTGTCGCTGGTCGAGACCGCACCGGGCAGCACCATCGCCCCGATCGCGCGCGCGATCATGCCCGCGGCCGGGCTCGCCTCCTGATTGGTGAACACGACCACGGCGATCTTGTCATCGGGAAAGACGTAGTCGGCGGCGACGAATCCACCCACCTCACCGCCGTGCGAGACCAGGCGGTGCCCATTCACCGCACCGACGCTGAAGCCCAGCCCGTAATTGCTCGTCTTTCCGTTCTTGAGCTTGGTGGGCGCTTCCATGTCGGCGTACGACGCGGACGAGAGCAGCGTCTGGTTCATCACCGAGATGTCCCAGGTGAGCAGGTCACCGACCGGCATCGCTATCTCGCCATCGGCGAAATACCAGCCCGGCGCCTCCATGAGGGCCGGGCGCAACGGACCGAGCGCGTGGCGGAAGTAGCCGGTCGGCTCCAGCAGGTTGTGCTGGGTGTCGAGGTCGATGGTGTTGCGGAGACCGAGCGGCTGGAGCACGCGACTCTGGAGAAATTGCCAGAAGGGCTGGCCGGACACCTTCTCGACGATTAGGCCCGCGATGTTGTAGTTCGTGTTGCTGTACTGGTACTGCGTGCCGGGATCGAAGTCGAGTGGTTTGGTCGCCCAGTCGTGCACGATCTTCTGTGCCGTGGTCGCCTGGGTCCAGTCGGGAATCGTGTAGTCCTGCGGCGCGTAATCCTCGTAGCCCGACGTATGGGACATCAGGTTACGCAGCGTCACTTCACTGGCCCGGGTTAGCTCGGGCAGCCAGGTAGACACCGGCTGGTCGATGGAGAGCTTTCCCTCCTGTTGCAGCAGCAGGACCGCGGCCACGGTGAACTGCTTGCTGATCGACCCGATGGCATAGTGCATCTCGGGCCGCGCCGCCATCGCCGGCGAGAGCCGGGCGTGACCGAACGCCCGCACGTAGACGATGTGCCCATCGCGCACGATCCCCACCGAGGCGCTCGGCACCTGGGTGGTGCGAATCACGTCGTTCACGGCGGCCGCGACCCGGGCCGAGAGCTCGGGCGACAGCGAATCGACGGCCTGGGCGCCGGCGGCGGCAGGAAGCAGCGACGCCAGCATGGCGGCCGCGAAACGCGTCACGGCGAGACGGCGAGACGGCGGAAGACCATCGGGAGCTCCGGAATGGGAAGCGAGACGGTAGTGGTCCGCCAGGTGGCGGACCCACGCCTACAGTCTACGCCGTGCCGGGCGGCTTCGCGAGGCGGGGGTCACCCCGCGACTCCGCTCTCGGCTATGCCTCCGTTGACCACGCCCGCTCGACGTCGTCCGCCGCCTGCTTCAGGATCTCAACCACGCGCCGGACCGCGGGGTCGTTGGGCCCCCGCCGCCAGGCGTGACGAAAGGTATCCTTGGCCAGCCGGGCAAACTCCCCCTGCAGCTCGCCGATGGCGCCGCCGGTGAAGTCGCGCACTGTTTCCCGCACCCGGTCGACGATCTCCTCCAGCACATCCTTGTGCTCCTCCAGGTATTTCTCCCCCGCCGCCGTCACCTCGTAGATCTTCTTGCCCTCGGCGTCCACCGCGCGGATGTGCCCCTGGTCCTCCAGCAGCTGCAGGGTCGGATAGACCGTGCCGGCCGACGGCGTGTAGCAGCCGCCCATCCCTTCCTCGAGCGCCTTGATCACCTCGTACCCATGGCGGGGCTTTTCCTTGAGGATCCGGAGAATTACGAACTTGATCTCGCCGGACTCGAACATTTGCCGGCGGCCCCGCCCGCGACCCGGGCCGAAGGGAAAGCCGGGACCGAACTCGAAACCCTTGCGCTGACTGAACATGGACTTGCTCCCATCGTTTCGGATGGCTACGCAGTATCGCCAGATAGTACGGACGATATATCGTCTGATATACGGCCATGGTCAAGTACTGCGCCGACGCTTCCAGCGCCTCGCCGCCCCACACCCACCCGCCACCCACCCACCCACCCACGCCGTCATTCCGAGCGCAGCGAGGAATCTGCTCCACCCAGCTCGACCATCGCCCCACGGGCCGGTGTCCGCCGTGTCCGACCCGGATTCCTCGCTGCGCTCGGAATGACAGGGGAATTCTGAGTCGAGCGGCCGGCGCTGGCTCACTGAGCCGGTGCGTCACATATTTGGCGGCAGCACCGCCGCCACGTGCCACCGCTTGCGCCACACCATCGCCGAGCCGAGGAGAGTTCCGCCTGCAACCCCAGCCCGACCTGTTCCAGCGCCTCCAGGCAGAGCTGCGCGATCACTATCGGCTTGACGGCCCGCTCGGTGAAGGCGGGATGGCCGTCGTGTTCGCCGCGACCGACCTCAAGCACGGCCGCCGCGTCGTGATCAAGGTGCTCCGCCCCGAGCTCACCGCCGTGGTCGGCGCGGAGCGGTTCCTCCAGGAAATCCAGGTCACCGCGCGGCTCCAGCACCCCCACATCCTCCCGCTCTACGATTCCGGCTCCGCCGGCGGCCTGCTCTTCTACGTGATGCCGCTGATCCCGGGCGAGACACTGCGCCAGCGGCTCACCCGTGAAGGCGAGCTTCCGGTGGAGGAGGCGGTGTCGCTCACGCGCGCCGTCGCGGGTGCGCTGGACTATGCGCACCGCCAGGACGTGATGCATCGCGACATCAAGCCGGAGAACATCCTCCTGCACGACGGCCAGCCGCTGCTGGCCGACTTCGGCATCGGCCTCGCCCTCAGCGCCGCCGGCGCCGACCGGCTCACCGGCACCGGATTTTCCCTCGGCACCCCCGGCTACATGAGTCCCGAGCAGATGGCCGGCGAGCGGTGCTCGGCCCCCGGAGCGACATCTACGCTCTGGGCTGCGTGGCCTACGAGGTGCTGGCGGGCGGACCGCCGTTCGGCGGGCGGACCCTGCAGGCGGTGATGACGTCGGTCATGACCTCCGATCCGCCGCCGCTCGAGGAGCGGCGGCCGGCCGTGCCCGAGCGCATCGCCGCCGCCGTCCACCGGGCACTCGAGCGCATCCCCGGCGACCGGTTTTCCACCGCGGCGCAGTTCGCCGCCGCGCTCGCGCCCGTCACTGAGATCCACACCCCGCGGCGGCAGCCCTCGGTCCGGCCACGACGGACGCTCCCGCTCGCGCTCGGCGCCGCGGCGCTCGCCGTCGCCGCCGGCCTCGCGGGAGTCCTCGTCGGACGCGGCGCGGCCCACGTCGCGCCGGCGGCGGTGCGGCACTGGGATATCGTCCTGCCCGACAGTGCGCCGATCGCGCTCGCCGGCTCGGAGGCGCAGCCGACCTTCGCGCTCTCGCCGGCCGGTGACCGTGTGGCGTACGTCGCCCCGCGCGGCGGGTCGACCCTGCTGATGCTTCGGAATCTCGCCGGCGATTCCGTCGTCGCCCTCGCCGGGACCGAGGGAGCCTACCATCCCTTCTTTTCGCCCGACGGTGAGTGGATCGGGTTCTTCTCCGGCAAGGTGCTTCGGAAGGTGTCGGTCTCCGGCGGCGCTCCCGTCGATCTGGTGCAGGTGACGCGGGTAAGTGGTGTCCGGTGGCTCGCGCCGGACCGGATCATGCTGTTCGACAACGCCGGCTTCGACCTGCACTCGGTGTCGGCCTCGGGCGCGCAGGTGGACTCGACCGTGCACCTCGCGACCCAGTTCGGCGAGCCGGATCCGCTGCCCGGTGGCGAGTGGGTCGCCGGGCAGCTCGGCTCGGGCCAACTCGCGTTGCTCGCGCCGGCCACGGGCCAGGAGCTGGCGATCACCCGGCGGGGTGTGCTCCCGCTCGACTCGGTGCGGCAGGCCGATCTGCTCTTCGGGACCAGTCCGCGGTGGCTGCCCGCGGGCTATCTGGTCTACGCCGCGGGTGATGGCGTGCTCATGGCGATGCCGTTCGATGGCGTCCATCGAAAGGTGACCGGCGAGCCGGTGCCGGTGGTCAGCGGCGTCCGGATGGAGTCGGGCTTCGGGTCGGCGGAGTTCGCCGTGGGAGATGACGGAACGCTGGTCTACCTGCCGGGTCGGAACCAGCTCTACGCCACCTTCGCCTTCGTCTCGCCCGGCGGCAGGCTGGATACCCTGCCGCTGCCGAGGGGACCGTACACCCAGCCGAGGCTGTCACCGGATGGCGGGCAGCTGGCGGTGCAGCTGCGGAACCCGATCGGCGGCTGGCAGGTGCTCCTGATGAACCTGGTCACCGGCCAGCGGCAGGAGCTCCGGGTGGAGGGCAACTACCGGACCTTCCCGGCCTCGTGGCTGCCGTCGGGAAAGGAGCTGATGATCGGAATCTTTAATCCGGTGCAGTTTCTCAACTACGGGGCGCGGATCAAGTCGCTGGAGACCGGTCTGACCACCGACATTCATCTCGCCGGCGCCTCATACATGACGATCGCGCACGACGGGAAGTCGTTCGTCTTCTCCGACTGGCGGACCACGCAGCTGTATCTGCGCAGTCTGCGCGGCGACACCGCGCGCACGATGATTCCGGGCCACGGCGTCGCCGCCAGCTTCTCCCCTGATGGGAAGTGGGTGTCCTGGGGCGGCGTCGACGGGGTCGCGGTGTCACCGGTGCCGCCCTCCGGCGCCGTATACCAGGTGGCGGAGCGCGGCGAGATGCCGCAGTGGACGCCGAAGGGAGACGGGATGATCTACCGGGACGGGTCGCGCTACTACCGGGTGCCGGTGACGACCGCGGGAGGGTTCCGGACGGGGAAACCGGAGCTGCTGATCGAGGGGTCGTTCCTCAGCACCTTCGCCTGGAACCACGACATCGCCCCCGACGGGCGGCTGCTCGTGATGCTGACGAGCCCCGAGCGGCAGGCTCCGCGGCTGGGGGTGATCACGGCATTCCCGGCGATGATGCGGCGCGCGGCGACGACGGACCAGCACTGAAGGCTTCCCCGCCGATCTGCTTGCGCCCCGGCCGGACCGACCGCTAATTCCGGACTCGCCCATTCCCGACATTTGCGTCGTTCCCTGGCGGCTCCCGATGTCACCTGCACGACGGTCCGGTCCGGCCCCGTGGTGATCGCGCCCATCGAGCGCCTGCGTGCCGCGCTGGCCGGGCGTTACCGGGTCGACCGCGAGATCGGCGCCGGCGGGATGGCCTCGGTCTTTCTGGCCGAGGACCTGCGGCACCATCGCCGGGTCGCCATCAAGCTGCTGCGCCCCGAGCTCGCCGCCGCGCTCGGCGCCGAGCGGTTCCTCAAGGAGATCCGGCTCACCGCGAACCTCCACCATCCCCATATCCTGCCGCTCTTCGACTCGGGCGAGAGCGACGGGCTCCTGTTCTACGTCATGCCGTTCGTCGAGGGCGAGACGCTGCGCGACCGGCTGGAGCGCGAGCAGCGGCTGCCGGTGGCGGACGCCGTGCGCATCGCCGGCGAGGTCGCGGCCGCGCTCGACTACGCCCACCGGCAGGGCGTCGTGCACCGCGACATCAAGCCGGAGAACATCCTCCTGCACGACGGCGCCGCGCTCGTCGCCGACTTCGGCATCGCGCTGAGCCCGAGCGGCGCGGACGACCGGCTCACCGGCACCGGCATCTCGCTCGGCACGCCCCACTACATGAGCCCCGAGCAGGCGCTGGGCCAGAGCGACGTGGACGCCCGGAGCGACGTCTACGCCCTCGGCGTCGCGCTGTATGAGATGCTCACCGGCGCCCCGCCCTTCACCGGCCCCAGCGCGCAGGCGATCGTCGCCAAGGTGATCACCGAGACACCGGTACCGCCGGCGAAGCTCCGGCCCGAGGTGCCGGCCGCCGTGAGCGATGCAGTGCTGACCGCGCTGCAGAAGTCACCGGAGACCCGATTCGCCACCGCGGCCGCGTTCAGCGCCGCGCTCGAGCGGCCGGCGGCCGCGCACCGGCCGGTGCGGAGACGGTGGCCCGCGGCGGCGGTGGCGGCCCTGGTGCTGGTGGCAGTGCTCGGCGCCGTCGGCTACCTGCGGAGGGCGCCGGTCGGCGCGGCTGACCTCGCCGCCGCACCCGCGGCACGCCGGATCGCGGTGATTCCGTTCCGGAACGCCAGCGGTGACACGGTGAACACCAGCTTCAGCGAAGGACTGTCGCTCGAGATCAACGACGCGCTGAGCCGGCTGCCGGGTCTCACGATCGTGGCCGCCTCATCCTCCCGCTATCGCGCGGTCGGGGTGGACGTGACCGACGCGGGGCGAGAGCTCGGCGTGGATGCGGTACTGACCGGACGGGTCGACACGGCGGACAGTGTGGTGCGGGTGCAGGTGCAGCTGCAGGACGTGCGCACGCGGACGCTCCGCTGGTCGGCCAAGTACGACCGGCCGCGGAAGGACCTCTACAAGCTGGAGGACACGCTGTCGCTCGCGATCGCGGGAGACCTGCGGCTCGCCACCGCGCCGGGCGCCGGACGCGCCGCGCGGCCCGGCCGCACCGAAAGCCCCGAAGCGCACGCGCTCCTGCTGCAGGCACGCGGCAGCGCCGAGCGGCGATCGGGGCCGGGACTTGACGCGGCGATCACCCTTTTCACCGCCGCGATCAACCTGGACTCCAGCTACGCCCAGGCCTGGACCGGCCGGGCCAACGCGGAGAATCTCATCGCGGCCTACGGCCACGCCGACCCGGTGACGATGTACGGGCGCGCCAAGGCGGATGCCCTGCACGCCGTCGCGCTCGACAGCACGATGGCGGATGCGCACACCACGCTCGGTTTCGTCGCCGTCTTCTTCGATCGTGACTGGGCCCGGGCCGGCGCCGAGTTCCGGCGCTCGCTCGCGCTCGATTCCACCGCGGCGGCGGCCCGGCTCTACCGCGGCTGGTATTTCGTCGCGGTGGACCAGATGGACTCCGCGGTGGCCTCGCTCCGTACCGCCATCCGGCTCGATCCGATCAATCCGATCTACGACACCAGGCTGGGCACCCTCCTGCGGCTCGCAGGAGATCTTCCGGGCGCGGCGGCCGCTCTGCGGAACGCGCTCCGGAAGGATTCGTCCTTCGCCTACGCACACCGGCAGCTGGCCGAGGTGCTGGCCGAAGGGCATGATTGTGAGGGCGCCCGGACGGAGCTGCGCCGCGAACCGGTCCTGCAGGATGAGTCGGCCTCGCTCGCCCGCGCCTCGGCGCTGTGCGGGGCTCCGGAGGCGGCACGCCGGTTCGTGGTGGACCGGGAAGCGCGCCGGCGCGCGGGAGAGCCGGTGGACGCGTTCTGGACGGCGGGCACCTACGCAGCGTTGAAGGACGACGCCAAGGTCTTCGAGTGGCTCGACCGTGGAGTGCGCGAGCACTCGAGCGTGCTGTTCATGCTGCGGCGGCACCCGGCGTTTCGCGAGTACCGGAACGATCCCCGATTCATCGCGGTGCTCCGCCGGGTGTACGGCACCTGACCGCGGCTACCGCCCCACCAGCTCCCGGACCATCATCATCCAGTGCGTGACCTCCTCGTCCAGTGCCTTGACCGGCAGCCGCTCATCCCGGCCGTGCGCCCGCATGTCGACGGGCGTCACGCCCCAGCCGCCGCCGGTACCGTAGATCGGAATCCCCGCGGAGCGGAAGTAATGGCCGTCGGTGGCGCCGGTGGACATCTCGGGAAACACCGGCACGTCGGGATGCAGCGCGTGGACGGCCTTCGTGAACGCCGCCACCACGTCGGGGCGGAGCGGTGAGGCCGGTGCGCCGGCGTCCGAGCCGCCGTTCAGCGTCACCACGACACCGGTATCGGCGGCGATGCGCTGCAGCTCGTCGCGGATGGCGCTCGGCGCGGCGCCCGGCAGGATCCGGCAGTTGATCGTCGCCGTGGCGAGCTGCGGGAGCGCGTTGTCGGCGTGCCCGCCGAAGAGCCGCGTGGCGACGCAGCGGGTGCGGGTGATGCCGATTTCGCCTTCGTCGGCCTCGATCGCATCGGCGGCGGCGCCGTCGGCAGGATTCGCCAGCCAGGCCCGCATCGCGTCACCCAGCTTGCCGCGCTCCGACTTCTGCCGCTCGGTAAAATAAGATCGCGTGGTCTCGTTGAGCGCGGGCTCGAAGCGGTACGCGGCGAGCCGGTCGAGCGCGCCCGCGAGCTGATAGATCGCGTTGTCCGACCGGGGCTTCGATGAGTGGCCGCCCCGGTTCCGGACGGTGAAGGTGTAGGTCGCGTACGTCTTCTCGGCCGACTGGATGGTGAAGCCCAGCCAGCGCCCCTCTCGGGTGACGGCGCCACCGCCCGCATCGGCGTTCAGCCCGTACTCGACGTTCAGGTACTGTTTCCAATCGGTGGCGCCGAGCTGCGCGCCGCGGCTGTCCGTCTCCTCGTCCCCGGTGAAGAAGACGATGATGTCCCGCCTCGGCTTGAACCCTTCGGCCCGGAGCCGGAAGAGCGCCTGGGTGACGGAGACGATGCCGTCCTTCATGTCGGTGGTGCCGCGGCCGTAGTAGTAGCCGTCCCGTTCGGTGAGCACGAACGGATCGGTGGTCGAGTCCTCCCGCTTCGCCTCTACCACGTCCATGTGTCCCATGAGCATGATCGGCTTCGCCATCGAGCGGGCCATTGCGGGCCAGCGGATGATCAGCGCCGCGGTGCTGTCGTACGGCATGGTCCGGATGTCCTCCGGCGCCCAGCCCGCCGCGCGGTACTGGTCGGCGAGGTACTTCGCCATCTCGGGCACGCGGTTCCGGCCGATGACGGTCGGGATGCTGATCACGTGCTCGAACATGGCGCGCGTCTGGGCGTGCCAGTCGACGGCCTGGGACTGGGCGGCGGCGGGGGCCAGCGCGACCAGCCCGGCGGCGGCGAGCGAGCGACGAGTCATGAAGTTCCCTTGAAAATGTCGGCGTGAGCCGTGAAGGCCGGTTTCACCTTCGGGCACCGGATCAGCGAGCCGGCATGTCGCTGTTGTAGATGTCGCGGATGATCATCCACTTGCCCCGGGCGTTCCGCTGCCACACGACGACGTACTTGCCGGTGTCGTGTCCGACGGCTCCGCCGGGGGCCTTGGGCTGGATGTCGCCCGAGTAGGTGCCGGTTTCGACCGCGATATCGCCGCGGGTGATCACATCGGACGTGGTCACGCGGATGTTGCGGAAGCCGGAATCCCACGCGCCCTGCCAGGCGTCGGAAATCGCCTGGGTGCCGGTGACCGCCTTCCCGTTCGGCGGCATGAACATGGCGGTGGCGGCGTATGCCACGGCGAAGGCGCGCGGGGTTCCGCCGTTGAACGCGGTAGTGGTCGCGAGGTTGGAGGACTCGATGGCGCGGCGAACGTTCACCGGGGCGGGGGCGCGCTGAGCGAGGAGCGCACTCGTGGAGAGCGACAACAGCGTGACGCCGGACAGCAGCATTTGGATGCGACGCATGACGGGCCTGGGAATGGGTTGATAGCATCCGAGCGGTTGGACTCGGGAACGCAACAGGGAACTTAAAACCGTCACTTGCCCGCCGCCGGCAGGATCCACCGGGTATCCAGCGCCTTGAAGCGGGGATCTTCGCGGACGGGATCGTAGATCGGGTCGCTCGGCGAGATCGGGTCGTGCTCGTCGTAGGACCGCTCGAACCAGTTGAAAAATTTATCCCGGTCGCCCAGGCCGAGATAGATCAGGGCGATGTACCCAGCCCGGACGAATCGCTCCCCTCGCGACTGCTCGAGCAGTTTGCTCAGCGCCCGCTGCGCCTCGGGCCGCCGATTGCACATGCCGTAGAGGTAGCCGCGAGTCGACGCATCCTCCGGCGTGCTGGTCGTCACAGCCGAGATCTGTGCCAGTGCCGCTGCGCATCGTTTCTGGAGCACGTACACGTAGGCGAGCGAGTTGTGCGTAGGCGCGGCCGCCGGGCTCAACTCGAGCGTTCGCTCCATCTGCGTAGCGGCCGCGTCGTAGTTGTGCACGAACGAGTACATCGTGCCCAGCCGTAAGCTGATGATGACCGAGCGGGGTGACAACCGAAGCGCCGTCTTCGCTTCAGTGATCGCCTGGGGAAACTCGTGACGAAACGCGTGGCTCCAGGCCAGAAAGAGATGGGTCTCGGCATAGGTCGAGTCGAGCGTAACGGCGCTGTCGAGCTGGGCCCGTCCGGCGACATCGTTCTTCTCGCCTTGCTGCAGAATGATAGCGAGCGAGGTATGCGCCTCGGCGCTCGTGGGATCGAGCTCGAGCGCCCGGAGCACCGCGGCTCGGGCGAGCGGGAGGCCGTCGTTCGGGTCCAGGCAGCAGGTGAAGGACTGGAATACAAAAGTGTCTCCGCGGCCGGCCCATGCCTTGGCGTAGGAGGAATCTTGCCGGATCGCCTCGTCGAAGGCCTGCAGCGCCTCGTCGAGATGCAGCCGGCTCGCCAGGATCAGGCGGCCGCGGAAGTACGCCTCCTGCGCGCCGACGTCGGTGGTGCCGTGATTCACGACCAGCCGCCGCGTCTGCTCCGCCACCCGGCCCTGCAACGAGGTGACGATGGCAAGCACGATCGAGTCCTGCAGTGCGAACGACAGCGACCCCCTGGCTTCGTAGTGCCCGGACCATTCCTTGCGCCCGCCGGCGGCATCGAGGAGTTGGGCGTCGATCCGGATGCTGTCGCCGGTGGCGGTGCGGCGGAGCGTGCCGGTCACCAGGCGCCGGACGTCGAGTGCCCGGCCGATCGAGTCGAGCGAGACGCCGGTGCCCCGGAAGGAAAACGACGACGCCGGTGCGGCGATCCGAAGGCCCGGCACCTTCCGGAGCTCGGCCGCGAGCTCCGCGGCCAGCCCGCGACTGAGGACGCTGTCCGCGGCGACGGAACTCAAGTTGTCGAACGACAGCACGGCAAGGCCGCCGGCGCCGGTTGCGGAAGCGGCGGGTAACCGGCGGTGCGCGATGCCATAGGCCGCCATGGCCCCGGCGCCGAGAATGACAGCGGCGATGAGCGCCAGCACACCGGCACGCGGACGGCTCCTGACGGGGACGGCGACGGCCGCCGATTCCGTGGTGGCCGGCTCGGTCATGGCGGTGGCCAGCGCGTCGGCGAAGGCGCGTGCCGTCGAAATCCGGTCCGCCGGCGCCTTTTCCAGTGATTTCCGGATGACCTGTTCGACGGCTCGGGTCACGCCGGGGCGGACGGTACAGATCGACGGCATCGGCTCGACGGCGCGCCGGGCGGCGATCGCCTGCATCGTGGGGCCGCGGAAGGGCGGCTCGCCCACGAGCAGCTCGTACATCACGCATCCGGCCGCGAACACATCGGATCGGCCGTCGATCACCGCTTCACATGCCGCCTGTTCCGGACTCATGTAGGCGGGCGTACCGACGGAGAAGCCGGTCTGCGTCAGCTTCTCATCGTCCGCCCCCGCGAGGACGCAGGCGATGCCGAAGTCAGCCACGAGGACTTGGCCGGCGGAAAGCAGGATATTCTCCGGCTTGATGTCGCGGTGCACCACGCCGTGCGAATGGGCGTATTCGAGCGCCGCGCAGACGTCGGTAACGATGCCTACCGCCGCATGCACCGGAAACTGTCCTTCGCGGTCCATGCGCGCGCGGAGCGACTCGCCGTCTACATAGGGCATGATGTAATAGAGGAGATCGCCGGCGGTGCCGGAGTCGTGGATGGCAAGAATGCGCGGGTGCGAGAGCCGCGCGGTGAGCTCGATCTCGCGGAGAAAGCGTTCGGGTCCGAGCGCGGAAGCGAGCTCCGGCCGCAGGACCTTGATGGCGACCGGCCGCCGGTGCTTGAGGTCCTGCGCCAGGTAGACGTAAGCCATCCCGCCCCGGCCCAGCTCGCGCCCGACGGTGTACCGGCCGGCGAGGGCTTGCTCCAGCAGTGCGGCGAGCTCAGTCACGATTACCTGCTGGACTAGGGCATCGACACGAGTTCCCTGAGGCGAGCGTCGAGAATGGCGGGCGGCAGCGGCCCGTCCTGCACGAACCGGACGACGCCCGACCGGTCGACCAGCACCGTCATCGGCAGCGAGATGAGGCCGTAGACGCTGGCCAGCCGCCCCTTGCGGTCGAGCGGAACGGGAAAGGGAACGTGATACTTCTCGATGAATTTCCGGACGTCGCGCAGCGACTCCTGCGACGTCAGGTTGACGGCGATGATGCGCAAACTGTCGCCGGCGTACCGCGACTGCGCCGCGATGAGCTCGGGCATCTCGACACTGCAGGGCGGGCACCAGCTCGCCCAGAAGTTGAGGACGACGGGGTGACCGCGTTGCGCGACGAGCGTAGCGGTGTCGCCCGCCAGGGTGGGGAGCGCGAATGCAGGCGCAGGTGCGCCGACCGCCAGCGGTCTGGCCGATTGCGCGGCCAGGGGCGCCGTGAGAATCCACAGCAGTCCCGGAACACGCAGGAGCCGACCGGCCGCGTTCACCTGTGGTAACGTCCTCCAATGCGCCGGATTGTCAATAGAGGCGCCATTTTCACATCACGTTGCGCACCCCCGGTGGCAGAATCCACCGGGCCTCCAGCGCCTTGAAGCGGGGATCTTCGCGCACGGGATCGTAGATCGGGTCCATCGGCGCGAGCGGGTCGTGCTCGTCGCAGGCCCGCTCGAACCAGCTGAAAAATTTGTCCCGGTCGCCCAGGCCCAGGTAGATCAAGGCCATATGCCCCGCGAGGACGAATCGTTCCCCCCGCGATTGGTCGAGCAGTTCGCTCAGCGCCCGCTGCGCCTCGGGCCGCCGATTGCACATGGCGTACACATAGCCGCGAGTCGACGCATCGCTCGGCGTGCTGGTTTTCACGGCCGAGATCTGCGCCAGCGCCGCTCCGCATCGCTTCTGGAGCACGTACACATAGGCGAGCATGTCGTGCGCAAACGCGGCCGCCGGGCTCAACTCGAGCGTTCGCTCCAGCTGCGCGGCGGCTCTATCGTAGTTGCGGGCAAACACGTACATCGAGCCCAGCCGCGCGCTGATGACGACCGACCGGGGAGACAGGCGGAGCGCCTGCTGCGCCTCGGCGATCGCCTGCGGAAATTGATGGCGATGCGCGTGACTCCAGGCCAGGAACAGATGGGTGTCAGCGTAGCTCGAATCGAGCGCGAGCGCGGTGTCGAGCTGGGCCCGCGCCGCCACATCGTTCCGTTCCCCTGCTGCAGGATGATGGCAAGCGAGGTATGCGCCTCGGCGCTCGTGGGATCGAGCTCGAGCGCCCGGAGCACCGCGGCCTTGGCCAGGGGCAGGCCGTCGTTCGGCTCCAGACAGCAGAAGAAGGACATGAACGCGTAGACGTCCCCCCGACCGGCCCACGCCTTGGCATACGTCGAGTCACGCCGGATGGCTTCGTCGAACGACTTCAACGCTTCGTCGAGGTGCTCCCGGCTCGCCAGGATCAGGCGGCCGCGGAAGTACGCCTCCTGCGCGGCGACGTCCGTCGTGCCGTGATTCACGACCAGCCGCCGCGTCTGCTCCGCGACCCGGCCCTGCAACGAGGTGACGATGGCAAGCACGATCGAGTCCTGCAGCGCGAACGACAGCGCGCCCTTCGCTTCGTAGCGGCCGGTCCATTCCTGATTGCCGTTGGCGGCGTTGAGCAACTGGGCGTCGATCCGCAGGCTGTCGCCGGTGCTCGTCCGCCGGAGCGTACCGGTCACCAGGCGCCTGACGTCGAGCGCTCGCCCGATCGAGTCGAGCGAGATGGCGGTGCCTCGGAACGAGAACGCCGCCGCCGGGGCGGTCACGCGGAGGCCCGGCACCTTCCGGAGCTCGGTCGCGAGCTCCGCGGCGAGTCCCCGGCTCAGCACGCTGTCGCCGGCGACGGCGCTGAGGTTGTCGAAGGCCAGCACGGCCAGCCCGCCATTCGACGCCGCGGATGCGGCAGCCCGACCGGATGAGGGCCGATGTGTCACGCTGTACGTCGTCACCGCGACGCCGCCGAGGAGAAGCGCGGCAAGTGCTGCCCCGATGCCGGCGCGCGAGCGGCGGCGCACCGCGGCCGGGTGCTCGCTCGTCGGCGGCTCCGCCGCGGCCTTCGTCAAGGCCTCAGCGAAGGCGCGCGCGGTCGGGAATCGATCGGCCGGCGCCTTCTCCAGCGCCTTCCGGACCGCCCGCTCGAGGGCCACCGGGACGCCACGGCGCACCATGCAGATCGACGGCATCGGCTCGAGCGCCCGCCGGGCGGCGATCGCCTGGCTGCTGGGGCCGCGGAAGGGCGCCTCGCCGACCAGCATCTCGAACAGCACGCATCCGAGCGCGAAGACGTCCGACCGGCCGTCGATGGCAGACTCCCCAGCCCCCTGCTCCGGGCTCATGTACGCCGGCGTGCCGATCGCGAGGCCGGTCTGCGTCAGCTTTTCGTCGTCGGCCGCCGAGAGCGTGCGGGCAATGCCGAAATCGGCGACGAGCACCTCGCCGTCCGCCAGCAGGATGTTCTCCGGCTTGATATCGCGGTGCACCACGCCATGGCTGTGTGCGTACTCGAGCGCGGCGCAGATCGCGGCCGTCAGCGCGACCGCGTCGTCTACCGGCAGCTGTCGCTCGCGGTCCATGCGGGCGCGGAGCGACTCCCCGGCCACATAGGGCATGACGTAATAGAGGAGCTCTCCGGTGGTGCCGGAGTCGTGGATGGCGAGAATGCGGGGATGGCTGAGGCGGGCGGTGAGCTCGATCTCGCGGAGAAACCGCTCGGCGCCGAGGGCGGCGGAGAGCTCCGGCCGGAGCACCTTGATGGCGACCGGACGGCGGTGCTTCAGATCCTGGGCGAGATAGACATAGGCCATCCCGCCCCGGCCGAGCTCACGCTCGAGCGTGTAGCGGCCGTCGAGGGAATGACCGAGTGCTGCAGCAATGTCGGTCACGAACGCTCACTGTCGACCGGCATCGGCCCTCGGCGGAATGGTAGCGTTACAGCGGCAACGTATAACCCACGAAGACCAAGTAATTGGCGAAATCGCCGCCGATCGGATGGCCCGGTGCCGGGTTCGGCGCCGCGGCAGCGGCGGCGACATCGGCCTTCGACCTGGCAGCAAGGCGAACGGGCACGCTGATGGTGAACACGCCGCGGCCGAGACCGGTGGAGAGCCCTGGGTCGAGATACCAGGTGTGGCCGACGCGCCGGACGCCGTCGTCGGCACCGCCGATCAGATCCTTCATCGGGATCCCGTCGAGTCGCGCGCCCAGGCTGAGCGAGAGCCGGCGTGCCTGCGACAGGGCGTAGGCTGCGCCGAAGCGCGCGGAATACACGTCGGGCACGGACCAGAGAATGCCCTGGGGTAATCCGTCCACGTTGGGGAACGCCTCGACGTTCGTCTTCTTTCTGGGATTCAGCAGATAGGATCCCGCCACGTAGCCGGAGAGCCCGCCCGTAATCTGGTGGAAGCCCTGGGCGTTCAGCAGGATTCCCCAGCCACCATCGCCAAGCTGAATCGCCTGCGTGTTGGGAAACCGGACTGCCGAGCCGTCCTTGGCGTAGTAATTCCCCAGCACGTGATTGCTCCCGGTCGGCGCCTTCACGCCCAATCCGACCTCGATGTTGCCTGACGTGTTCACCGGATTCATCAACCACAGCGAGCCGACCAGGTTGATGTCGCCAATCCCGATCTGTGAGTTCGAGTGGCGGAGTTGATCCGGGTAAGCAAGCTCCGCACGGCCGCTGATGAACGGAACCGTGAGGGCCATGCTGAACCGCGAGGTCAGCCCGTAAAACAGCGACAGATTCAGCGACGTAATGTTGAGGTCGATCGGCTGGCCTCCAGGCGCCTTGGTGAGGTCCTGGCTGGAGCCCACGAAGAACTGATTCGCCGCCACTCGCCGGCCGGCTATGGCGAGTTGCCACTGATGCTGCCGGATGATTTCGGAGGTCTGTCCGCCGAGATTGGGCGTGAGGAAGCGGATCGGCTCGCACCCCTGGCCGTGAAGCGCGCCCGGGAGCGCGGCGCTGAGCCACAACGCGAACAACGGCCCGGCGGCGAATGCTGAGGACCGCCCGCAACGAGGGTGATTCTTCATGTGCAGCTCCTTCGCTCGTACGCTGCTGGTCGGGCCGTGCGTGCCACCGACACCCGCGCTCTACGGCATCGCGACCAGCTCGCGTAGCCGACTGTCGAGCAGTTTTGCAGGCATGGGACCGTTCTGAACAAATCGTACGATGCCCTGCCGGTCTACCAGCACCGTCGCAGGCAGCCAGATCACGCCGTAGGCCCGGCTTACGCGGCTCTTCCGATCCAGCGGGATCGGAAATGGAATCTGCAGGCTCGCGACGAACTTCCGCACGTGGCGCAGCGATTCCTGGTCGGTCAGATTGATCGCGAGGATGCGCAGGCTGTCGGCGGCGTAGCGTGACTGCTCCGCGGCCAGCTCAGGCATTTCAGTTCTGCAATCCAGGCACCAGCTCGCCCAGAAACTGATGACGACGGGATGGCCGCGTTGCGCCGCGAGAGTGGCGGTGTCGCCAGCCAGGGTGAGGAGCGCGAACTCGGGGGCGGCACCGCCGGCGGCCACCCCGCCGTGCTTCTGCGCGGTGAGGGGCGCCGCGAGAAGCCAGAGGAGCCCGAAACTGCCTAGGGCCAGCCGCCCGCCCGCGTTCACAGCTCCAACATCGTGCAGCGGGGGGGAATGTCAATAGGGAGATGGGCGGCAGCGGCCGCGGCCTGATTCCTCTAGTCTTCGGGCGGCGCCGGCCTGGGTCGCCCGCGGCGCAGCCGCCGCGGGCGGGGTGGATCGGGATCGGTGACCAGCCGGAGTCCGGGCGGGCGCACGTCGGGCTCGTCCAGATCCGCGGTGGATCCCGGGCTCTCCCACTCGAGCAGCTCGCGCTCCAGCTCGACGATGAGATCCTCCTGCGAGTCGAGCTCGGCCCAGGCGTAGCGCCATCCTTCGACCAGCAGCCGTTCGCGATGCTCGGCGTCCGCCCAGTACTCCCGTGAGGCCAGGTAGGCGGAGTTCCAGTCGGTGACGCCGCTCCGCGCGGCGTAGGTGTAGAGCATCCGCGCGGTCGCGTGGGGCGGCAGGTGCACCCAGGCGGGCACCGACGGGCCGGGACCGCCGCTCAGCGCGGCCGCGACCACGGCCACCACCGGCAGCGGAGGTACCGCTTTCTCCAGCCACTTGAGCGCCAGCTCGGCTTCGGAGATCCCGGGGTGCAGCTTCCGCTCGATCCAGCTGTCGGCGAGCGTGTGGGACAACTCGCTGCCGTGGGTGGACGCAAAGGCGCCGGCGCGCATGGCGGCGACGCGGGCGGCCCGCGCCGTGAGGTCCGGCTCGGTCGCCAGCAGGGCGAGATCGGCGTCGAGCTGCTCGCGCTCGCCGAGCAGCCACTCGAACTCGCCGAGCCGGAGCACCATCGGCGCGAACGGCGCGAGGAGCGGCAGGATCAGCGTGTCGCGCGGCTGCGCGGCGAGCTCTTCGGCGTGGGATTCGGCCCGGGACATGGACGCACGATACCGACGATCGGGACCCGGCGCCATCGGGACACCCTATCGGACTCGGGAAACCGGACGTAGCATCGGTGGCCGTCCTGTTCCAACCCACACCCTGAGAGGCCCCCATGCACGTCAGCTCATGTTTCCGCAGAGCGGTTCCGCTCGTGCTCGCCGTCGTCCTCGCCACCCCGGCCGTCCTGCACGCCCAGGGCATCGAGCAGCCACGCATCCCGCTGCGGACCGCGCTGAACGAGATCTCCGCGCTTCGCGCCAGCTACCAGGAAGCATTCAACAGGAATGACGTCAAGGCCCTCATGGGCATGTTCGAGCCGGACGCCGTGATGATCGGGGGAGACGGTGTGGTGCTCAACACCCATTCCGAAATCTCCAAGTCGCTCGAGCGGATGGCGGGGAATGGCGCCAAGGAAACGATTTCATCGGATCTCGTCCGGGTCTGGGGCCACACGGCGTATGACATGGGCACCGTGAGCGAGACCGGGTCGGACGGCAAGACGCAGGTGAGCCACTACCTCGTGGTCCTGCGGCGCGGGCTGAAGGAGTGGAACATCAGCAGCCTCGCCGTGGTCCCGGTGATGAGCGGCTCGATGAGCCACTAGGCAGGCAGCGGCGCGCGCGCGGCGATCAGCGTGATGTTGTCGCTGCCGCCGCGCTCGAGCGCCGTGTCCAGCAGCGATCGGCACAACTGCTCCGACGACGTCATCGCCGCGATCTGATCCCTGATTTCGGCGTTGGTCACGTGCTTGGTCAGCCCGTCGGTGGCGAGCAGGAGGACGCAGCCTCGAGGGATTTCGATCCGGGTGACCACTGGCACCGCTTCACTGCTCCCGATCGCGCTCGACAGGATGTGCGTGAACGGCGACTTGGCGGCGCGGTCGGCCGGCAGGATCCCCTGGTCCACCAGCCCCTGCGCGATGGTCTGGTCCCGCGTCACCTGGGTCAGCTCGCCCTGCAGGTAGCGATAGCAGCGGCTGTCGCCGACCTGCGTGACGTACATCCACGGAAACACGGCGACCGCCAGCGTGAGGGTGGTCGCCATCTTCGCCTCGGGATCCAGCAGCGCCTTCTCCCGCACCACGGCGTGCGCCTCGAGCGCCGCCGCGGTCAGCGCTTCGTAGAACTCCTTGTCCGACGCCAGGCCGGCGGCGTGATACGACCGGAACGACGACGCGACGTACTGCGTGATCGTCGCGAGCGCCAGCCGGCTCGCTTCCCCACCCCCCGACCCGCTGCCCACACCGTCGGCCACCAGCATGTAGGTCGCGATGCGTTCGCCCCGGAGCGGGAGCGCCTCCGCATCGGGAAGACTGGTGCCGTGGATCACCACCTGCGGATGCACGGTGCAGAGCATGAAGTGGTCCTGATTTTCCTTGCGCACGCGACCGACGTGGGTCAGGCCGAAGAGATCGAGCTCGGAATCATGCGGGCGTACCCACTGCAGATCTGGAGACATGGCGTCGCTCCCTTCAGTCCGGGCTTCAGGGAAATCGGGACCTGCTCATGGCCGCGCGGCCGCCGGGGTGCCGGCCCGGTGGAACAGTGCCGACCAGTGCTGCACGTAGGTCACGGCCAGCGCCGAGGCTGACTGGCGAACGATGTAGCGCTCGCCGTCGCCCACCACCGCGAAGCCGGTGCCCCCGTCGTCGAAGGTCGAGCGGCGCCAGGTCGGGATGGAGAAACGGGTCCGGGGCGTGGCCGAGCTGGTCGCCCCGGCGCCGACCGCGACATCCTGCACCCGCCCATCCGGCGTCACGAACAGAACCCGGCGGCCGCCGTCCACCCAGGCGGGCCAGCGCCCGCCTTCCAGCGACACCCGCAGCGGCAGCCCCGATGGCAGCGCCTGCAGGTACACCTCGGCGCGGCCGGTTTCGTCGGAGCTGTACGCAACCGCGCGGCCATCGGGCGAGATGTGCCCCTCCCAGACCCGGCCCGGCCGCACGATGTCGCGAGGTGGCGCGCTACCGTCGAGCGCCAGCAGCTCGAGCACCGTGTCGCGCCGCACCAGCAGGGAGTGCCCGTCGGCCGACCAGTCGAGCGGATACCGGCACATGCTGCTGCTCGTAGTCGAATCCTCCCGGACAATGCGCTCGGCGTCCGTGCGGAGATCGCGCTCCATGATCCGGCAGGCGTTGAGCCCGACCAGCGCGAAGACCAGACGGGTGCCGTCCTCGCTGAACACTGGCCAGGTGGTGCCCAGTCCCACGCCGGCCGTCGAGAACGCCGAGTCACGGACGGGCAGCCTGGTCGCGCGGTTCGCATCGAGATCGTAGAGCCAGAGGCCGACGACGTTCCCGGCGACGGCGACGACGGGACTCCCGGCTGGGCGCCGGCGCATGCCGACGGTCCAGGTCCCTTCGACCCGCACCGTATCCCTGAGCAGTCCGCTTCCATCGTAGACCAGGTAGGGCCGGTCCCGGCCGCCCATCAGGAACGCCATCGCGTCGCTCGACGACACCGCGAAGGTGGGAATCCCGGCCTGATTGCGCACCTCCGAGGCCAGCCGGACCACTGGCCCCTCGAACTTCAGGGTGTGCAGGTCGAGTTGCTGCGCATCGAGCGCACGCGCATCCGTCCTGCCGGGAGCGACCAGGTATCCCGACGGCACGATGGCAAAATCGGACGCCGGCATCGGAATGGAGTCGATCGTCTTCCCGTCGAGACCGGCGGCGATCAGCCCAAGCTGGCGGCCGCGTGAATAGATGAAGCGGCGGCCGTCCGGCAGGAATGCGGCCCTTGGTGCGGGCCAGTTGCCGCGCGCGACCACGCGCCGGCAGTCGCCGCCATCGGCGGGAACTATCGACACGCCCTCGCGGTGGCCGAACACGATGATACCCCTCGAACCCCATGAGCCGCTGGTCGCGCCGGTCACGGGACAGAGGCGCCGGATGTCACCGTTCTCGTCCGCGATGGAAAGAAACCCGCCGGCAAAGAAGCCAAGCGACCGGCCGTCCGGCGACCAGAATGGTGCGTCGGCTCCGGTGGTCTGCGGAACGGCTTCGGCGTCGAGGCGGTCGAGCCGCCTGATCCACAGCGTCCGCGAGCCGTTCGCGGCGGCGAAGACGAAGGCGAGCCGGCGGCCGTCCGGCGAGAGCGCCACGCTGCGCTGTTCGCCGAAGTTGCCGCCGGCCGGCGGGAGAATCGACGTCAGCGTGAGCGCAGCGTCCGCCGCTGCCGGCCGGCGCAGCGCCGCGGCCGCCCATCCCGCCGCCACGCCGGCGGCGCCCAGCGCGTCCCAGGCCGCGGCGCGCGTCCAGGAGCGTGCCGGCGCCGCGGGAGGTGGCAGGCGCCGTGACGCCGTGCCCCCGGAGGCCGGGGAAGGCGCGCGCAGCGCCGTGGCGAACTCCGCCGCGGTGGCGAACCGGTCGGCGGGCAGCTTCTCCAGGGCGCGGAGCACGGCGGCTTCGACGGCCTCCGGCACCGCCTTACGCTGGGCCGCGAGGCCGCGCGGCTCCTCGGTGATCAGCCGCGCCACGATGGCCTGGACGCTCGGTCCGGTGAACGGCGGTTCTCCCACCAGCATCTCGTAGGTCACCGCGCCGAGCGCGTAGATGTCGCTCCTGGCGTCGATGGCCCGCTCACCCATCGCCTGTTCGGGCGACATGTATTGCGGCGTGCCGAGGGACAGACCGGTCTGCGTCATCCGCTGGCCGGCAGCGGTCTGGACGGCGAGCGCGATCCCGAAGTCGGCCACCAGCGCGTGGCCGCCCTGGAGCAGGATGTTCTCCGGCTTGATGTCCCGGTGGATGATGCCGAGGCCGTGGGCGTAGCCCAGCGCGTCGGCCACCTCGCGGGCGACGAGGATCGCGTCGTCGATCGGCAGCTGCCGCTCGCGCTCGAGCCGCGCGCGCAGCGTCTCCCCGGTGACGAGCGGCATCACGTAGAAGAGGAGGCCGTCGGCGTCGCCCGAATCGAGCAGCGGCAGGATGTGCGGGTGCTGCAGGCGTGCGGTGGTGCGGATCTCGGACAAAAAGCGGTCGCCGCCGAGCGCGGCGCCGAGGTCGGGATGCAGCACCTTGATCGCGACGTCGCGCTCGTGGCGGCGGTCGTGGGCGAGATAGACGGTGGCCATGCCGCCTTGGCCGAGCTCGCGATCGATGCGGTAGCGGTCGCTGAGGGCGGAGGTGAGCCGAATCAGGACGTCCGTCACCTGGCGCCTCGCAACTTCTCCTCGACGTAGCGGGGGAAGTTGGTGATGACGTTCAGGTGCGTGGCGCGAATCGGCGGCACTCCCAGCAGCAGGAGGAAGCGGCCGTCGGGCCCGACGTCCCAGCTCGCCAGCGCCTGGTTGAACTGGCCCTCGAAGATCAGGTGCGGCGGCGCCGGACTCTCGCCCGGCGCCGGCACGGGAACCGAGAACCACCGGGTGGCCGCGCGATAGATCAGGTTCTTCCCGTCTCGGCTCCAGCGCGCCTCATTGGTCCCGGCTGGTGAGTACTTGCGCCGGGCGCTGGCGTCCTTGCCATCCACCGATGCGATGTACCCGCCATTCACGTCGTCCCACGATACCATGCGGCCATCCGGAGAAAAACGGCACCAGTTGAGCCGGGCGTCCAGCCGGACCGAATCCGCGGCGGACGGCGCCCGCCAGATGAAGCCGTTCGGGCTGCACCTGGTCGTCCCGTCCGGCGACTCGTCCTGGATGCCAACCCCGGTGGTGTCAAGCGTCAGTGCCGCCGACGACGCATGAACGAGCGCGTTATCGGTGAAGCGCCGCACCGTAATGTCACGGTCGTGACGGATCCAGTTGAGGGGCTGGGCGGTGCCCGTGAAGGTCGCCGCGTCGGCGACGTGGCGGACCAGGTCGGCGACGATGAGCCTCGATCCCTTTTCAGGATCCGGAACCGAGTAGGCCAGCCGATGACCGTCACTCGAGAGCGCATAGCTCTCCACGATCGCCGGCGGGAGCGGCAGCGTGTCGCGCACCTTGCCGGTGGCGTCGACCCAGGCAAAGCGGCTCAGCGCTCCGTCGCCGCCGGCGGCCCATACCAGCGTGCCGCTGGCGCTGAGGGCGAGGTGCCCGGTCGCGGTAAAGGCTTCGACGCGGACGTTGGCCAGAATAGGCTTGGGGTTCGCCAGCAGCCTGGCGCTGGCGAAATCGAACGGCGCCGCATACATGGTGCTGTCGCGCAGGAAAACGAGATAGTGGCCGGCCACCACCATCGGTTGCGCCCCCCGCACGAAGGCGTCCGGCGCGATCGTGTCGGTCGCACCCGGGGCCGTGATGCTGCGGGTGGTTCCCGTTCTGGCGTCAACCAGCTCGATCGCGGAGGTTCGCTGATTGGCGCCGACCAGGGCGTTGGGCCTGCCGGGAATCGCCGCCAGCTGGCTCACCAGACAGGTGGCCGCGGGGAGCCTGGCGAGCTCGCCGCCGGTCGCGGCGACGGCGGCCGGGCACCCGATGTACCTCCCGGCGTAGAGGCGATCGTCATCGCTCCACGTCAGGTAGGTCAGCTGACCACTCGCGACCCGCGTCACGATGCCGTCGGCGAACGTCAGCCGGCGCACCTGGGTGTCGACGACGAAGGCCGCCGAAAGCCCATCCGGGGAAAGCGTCGGGAGGACGGCCCCGCTGGTGTTGGGAAGCGGAGTGACCGTGCCATTGTCGGTGCGCACCAGGAGCAAGCGGGTTCCCGCCTGGTTCCGGGTGCCGTACACCACCGTCTTGCCATCGGCCGAAATATCGAGCGACCGGAGCGCCTCATCGTAGATCCAGCGACCGGCGATGAGAGGGGCAGAGTCCGGCAACGCGATCGACCAGAATCTCGGCTCGGCGCTGGCGGCGGCGGATGCCGCAGCCGATCGAGCATTCAGGACCGCGGCGGATGCGACGCCGAGCAGCACCAGGCCGACCGCCGCCGCCGCATAGAACCGGCGCTGCCACACCCGCCCGCCCGCGCTCGCCTCCGCCGCC
Organism: Gemmatimonadales bacterium; assembly: GCA_038321865.1. GTDB lineage: Bacteria > Gemmatimonadota > Gemmatimonadetes > Gemmatimonadales > GWC2-71-9 > JAICUF01. Next base: position 54,308 of record JBBQFH010000015.1, read on the forward strand.
GCCGCTCCCGACGTGTGGACCGAGAATGCGGGATTCCCCAGTGCCTCGCCAAAGGCCCTGGCACTCTCGAAGCGGTCGGCCGGCAGCTTCTCCAGTGATTTCGCCACCGCGGCCGCCACGTTCGGCGGCACCGATTTCCGAAGCGTCGTCACCGGGGCCACCGGCTCGACGATGATCTTCATGATGATCTGCTGCGCCGAGGCACCCGTGTGCGGCGGGGTGCCGCTGAGCATCTCGTAGAGCACGCTGCCGAGCGAGTACACGTCGCTCCGGGCGGTGATCTCCTTTTCGGCGGTCGCCTGCTCCGGGGACATGTAGTGCGGCGTCCCGAGCGACATGCCGGTTTCCGTCATGCGGCCACCGGCGGCGGCCGAGAGCGCCAGCGCGATCCCGAAATCCGCCACCATCGGGCGGCCATCGTGGAGCAGGATGTTCTCGGGTTTGATGTCGCGGTGGATCACCCCGTGCTGGTGCGCGTAGTGGAGCGCGCTGGCCACGTCGGTCGCGATGCGTACCGCTGCGTCGATGCCGAGCTGGGTGTCGCGGTCGAGCCTGCCGCGCAGGGTCTCGCCGTCGATGAACGGCATCACGTAATAGAGGAACCCGTCGGCGGTCCCGGAATCGAACAGCGGGAGAATGTGCGGGTGCTGCAGGGCTGCGGTGGTGGTGATTTCCTGGATGAACCGCTCGGCCCCGAGGACGGCGGCGAGCTCGGGCTTCAGCACCTTGAGGGCGACCCGGCGTCGGTGCCGGAGATCCTCGGCGAGGTAGACCGTGGCCATGCCGCCCTGGCCGAGCTCATGCTCGATGCGGTAGCGGTCGGCGAGGGCGGCGGTGAGGCGTTCGCGAAAGGGATTGTGGGGGGAATCCATCCCTGAAGTCTAGCCCTCGGAGGCCACGCTTGGTTAGGGGTAGGGAACCTCCGGTGGCGGACTGCCAGACTGCCCCCGAGCCAGCGACAGCGGGGCGGCAATGGCGCCCACCAGGAGCCAACCGGTCAGCGCTCTCACCGGCGTGTCACCACCAGTCCCATCGGCACTGAGCGAAGTCCACGCCAGCGGCGGACGGTGCCGCGCTCACGGATCAGCAGCTGACTCGAGATCCCGCCGTCGAGCATCACGGCATTCCGGGCGCCGAGCGCGCCCATGATTGCCGTCATTTCGGGAACGGTGAGCCCGAATGGGAGGAAATCGAAGACGCCTCCAGCTCCATCGAACCGGGTCAGCACCAGCAGCACACTCCCGTCCGCTGTTTGGCCGAGCGCCGCGCGCGCATCGCGATGCACCAGATCAACTCCCCTGCCCTCCTCCCGAAGCGGCTCGGGCACCACCCCATCCTGCAGGAGTCGCGGAAACGACTGAAAACCTGCGGCCAGACCCGCGACACTCCGGCCAGCAAGCAGCGAGGCAGTCGGAATCCAGTGGAGGCAGCCGCTGGAATCGAAGCCGATTCCGACCGACAGCGGACCTGGCCTGGCAGGCTGATATTCCGTGCCATTGAGCAGCACCCACCCCCAGGGACGCACGTGGGGAAACTGACCGGCATTGGTCGCCAGGATCGCATCCCTGGGGGCACGCGTTACCGACCAGGCCGCCCGGGTTCCCTCGCGGTTGAAGGCGGTATCGAGCCTGAATCGAACCGCGCCCGGACCCATGCGCGCTACGATCACTCTGATCCGGGTCGCCTCGCCCGATCCGGCAATCCGGATCTCGGTCCAGTCGATTCCTGCGGTCACCGGCGTCCAATGCAGACTCCGGACAAGCGCGGGATGAGCAGTGGTCCATTCCGCCGGTGCCTCGCCAGAGTGCCACCAGGTATCCCAGCGACTCCCGGTCCACACGGAGAGCGACGACACGGGCAGGATGAGGACCGAAACGATCAGGACCGAAACCGGAACCTGCACGATTTTCACTGACAGACGTTTTCCAGGTCCTTGCCGGCCTGGGTGAGGGCGGTCACCTCCGCCGTGGTGAGGCTCACCTCTTGCCGCTTTGCCCTCTGGCGGGACAGGAAGAGCCCGATTCGCTCGCAGGCGACTGCCATCTGGCGGGGATTCATCCCGCTCGTGTTCTGTTCCGCGTCGCTGATTGCCTGGTTCGCGGCAACGATCTGCTGCTGCAAAGTCTCGATCTGGGCTTTGAGGTCGAGCCACTCCTGCACGATGGCCGGCGTGGGCGCCGACCCGCATTTTTGCCGCGCCGCGACCGAATCGGCTGCGCTCGGTGCACGGGATCGCTCGAACTGGTCGGTCAACCGGCGAGCCTGGGCAGTGTCGCCCTTCGAATTCGCGACGGCGACGGCCACGCCAAGCTGCATCATCTTCTGCTGATCAGCCTGACTGTTCGTCGCTCGCTTCTGGTCTGCCAGGTCGCTCATGGTGGAATCCCGGCAGCGCTCGATGTCCTGGCGCTTCTCCTCTAGGGCGTTGATCTCCTCCACATGCTTCGCGTAAATCTGACCCTGGCGCGCGTCGAGGGGCGCTAAACGCCTTTCGAGCGCGGCCGGTCCGTTGGGGCCATCGGCAATCTGCCGGGCGGCGCGTTTCCCCGCGATCACTTTGGCGATCCGGGCAGGCGTGAGCTCCAGAACCACGTTGTCGAACGCCACCGCCTCGCCGGTCACAGCGGGGTTCGGAGACTGTTTGCCGATCGCCCGCTTGACGAGGCTGCCGAACTGAGCTTCGGCGGGACCGCAAAGACTCAGGGCAATCAGCGCGACGAACAAGGCGGGGAGGCATCTCGTTTTCGTCATGAGAATTCAACCGAGTTCGGGGATCATTGCACGACGAAGGTGTTCGTAGTGCCCTGGTAGCGCACGGGTGTCGCCGTCGCGCTGCCCTTCCAGCCACCGACGAAGCGGATGCGATAGGTTCCCGGAGTGGCGTTGGTGGGAACCGTCCACAGGATCCCTATCGATGAACAGCCACCACAAGTCGCCCCGGTCGCCGCCCCACCGGGCGTCCGGCCCCAAAACAGCTTCGTTTCGGGCATCGCATCCCACGCGACCAGCGCCCAGGTCCCACCGCCGAGGTCGCGTTCGATCCGGAAGTAGGTGTTGTTCCGCCGCAAATCGTTCTTGGGGTGTCCGGAGCGATAGATGACATGCACCACGCTTCCGCGCATCACCGTCGGTGGGGGCTGGGTCAGCACGTAACCGGGCAGCTCACCCGGCAGCAGCTCATCCGCGACGACGCCAGTCTGCAACTCGAGCTGTGGAATCAGGCTCAGGTCGGGCGGCGGGGGGCCACCGGTAACGGGCTGTCCGGTGGCCATGGCGCTGCCGAGCTGTCGAAAGACCTGTTGGTAGGCGTCGAAAGTCAGCCGCCCGTACAGGGTGGAGGCTCCTTCGTATTGCTGGGAGTCGTATTCTTCGGGCGTGGTGACATACCCGCTGTACTCGTTGGCCAGGCCAGTGATGACGACGCGCTGGACGCCGAGCGGAGCCAGCACGACCATGAGGCTGTCGTGCAGCCGGCGTCCGGCCTGCATGGTCATCTCGCCTGGCACGCCGGCGATCGCCAGCGGTCCGACGCGCAGCAACTGGAACGGCAGGATTGTCGGAGTCCAATTGGTCAGCGAGCCGGTGGGAATCAACACCGGCTTGGGGAGCTGACAGTCATCGCTGGACGCCACCATCGCACCGGTAACGACGGGCCCAAGCGGCGGCAGCAGCGCCGACACGGTAGCCACGACGGCCAGGCGGAAGGCATTCAACCCGGCCTGGTCTATGGTCCTCCCCAGCTCCAGGCCTTCCGTCGCGGGGCCGGCGCGGCCATCCTCGGCACCCGCGTTGAAGGAGGCGCCGTATGCTGCCGGGCAGAGAAACCTCAGTCCGGCGCCGTTCGTGAACTTCGTGGCCGTGACGGGATAGCCGGGCATGACGACGAACATGTGCCGGTAATCCACCTCACCCAGGACCGGGGTCTGGCCGGCGACGTTGAACAACGAGTACGCCGCATCGAATTCCCGCTGCCCGATGAGGTAGGTCGACTCGAACTCGTCTCGCCCCGGGCCCGTGAACACCGTGCCGGCGGAGGTGTTCAGGTTGGGAGACATGTCTCCTTCCGCCCCATTGGGAAACGCGGCGACGAAGGCGCCGTAGTTCTGCAGGGGTGGACTGCTGCCGAATTTCCGCTCGAAGAGCAGCGCGGCGTATCCCTTGTGATCCGAACTGACCAGGTGGTTGGTCTTCGGCATCGAGGTGTTATGGACCGCGTGCCACGCGATCGCACCGACCGGGTTGCCACTGCGCAGGATCTTGAGAACGGTCATCTCCCGGTTGATGCTCGCCGTGTCGGCGGGCGCGGGTTGTCCCCGTACCTCGGGGTTGCGCCGGTAGGCCACGGTGGATCGGTTCACCATCGTGCTCTCAGCGACTTCGCCGGATATCATCGAAACTGTGCCAGGCGCCAGGCTGCTGTCCGCCCTCGCAATGGCCTCGGTAATCCCGTCGACGATGGTCGCGTAGTTCTGCGCGATATGTCCGTACGTGGTGAGGTTGTACATCACGTGATGCGAGTAGCCGCCGGGCCCCGAGTGCGTGTGGGTCGCCGAGAGCATCACGTTCTGGTCGGTGTACCGGCCGCCGTAGAGGGCGTTGAGTTTCTTGAGTACACCCTGCTTGACCGAGCTGAAGAGCATCGCCAACTCGTTGCTGACCCAGGCCACTCGTTTGCCGGTGGTCGGGTTGGCGAAGACGAAGGCCCGCGCGAAAAGCCGCGTGTGCAAACCCGCAGTCTGCTGTGAGCTTTCTCCGTAGCCCATCATGCCCACCTCGGCAATCGGCCCGGTGATATCGCTGATCCCCGTTCCGACCAGAACGGGAGTCGTGGGGTCAACCGGTGCGGATGAGGACGGCATCAGCGTCGGCGTGGTGCGAGACCCAGGTCCGGCCGGTGCGGGGCCCATGGGCGTGGGCGGCGGAGTGGGCGCCGGCATTGGCGTGATGGTACCGGTCGCCTGGGCGGGGACGGCCGTCACCGGTGTCGGAGCGGGAGCCGGTGCCGGTGTCGGGGCGGGAGCCGTTACCGGTGGCGCAGGCGCAGGGGCTGGAGCTGGAGCTGGTGGAGCTGGAGTCGGTACGCCGGCGGCGACCAGGCCGGGCAGTGGCGCACCCGTGGCGATCCGGAGCCCCGCCAGGTACACCGCGTTGAGGCCCTCGTCCTGCCCGCCCAGCCAGACGCGCAGCACCCGCCCCCGCGCGAACTGCTTGTCCAGCGTGTACAGCCGCCGCCCGTTGGTGTAGAGCTTCACCGTCGCGCCCGCGACCGCCAGCACCACGTGGGTCAGGGTGCCCGGCGTCGCGGCCGCGAGATCCGCCGGCATGTCCGATTGGTACATCTCCCCCCCGCCCCCCACCGCCATGATGTGGGCCGGGTGCCAGGTGAGCTCGACCGACGCGACGCCACGGTTCCTCGCCGGCGTGCCCTCGAGCATCAGGTCCTCGGGATTGCAGCAGCTCTTGGGGATCAGGTCCACCTCGACCGTGAACACGTCCGGGAGCACCTGCGGCAGGGTGATCAGCAACTCCGACGGCGAGGAGGCCCGCAGCATGTGCTGGCCGTCGCGGTCCACCACGGTCATGGTGCCGTTTAGCGCCTTGACCGCGCTCGGGAATTCATCCAGCGCCGTGCCTGCCAGATCCAGCACGAAGAGGGAGGGCACGCCCGGTGGCGGACTGCCACGCTGCGCGAGCAGTGGCGTAGCAGGTGTCAGGGCCAGCGCCATCACCAGACCGATGCGATACAACGTCCGCATAGCTCCTCCTCAGGGCGATTCGACTGGCCGCTACGGCCTCGGGCTGTTGGTCGCGATCCGGAGCTTGGCCAGGTACACCGCCTGGTCTCCATCGTCCTGCCCGCCAAGCGACAAGCGAAGCGTCCTGCCCCGGGCGAAGCGCCGGTCGGTGAGCGTGTACAGGCGTCTTCCATTGGTATAGAGCTTGACCGTGCCACCCTCGAAGCTCGCGGTGACTTCGGTCAGCGCCGCGGGCAGGATCACCTTGAAGTCCTCCGGCATCGGCGCCTGGTACATCTCACCAGCGCCACCCACGACACTCAGGCCCTCCGGATACCATTCGAAGCGAGCCGAGGCGGCGCCCTGGTTGACCTCGCCGATGGCGAGGTCTGCCGGGTTGCAGCAAGCCTTGGGAACCAGCTCGAGCTCGAGGGTGAAATGCGGGGGCAGCGGCTCCAGCAGGGAGACCAGCAACTCGGTCGGCCTGGACGCCTTGAACATCCGCATGCCGTCCTTTTGCACCCGCGTCCAGGAGCCCTGCACCACCCTGATTCCGGGGCTAGGCCTGGGAGGCTGGCCCGGCGGCGGCGCTGGCGGCGGCGGCGCGTTGAGATCGAACAATGTCCGGCTTCCCGGCACGAACCCGCTCGCGGCCCTGGCATAGAGTGCCGGAGGCGAATTGGTCGCGATGCGCAATCCGGCCAGATGGACCGCGTAGTCGGCTCCCTCCTGGCCGCCGAGGAACACGCGCAGCACTCTCCCGCGCGCGAACTTCCGGTCACTCAGCGTGTAGAGTCGCCTGCCGTTGGTGTAGAGCTTGAGCGTGCCGGCATCGTAGCTTGCGCTCACCTGGCTGAGGGTCCCCGGGAGTGTCGACTTCAGGTCGTCCGGCACGTCGCCCTGATACATCTCGCCGCCTCCCACCACCGCGAAGCTCGAGGAATGCCAGGTGACTTCTGCCGAAGCCACCCCCCGATTCTTCGTGAGGGCACCCTCGAACGTCAGGTCCTCGGGATTGCAGCACTTCTTGCCGGCGATCTCGAACTCGATCGTGAAATCGGAGGGCAGCACCTCCGGCAGCTGCAGCAGGAATTCGGTCGGCGCATTGGTGAACAGGGTGGGCTTCCCGTCCTTGCTGCCGATGGCAAGGTTCCCCGACAGCAGCTTCATCCCCTGCGGCAGCTCGCCCGGCCTGAGGCTCGCGAGGTTCATCTGGTAGATCGTGCGCGAGCCCGGGACGAACCCGCTCAGGACCGTGCTGCTCTGTGCCGCTCCGGAGCCGGCGAGCGCCGCGGAGAGGACGAGAAGGGCAAATGCAGCGGGGCGGCATGACGGCATGGTGGGGCTCCTCACGGAGATGGAATAACCCGTTCGGCGAAATTGTTGCCCGGCCTGGGATCGGGCGTGTCGCTCATCGCCACCGCCGCAAACCCTCGCGCCACGCCCTTGGGCGGGAGAGTCGTGACGACGGTCAGTGCATGGGTGGTGGGCGACTGCAGGTTGCCGAGACGGCACTCGACGCGCGCCCGCAGCTCGCGGATGCCGTCGGGGCTCGGCCCGGCCTCGCAACCCGGAGCCATGCTGACGATCCCGACCCCTACCGGCAGGAGCACCTCCACCCTGGCGGCCAGCGCCTCGCCGGATTCCGCGGCGACCACCACCCGCGCGCGCAGGTTCCCGCCCATTTCCGTTACCGTGAGACTGCGGACCTGCAAGTCGGCCTGCCAGAGGGCGTATTGCGGGGCGGCCTGATGGCCATCCAGCAGGGGAACCGCCAGCAGACCAGCCAGTACGACGCGAAGTGGTACCAAGGGGCAGACTCGCTCGACGAATCGAGGTTTTGTCCGTAGAATTGCGGGGCAAGCTACGGCAACCGGGTCACCCCCGAATCAAGCCTTCTCAACCGGCCATCAACCGCTGCGGAACCAATTGCGACTTAGGACGTTCGGCGGGCTTTGGCTCGAGGGGCTGTCGGGGTCGGCTACCTTGAGACCGCGGGAGCTTGGGCTCCTGGCGCTGGTCGCGGCCGCCGCCCGGAAGGGGATTTCGCGCGACCGGCTGATCGGCATCCTCTGGCCTGAAACGGGAGAGGAATCGGCCAGGCACACGCTCTCGCAGATGCTCTACCGGCTGAGGCGGGAAACCGGTCACGACGCCATCCTCGGGACGACTTCGCTGCGGCTCGATCCCGCCGTGTCGAGCGACGTCGCCGACCTGCGCGAGGCATTGGCCGGCGGAGACCTGGAGCGAGTGGCACAGCTCTACTCCGGTCCCTTCCTGGAGGGCTTCTACCTGCCCGGCGCTTCGGAATTCGAGCGCTGGGTCGAGGAGGAACGCGCCGACCTGTCCCGTGCCGCGCTCGGCGCCCTGGAACGGTTGGCTCGAGCGGCTGATGAATCCAGCGGCCGTGCCGAAGCCGCTCCCTACTGGCAACGTCTGGCCGAGCTCGACTCGCTCAGCGCACGTTATGCGAGCGGGCACATGCGCGCGCTCGCGGCGGCGGGCGATCGCTCCGGCGCATTAGCGCGGGCCAAGCTGCATCGCGAGGCGGTCCGTCGCGAGCTGGACGCGGAGCCGGACGCCGCGGTGCAGACGCTTGAACAGTCCCTTCGCATCGTGCCACCGGTGCCAGCCGAACCTGCGCCCGGCACGGTGCCCGCGCGGCCTGGACCACCGGAAACCACGCACGCGCCTCAGCTCGGCCCAACTTCCGTCCCGGCTGCGGCGGCCACGCAGCCGAAACGTTTTGGGGCTCTCATGGTCGCAGGTCTGGCCGGGGCAGTTCTGCTAGCCCTCCTGATCCGGAGCCGCGCCGCGCCGTCCGACAAGCCCGCCGCCCTGCCGTTCCTCGCCGTCGGCGAGATCACCACCCCGGAGATGGCCGACACCAACCGGTCGGGCCGGGTGCTGCGCGACATGCTCTCCACCAGCCTGGGTGGAGTCGAGGGCCTGCAGGTTGTAGCCAATTCGCGACTGGTCGAGCTCATGCCGCGCGGCATGCTTACCGCCGGCGCCGTCAACGATGCGGCACGGCGCGCCGGAGCCACCGAGGTGATCGAAGGGGAGCTCAGCACCGGGGGCGGAGGCCTGGTGCTCTCGCTCCGGCGAGTGGCCTTGTCCGGCGGGATCGTACGCAAGGGCTACATCGTCCGCGCCGCCGATCGCTTTGCCCTGATGGATAGCGCCGGCGCCGCCATCGCCCGGGACCTGGGCCGGCTACCGCCATCCGTGGCCATCACCGAGATCCGCACCTCTTCTCCCGCCGCCTATGCGCTCTACGAGGAGGGGCTCCGCGCCAACTACACCTACGACGCGCCGGCCGCCTATCGGCTGATGAAGGCCGCGTTGGAGCGTGACTCCGGCTTCGCGATGGCCGCTTACTATGTCTGGCAGCTCAGCCGGAACTTTGCCGACGAGTCCACCCAGGCCGCGAGCATGGCGCGCGCCAAGCAACTCGCCACGCGCGGCATCGAGCGCGAGCGCCTGCTGATTCAGGGCTCCATCGCCGAAGTGGACGCCCCGCTCCAGCAGGCGCTGGCGATCGCGGAGACCCTCACGGTCAAATATCCCAGCGACCCTGAAGGCCAGATCCTCCTCGGCGGCATCGAAGAGCGCGCCGGGAACTGGTCGGCGGCGGGGAAGGCATACCAGCGCGCCGTCACGCTCGACTCCAGCGCCGGAAACCTGCGGGGACCCTACTGCCGGATCTGCACCGCACTCTACGGGAAGGCGCGAGCGTACACCTGGTGGGATTCCGCGGCAGCGGCAGAGCGTACCGCGCGCCGGCTGGTCGCCTTGCGCCCCGACGAGCCCATCCGGTGGAATGACCTGGTCGAGCCCCTGCTTCGTGAAGGACATCGCGCTGAAGCGTTGGCCGCTTACCAGCGGTCTCACCCCAACGGCCCAGCCGGCTCGAGCGACCCGGTGTTTTATCGCGACGAGATTCGCTGGGGCCGCTATCAGGCGGCGGATGCTGCTTTACGGGAGGATGCCGCAGGCAGCAACGAAGGGCTGCGACGGGAAGCCTGGTGGCTCCTCATGTTGAGCCTCCGGGACCAGGGCCGGCTGCGGGAGGCGGACAGCGTGAGACGCGTTTGGCAGGCTGCGGATCAGGGCCGCGGAACCAGACCGAATCCGGCCCCGGATGCCTTGATGATCGGAATGGAGCTGGGCCACCCCGAAATCAGCATCCGCAGCATGCGGCATGACGCCGAACGCACCGCCCGGTCCAACGATCCACCGGGCATCCGCAACCGCTATCTGGTCTGGTTCCTGAGTCTGGCGGGCACGGCATACGCAGCCGCCGGCGACACTGCGGTGCTGCGCAGGCTGGCGGATTCGGTGGAGACCCTGGGCGAGACCAGCCAGTTCGGCCGGGATGCCCGGTTGCACTACTTCCTGCGGGGATTGCTGCTGCAGCGCGAGGGTCGCCACGCGGAGGCGGTGGATGCCTTCCGGCGCTCGCTCTTCTCGCTCACCGACTGGTACACTCGCATCAACCTGATGATGGCCCGGAGCCTGCTCGAGCTGCACCGGGCCGGCGAGGCGATCGCGGTACTCCGGCCCGCCATCCGCGGCGGGGTGGATGGCAGCAATACATACACCAGCCGGACAGAGTTGCACGAAGCGATGGCGCTCGCGTTCGAGCAGGCGGGCCAGGCGGACAGCGCCAGAGTCCACTGGCGCGCGGTCGAGTCTGCTTGGCGTCTCGCCGACCCGGCGTTCCGGAACCGCTATCTCGCCGCAAAGCAGAGGGCCGACCGCCCTGACCCAGCTCCCGCTCGAGACGGTAGCGCTCGGCCGATGCCGCGGTGAGGCGCGCGATGGGAGACGTCATCGGCTCTCCACGTCGATCACCGACACGTCGCTCTCCTGCTCGGCCACGCCGATGAACGCCCGGTCCACGCCGGCGGCCCACCCGCCCCGAACGCCGGAGGGCGCAGCATCGGTAGCAGCGACGGCGCGCGGCGTGCCGCCTTCGAGCGGGACCACGTACAGCGAATGCCGTCCCTCCGCGTTCCGTGCGCGGAAGATCAGCTCTCGCCCGTTGGGCATCCAGAACGGGGTATTGGCCAGCAGGCCGCTCGCGCCGTCCACCACGATGCGCTCGGGGCCGGAGTCCACGGGCACCACGCCGATCGACCCCGCGGCGAGGTCGGTCGAGAACGCCAGCTCGCGGCCGTCCGGCGACCAGCTGGGCCAGAAGCCGTGATCGAGCCGCCGCACCGCATCGCCCCAGACTCCCCGCGTGCGGCGCACGATCCAGATCGCGCCGCCCGTGGTGAACTCGTTGAATGCGAGCGCGTTTCCGTCGGGCGACCAGCTGACCAGCGCCTCCTGCCGCGGCGTGTTGGTCACCCGCTGCACCGGCCCACCGTCGAGCGGCATGATGTAGATGTCGCGTGAACCGCCGCCGCGCCACGAGTGGAAGGCCACCTCTCGTCCGTCGGGCGACACCTGCGGCGCGAAGTCGTCACTTGGATCCGTGGTCAGCCGCTCCCACACGCCGGTGGACAGCTGCATCCGGTACAAATCCATGTTGCCGGCCAGATCGGAATCGTAGAACAGCCAGCGGCCATCCCGCGATGCGCTCATGTTCTCGACGATCTGGTTGCCGGTCGTGACGCGAACTGCTGCGCTGAACGGCACCGGCGTCGAGCCCGTCAGGCGGAGCGACCAGACGTTGCTGATCGCCGAGAGGGCCGCATACGCCAGGCGCCGGCCGTCACTCGACAGCGTGAAGGTGTGCACGCCAAGCCCGGTGGTAAGGCGGAGCGCGCCGCCGGTCGGCAGGCCGGAGCCGGCAATTCGCTGCGCGTAGATGTCGCGCGGGCCGTCCCGGCTGGAGACGAAGTAGAGCCAGCGCCCGTCGGGCGACCAGGCGGGCGCCTCGTTTACGGTGAGGCTGTCGGTCGCGCGCGTGACTCGCCCGTCCGACATGCGGCAGATCACGACCGTGCTGGGAGAGATGTTGCCGAACGCATTGCCGACGAGCATCGAGAGAACGTTGCCGCTGGTGCAGGCGATCATCGACCCGTCCGGTGACCAGGTGCACATGCTCGGCTCGAATACGCTGGCGACCGGACGGCTGGTGCCGTCCTCGGCGCGGAGGAAGATCGAGTCGCCGACGGCGTAGGCGATGCGCGTCCCGTCCGGTGCCCAGGCGGCGGTGATGACCGGGCCGGCGCGCCCGGGCGGTACCTCAGGCCGGCCAGGCCCGCCTGCCGCTGGCGCGCTGAACACGCCGCCGCGCGCGAGATACAGGATGCGGGTACCGTCCGGCGACCAGCGCGGGTGCGATTCGATGCCGGTGGTGTCGTCGGTCAGGCGGATGCTCCGGCCGCCCGCCACCGGGCGAACGAAGATTCCCATCCGCACGGTGGTGCCGCTCCCGTACGCGACGCTCTTTCCGTCCGGAGAGATCGCCGGCAGGATCTCCATGCCGGCCTCCCACGTCACCTTCGTGGCCTGGCCGAACGACATCGGAAGCGCGGAGTCGTGACGGCCGGCGCGCGCGAGGAGATAGCCGGCGACACCGGCGAGGACGACCATCGCCGCGATCGTGGCGCGGCGCGGCCTGGACGCGGGCGCGGCGCGCGGCGCGGCCCGCCGCACTGCCGCGTCACCGCCCTTCAGTGCCGCCGCAAACTCCGCGGCCGTGCCGAAGCGGTCGGCGGGGAGCTTCTCGAGCGCCGTCAGCACCGCCGCCTCGACCTGATCCGGAATGGTGTGCCGCTGCGCGACGAGCGAGCGCGGCGGCTCGGTCATCACCCGCGCGACGATCGCCTGCGCGGTGCTCCCGGTGAACGGCGGATCACCGGTAAGCATCTCGTAGGTGACGACGCCGAGGGCGTAGACGTCGGAGCGGGCGCTGATCTCGCGCTCGCCCATCGCCTGCTCGGGGCTCATGTAGTGCGGCGTGCCGAGACTCATCCCGGTCTCGGTCATGCGGGAGCCGCCGGACTTGCTCGCGGCGAGCGCGATGCCGAAGTCGGCGACGAGGGCCGAACTGTCGTGGAGGAGAATGTTCTCGGGCTTGATGTCGCGGTGGATCACCCCGTGCCGGTGCGCGTAGTCGAGCGCGCCCGCCACTTCCGTCGCGAGGCGCACCGCCTCGGGCACCGGAAGCTGCTTGTCTCGATCGAGCCGGTCGCGAAGCGATTCGCCTTCGACGAACGGCATGACGTAGTACGCGGTGCCGTCCACCTCGCCGCTGTCGATGAGCCCGAGAATGTGGGGATGCTGGAGGGCGGCGATGGTGCGGATCTCCCGCACGAACCGCTCGGGACCGATGATGGCGGCGAGCTCCGGCCGGAGGACCTTGATGGCGACCTGGCGGCCGTGCTTCAGATCCTCGGCCAGGTACACCGTGGCCATGCCGCCGGCGCCCAGCTCCCGCTCGAGGCGGTAGCGGTCGGCGAGGGACGCGGTGAGCCGATCGATCGCGCTCACGCTCACGGGTGGCTTCCGGTCCGGCGGCGCAGCTCGGCAATCCAGTTGACGACCACCACCACCTGCCGGGTTTCGCCGGCCGGACGGACCATGACGAAGCTCCGGCCATCGGGCGTCACGTCGTAGTCCGGGTGGTAGACGTCGGTGGCGAACGGGCCGTCGAACAGCGTTTCGCGGGCGGTCACGACGGGCGCCGGGGAGGTGACGATCGTCGCGGCGTACAGCGTGGCACCCGCACGATAGAACAGCCGCTTACCGTCCCCGGCCCAGACCGGTTCGCCGCCGCCACCGGCCGATACCGGCACCCGGCCGCCCGCGCCCGACAGCGAACGCACGTACACCTCTTCCCGGCCGGACTCGTTCGACACGTAGGCGAGCCACCGGCCATCGGGCGAGACGCGCGGCTCCTTGTCGTCATTGATGCCGACGAGCAGCGGGACCCGCTTCCGGTCCGCGATGCGGGCGAGGTAGATGTCGCGGTTGTTGTCGCGCGAATCCACCCGATACACGATCGAGGCGCCGTCGGGCGTGAACACCCCCTCCCGGATCGGATTGGAGTCCTGCTGGACCAGCGTCGCGCCGGCACTCCCGTCCGCCGGCTGCCACCAGAGCGCATCGCCCGGCGCGCGGGAGGAGGTGTACATCACCCGGCTGCCGTCAGGCGACCACTCGGGCCGATTGTTGTACCCCTCGCGCGTCAGCCGCTCGATGATTTGTGCCGCAAGATCGTAGATCCAGATATCGGCGCCCTTCGCCCCCTGCACCTCCACCGCGATGCGGCGCCCGTCGGGCGAGAGGCGGGGGTGCAGGTACATCTGCACCGAATCGAGGAGCACCGTCGCCGCGCCGTGCGGGTCCACGCTCACCAGCTGGCCCGCGGTGCCGCCCTTCTGGTAGAGGAGCGACCCGCTCGCCGAGAGCGCAACGGGCGTGTTCCACACCGATGGCGGAATCGCGATACTGTCGGAGATCTCGACCGGCGAGCCCGCGCGGAGGGTGCGGGTGTCGAACGGCGCCGCCATCAGCGCGCCGTCCCCCCGCACGTAGAGCAGGAATCCGTCCACCAGCCCGATGGCACGCGCGCCGGGAAGCTCCGGAAAGACCTTGGTTGTTCCGCTCTCGGTCTGCGCCACCGCCATGCGCAGGTCGGAGTTGCTCGCGACCGTGCTGCTGTGGAAGATCAGCCGGCCGTTGTCGGCCGACCGGGGCGACAGCTGCAGCCGCTCGTGGGTCGTGGTGTCCATCCGGGTGAACTGCCGCGGTTCCCCCCCGTCCGACGAGACGCGCCAGAGCCCGCGGCCCTCGGAGTAGGTCCCCCGGGCAAAGACGATCTCACGATCGGAGATCCAGGAGAGCCCGCCTCCCACCGCCCCGCTGTTGTCCAGCGGGCACAGCGTGGTGAGCCCGCTGCCGTCGATCCCGACCTTCTTCAGCTTGCCATCCCCCGAGCGAAAGGCGATCCAGCGGCCATCCGGCGAGAACTCGGGGTTGAGCGCGCCCTCCGTGCCCGGCATGGCGCGGGAGATCAGCTGGTCGAGCTGCCTGAGATACAGCTGCCAGCCCGTGCCTCCCGCGCTGCCGGCATACACCACACGACGTCCATCGGGCGACAACGCCAGCTGGGTCGCCACGCCGCCCACCGGCACCGCGACTCTGGCACCGGGCGCCGGCTGCAGGTCGAAGCGCACCACCTCGGGCAGCTCCACCGGCCGCGCGCGGAGCCAGCCACCTGCAGCGGCGAGCGCGGCGACGCCGAACGCCAGCGCCCAGGGCACCGGCGAGCGCGCGCTCCACCGTCGTGCGGGCAGCCGCGCCGCGCCGGCCGGCCGGGCCCGGGTCACCGTACCCTGCCCCTGCAGCGCCTCGACGAAGGCGGCCGCGGTCGGCCAGCGGTCGGCCGGAAGCTTGGCCAGTGCGGTGAGCACCGCGTCCTCGATCGATTCCGGGACCGTCTCGCGGAACCTGGAGGGAGGGGCCGGCTTCTCGGTCAGCACCTTGGCGACGATCGCCTGCGCCG
>JBBQFH010000016.1:0-69358 GCA_038321865.1 Gemmatimonadales bacterium
CGAGCTCGCCCGCCAGGGCGACAACCAGGCCGCCGCGCTGATCGCCGCCGAAGCGAGCTCGGCCACCGAGGCCCCCGTAGCCGCCCGCGAGGCGGAAGCGGTCGCGGAGGTCCGTGCCCGCAGTGAGGCCCGCGCCCCGCGGGCCGCGACGGCGTACGGCCGTGGGGGACGGCTCGCCCTCGCGCGCGCCGAATGCGGCGGCGACGATGGCAGCGACATGAAGATCGCGGCGCTCAACGCGCTGCTGCAGATGGACGCGGAGCGCGCGGTGCCGATCCTGAAGCAGGTGCTGGCCCGCCGCGACTCCGGTTCGGTCTGTCTGCGCCGGAAGGCGGTCTTCCTGGTCTCGCAGAAGCAGACCGACGGCACCGAGGAGATCCTGCTCGATGCGGCCCGCACCGATCCGGACCCCGAAGTGAAGCAGCAGGCGGTGTTCTGGCTGTCGCAGGTCGGTACCGAGAAGGCCGTGGCGGCGCTCGACTCGATCCTCCGCCGCTCGACCGACCCGGGCCTCCAGGAGAAGGCGATCTTCGCGCTCTCGCAGCACGGCGGTACTCGCGCCACCGCGGCGCTCCGCACCTACGCCGAGCGGGAGGACGTGTCGGAGGAGATGCGGGAAAAGGCGGTGTTCTGGCTGGGCCAGAGCGGCGACGCGGAGAACGCGGGCTTCCTCCGCACCATGTACAGCCGGACCAGGAGCAGCGAGCTCAAGCAGAAGATCGTGTTCTCCCTTTCGCAGGCCGGCGGCGCCGAGAACCAGAAGTTCCTGCTGGATATCGCACGCAACAAGAACGAGGACCTCGAAGCGCGGAAGCAGGCGCTGTTCTGGGCCGGACAGTCACAGTCGGTGTCCACGGCCGATCTCGCATCGCTGTATTCGACGATGCCGGACCAGGGAATGCGCGAGCAGATCATCTTCGTGCTGTCACAGCGGAACGACGGGCCGGCGATGGACAAGCTCATCGACATCGCGCGACACGACACCGATCCCGACCTGCGGAAGAAGGCGCTGTTCTGGGTCGGACAGTCGAAGGATCCGCGCGCGACGCAGCTGCTCCAGGACATTCTGACGGACAAGTGAGGACGACATGAGAATGATTCCGATCTGCGCGCTCGCTCTGGCGGGCGCGCTGGCCGCGGCGCCGGCCCTGGTATCCCAGTCGCTCGAGCGGCGCATCGCCTCCGCGCCCGACGGCACGGTACGGATGACCTTCGCGGCCCGCGAAGGAGTATGCGGAGGCGGGAACGGGAACAACATCAACATCCGCGACAATTCGGACCGGAACGTGGACTGGGACTCGGATTGCGAGCACGGGCCGGTCCGGACGGTGCTGAGCGTAAGCGGCGGCAAGGTGACGCGGGTCAGGACCTACATCGGCGGCCGCTGGCGCCAGCCGGCAGGAAGGGTCACCGACCTCGGCACGGTGCCCGCGCGCGAAGCGGCCGACTACCTCCTCGCCCTCGCGGGCAGCGGCCGGGAAGGCACCCGCGATGCCGTCTTCAGCGCGACCCTTGCGGACAGCACGGTGGTGTGGCCCGGCCTCATTCGCATCGCGAGGAACGAGTCACTCCCACGCGAAACCCGGCGCAACGCGATCTTCTGGCTCGGCCAGGCCGCGGGCAACGCCGCCACTGCGTCGCTCGACTCGATCGTGGCCGATCCCAACGGCAATCGTGAGGTCCGCGAGTCCGCGGTGTTCGCCCTGTCGCAGCGGCCGCATGCGGAGGGCGTCCCGGCCCTGATCCGGGTGGCGCAGACCGATCGCGATCCCGACATCCGCCGCAAGGCGATCTTCTGGCTGGGCCAGAGCGACGATCCCCGCGCGCTCGCCCTCTTCGAGAACCTGCTCACCAAACAGTAGCAACCTTTCGGCGGCTGCGGCGGTCTAAGCCATTCGACGACTCGATATCCACATCGAATGGTGGCGCCGCAGCCGCCGGAGCGTTCCCCATGCTGTCGGTTTCCTGCGCGATGCTCGTCGCGCTCTCCCCCGCCGTGCAGACCATTCATCCCGTGTCGTTGTTCCGTGCCGATACCGGTGACCGCCCGCACCGCGCGGCCGCCGCACCCGCCGGCGTCCGCGCCGTCCGCCTGACGAACCCGATCGTGGTGGACGGCGCGCTCGACGATGCCGGCTGGAAGGGGGCCGTTGAAATCACCGACTTCCACCAGCGCGAGCCGACCGAAGGCGCGGCGCCGAGCGAGCGCACGTCAGTCTACGTCGTCTACGACGACGCGGCGATCTACATCGGCGCGCGCATGTGGGACGCGCATCCCGACTCGATCGTCGGGCGGCTCGCCCGGCGTGACACCGACGGCAGCTCGGATGCATTCGTGGTCTATCTCGATCCGTACCTGGATCGCCGGACCGGCTTCTTCTTCGGGCTGAGCGCCGCGGGTACGCCCTACGACGGCACGCTGCTGAACGACGACTGGAACGATGACACCTGGGACGGCGCCTGGACCGGCAAGGTTCGCCGCGACGCACAGGGCTGGACGGCCGAATTCCGGATTCCCTATTCACAGCTCCGGTTCCAGCGGAAGGACGTGCAGGCATGGGGCGTCAACTTCAAGCGGGAGATCGCGCGGCGGAACGAGCAGGACTATCTGGCCTACACGCCACGAACGGGCAGCGGTTTTGTCTCGCGCTTCCCGACGCTGTCGGGTATCGAGCGGATCACGCCGCCGCGTCACCTCGAGGTGCTGCCCTACGCGACGGCCCGGGCCGAGCTGGGCGATCACCAGCCCGGTGATCCGTTCAACGACGGCTCGCGCTATTCACCCGGTATCGGGGCCGACGCCAAGCTCGGTCTCGGCAGCAACCTGACGCTCGACGCGACGGTCAATCCCGATTTCGGGCAGGTCGAGGTGGACCCCGCCGTCGTCAACCTGAGCGACTTCGAGACCTTCTTTCAGGAAAAGCGTCCCTTCTTCATCGAGGGCGCCAACATCTTCGACTTCGGCAGCGGCGGGGCGAACAACAACTGGGGCTTCAATTTCGGGACGCCGAGCTTTTTCTACAGCCGGCGCATCGGCCGCGCGCCGCAGGGCGCCGTCCCTGCGGCCGACTACGCCGACGCGCCGTCCGGCACGCACATCCTTGGCGCACTCAAGCTTTCGGGCAAGCTGGGCAACGGGTGGAATATCGGTGGCATCGAGGCGGTGACGCAGAAGGAAAGCGCCAGACTTTTTCTCAACGGGAGCCGGGGCACCGCCGAGCTCGAGCCGCTGGCGTCCTACAGCGTCGCCCGGGCACAGCGGGAGTTTAACGGCGGACGCCAGGGTCTCGGATTCATTTCGACGCTGTCGGCGCGCCGGTTCGATGATCCGTCCCTGCGCGATCAGGTCAACGGCAGCTCCGCGGCGCTGGGAATGGACGGATGGACCTTCCTCGACGCCGATAGGATGTGGGTCCTGACCGGCTGGGCGGGCGGGAGCCGCGTCACCGGCACCGAGCAGCGGCTGCTCGACATCCAGACCAACTCGATCCACCGCTTCCAGCGCCCCGACGCCGACTACCTGTCGGTCGACAGCTCGGCGACCTCGCTGGCGGGGTGGGGCGCGCGCTTCGCCCTCAACAAGCAGAAGGGAGCGTGGTTCATGAACGCCGCGGTCGGCGCCATCAGCCCGGGTTTCGAGCTGAACGATCTCGGCTTTCAGTGGAACGGCGACGTGATCAACGGGCATGTGGTGGTGGGCCACAAATGGACGACGCCGCACCGGCTCACCCGTCGGGTCAACCTCAACACCGCGCTTTTCCGCAGCATGGACTTCGGCGGCGACGTGACCTGGCAGGGCAGCTTCACGCAGGCAAACGTCCAGTTCGCGAACTACTGGAACATGCACGCCGTCTTCGCCTACAATCCGCAGAGCTGGGACAGAAATCTCACCCGCGGCGGCCCGCTGGCGATCAACCCGCGCGGATGGGAGTCCAACGTCTTTCTGGGCAGCGACAACCGCAAAGCCTGGGTATTCGGCGCCGGTGCGCACCTCAACCGGTACGCCTTCCACTCCAATGACAGCTGGAACCTGAGCGGCAGCGTGGAGTGGAAACCGGCCAGCAACGTATCGCTCAGCGTGGAGCCAAGCTTCGACCACGCGTTCACGTCGGCGCAGTATGTCTCGACCGTCGCCGATCCGGGCGCGACCCAGACCTTCGGCAATCGCTACGTGTTCGGCAGCCTGCTGCAGAAAACGGTCTCGGCCAGCGTGCGGCTCAACTGGACCTTTTCTCCCCGGACCAGCCTGCAGCTGTACGCCCAGCCACTGGTCTCCTCGGGAGACTACGCCGACTTCAAGTCGCTGGCCCGTCCGCGGTCATACGACTTCGATCCGTACGCCGGCGATGTCGGCAATCCCGACTTCACCTTTGCCTCGCTCCGCGGCAACGCCGTGTTCCGCTGGGAATATCTGCCGGGCTCGACACTGTATCTCGTGTGGACGCAGAGCCGCGCCAACAGCGAGGACGTCGGCGAGTTCGGCCTTCGCCGCTCGCTGGGCAACCTGTTCGATCAGAAAGGCAACAATACCTTTCTGGTGAAGGTGTCGTACTGGTGGACGCCGCGCTGAGCGGCGGAGGGTCCGGCCGGACCGGGCGCATTACCTTTCGGATATGCGCCCATACCCCCTGTTCTCCGGTCTCGCCCTCGCGCTGATCGCCGGCTGCGACGGCGCGCGCCACGCCATGCCGGTCGTCACCCTCGCGCCCGGCCGCGACACCCTCCACATCCAGTCGTCCGACGCGACCCAGGCGCTCCCGCTCGGCGGCGAGCGCTGGGCGGTGGTGTCCCCGCCCAATTCGGCGGTGGCGATCGTGGACTTCGCCTCGCACACCGTGGTCCCGCTCGCGGCCGCGGCGCCGAAGGAGCTGCAGCATCCCTCCACGATCTTCACCCTGGCCGACACCCTCTTCGTCAACGACTGGGGACTGCGCCGCACGACGGCGTGGGGCCCGGACGGCCGTCTGCTCCGCGCTGTTCCGGCGCCGGACCTGACCGGCGGTGCCCTGCCCCTCGCGGCCGACGGGCGGGGCCGGCTCTACTACGAGATCGCGCCGCCCGCGAAGCAGGACGGGAGCGGCAACCGCGACTCCGCGGCCGTGGTACGCGTGGCCCCGGGCGCGACGCGCGGTGATACGATCGCGCGGCTGGGCCCGCTCGACCTGGCTGAGGTGACGAGTGACGCGGGCCACCGTTTCGAGCGGCGCGTGTTCAGCGGACAGGATGCATGGGGGGTGCTGCCGGACGGCTCGGTGTGGATCGCGCGGGTGTACCACAACCGGGTGGACTGGATCGGCACGGATGGCCGGGTGAAGCGCGGCCTGCAGCTGCCCGATCGCATCCTCGAGGTCACGCGCAACGACCGCGAACTGTTCATTCAGCGGTTTCCGCCCGAGCTCCGCAGCACGGCCGAGCAGCTCCCGTTCGCCGCGGTCAAGCCGCCCTTCGAGCGTGCCTTCATGGCGCCGGGTCCGCTCGTGTGGCTGCAGAAGAGTGAGGCGGTCACCGATTCAGGCCCGCACTATCACATCGTGAACCGGGCCGGCCAGCCGGCACGGGAGATCCACATCAGGGGATTCTGGAGCCGCATCCTGGGCGCGACGGACGAGAGCGCGCTGCTGGCCGAGCCGGACAGCACCGGCTACAAGCTCACCCAGGCCCCACTGCCGGCGCGATGAGCTGCGGCGTCAGTCGAGAATCGGCGGCTCGTCGTTGGGCGGCGTGTTGGGTCCGGGGCGGTCGGTCTTGCGGCGATCCCGGCGCTGGCCTTCCTCGTACCAGCGGCGGGTGATCTCGCCCGCCAGCTCACGGTTGCCCAGTCCGAACGCGAGCCCGACGCCGAGGGCGATGGCGCCGAGGATCAGCGTGAAGGCCGATGTGACGATCTCGTCGGCGACACCCACCTGCTGCAGCGCCATGAAGATCGAGATCACGACGACCGCGCCCTTGGCGAGCTTGGCCAGCGTTGGCACGCCCGACACGGTGCCCGCCGAGGCCAGGATGACGCCGCGCACGAACTCGCCGACGATCATGCCGAAGATCACGATCACGATGCCGGCGATCAGCGTCGGAATGAACGACAGCATGGTGCCGAACATCTGATTGATGCTCTCGAGGCCGAGCGCCGTGCTCGCCAGGAGAATGACCACCAGCATCACCAGCCAGAAGATGAGCTTGGCCATCGCGCGGATGGGATCCAGCCGGGATCCGGTGCGGACCATCGCCTCGTCGAGGCCGCCGACGTGGGCCATCCGATTGAAGTCGATCCGCTTCAGCGTGTCGTCCACCCACCGCTGGATCTGGCGCGCCAGGAAATAGCCGGCGGCCAGGATCAGCGCGGCGCCGAGCAGTGCGGGCAGCACGGCGCCGATCTGCCGTGCCCCGATGACGAGCCGCTCCCAGAGTTCGTTCACGCTGCCACCTCGATGACGAGTTTGCCCGTCTGCTGCCCGTCGGCCATCCGCCGGAACGCATCCACGCTCCGCGCAAGCGGCACGACTTCATCGATCAGGGGCCAGAGCTCCCCGCGATCCGCCAGCGCCGCCACCCGCGCGTACTCCTCGTGACTGCCCATCGTCGAGCCGAGGATGTTCCACTGCCGCCAGAACAGCTTCCGCACATCGAGCCCCACCATCGGCCCTCCGGTGGCACCGCAGGTGACGAGGCGCCCGCCGCGGGCGAGGCAGCGGAGGGACCGGTCCCACGTCGGCTCGCCCACGCTGTCGACCACGACGTCGGCGCCGCGCCGGTTGGTGATGCGCTTCACTTCGGCGACGACGTCGGCCGACGCGTGATTGATCGTGTGCTGGGCGCCGAGCCGGCGCGCGACGTCGAGCTTGGCGTCGCTCGCGCTCGCGGCGATGACGGTGGCGCCGGCGAAGCGCCCGATCCGGATCGCGGCCTGCGCCACGCCGCCACCGGCGCCCCACACCAGCACGGCCTCGCCGGCACCCAGCCGGGCGCGCGTGATCAGCATCCGCCACGCCGTCAGTGTCGCGAGCGGGAACGCGGCCGCTTCCGCCCAGCTCATCCGCTTCGGCACCCGCGCGAGATTGCCCTCGGGTACGACAATGTACTCGGCGATCGTGCCCGGGCGATGCTCGCCCAGCACGCCGAAGCGCTCGCACAGCGGCTGTTCGCCGGCGAGGCAAGCCTCGCAGCGGCCGCAGGACATCCCCGGATTGATCATTACCCGGTCGCCGGCCTTAAATCGATGGACGCCGCTCCCAACCGATTCGATGGTTCCGGCGCCGTCAGTTCCCATGATGTGCGGAAAGGTCAGTGTGACGCCGGGGAGCCCGCCAGTGACGAACAGGTCGAGCCGGTTGAGCGCCGCGGAGTGGATGCGCACGCGCACGTCGTCGGCCGCCGCGAGCACCGGCTCCGGCACGTCCTGCACCTGAAGCGCGTCGAGCCCGGCCGGCGCCGTGAGTGTCAGTGCCCGCATCAGAAGGAGGGCGTCACCGGCTGCTCGGCCGGGCCGAGGGACACCGGCGCGGCGGGGCCGACCGGAGTCAGGGAGCGGAGAAACAAGGCGAACTGTGTGCCGCCCCTGGAGTCGGCCGCCATCCGGCCGGTCACGTACGCGACGCGGGTACCGTCGCGCGAGAGCGCGAACGAGATGATCGTGGCCGCTTCCTCGAACAGCGGTGCGGAAACCGTTGAGCCCGCGGGCTGCCGCACCAGCGCGGATCCGCCCCGTCCGCCCCGGTCCACGATGTACGCGAGATCGCCGTTGGGAAAGAAACGCGGGGACGCCTCCCGGGCCGGGGTCGCGGTGATCCGCCGCTGGTTGGAGCCGTCCGCATCCATGATGTAGATCTCCTGATTGCCGTCTCGCGCGGAGGTGAATGCGATGGTCCGGCCATCCGGCGAGACCGCCGCCGCGCCGTTCCCGCCGGGGGTGGCCGTGAGTGGACGCATGTCCTCGCCGTCGGCGCGGATCGAGTGGAGCTGCGAGGCGCCGCCTCGCGCCGAGGAATAGATGAGCCGGGCACCGTCGGGCGTCCACGCCGGCTCGCTTTCGCTGCCGAGGTCGCTGGTCAGCGCACGGGCGTTCCGGCCATCCGCGTCCATCACATAGAGATCGTAGGTGCCCAGGCGGTTGGAGCTGAAGGCGATGCGGGTGCGATCGGGCGACCAGACCGCCTGCAGATTGGCTGAGGTATCCACCAGGACTGCCGTCAGTACGTCCGGTGTGCCGACCCGCCCCTGATAGATGCCGAAGCCTTTCCCCTGCCGATTGGTCGAGAGCAGGAAGTCACCGGTCACGAAGACGTCAGCCCAGGCATTCCGCCCCCACGGCGTGCGGGCCATCGCGGTCGCGTGCCCGGGCGCCAGTGCCGAAACGGTGCCGTCACCGCCGACGGCGATGATGCCCGGCCGATCGCTCAGCCAGGTGACGCCGCTCGGCGCGCCGCGCGCGCCGCCCTGCGAGTCGGCAAAGGCGACGGCGAGTGACGTATGCTCGCCGACCGGCAGGCCGAGACGGGTCCGGTCCAGGGCGATGTCTCCCGGAACGACGGCGATCACCCAGATCGCCGGGTCGAATCCGGTGAGCCGCGCGGTGAGGCTGGTGGTGCCCAGCCGATGGGCGATGATTCTGCCGGCGCCGGGATCGAAGGTGGCGATGGCGCTGTCTCCCACTTCCCAGACGACCGGCGCCTGCGGCACCGGGCTCGAATCGGCGGCTTCCGCCCGTGCGGTGACCGTGACGCTGCCGTCCAGCGGCACCTGCACCGGCCCTGACGCGGGGCGAGGTGACAGGAAGAAGATTTCCGCACGCCGGTAGACGATGACGTGCGTCCGCCGCTCCTGCCCGAAGCCGCTCGCAATGACGTCGGCTTCGCCGGGCGCGAGGGTCTGCACGATGCCGGTGGGACCGACCCGGACGACGGCGCTGTCGGCCGAGCGCCAGGTCAGGCCGCCGCCGATGAGGCGGTTGCGCTGGAGCGGAACGACGGCGCGGAGGGTGTCGACCATCTGCGGCGGCTGGGCGAAGATCGGAGGGGAGAGGACGAAGTCCCCCGGTGCCACGCTCACCGATGCCGTGGCGCCGAGACCACCGCGGCCGACGACCTGGATGACCCCTTCGCCCGCGGCGATACCGGTGACGGACCCATCGGAACCGACGGTCGCGACCGCGAGGCGGAGCGACTTCCAGGTGAGCGCCACCGGGGCCGCGGGCGTGCCGTCGCCCCGGAGCGGCCGGGCGGTGAACCGGCCGGTTTCGCCCGGGAGCAGGCTGAGTGCCGCGGGATCGAGCGCGATCGCCGCGGCCAAGCCGCCGACGGCCGGCGCCGACGAGGCCGTCGCCAGGCTGTCGCGGGCCGCGGCGGTGAGCGTTCCACCGGGCGCGGTGACGAAGACGGCAACCGCGACGCGCCGCTCCTGGGCCCGAACCTCGATCCGCGCCAGCCCGGCGCGAAGACCCACGACGGTGCCTTCGGGGCTGACCCGGGCGATCGTCGTGTCCGAGGAGCCGAAGGCAAACCTCGCTGTTGGCAACAGGTTACCCTGCTTGTCGAAGGCGGCTGCGAAAAGATCCTGCTTCTGGCCGATCCCCAGTGTGAGCGTCTCCGGGGTCACCTGCACCTCGGCGACACCCTGGGCACGGGCCGGCCGAACGAGCCCGGCGACGAGCAGGAGCGGCAACGCAAGCACGATTCTCAAGCGGACCTTGGCGGTGAGGGTCGGCCCCGGACGGGGCGAACGACACTAAATGCTTGCACTAACCATCAGGAAGTGCAACTTATACCGGATTATTGTGTGCACCGCGGCGCCATGGCGCTGCGCGACCGGCGGCGACCCCTGCCGCGCAACCGACGAAGGAGCTCCGATGGCCCAGCGAGACGACATGGAGTCGGGTTGGCAGAGCGGCGGCTGGATGGAAGACAACCCGATGACCAACGAGCCGATCCCGGCGCCGGCCCCGCTGCCGACGTCGAGCTTTGACGCAGCGGGCTGGCTGAACGACTCGGAGATGGGAGAGTCGGCCAGCAGCCGATCGGGCGATATGATGAGCCGGGCCATGTCACGCGGCGGCACCTCGGGCAGCGGCGGCACATGGAAGGCCGCGAAACCAAAGCCGAAGAAATCCGTCAGCAAGGCGGGCGCCAAGAGGACGGCGAAGAAGGCGGCCAAGAAGGCGGCGAAGAAGACGGCCAAGAAAGCAGCCAAGAAGGCGCCGAAGAAGGCGGCCCGGAAGGCGCCGAAGAAGGCGGCCCGGAAGGCCCCGAAGAAGGCCGCGAAGAAACGCGCCGGCAAGCCGGCCGGGAAGAAGCGCGTGAAGAAAGCGGGCCGGAAGCCGGTGCGGAAGCCGGCGAAAAAGGCGGCGCGCGGCCGCAGGCGCTAGGAGCGGCAGACAGCGCAACGTTGCGGCCCTCGAGCGGTTCGTCCGTTCGGGGGCCGTTCATCACCTTGCATGGACCGCCTCGGCCCGGCACCTTCCACGCTTCCGAAACCGAATACGCTGCGCCCGTACACCGGCCCATCCACCTCTCCTGCTGGGGCGTCGCCGCGATGGCTCGAAGATCCAGCACGACCCTGTTCCACGCCGTCGGGCTCGTCACGGTCATGGTCGCGGCGGAGGCCTGCAAGACCCGGGCACCCGACGGCGTGGCCCTGATCGGCGCCACGCTGATCGACGGCTCAGGCGGGAGCCCGCTCGTCAATGCGGTGATCGTGGTGCGGGGTGCGCACATCGAGAGCATCGCCCCGCGCGACGGCTTCAAGATCCCCAAGCACACCCGGGAAGTGGATGTCACCGGCCGCTGGATCATTCCCGGGCTGATCGATGCGCACGCGCATGTCGCGCCATGGGCGCTGCCGCGCTACCTGGCGTGGGGCGTGACGTCGGTGCGGGACTTGCACGGGCCACTCGACACGATTCTCCGCCTCCGCAAGCGCCTGATGATGGACAGTATCCCGGGCCCGCGCCTTTTCAGCGCGGGCGCGATGATCGACGGCGTGCCAACGACGTATCCGGATGCGCTGCCCGCGGCTAACCCGGGCGCGGCACGGAAGGCGGTGGACCGGCTCGCCGTCGCCGGCGTGGACTATCTGAAGGTGTACACACGGGTGGACCCGCCGATGCTGCGCGCGATCGTGGACGAGGCGAGGAACTTCAGCCTCCGCGTGGCGGCCCACCTGGGGCTCACCGATGCGGTGACGGCGGCGGAGATCGGCGTGAGCTCGATCGAGCACCTGAGCGGCGTACCCGAGGCAGCGTCTGCGAGCGCCGAGCCGTTCTATGCGGCGCACGCCCGCGGATTCTTCGCCGGCTGGACCTATTTCGAGCGCAGCTGGGCCTCGCTCGATTCAGCCGCGCTGGGCCGCGTGGCGAAGGCACTGGCGCAGAAACGGGTGACGCTCATCCCGACGCTCGTCCTGCACGAGACCTTCAGCCGCCTCAACGACTCGACACGCTATCACGATCCCGCCCTTCGGGCGGTGCCCGATTCCGAGATCGCGCGCTGGAACGTGGCGGACATGATCCGCCGCGCCAACTGGACCACCGCCGACTTCGAGGCGTTCCAGCGATCCCGGGAAATGCAGGACCTGTTCGTCCGCGAGTTCCGGGCGGCCGGTGGCCTGATTGCCGCCGGCACCGACGCGGCCAATCAGATGCTGGTTCCCGGATACAGCGAGCACGAGGAGCTCCGCCTGCTGGTGCACGCCGGTCTCACGCCCACCGCGGCGCTCCTCGCCGCCACGCGGGATGCCGCCCGCCTGATCGGGGCCGACTCACTCGGCTCGCTGGCGCCGGGCCGGGCGGCGGACCTGGTGATCCTCACGGCCGATCCGCTGGTCGACATCAGCAATACCCGGCTGATCGATCAGGTCATGATCCGCGGCGTCCTGATGCGGGCCGACTCCATCCGGCGCGCCTGGTAGCTGTGGCGTTGCGCGAGATCGGCATTTCGTGGCTGCTGGTCGCGGGATGGTTTCTGATCTGGGAGGTCGCCGCGGCGCGGCTCGAACGGCGCGGGAACGCCGGCGGCTGGTTCCGCACGCCGGTCCAGATCTACCTGGCCGAAGCGCTGCTGCTGACGCTGTTCGGTGCGCTGTGGTTCGGGAGCCTGGGGACGGGTGGGTGGCCGATCATGTTCGGGCTGCTCGGGCTGCTGATGGAGTGGCCGGGGCCGCTGCGCAGCGGTCATCGTACCCCCATTCCGCCCGGCCGCCGGGCCCGGGTGACCGGTGCCGGCATTCTCCGCGTGATCGCCGCCGGCACGATCATGTGGTGGCGGATGCGGTAGTCGCTCCTCCATCCACCAGCTGCGCCGTCAGCCGATTGACCTCCGCCGTCTCCTCTTCGTTCCGGGCATAACTCGCGGCCTGATCCAGCCAGCTGAGGGCCTCCTCGTGGATGGCCAGCTCGGTCGCCGCACGGCTCGCCGCCAGCGCCGACTGGAAGGCCAGCCCGCGCTCGCCGCCCAGCTCCGCATGGCGGGCGATGACGCGCGCCATGCGGCCGGCGGCCGAGACGGGGGTGAGTGCCTGAAAGGTGAGCGCGAGCGCGCGGTGCACCTCACGCCTGCGGGACGGTGAGAGTCCGTCCCTGACGACGCGCGCGATCACCGGATGGGCACACCGGTACGCATCTTCGTCCTCGACCAGCAGGCGCCGCTCCACCAGCGCGTCTCCCAGCGAGGCCGCGTGCAGGCGCGAGATGCCATGCACATGGGACAACAGCTCCGTGTCGCACCCGGCGTCGGCCACGGCCACCGTGACGAGCACGGCGTGCGCATCCTCGGGCAGCCGCTCCACCCGCTCGGCGATGGCATCCTGGACCGAGCGGGGCATCGGCACGTCGAGTGCGCCGTTCGGCAGGTTACCACCCGGCAGCACCCACGCGTGCGTGCCCTCGCCCTCCCGCAGCACGTTCTGCGCGAACAGCGTTTTCAGCAGCTCCTGCAGATAGAACGGATTGCCCGCCGTCACTTCATGCAGCCGGCCGGAGAACAGGCGTGTCTCGGGAGTGTCCTCCAGGTGTCCGAGCGCGCTGACGAGCGACCACACGCCGGCGTCGCTGAGCGGCATGAGCGTCGCCGATGCCGCGTGCGGCTTGGTGCGCCAGACGCGGCAGAGCCGGGCGGTCGGGGCGTCGCGCTCCAGCTGGCCCAGCGTGAGCATGCCAAGCCACAGAATGGGCGCGCGCTCCAGCCGGCGGGCCAGATACAGCAGGAGATTGCACGACTCTTCGTCGCACCACTGCAGATCGTCGATGGCGACGACCACCGGCCGCTCCGCCGACAGCGCGGTGAGCATCTGGGCGATGCCTTCGGACAGCCGGTTCCCCTGCATCGGATCGCCACTCGCCGCTGCCGGCGGCAACCCCGGAAACCGTTCCCGGATTTCCGGCAGCAGCCGGGCGACCTCGGAAAGCCAGTCGGCCGCCGTGCCGCCGATCCCCGGCTGGTCGAGCGAATCCCGCACGATCTCGACGAGTGCGCCGTAGGGCACACCGGCCCGGCTGCCATACCCGCGGCCCCGCAGCACCGTGCCTCCCTCGGCCACGGCCCAGCGCAAAAACTCTTCGGCCAGCCGGCTCTTCCCGACGCCGGCCTCGCCCTCGAGAAGCATGATGCCCCCCGCGCCCGGGCCGAGCGCGCGCCAGGCCGCGACCAGCGCGCGCCACTCGGGGTCCCGCTCGACCAGCGCGGCCTGCAAGGCCGGGACGTCGGCGGACCATCCCGCCGGGCTCGGCGACGGGGAGCCGGAAGACGCCGCGTCCGACTCCACCCGGCGAATCAGCGCGACGAGATCGCGGCCAGGCGCGTCGCCGGTCTCGCGTTCCAGCTGCTGGCGATACTGGGCGTATCGGGCGAGTGCGGCACGCCGGTCACCGGCGAGATAGCTGGCCTCGACCGCCAGCCGGATGGCCGGCTCGGCCAGCGGGTCGGCGGCGAGCCACTGGTCGGCGACCTGGAGTGCCTCGCCCCAGGCGTGACGCCCGATCGCCTCGCGCCCAAGCGTGGCGAGGACTTCCTGATACTCACGCATCAGGTGGACGCGAGTCTGTTCCGCCCACTCCTCAAACGCCGGGGCATGGCGGACGGAAAGCGATGTGAGGGCGTGCGGCACGTCAAAGCTCGCGGCCGCGGCACAGTCGGCCCGCGCGGCATGCCGGAAGGCCATGACGTCGCAGGAGATAGCGGGATCCACGCTGGCGCTCCCGCGCTCGACCGTGAGCAGCGGCCCGATCGCGTCCCGCAGGTGCTTGAGGGCCTGGCGGAGGGAGGCCCTCGCGTCGGCGTCCGGCGATTCACCCCACAGCAGCGCGGCGAGTTCTTCCCGGCTGTGCGGCCCGGGCTCCAGCGCCAGATACGCCAGCAGGGAGAGCTCCTTGGCGCCGAGATGCACTGGCGCCCCGCCGTCTTCATGAATGGAGAGGCGGGGGGGGCCGAGCAACCGGAGGGCGAATGGGCTCGTGGGACCTCCACTGGACGTTCGTCGTGAATCGCCAAGTTATCCCCTCTGCCGGAGACCGCAATACGCGAATTCACGATTTTTTCACGATAGCCGGGTCGAGGACCCCGTCGCCATTCACGGTGCGGCCGGGAAACCCGGGCCGGCGACGCGGGCTTTTCACGATGAATTCACGCCGGCGCCCTAGACTCGTGTCCAGTTGCTGCACCCAATCACAACGCCGGTCGCCGGCACTACTCACGGAGCACCAAATGTCCGAGCAGAACAACGTCAAGATCGAGCTCACCCCGGAACAGCAGGCGGAGCTGAAGCAGACGACCGGCAAGGAAGTCGAGTCGCTTGATCTGAGCGTCGAAGAGCTCGAGCAGCGCATCGCCCCGCGGACGATGTTCTAGGAGGCAGGTTCGCGCACCACCGTACTTACCCTGTACCGGGAGATTCATCATGGCCGAAGACAAGAAGCACCTGCGCATCACGCTGACCCCCGATCAGAAGGCCCAGGTCCAGAACGCGACGGGCAAGAGCGCGGAAGCCATTGAGCTGAGCGTCGAAGAGCTCGAGCAGCGCATCGCCCCGGGACTGGCGATTCCGGGCGGCGCCTGAACCAGGTCGTACCACGGCATCAAGCGGGCACCGGGTCTTCCGGTGCCCGCGTTTCATCTGTACACTATCCGCACACGTGACTGCCGCCTCGATTGCCTCGGCCGGGTCTGACGGCACTCATGCCGCCGACCTCACCATCCTGCTGGAGATCAGCCGCGAGATCACCGCGAGCCTCGATCTCGACCGCGTGCTGCGCTCGGTCGTCAATCTTTCCGCCCGGGCCCTTACCTTCGATCGTGCCGCCGTTGCGCTCTACGACAAGGGCGTCTGCGACATCCGGGCGATGGCCGGCCAGGACACCGTCAACCCCAAGGATCCGAAAGTCCTCGACCTGGCCGCCCGCGCCGCCTGGGTGGCCGGGCACGGCGAGTCCTTCTACATGGTGGACCGGGTCGACCCGGCGTCCGACGCCGAACGCCAGCTGGTCCAGATTTTCGGGGAGGACCTCGAGTCCGACAACGTGCGGAGCGGCCTCTACCTGCCGCTGAAGGACGAAGAGGGCACCGTCGGCATCCTGCTCTTCGAGTCGAGCGAGCCCGAATTCGCCACCGTGCGCCAGCGCGAGATCGCGGCGATTCTCGCCAACCAGACCGCGGTGGCGCTCCGGAACGCGCAGCTCTACGCCCAGGTCCCCCTGATCGACACGCTCGGCGCGCTGGCCGCGAGGAAGCGCGCCTTCATGGAGCTGCCCAAGCGCACGCGGCAGGCCTACGGCCTCATCGCGCTGGCGGCGCTCGCGGCCCTGACCCTGATTCGCTGGCCACTCCGCGTCAGCGGCAGCGCGCCCGCTTTCCGTCCGGCGGGACTGACCCAGGTGCGCGCCCTGGTGCCCGGGGTGATCGAGCGGGTACTGGTGCGCGAAGGCAGCGGCGTGGCGCGTGGCACGCCGCTGCTGCAGCTGCGTGACGTGGACACTCGCAGTGCACGGCTGGCCACGCTGGCCGCGGCGGCAGCGAGCGACCGCGCCGCCGCGCTGGCTGCCAGCAGGGGTGACGCGGCGGAGGAGCGGAGTCAGCGGGTCCGGGGCGAGACGCTCCGCCAGGAGACAACGCTGCTCGATGAGCAGCTCGCCGCCGCGACGGTCCGCGCACCGTCGAGCGGCATCGTGCTCACCGCGCGTCCGGAAGAGCGAACCGGCGCGTACCTGGACGCGGGCGATCTGGCGCTGACCAACGGCCGCACCGACAGTCTCGAGCTGGAGTTCGGCATCGACCAGCGCGAGATCGGCCGCATCGCCACCGGCGACGAGGTGCGAGTCCGGGTCGACGCGCTGCCGCAGCACACATTCACCGGCCTGGTCACCACCCTCGGCCCGCTGCCGTCGGACTCGTCGGATCATGTCAGCTTCCCGGTCCGGGCGATGGTCGCCAATCCCGATGGCCTGTTGCGCCCCGGCATGGCGGCATACGCCCGCGTGCTCACGGCGCCCGCCTCGGTGGCGACTCGGCTGGTCCGTGCACCCGCGAGATGGGCTCGCCTGTTCTGGTGGAGGTTGTGGTCATGACCGTGCGCTCCATGCTCGCCGCCCTGGCTGGGCTGGCACCCGTGATCGCCGGCTGCGGCGATCCCCCCCGCCCCGCCACCGCAACGCTCGCGACGCAACGCCCGGCCGCCGGCGCGGTGGCGACGGTCGACAGCGAACAGGTCGACATGCCGATCTCGCTGCCCGGACAGCTCTACGTGGAGCACGACGCCGTGGTGATCGCCCGCGCGGCGGGGCTGGTGGAAACCGTCTCGGCCGACCTCGGCTCCCGCGTGACCGCGGGTCAGCTGCTGGCGCGGCTCGAGAGTACCGATCAAACCATCGCGCTGGCGCGGGCGACCGAGGATGCCGACAACGCCCGGCGCATCGCGGTGCGGCAGCGAGCCCTCGCGCGTGCCGGCGGCGCCACCGCTGCGGAGGTGGAGAGCGCCGAGTCGGACCTCCGCCGCGCCGACATCCAGCTGCGCCAGGCCCAGCGCAATGAGACCCTCACCCGGGTCGTGGCGCCGTTCGCCGGTGTCGTGACCGCCCGCATGGCGCGGGCTCGGCGCCTCGTCGGTATCGGCGACTCGCTGTTTCGCGTCACGG
Organism: Gemmatimonadales bacterium; assembly: GCA_038321865.1. GTDB lineage: Bacteria > Gemmatimonadota > Gemmatimonadetes > Gemmatimonadales > GWC2-71-9 > JAICUF01. The sequence continues at coordinate 17,108 of JBBQFH010000016.1, forward strand.
CCGCCGCGCCGCTGCTCGTCTCGGTGCGGGTGCCCGAGGCGGCGGCGGAGGGGATCCGGGCCGGTGCCCGGGCCCAGGTGACCGGTCTTCGCGGGAGCGCCGCGAGCGCCCGCGTCGCGCGGGTCGCGCCGGCGATCGACGCCGGCAGCGGCACCCAGGAGGTGGTGGTCGAGCTCGATCCGTCCGCGCGGATGATGCCCGGCTCGAGCGTCACCGTACGGCTTGGCGCCGAGCGCCGCTGGGTGGTCGCGATGCCGCGCGCCGCCATGGCGCAGGACGGGTACGTGCTGGTACGGGCCAACGACCGCACAACGCTCCGCGCGGTGACGCTGGGGGCCGATCTCTCCGACGGGCGGGTGGAGGTGGTCAGCGGGCTCTCGCCGGGCGAGACGGTCGTGCGCTCCAGCCGATGAACCGCGCGCCGCGCCTGCGTCCCGATGTGGCCATCGTCGAGCAGACCTACCGCGGCGAGCTGAGCTACGTCGTCAAGGACCTGGAAACGCACAAGTATTTCCGGTTCCGCGCGGTTGAGATCGCGGTCATGCGCTCGCTGGACGGCACCCTCACCTGCGCCGAGGCGGCGGCCGGGCTGCGCGCCGACGGCATCAACGTCTCGGAGGCGGCGGTCGAGGGGTTCGCCCAGAAGCTCAACCGCATGGGTCTGATCGAGCGGTCGCTCGCCGAGCGAAGCACGCTGCAGCTCGAACGGCTGCGCGCGGAGCGGAACCGCCGCGCCCGGCCGCGGCTGTTCAAGGGCGAGCTGCTGCGGATGCGCTGGACGATGGGTGATCCGAACGCGGCCTTCGACCGCTGGCTGCCGCGCCTCGGCTTTTTCTTCGGCCGTCCGTTCATGCTCATCTCGCTGGCACTCTTCGCGCTCAACCTGCTGCTGCTGGCCTTCAACTGGCCCAAGCTCCACTCGGGACTCTCGGAGATCAGCCACCTCGGCTCGCTTACGCCGGGGCACGCGATGATGTACTGGCTCACCCTGCTGGTGATCATCCTGATTCACGAGCTGGGCCACGGCCTCACCTGCAAGTATTTCGGCGGCGAAGTCCACGAGATGGGCTTCATGCTGATTTACTTCCAGCCGGCATTCTATGCCAACGTCAACGACGCCTGGACCTTTCCGGACCTCCGCGCCCGTCTCGCCGTGACCGCCGCCGGCTCCTGGATAGAAGCCGTGGCCGCGACGCTGGCCGGCGTGGTCTGGTGGGTCGCGCAGCCCGGGACGATGGTGTCGCAGGTGGCCCTGCTGGCCTTTCTCGTTGGCGGGCTGCTGTCGGCGCTCACCAACGCGAATCCGCTGATGCCCCTCGACGGTTATTTCGCGCTGAGCGACTATCTGGAGATTCCCAATCTGCGCCACCGCGCCTTTGCCCAGATCGGCTGGGCGGTGCGGCGCCACGTGCTTCGGCTCGATTTGCCGATGCCGCCCGCCACGCAGCGGGAGCGGCGCATCTTCGTCTTCTATGGCCTCGCCGCCGCCGCCTATCTCGTGGTGGTGCTGGGCCTCATCGCCGCCGCGGTGGCGGGGTGGGCCGACCGGACGTTCGGCCTGGCTGGCGCGATCCTGACGATCGGCGCGATCCTGCTCCTGCTGCGTGGCCAGATCCGGAGCTGGGTGGCGGCGGTCTCGATGTCGCTGCGCCAGCACCGCGCGGCGCTGCTCGCACGGCCGATGGTGCTGCGGGCAGGGGCCGCGGCGCTCGCGCTCCTCCTCGTGCTGACGCTGGTGCCGTGGTCGATCACCGTGACCGGTCCCTTCGTCGCGGCGCCGGCACGTGCCGCGGCAATCATCGCACCCGATACCGGCTACGTGGCGGCGGTCCTGGTGCGGGAGGGAACCAGCGTGGCGGCCGGGGCTCCGCTGGTCCGGCTGCGGGACTTCGGCCTCGAGCGGGGGGCGCTGGAGCAGCGGCGCGCGACCGACTCGCTCGGGCTGCTCGAGCGCCGCGAGCGCGCCCGGGGCGACGCCGGCGAATCCGAGCGCCTGGCCCGGGAGCGTGCGGCCGCAGAGGCGCGTCTCGCCGCGACAACCGAGCGGATCGGCGCACTGGCGCTTCGCGCGCCGGAGGCCGGCGTCATACTCACCGCCCGACCCGAACAGCTGGCCGGCCAATGGATGGAGGCCGGCCAGACGGTGCTGACCCTGGGCGAGCCGGACTCCGTCGAGGTGCGCATCCGGCTCGGCGGCAGCGGCGCAACGCTGGTGCTGCCTGGGCAACCGGTCACCATGCTGTCGCTGGCGGACGTCGCGCATCCGGTTCGCGGCCGGGTCCTGAGCGTTTCGCGAATCGCCCTTGCCGACGCCGTGGAGGCGCGCGTCAGGCTGCCGGCCGAGGCGGCGTGGCGTCCCGGTGCCGGCGGCGAGGCATCGGTGGTAGTGCGGCGCTCGAACATCGCGGGCGCGCTCTGGTGGGCGGTCCGACGCCGGATCCGCAGCGACATCCTGCTCTGACCCTGGCGCTGTGGTCGCAGCTCCGCAACACAATATCTGGCATGGAAATCCATCTTCGCCCGACCCCCGTGTTCCGCCCCGGCGCCGACGTGTACCTTAGGGGTCCCCTTCACCGGGTATCGAGGAGTCATGGCCGAAGCCGTATCGCGTCCCTCCGCCGTCCGCCTCACCTCGCTTTCGCACGGCGGCGGCTGCGCCTGCAAGCTGGGTAGTGCCGACCTCGCCGAGGTGCTCAGTCACCTGCCGCTGGTGGACGACGGGAACGTCCTGGTGGATGCCGCGACGCGGGATGACGCGGCCATCTATCGGATCGCACCCGACCGGGCGCTCGTCGCCACACTCGACTTCTTCACGCCGATTCTGGACGATGCCGCCTCGTGGGGCGCCGTGGCCGCAGCCAACGCGCTCAGCGACGTGTACGCCATGGGCGGCCGCCCGCTCTTCGCCCTGAACATCGTGGCCTGGCCGCGGGAAACCCTGCCCTTCTCCCTGCTGGGCGAAGTGCTCCGCGGCGCCTCCGATGTGGCCCGCCGCGCGAACTGTCTCGTCCTCGGCGGCCACTCCATCGACGACGCCGAGCCCAAGTTCGGGATGGCCGTCATCGGCGAGGTGCACCCGGACCGGATGTTCACCAACGCCGGCGGCTGCGCCGGCGACATGCTGGTGCTCACCAAGGCGCTGGGAACCGGTATCCTCTCGACCGCCGTCAAGCGCGACGCCCTGCTCGAAAGCGGCATGTCCGAGGCGATCGCGTCGATGATCACGCTCAACGACGGCGCCGCCCGCGCCGCAAGCGAAGCGGGGATCAGCGCGGCCACTGACGTCACCGGCTTCGGCCTGATCGGCCACCTGTCGCACATCCTGAACGCGAGCCGCCTGGCGGCGGAGCTCTGGGTGGATCAGCTGCCGGTCCTGCCACTGGCCCGGAAGCTGGTGGGGCGCGGCTTCGTCCCCGGCGGCACCCGCCGGAATCTCGAAGCGGCGACGAAGGTGACCTGGGAAGACTCAGTCGCCGAAGCCGACCGGCTGCTCTGCGCCGATGCGCAGACGTCTGGCGGTTTGCTCCTCGCGGTGCCGCCGGAGAACCATGCGGCCCTCATCGCGGCACTTGGACGCGAGGGGACGCCGGCCGCCGCGACGATCGGGCGTCTCGTCGCGGGGGACGCCGGCCAGATCCAGGTGCGACAGACGGCATGAGCGTCGTGCGCTGGTCGGCGCTGCTGCTGATGCTCGGCGCCTGCGGGAGCGATGCCGGGCCCGCAGGCGGTCCTCCCGGTCCGGGCGGCGCCGGTCTCGGCCTCGATGGCGTGTCGCTCTTTCCCGCGGACAATGCCTGGAACACCGCGGTGGACACCGCCGCCGTGGATCCGGCATCGGATGGGCTGATCTCCGGCATCGGGCGTGATGGGCACCTGCATCCGGATTTCGGGGCGAGCTACAATGGCGGGCCGTTCGGCATCCCGTACGTCGTCGTGCCGGGCAGCCAGGCAAGGGTGCCGGTGAGTTTTGACTACGCCGACGAGAGCGATCCGGGCCCCTACCCGATCCCGGCCGACGCCCCGATCGAGGGCGGCGCCGGCGCGACCGGCGATCGCCATGTGATCGTGGTGGACCGCGATGCCCGCAAGCTCTACGAGCTGTTCGACGCCCATCAGGGCAGTGGAGGCTGGACCGCCGGCTCGGGGGCCGTCTTCGACCTCTCGTCCAACGCCCTCCGGCCGGCCGGCTGGACCTCGGCCGACGCGGCGGGGCTCCCGATCCTGCCCGGGCTCGTGCGCTACGACGAGGTCGTGACGCAGGGCGAGATCCGCCACGCCCTGAGGTTCACCGTCAGCCGGACCCGCCGCGGCTATGTTTCCCCCGCCCGGCATTTTGCGAGCAGCAACACCGACCCGTCGCTGCCGCCGATGGGAATGCGCGTCAGGCTCAAGGCGTCGTTCGACGTCAGCAGCTATCCGCCGAGCGCACGGGTGATCCTGACGGCGCTCAAGCGCTACGGCATGATCGTGGCCGACAACGGCAGCAGCTGGTACGTTTCCGGCGCGCCGGATTCGCGTTGGAGCGACGACGAGCTCAACGCGCTGAAGGCCGTAACCGGCAATGATTTCGAGGTCGTCCGGATGGGATTCGTCACGTCGAACTGATCACCTGCACCGCAGGCCGCATGTCACCGATCCGCTGGACCCCCGAACGCATGAATCGTCTCGAGAGCGCCGCTCGCCGCGGCCTTCGCGTCGTGCTGAACCGCCGCGGCAGCGAATACGTGGTCACCGCGCTCCGCGTCACCACGGTCGGACAGCATGAGGCCTTTATCGGCCACCTGCCGATGACCGGCGAGGAGCTCACTTTCATCCTCAACGACATCGACGACTTTCAGGTGATCGGCGACTAGGGGTGGCATCTGGAATCGCCATCCTGCATCTCGACGAGAGCTGCCTCGGCAACGGCCGCGAAGGCGACAACCCCGGCGGTGGAGGCGGCCTCATCGAGGCCCGCACGTCGGCCGGCATTCAGCGCCGCGATCTCTACATCCATGCCCCCGCGACCACCAACAACCGAATGGCCCTGGCCAGCGCCATCACCGCGCTGCAGCTGCTTTCCGCCAAGGGCGCCAGGCTGCGCGTGCTGATCGTGTCCGATTCGGAGTACCTGGTGAAGGGGATGCGCGAGTGGGCGCCGGGCTGGGAAGTTCGCGGCTGGAAGCGAAAGGCGGGGCCGATCGAGAATCTCGCGCTGTGGCAAACGCTGGTGGTGGCGGCCCGGCTGCACGAGACCCAGCTCACCTGGGTACGCGGCCACCGGGATCATGCCAAGAACGAATACGCCAACGATCTCGCGGTCGCCGCCGCGAAGGAACAGAAGACCTCGGCCGGCATCGTGGAATCCGGCTTCATGGATTGGCTGGCGGCGAAACAGGCCAAGGGGATGTTCGCGGGATACGATCCCGGCGCCGCGTTCGCGGCGCTCGAGACTCGCATCGCCTCAGGGGAACGGTTTCCGCTCGCGGACGAGCGGTAGCATTCAGCTCGCGGGCACGAAGGTGCGCGTCGGCCGCACGCCGCAGGCGCTCCAGACCACGCTGACATAGCCGCCCGAGGGCAGCGTCCAGCGCACCTCGCCCGCCTTGATGCGCGCGCGCCGGGGGCCGGCGCAGCTCGCGTCGTACTGTAGCGCCGTCGGCGTGGTGACGGTGAAGGTGCGGGACTCGGTCCCGCGGACGAAGGTGAGCGTGCCCGTGCTGGTCACCGTACCGCTCGGCAGCGGCTCTCCGCGCACCAGGGTCGAGCCCGACGCCGGCGTGAAGGCGAGCTGGAGGTTGTGGGTGACCTGAATGGACGGGTGCGCGCCGGCGGTCCGGACCGTGGTGACATTGTTGGCGAGCGTCAGCCCGTTTGCGTTGCCGGTCAGATCACGCGTGCCGTTCCGCACCGCCGTGAACGTTTCCGACTGCGCGTTGACGGCGGCGAAGGTGAACTCCGTCAGTGACGCATGGAACGCAAAGTCGGCCGCGGACGGCGTCGGGTCGCTGATCGTGATGGTGCCGGTCAGGTCGAGCGTGCCGCCCCGGAAGCCGGTGAAGTGGCAGGCGGGCAGCGCAAAGCTGAACACGGCGTTGTCCGGCGCACCGTCTCCATCGGTATCCGTGGCTGACGAAATCGTGGCGCATCCGCGGCCCACCGGAATCCCGAGCGAGGCGCTGATCGGCGATGCGATCGCGGCCGACGACAGCGAAACGTTGGCAGGATCCACGGCGCCGTCGGCCGTGAACGACTCGGTGGCGTCTTCCATCTCGTCCTGCGACGCGGCGCCGGCGTCAGCCGCGGTGGCCGCGCTCAGCTCATTGCCGCCGGGCGCGGTATTGTCGGAGCTGCAGCCACTCAGCACCAGCGCGGCTGAGAGCCCGGCACCGGACAGCATCAGGGTCGTGCGACGGATCCAGCGCATAAAACGGTCTCCTCACCTGGAAGGACTGGGTGCTTCAGGATCGCTACTGCGCGGTCGGACGCGGGTGTGCCCCATTCGTTAAGCGGCTGGGGCACCGTCCCTCCCGATTGCTTGACACGGCTTCAGCGGGTCCGTACCCTCCGGTCACCCCCACGCACAGGCAAACCGTGAGCGAGCTCGATCGGTTTTTTCGGCAGCTGGTGACCACGCTGGCCGCGGCCGATCCCGCCGGACTCAGCCGGCCGGTGAGCATCGCCGAGATCCGGAGCACGCTGCTGCCGTACCGCACCTTCCGCCGAATCCTGGAGTTCGATACCAGCGAAGACTACGAACTCACGCTGCTTCGGCTCTGCGCCGGTGAGGGCGGGTACTGCAGCATGGAGCCGGGTGATCCGCTGACCCGCTTTCAGGCCGAGCTGGCGTCGCCCAATCCCGACCTCGGCGTGCTCGACGCCGGTGCCGACTCGCATGTCACGCTGGCGCCACGACGGATCGCCGAAGCGATGGATCCGGTGCCGCGGCATGACCCCTACGCCCCGCCGGTCGCGGCCGCTCCGGGTGATCCCGACGATGCGCTTCTGCTCGATGAGGTGCGCGCGCCGGCTCCGCCGCCGAAGCATGCGGCCGCGCCCGACGCCGAAGATGAGGCCGTATCCGGCGGGGAACCCTGCAGCTTCTGCGGCGGCAGCCTGCCAACCGGACGCACGGTGAACTTCTGCCCGCACTGTGGCCAGAGCCAGGGCATGACCCATTGCCCGGGCTGTGGCAGCGAAGTCGAAATCGGCTGGAGGTACTGCATCACCTGCGGGTACACGCTCACCGCCTGAGTTCGGGTGCGGGCCACCTTGGCCCGGGGTGCCGGAGGCGGCATCTTTCGCGGTATGCCCGACCATCCCGAAGTCGTCTTCCTCTCCGGCGTCCGCACCGGCTTCGGCAGCTTCGGCGGCACGCTGAAGGATCTGACCGCCACCGAGCTCGCCGTGATCGCCTCCCGGGCCGCCATCGAGCGTGCCGGTATCCCACCCGCCGACATCGATCACGTCGTCATGGGAAACGTCCTGCAGACCTCCGCCGATGCCGCCTACCTGGCACGGCACGTCGGGCTCGGGGCCGGCCTCCCGATCGAAACACCGGCGGTGACCGTCAACCGCCTCTGCGGCTCGGGGTTCGAATCCGTCATTCAGGGTGCCCGACAAATCCGGCTTGGCGAATCGCGGGCGGTGCTGGCCGGCGGCACCGAGTCCATGAGCCAGGCGCCGCACGTGGTGCGTGGCGCGCGCTGGGGGCTTCGGCTGGGGTCCGGCCCTCCGCTCGAGGATACACTCTGGACGGCGCTGCGCGATTCATTCTGCAATCTGTCGATGGCGGAGACCGCGGAAAACCTGGCCGTAAAGTATGGTATCACCCGGGACGCGGTGGATGCGTACGCGCTCCGGAGCCAGCACGCCGCGCGCGATGCCTGGGCCGGCGGGGGTTACGTCGACGAGATCGTGCCGGTTCCGATTACCAGACGGAAGACGGGGCGGGCCGATCAATGGGCCGCTGACGAGCACATGCGCCCTGACTCCACCGCGGATGGGCTGGCGAAGCTGCCGCCGTACTTCCGGGCCGATGGCGTGGTCACCGCGGGCAATGCCTCCGGAATAGTGGATGGTGCGGCCGCACTGGTGATCGCCAACGCAGACTACGCCAGGGCGGCGGGCCTCACGCCGTTGGGGCGTCTCGTGGCGTGGGGGGTGGCCGGCGTGGATCCCGCCATCATGGGCATCGGACCGGCGCCGGCCGCGCGCAAGGCGCTGGCAAGCGCGGGCCTCACGCTCGAGCAGATGGATCTCGTGGAGGTCAACGAGGCGTTCGCGGCACAGTACCTCGCGGTGGAGAAGGAGCTGGGCCTCGACCGCGCCCGCACCAACGTTGACGGCGGCGCCATCGCGCTGGGGCATCCGCTCGGCGCCAGCGGCGCACGCATTACACTGCACCTGCTCCACGCGCTGCGGCGGCGGGGCGGACGGTATGGCCTGGGCAGTGCATGCATCGGCGGTGGCCAGGGCGCCGCGGTGATCGTCGAACGCTTCCCCGCCTGAGGAGAGACGTATGGAACCGATCGTAGGAGTGCTGGCCATTGCGGTAGCCTATTCATTCCTGAGCCTCCGCGTGCTCAAGCAGTACGACCGCGCCGTCACCTTCTTCCTCGGCCGGTTCTGGGGCGTGAAGGGGCCGGGATTGATTTTCCTGCCGGCCGGCTTCGCCAGCCAGAAGCGGATCTCGATGCGGGTGATGGCGCTGGACATTCCGGCCCAGGACGTGATCACCCGCGACAACGTCTCGGTGCGGGTGAATGCGGTGCTCTACATGCGGGTGAAGGATCCGGAGAAGGCGGTCATCGAAATCGAGGATTACCTGTATGCCACGAGCCAGCTCTCGCAGACCACGCTCCGCTCCGTGCTGGGCGAGGTCGAGCTGGACGAGCTGCTTTCCGACCGCGAGAAGATCAACGCGATTCTCCGCCGCATCATCGATGAGCGCACCGAAGCCTGGGGGATCGAGGTCTCGGCCGTCGAAGTGAAGGACGTGGACCTGCCGGAAAACATGAAGCGCGCGATGGCACGCCAGGCGGAGGCCGAACGCGAGCGGCGGGCCAAGGTGATCAACGCGCAGGGCGAGCTGCAGGCGTCGGAGACGCTGGCGCAGGCCGCACGGATGCTGGCCAGCGAGCCGACGGCGCTGCAGCTCCGCTATCTCCAGACCGTCACCGAGATCGCGGCGGAGAACAATTCGACCACGATCTTCCCGATTCCGATCGACATGATCACGCCGTTCCTCAATCGCATGATGCCGGCGAGCGGGGCCCCGGCCGCGCTGCCCCAGCGCCCGGCGCTGCCGGCGCCCGAGCTGGCGGCGGTGCTGCCGCAGTTCAAGATCGAGCCGGCCAAGGCTCCCAAGCAGGAGTAGCATGACGCAGCCATCCACGTCGATCGATCGTGCGGCGCTCGAGCGGATTCTCCAGCGCGCGGCCGAGCTGCAGACATCGGAGCGCGAGATCGGCGAGGGCCTCACGCCGGAGGAGGTCCTCGCGCTGGGCAAGGAGGTCGGGATTCCCGGCCAGTACCTCCAGCAGGCCATGATGGAGGAGCGGGCGCGCGTCGTGCCGGCCGCGCCCGCCGGCCTGCTTGATCGCGCCGCGGGGCTCGGCTCGGCGGTGGCCCAGCGGGTGATTGCCGGCACCGAGGTCGACATCGCCCAGGCGCTCAACATCTATATGGAAAAGCAGGAGGTGCTCTGCGTGCAGCGGGAGCAGCCGGGGCGCATCACCTGGGAACCGCAGGCGGGCTTCCAGGCGGCGGTGCGCCGCTCCTCCGCGGCCTTTGCCTCCGGCAAGCGGCCCTACATGCTCTCACGAGTCGAGATCCTCACGGCGACGCTCATGCCGCTCGAGCCTGGGTACGTGCACGTCACCCTGGCCGCGGATACGCGGAAGCTGCGGACGCAGGCCGTCGGCGGGAGCATTGCGCTCGCATCCATCGGCGTCGCCGCCACTGCGATTCTCGCCGTACTGACGCCGTTCGCGCTGGTGGCCGTGGCGCCGCTCCCGCTGGCGTTCGGGGCCGGATACGGCGTGCTGCGGCAGTACCAGCCCAAGCTGGCGCGGGTCCAGCTGGGGCTCGAGCGCGCCCTCGATCATCTGCAGCAGGGCGGCGTCCGCACGAGGCAGATCCCGCCCGCGCGTCCCGGTCTGGTCAACCTGCTCGCCGACGAAGTGCGCAAGGCGCTCAACTCGTGATCCGTACCGTCGGGGTGCTCGGTTGCGGGCTCATGGGGAGCGGCATCGCCCAGACGGCGGCCACGGCGGGATACACGACCATCGTGCGCGAGACCGAGCACGCGCCACTGGTCCGCGGCCGCGCGGCGATCGAGAAGTCGCTGGCCAGGCTGCTCGAGAAGAGGAAGCTGGAGCGCGGCGCGCCCGATGCCGCGCTCGCGCGGCTCACCTTCACGACCGATCTCGGCGCGATCGCGGCGGCGGACCTAGTGATCGAAGCGGTGACGGAGGACCTGGCGGTGAAGAACGCGCTCTGGCGCGCGCTCGACGATCTCTGCCCCGATCACACCATCTTCGCGTCCAACACCTCGAGTCTCACGATCGCGGCCATGGCGGCGGCGACGCGGCGCCCGGATCGCTTCGTCGGGCTGCACTTCTTCAATCCGGTGCCGCTGATGCCCCTGGTCGAGGTCGTCCGGACCGTCACCACGAGCCAGCCGGTGTTCGATCGCGCGATGGCCTTTGCCAGGAGCCTCGGCAAGGAGGCGGTGGCGGCACGGGACACGTCCGGCTTCATCGTCAACCTCCTGCTCGTTCCCTATCTGCTCGACGCGGTTCGCGCGCTGGAACAGCACGTCGCCGGCATGACGGACATCGACACCGCGATGCGGCTGGGCTGCGGCCATCCGATGGGCCCCTTCACCCTGCTCGACTTCATCGGGATCGACACTACCTGCCGGATCGCCGAGATCATGTTCGACGAGTATCGGGAGGCGCGGTACGCGCCGCCGCCGCTGCTCAGGCGCATGGTGCTCGCCGGCCTGTTCGGCCGGAAGAGCGGCCGCGGCTTCTACGACTACTCGATGGAGCCGCCGCAGCCGGTGGCGCTGGGGATCTGATGCGCGGAGTCCTGCTCTCGCTCGCGGGCGCTGCTGCTCTCACCGGATGCGATCCGGGCACGCGCCGGCCGACCTTCCTCCCCCGCCCCGAAGCCGCGACGACCGAGGTCGAACAGCGAGTCCCGGCGGCGACGACGGCGCTCGCGGTCGCGCTCCAGTCCGACAGCATTCCCCTCCGCCGCGTCACCCCCCGTGACGGATATCTCGAGTCACCCTGGCTCGACGCCGCGACGCTCCGGCCGTCCAGCCGCCGCGCGGTGGGGCCTTCCATCGTTCAGATCAGGGGCTGGGTGGATCCCGGGCGCTACGGATACAGCCAGCTCACGGTCGAGGTCGTGTACCGGACGGTGGCCGATCCCTCAGTGCCCGCCCGCGAAACGGAGATCGAGGTTCCCTACGCGAGCCGCGCACGCGAACGGGTCCGCGCCGTGCTTGGCCGGCTGGGAGGCAAGCCGGTGGACCAGCCGGAAGCTGTGGCGACGAAGCTGCCGCCCCGCCGCCAACGACCCGATTCGACGCACGCGCCAGGCAGGCCGGTTGCCAATCCGATTCCCAGCCCGGCATCGGCCGACTCGGGGACGCTGCTCAAGGGAACGAAGGACAGCATCACGAGCAAGGCGCCCGCGGCCGCGCCCACCCAGGGACAGCGTGCCGCACCCCCGCCGGCGGTCGCGGCGCCGGTGTCCGGGCAGTACAGCGTGCAGGTCGCGGCCGTGCGAACGCGCGCCGAGGCCGATCCGATCGTCGCGGCGCTGGTGGCCAACGGCTTTCCGGCGCGGATCGATACGGTGGATGGCTGGCTCAAGGTGCGGGTCGGGAGCTATCCGACGATGGCGGCGGCGCAGGGGATGTTTCGGAGCATCAAGGCCAGGCAGGGCGGCGCGCCGTTCATTGTGCGGCGCTGACCGGGCTCAGACGACGAAGGACCGTACCCAGTCGTCGAGCTTCGAGAGGTCGAGCAACGCATCCTTGCAGGGTCCGGACGGCAGCGTCATCGTGAGTCCCAGGACCGGCACCTTTCCGGCCACGTCGTGCAGTCCGCTCACCATGTCGCGCTCGCAGGCCACGGCGACGACGGCGCGGGGCCGGCGCTCGCGAATCACCCGGCGGGCCAGCTGTCCCCGCGTCGCGACGAACACCGGCACTCCGTACTTCCCCGCGATCCCGAGCACACCGTCCAGCGTGGTCTTGGACAGGCAGCGCGGAATCAGCACCAGCAGCTCGCCGCTTCCCACCTTTCGCCGCCGCATCAACGCGAGCCCGTTGTAGACCTTCACGCTTCCGTTCTCGACCCAGTCCCGCCGTCCGAACCGCTCGGCCACCCGCGACGTGAGGCGCATCAGCCGGAGAAACGGCCCCCGTTCCGCCAGCCGCTCGGGCAGGAGGGGCGCCCCGACGGCAAAGGCCAGCGCGAGCAGCCCCCACCACATGGCGGTCACCGCCGCCGTGACGGCGAGCGCGATCCAGATCAGATGCGGCAGCGCGGGATGCAGCAGGGCAAGCCGAGGGGCCAGCAGGTAGATCAGCGCCGTCGCCGCCGCGAGCGCCACGACGAGCGCACCGGCCGACCAGGCGAAGAACAGTCCGGGTGAGGAATCGTAGTTGCCGCCGTTGGGCAGCGGCTGACCGTCCCACTCATCCCACTCGTGTCCCAACCGGCGATCGACATCGATGTGAATCAGCTGCGCCCGCGAGTGGTCCGGCATGGGACGAAAATAATAGTATTTTGCGCCCATGATGCCCGCTCCGGCGATTCGCGGTCCGTTCCGCACCGATCTCTCCGCCCGCGCCGCCTACGCGGAGGGCGCGGGGATCTACCGGATCGTTCCGGCGGCCGTCGCCGTGCCGGCCGATATCGCCGACCTGATCGCGCTGGTACGCTGGGCCGCCGCGACCGGCTCGCCGCTGGTGCTGCGTGGCGCGGGCAGCGCGATGGGCGGCGGCAACGTCGGGGACGGCACGATCGTGGACCTCACCCGGCTCCGCGAGCGGCCGCTCGCGATCCGGGCCGATCGCCGGCTGGCACGGGCCGGCTCGTCCGTCACGCTGGCGGAGCTCGACCGCGCGGCGGCGCAGCACAATCTCCGGCTTCCGCCCGATCCGTCCAGCGGCAAATGGGCCACCCTCGGCGGGATGATTTCGACCAACGCCGCCGGCGCCCGGAGCGTCCGTTACGGCAGCGTCCGTCCGTGGGTGCAGGCGATCGACCTCGTGACGGCCGACGGCGAGCAGATCCGGCTTGCCCGCGGCGCAGAGCCGCCGCCCGCGGCGGCGGTCGAGCGCTTCCGCCGGACTGCCGAGCCCGCGATCAGGGCCGCCGCTGAGCGAATCGGGACCGCATTTCCGCATACGCGGAAGAATTCGTCCGGCTACGCGCTCGATGCCTACCTCCGGAGCGGCGACCTGCTCGACCTCGTCATCGGCGCGGAAGGCACGCTCGGCATCGTCACGGGCGCGGATTGGCGGCTCGATGCCGTCCCCCGTCACCACGCCGCGCTCCGCATCTCGCTCCGCTCCATGGATCACTTCGCCGGCGTCATCGCTGCGCTGCTGGCGCACCAGCCCTCGGCCGTGGAGCTGCTGGACCGGACCTTCCTCGACCTCGTGGGGCACCGGCTCTCCCCCGACGCGGCCGTGGCGGCTGCCGGCGCCGAAGCGGTGCTGCTGGTGGAGCTCGAAGGCGCGAGCGTCGCGGCGCTTCGCGAAGTGGTGGACGCGGCGACGCGCGCCGTGCGGCCGATGGCCGCGCGGGTGGATACCGCGCTCGACGAGGCCGAAGCGACTCGCCTCTGGGCGCTGCGCCACGCGGCCAGCCCCATCCTCGCCGGGCTGCCCGAGACGCGCCGCTCCCTCCAGGTGATCGAGGATGGGTGCGTGCCGGTGTCGCGCGTCGGCGAATACATCCGGTTCGTGCGAACGGCGGCAGGCGCTCATGGGCTCGATGTGGTGATGTTCGGCCATGCGGGAGACGGCCATGTCCACGTCAACCTCCTGCCGGAGCTCGCGCGCGCAGGCTGGGAGGCCGAGGTCGCGGCGCTGCTCGACGAAGTCACTGGTGAGATCGTCCGGCTGGGCGGCACGCCTTCAGGTGAGCATGGGGACGGGCGGCTCCGCGCCGGCCTGCTCGAACGGGTGTATGGCCGCGACATCGTCGAGCTCTTCCGCCTGACCAGGACGGCGTTCGATCCCCATGGTATCTTCAACCCCGGCGTCATCGTGTCCGACGGCGCGCCGGCGATCAGCCGGCTCAAGGCGGGCGCCGGCGCGGTCTCGCTTCCCCCCGCGATTGCCGCCGCACTGCGCGAGATCGAGCGCACCGGCGGCTACGCCCGGCACCGGCTCGAGCTGGCTTCCTCAGACCACCCATAGCCCCGACTCATGGAAATACTCCGCACGCCCCGGATCACGCTCATCGCCCGTCCCCAGTTCATCGAGCCGGCTCACCTGCCCGTTCAGTGGAAAGGGGAGGCGAGCGACGGCGAGCGGATCGCGGAATTCGCGGGCCGGCTCTGCTACATGAGCCAGCACAATCCGGCCGGGCGGACCACGGCCGAATACCTCCGCAACATCCTTCGGCAGGGACACGGGTCGGTGTTCGAGCACGCGCAATACGTCCTGCTGATCGAAGGTATCTCGCGCTCCTGCAGTCATGAGCTGGTCCGGCACCGGGCCGGGTTCGGCTATTCGCAGCTCTCCCAGCGCTACGTGGATGAGTCGCATGCGGCGTTCGTGATGCCGCCGGCCATCCAGGGCGACGCGGCGCTGGAGGAGGCGTGGACCCGCCAGGTGGAGGCGGCGCAGGCCGCCTACGTGCAGGCGGTGGACGGCCTGATGGCGAAGTACGCGTGGGTGGAGGACAAGATCCACCGCCGGAAGCTGGCGCGCGAAGCGGCGCGGAGTGTCCTGCCGAACGCGACCGAGGTGAAGATCGTCGTGAGCGCGAACGTCCGGGCGTGGCGCACGATGCTGGAGCTCCGCCTGGGCGAAGGCGCCGAGCTGGAAATCCGCCGCATGGCGGTCGCGGTACTGCGCGCGCTCCAGGCGGAGGCGGCCGCGCTGTTCGGCGATTTCGAGATCTTTCGGGGCGAAGACGGCAACGAATCCGGCCGCGTGGAGTACCACAAGGTCTGACGCTCGGAATCTTTTTGGAAAACTCGTTGGACAAACTCCCGCAAAATCTATTGTGCGGCTGTCGGCTTTTTCCTACATTAGTGCGTCGACATCGCAGGCCTCGCGCGGCTCGTCTTTGCAGGCGGCCTTTTTTGTAGAGGAATCTCTTGGCAGTTCGGATCGGACTGGCCTACAATCTGAAGCCCGAGGCGCCGGCTACCCCAGCCGGGGCGACGTCCGACTCCCCCCCATCGCCCGACGAACCTCCCAGCGACGTTTCCTCGTCCCGCACGCTGCGGTCCGATCTCGAACAGCCCGACCTGTACGCCGAGTGGGATGAGCCCGCGACGATCGATGCCGTCGAGCGGGCGCTCGCCACGCTGGGTGACGTGATCCGGCTCGAGGCGGACGCCGGCTTCCCCGCCAGGCTTGCCGCGGCCCGTCCCGACTTCGTGTTCAACATCGCCGAAGGCCTCTACGGCCCGAACCGCGAAGGACACGTCCCGGCAATCTGCGAGTTCCTCGGCATTCCCTGTCATGCGTCCGATCCGCTCGCGCTCGCGCTCGCGCTCCACAAGGGGCGGGCCAAGGAGATCATGGCGCAGCACGGTGTGCCCACCGCGCCGTTTCTCCTCGCCCGCTCGCGCGACGATGCCAGGAACGTCACGCTGCCGTTCCCGCTCTTCGCCAAGCCGGCGTTCGAGGGCTCGGGCAAGGGCGTCAGCGTGCGGAGCCTCTGCCATAACCGGGCGGAGCTCGTCGCGCAGGTCGAGTATCTCCTCGCCACCTATCACCAGCCGGTACTCGTCGAGACCTACCTCCCGGGCCAGGAGTTCACGGTCGCGGTGATCGGCAACGGCGAGGAGGCACGCTGCTTGCCCATCGTCGGCATGCGATTCGACACGCTGCCGGCGGGCGCGCCGCCGATCTACGGCTACGAGGCCAAGTGGCTCTGGGACACGTTGAGCAATCCGCTGGACATCTACGACTGTCCGGCCCGCGTCCCCGAGCCGCTGGCCGAGGCGGTGCGTGCGGCGGCGCTGGCGGCATACCGGGCGCTCGACTGCCGGGACTGGTGCCGCATCGACGTCCGCTGCGATGGCGCCGGTAACCCGATGGTGGTGGAGCTGAACCCGCTGCCCGGCATCCTGCCCGATCCGCGCGACAATTCGTGCTTCCCCAAGGCTGCCCGCGCCGCCGGCATGAGCTACGACGACCTGATCCGGACCGTCGCGGACATCGCGTGGCGGCGCATCAGCGGACACTCCCTCCTCGCGACGGTGCCGTCATGAGGATCGCGATCATCTTCGACGCGGGCAGCGCCGAGTGGACCGCGCAGGACGTGGCCGCCGTCCTGGAGAACGTGCACGAGGTTCGCGCCGCCCTCCGGGCCGCCGGCCACGAGGTCGAGCTGGTCCCGGTTCGCGCCGGCGAGTTCCGGTGGCTGAGCCGCGCCCGCCGGGCCGAGCTGATCTTCAATCTGTGCGAAGGGATCAACGGCCACGCCCGCTTCGAGGATTACGTCGTCTCGACGCTGGAGCTGACCGGCATCCCGTTCACCGGGTGCCGCGCCTGGCCGACCTCGCTGGCGCATCGGAAGCACGTCGCCAACACGCTGATGGGAGCCGCCGGCCTCCCGGTGCCGGCGTTCACGCTGGCGCACGCCAACAAGATTCCATCCACCTTTCCGCTGCCCGCCATCGTGAAGCCGGCAGCGGAGGACGCGAGCGTCGGGATCGATGCGGGCGCGGTCTGCACCACCCGGAAGGCGCTGCGCCAGCGGGTGTCGCAGATGCTGGAGCAGTTCGAGGAAGTAATCGTCCAGGAATACGTGGCCGGGCGGGAGTTCAACGTCGGCTTCATCGGGCGGCAGATGCTCCCGATCTCCGAGATCGACTTCGCCGGCATGCCGGAGGGCAGCTGGCCCATCGTCACCTACGCGGCCAAGTGGGTCACCGGAAGCCCGGAAGACATCGGGACGGTGCCGGTCTGCCCCGCGCGGATTCCGTCCGACGTGGCACGGCGCATCGGCCACGTGGCGCGGCAGGCGTGGGAGCTGATGGCGGCGTCCGAAGGGTACGGACGGGTCGACATTCGGCTCGGCGAGAGCGGCCAGCCGTACATCATCGAGGTGAACCCGTGCCCCGATCTTTCCAGCAACGCGGGACTCGCCCGGATGGGGCGCGCCTTCGGCTGGGACTACGGGACGCTGGTGATGCAGATCGTGGACGAGGCGATGAGCCGCGCGGACAAGACCCGCGCCGCGGTCGCACTCGCCCACGGCGTGGTGCCGGCATGAGCGCCGTGGCGACGCTGCCCGTGCTCCGTGAGCTGCGCGCGACCGACCGCGCCGAGATCGAAGCGATCACGCGGGCGACAGGCCTCTTCCGCGCCGACGAGATCCCGGTTGCCGTCGAGGTGTGCGATGCCGCCGCTGCGGGCGACCCTTCCTACCAGGCGATCGTCGCGGAGTCGGACGGACGGGTGGCGGGCTGGCTCTGCTGGGGAGCCACGCCATGCACCCTCGGCACCTACGACCTCTACTGGATGGCGGTCCACCCGGCACTGCAGGGTGCCGGGATCGGAACCGCGCTGATTCGTGAGATGGAGCACCGCCTCGCCGGACTCGCCCGCATGATCGTGGTCGAGACGGCGGGCCGCGAGGATTACGCGGGCACCCGCGCCTTCTACCAGGCCCGCGGCTATCACGCCGTCGCGACGATCCCAGAGTTTTACGCCCCGGGCGACGATCAGGTCGTCTACGTGAAGTACCCCACGAGCACATCGCAGTGAAGGAGGGCCCGTAGCTTCATGGAGACCTGGCAGGAAGTCCTGAGAAAGAACTCGATCTCCTCGCTCGAGGCACTCTCGGCCAAGTTCGGCGCCGAGCACTTCCCCGAGCTCGACCGCCTGCGTCAGGCGGCGGAGAACTTCGAGTTCCGGATCTCGCCGGCGATGGTGGACCTGATCAAGGCCCCCGACGATCCGATCTGGCGACAGTACGTGCCGAGCGTGGAAGAGCTCGACGTCGTGGATGGCGTCGTCGACTCGCTCAACGAGGACGAGGACAGCCCGGTGCCGAACATCACGCACCGGTACCCCGACCGGGCATTGTTCCTGGTGTCTCCGGTGTGCGCCACCTATTGCCGCTTCTGCACCCGGCGGCGGAAGGTCGGCGACCCCGAGAAGATCCCGATGTCGCAGTTCGAGAGCGCGTTCCAGTACCTCGAGCAGCACACCGAGATCCGCGACGTCATCATGTCGGGCGGCGATCCGCTGCTGCTCAACGACCGGCGCCTCGAGCTCATCCTGCAGCGGCTCCGGTCGATCCCGCACATCGAGATCATCCGGATCGGCACCCGGGTGCCGTGCCATCTGCCCGAGCGGATCACGCCCGAGCTGTGTGCCATGCTCAAGAAGTATCACCCGCTCTACATCAACACCCATTTCAATCACCCCGACGAGCTCACGCCCGCGGCGGTGCACGGGCTCGGCATGCTGGCGGAAGCGGGCATCCCGCTCGGATGCCAGACCGTGCTGCTCAAGGGCGTGAACGACACTCCCGAGGTCATGAAGCAGCTGATGCACCGGCTGCTGATGGCCAGGGTCCGTCCGTACTACATCTACATGGCCGACCAGGTCGCCGGCGGAGAGCACTTCCGCACCAGCGTCCAGACCGGCATCAAGATCATGGAAGCGTTGCGCGGCTGGACCAGCGGCCTCGCCATCCCTGCCTTCGTGATCGACGCGCCGGGCGGTGGCGGCAAGATCCCGCTGCTGCCGGAATACGTCGTGAGCATGACGGACGAGGAAGTGGTCCTGCGGAATTTCCGTGGCGAGCGCTACGTCTACCGGCAGCCGCAGGAGGAGGTCGGGGTCGGCAGCCGCCCTGGCGATCCGGAGTACCTGTTCCAGCCGACGTTTGATATCAAGAAGCGGAAACGAAGCACGAAGCCCAGGCGCAAGACCGCCTGAGCTGCTGCCGAAGTCGTGGATTCGCCCTTTCCGCCCGGCCGCTGCCGGGCGGTCGGCGTTTCAGGGGGCGGAGACCTCGGCGGTCACGGCCGGATCGGCCGCGTGCCAGTTGGCCACCAGTTTCCGGCGCGCATCCGTTGCACCGGCCCGGTCACCGAGCGCGGTGCGCGAGCGAACCAGCCCCAGCAGCGACTCCGACCGATTGGGGCGAGCGGTGAGCGCGGCCTCGTACGCAGCTGCTGCCTCGCGCGGATGGCCGGCGGTGAGCAGCGCGGCCCCCAGCCGCTCCCCAACGGGCGGGTACCATGGCGGCCCGACCGGTGAAGAGGCGTTATCCAGCGGCGCCCACCGGGTCAGTAGATCGCTGGCCTTCGCGTGGTCGCCGCGCTGTGCGGCGGCGGCCGCCTCGAGCTGCCCGGTCAGAAACATGAGGGTCGGCCGCCGGTCGGAATCGGGGGGCAGCGCGTCGAGCAGCGTCCGCAGCTCGGCAATGCCCGGGAGCGATACACTCGTGTCCCCTCGCATCGCCGCCGCGTAGGCGGCCTGGAACGACGCGATGCGGGTGAAGGCGCGGTCGCGACCCGAGGCAGCCGCCGGCGCCGGTGCGGGGCGTCGCAGTGCCGCCGTCGTCTCCCAGCGGCCGGTCGCCGCGGCATATGCGAACGTCAATGATGCCACCGCGAACCGCATGTCGGGATCGCCGGAGACGTCGACACCCTTGAGCACGGCGGCCGCCGAGTCGATCACCCCGCGCGCGGCCGCGTACCGCCCCTGCTCGAGGTAACCATACTGCAGCCATTCGAGGGCGTGAAAATCGAGTCCCGCCGGCGGATTGGGCAGCCGGGCCGCAGCCGCACGGGACGCGGCCCACGCCCGCTCGTTGGAGGTCACGACATCATCCCACTGTCCGACCTGAACGAAAATGTGTGACGGCATGTGCAACGCGTGCTCGGCGTCCGGAGCGATCCTCGCGTATGCCCGGGCGAACTCCAGGCCACGCGCCGCCAGCGCGGGGTCGTCGTACGCGTGGATGAGGTAATGTGTGGCACCCGGATGCCGCGGATTGGCCCGATAGACGCGGGTCGCGAGCGCGATCGCCTCGTTGCGGAGAAGGGTGTCTCGTCCGGAGGAGGGCTCGGCGGCATTGGCCGCCATCAGCATGGCGATGGACGCGAACGCGGCGGCTTCCGGGTCGGCCGGATACGCGCGGGCCACGACGCGCATGGAATCGGCATAGGCCAGGGCGCGCCGGCCGGTATTCGTATCCCCGTAGAATGCTTCGACCGCCGCCAGGTACGCGCGCTCACGCGGCGTCCGCGCCTTGGCGAGACGTTCCTCCGTGGTGGGTGCGAGCCGGGTGAGGACCGCCCGGGCCGCCGGCACGTCCTCCAGCCCCCAGAGCAGCTTCGAGTAGGTCAGCGCTTCGCCCCAGTATGCGAGCGCGAAACCGGGGTCGGCCCGCTGGGCCTCGCGGAACGCCTCCGCCGCGTCTTCATACTCGAAGCTGTGCAGGAGCGCGACGCCGCGGAGGAAGGGAGCCTGCGCGGTCGCCGCGCCCGAGTTGGCGAAGCTGACTGCGCCGAGTGCGCGGGCAGGGACTGCGTGCTGGTGGGACTGGGCGGCCGCCGGCATCGCCAGGGTGACGGCGGCCATCATGACGAGGATTGGACCACGCATGGGCGACCTCATTGACGCGCGCGAGGAAGTCAGGGCACCGAATCTCGGGCCAGGCGCCGGGCCGGATCGATGGTCCACGTTGGCAGCGTCGCCAGCCAGGAGAATGGATCGATCGTCACGTTCCGCAGCCGCCGGTGGACTGCCGCAGTATTGGTCAGCGCGTACAGGAAGATGGCCGGGGCGTCGGCATTGATTGTATCCATCGCCTCCCGGTACAATGCCGCACCCCCCGCGCGGCCCGGCTCCCGGGCCGCGCGGGCGAGCAGCGAATCGAACGTCACATTGCCATAGTGCCCGTAGTTGAGCGCGCCCCAACCGGACCGCGTCCACTGATCCACCAGTCCGCGCGCGCTGGGTTCGTCGAGATAGGCGCCGATATATGAATCGAACCGTCCCCCGGTCAGTCGCTCCTGGAATACCGGGCCGTCGACCGCGGTGACAGTCACGTCCGCACCCAGCCGGCGCCACGCCTCCTGCAGCGCGATCGCGAGGTTCCGCCGCGTGGAGCTGGTGGCCGGCACCATGATGTCGAACCGGAGCGCGCGCCCGCCGTGGACGCGCACGCCGCTTCCCGCCGGCCGGACCCACCCGGCGGAATCGAGCACACGGGCCGCCGCGGCGGTATCGAAGGCGATGCCACGGATGCTGTCGCTCCCGATCCAGAGCAGCTGCGACATCGGGCCGTTGACGATGCGAGTCGTCGGACCCAGGATGGAGCGCGCCAGGCCCGCGCGATCGGCCGCCATGGCGAGCGCGCGGCGCACGGACAGGTCTCCGAGCACCGGATGGGGCATGGCCGACGAGTCGGCCATTCGGAAGGCCAGGAAGCCGAACACCGCCGCCGGATATGCCTGGACGCGGTACGCAGTGTCAGCGGCGACCCGGCCCACGCGGTCCGGCGCGCCGACCTGTTCGAGGATGTCGGCTTCATGCGCGAGGATAAGGTTCAGCGTCGCGTCGGGATCGGGCGCGAAGCGCCAGACGACGCGGCGGATCGCCGGCCGGGCCGGTGCGGCGGTGTCGGCCACCAGCGTGAGCGACTGCTCGTGCCGCCAGCTTTGCAGGCGGTAGGGCCCCGAGCCGACGAGATGCGCCAGCGTTGTGTCCGCCGCCCAGGCCGCACGCGGCACCGGGCCCCACACGTGACGGGGCAGAATCCGGACGTGATAGGTGGCGTCGTAGAATTGTTCGGCAGAGGGCTCGGCAAACTGCAGCCGCACGGTCGCCGAGTCCTCCGCCACCGCCGCGATCCGGCCGGCGATGTAGGGACGCGCGGCGGCGTCGAGCGCCGAGTCGGCGTAGGCGTCGAACGAGAACACGACGTCGTCCGCCGTGACCGGTACTCCGTCATGCCACCGCGCACCGGGACGCAGGTGGAATCGCCACGTCACAGAATCCACCCGCTCCCAGCGCGCTGCCAGGCGGGGCCGGAATGCACTGCTGTCGACCGGGGCGCCCCCCGGCGCCAGATCCGCCAGCCGTTCGTAGATCAGGTCGCCGATGTCGCGTCCAAGCGTTTCATTCGCGAGCGGGGGAAGGATTGCGGCTGGCTCGCCGGTCGCGGCAATGACGATCGTTCCGCAGTCGGCGCAATTGGATCCTCGGCCGGCCTCACCGCCGATGCAGCCGGGCAGAGCGGCCAGGAGTGGAAGCAGCAGGGTGGTCAGAATGTTTGGCGGGATGCGTCGCACGTGCACCTCGGGATTCGGGCGGAACTCCGGCTTCGGCGAATCAGGTCGGGTGCAATTGACCGAGCCCGCTTGATAATGTAAGGCGCTGCGGCGGGCCCGGCAGGATGGACTTCCCGAGTGCGGCCTGCAACGAGGGAATACACCTGTGGCGTGCCCCCGCGCCGAGCCCGCGCTGGACGAACCCGTCGGAGCTACGCTAAGATTTTGTCCATACGTTAGTTAGGCCAAACAGCCAGCATGGTATCCCCCTTGCCACGATACCGATACCCAACAGAATTGGAAGCGCCATGATCTTTCCTTCATTCCGTATCGCCCCCCGGACATTCGTCCTCGCGTTCCTCGCGGCGATCGCCGGGGCCGCCTGTTCCAGTGATCTCACGCTCTCGTCACCGCTCGGCCCGGGGCAGGAGACCGAGGCCATGCTCGCCGTCCTCTCGGTCGCGCCGGATTCTCCGCCTCCCGAGGCGGCGATCCTGTCGTTCGTGGCGCAAAAGGGGCGGTCGACTGATGGGCGCGTCTATCTCACCGATGGCCACGGGCACCGCGGGGCGGAATTCCTGCGATTCACGGTGGGCCGGAACTCGCTCCTCGCTCGTCCCGACGGCCGGGCGTTCGCCAATGGCGACACGATCACTATCACGATTCGGGTGATCGACCCGGCCCGCATCCTGTTCGAGATGCAGCCCGCCGGCCTCACCTTCAGCCCCGCGGACCCGGCGGAGCTCCGGATCCGGTACCAGGCGGCGGGTGACGATCTTGATCGCAACGGCCGCCACGACGTGGAGGATGACTCGCTGGAGACGCATCTCGGCATCTGGCGCCAGGCAATTCCGGGAGCGCCTTTCGTGCGGTTGCCCTCCTCGGTCTCGCATGCGCATCGGGATATCCGGACGGACGTCACCGAATTCAGCCGCTATGCGATCGCGTACTAACGCATGACCGACCCGCGCGACGCCTCGATCGACGACGACCTGCGGGCGGCGGCAGCGGCGACGCGGGCCGCCGACCTCGGTCGCGGATTCGCGCTGGCGCGGCAGGCACTGAATCGGTGCATGGGCTCCGCGGACACCGAGGGCGAGATGCGCGCGTCCAACCTTCTCGGTGCGATCGCCTTCGAGCGGGGCGATCTCGACGAGGCGGACGGAGCGTTCACGCGCGCGCTGGCCCTGGCACAGCAGATCAACGATACGCTGATGGCCGCCCGGGCTTCCAACAACCTCGCGTCGGTGGCGCACCTGCGGGGACGGCCCGAGGTCGCGGCCAGCCTCTACCGCCGCGCGCTCCTGTCCTATCAGCGACTGGGCGACCGCCGTGGCGCTGCCGAGACCTGGCACAACCTCGGCCTCTCGTTCCGCCAGATGGGCGACCTGCACGAGGCCGAGGCCGCCGCACTCGAAGCCGTGCGGCATGCGGAGCTCACCGACGATCCGGGTATCCTCGCGCTCGCCACGCTCGGCCGGGCCGAAGTGCGTGTGGAGCGCCGAGACTTCGAGGTCGCGGAGCGTGAGATCACCCGTGCATCGGGGCTGTTCGAGCAGGCGTCGGATCCGATCGGCGCGGCCGAGACCCGGAGGCTCCGTGCGCTGCTGGCACTCTACCGCCAGGACTTCGCGCTGGCGCGGGAAGAGGCCCAGGCGGCGCAGCTCGCAGGCGAGCAGCATGAGAGCGCGCTGGTCGCGGCCGAAGCGGCCTCACTCTGCGCCCTCGCATGCCGGGGTCTGGGTCAGCACGAGGAAGCCGCACGCCATCGGGGGACCGCCGAGGCCTGTTTCAACCGGCTGGGCGCCGGCGCGCTCCTCCGCCGCCTGGAAGACGCCTGGGCCGCCTCGCTGTAGCCTGCCGTTACACCCTCCTGCCCGGCCCTGCAACAGTGTGATATACGTCATGGACCCTTCCGGGCCCGGGCACTAGCGTATCCTGGTTCGGCTACTGTCCACCGGGAGGCATATTGGCTTCAGTGCTGGCGCCGCCCTCAGACGCATCGGCGCATTCGGCAGCAGTGCTCGCCGCGGTTCGGATCGGCGACGACGCCTTCGGTCCGATGGTGTCGGAGATCGCCGCGGCCTGCGGTCTCGACGTGGTCGAGTGGCGGCCCTTCGAGTCGGAGCGGTTGCCGCTGACGCCTGCGGTGGTGATTCTCGCGCCCGCGCACGAGCGGGAGGCGCTGGAGATGCTCGCCGACCTGCCGCCGCTGCCGGTGCCCGTCTTCGTGCTCGGTGCGGCGGCCGATCACCGCTTTGCGGTGGCCGCGATGCGCCGAGGTGCGCGAGATTACTTCGTGCTGCCGGGTGACCTGGATCTGTTGTGCCGCGCGCTCGAGCGCGAGGCCGGGCAGGAGCAGATCCACTCGGACGCGCTCGCCTTTGCGGCCGGCGAACGTGACTCGGCGGGTTTCGGTTCGATGCTCGGCCGCAGCACGGCGCTGACCGTCGCGCTCGAGCACGCGGCCCGGGTCGCGCCGCGCGGCGATGTCACGGTGCTCATCCGCGGAGAGACCGGCACCGGCAAGGAGCTGCTGGCGCGCGCGATTCACTATCACAGCCCGCGTGCGGAAGCGCCGTTCGTCGAGGTGAACTGCGCGGCGATCCCGGGGCCCCTCCTCGAGAGCGAGCTCTTCGGCCACGAGAAAGGCTCGTTCACCGGGGCAATCGCGAGCAAGGCGGGCCTGTTCGAGATGGCGCACGGCGGGACCATCTTCCTCGATGAGATCGGCAACCTCCCGATCGACCTGCAGCCGAAGCTGCTGCGCGCGCTGGAGAGCCACGCCGTTCGCCGGGTCGGCGGCAGCGCCGAGCGCGAGATCGACGTGCGCGTCATCGGCGCGACGCACGTGGACCTCTCCGGCGCGGTGGCGCGGGGGGAATTCCGCGAGGACCTGTACTATCGGCTGAACGTGGTGCCGCTGACGCTTCCGCCGCTTCGCTATCGCGACGGCGACGTGGAGCTGCTGGCCGACTACTTCGCCACCCGGCTGGCCGAACGCTACGGGCTCCCGGTTCCCGTGATCGACGCGGACGTGCGCGCCCGGCTTCGCGCCCACCACTGGCCCGGCA
This sequence comes from Gemmatimonadales bacterium, assembly GCA_038321865.1. GTDB lineage: Bacteria > Gemmatimonadota > Gemmatimonadetes > Gemmatimonadales > GWC2-71-9 > JAICUF01. The sequence continues at coordinate 42,679 of JBBQFH010000016.1, forward strand.
ACGTGCGCGAGCTTCGAAACGTCATCGAGCGCGCGCTCATTCTGTCTCCCCCGGGCCAGCTCCGGTCCGAGGAGGTGCTCGCCGACGACGAAACCTCGCTGGAGCGCGGGATGCTTCCCTTCCCGACCGACCTCGCGACGCTCTCGCGCACCGCGGCCCGGGCCATGGTCGAGCTGAGCGGCGGCAACAAGAGCGAGGCCGCGCGCCGCCTCGGGATATCGCGGCCGCGGCTCCAGCGCCTGCTCTATGCCGTGACCTCCCCCTAGCGGCGCCGCGCACCAAAGCATTACGATACGCAAAGAATCGTTACGGCGACCCGCTCAACGGATCGCCGCTCGCGTTTGATGTGCTTCTATTACATAAGGTTACCGAAGGCATCCCGTGGCCCTGACCTTGCCCAACCCGTGACTGCGACCAGTTGGCGGATCGCGGTCGTCACTCTCTCGGACAGCTTTGCGACCGCCGTTCGCGAGCTCTGCGCATCCCTGGGCGCCGAGCCGATTCCGTGGACCCCGGGCCGGCCCGAGCCGGTGCCGGCCGGCGCCGCGTTGATCGTGGTCCTTGCCGGCGGAAGCGAAGCCGAAGCCCCGGATCTCGTGGCCGAGCTTCCGGCGACAGGGTTGCCGGTCGTCGTCATCGGCTCGCTGGCGGACCACCGCATGACCGCGACGCTGCTGCAGCACGGCGCGCGCGACTACTTCGTACTGCCAGGCGAGATCGAGCTTCTGCGGCGCTCGCTCGAGCGGCAGCAGCGCGAGATCGCCGGGCTCGCCGAGGCGGAACGGTTTGCGAATGGCGAGCGGCTCTCGTCGGGGTTCGGTGCGATTCTCGGCCGAAGTGCCACGCTGCGGGATACGCTCGATCAGGCGGCCCGCGTGGCGGCACATGACGTCACGGTGCTGATCCAGGGAGAGACCGGCACCGGCAAGGAGCTGCTGGCCCGGGCGATCCACTACAACAGCCCGCGAGCCGCACGTCCGTTCGTCGAAATCAACTGCGCGGCGATCCCGGCCGCCCTCCTGGAGAGTGAGCTGTTTGGCCACGAGAAGGGTTCGTTCACCGGCGCAACGGCGGCAAAGCCGGGGCTGTTCGAACTGGGCGAAGGCGGCACCCTGTTCCTGGATGAGCTGGCCAGCCTGCCGATCGAGCTCCAGCCCAAGCTGCTTCGGGCCATCGAGAGCCGGACGATCCGGCGGGTGGGAGGGCTGGCCGGACGGCAGATGGATGTGCGAATCGTCGCGGCGACGCACGTGGACCTGGCCGCCGCGGTGCGCCGCGGCGAGTTCCGTGAGGACCTCTACTACCGGCTCAACGTCGTGATGCTGACGCTGCCGCCGTTGCGGGACCGGATGGACGACGCCGAGCTGCTGGCCGAGACGTTTGTCCAGCGAATCGCGGCCGCGTACCGGCTGCCGGTGCCGGTGCTGGAGCCCGAGGTGCGTCAGGCGCTCCGAGCGCACGACTGGCCCGGCAACGTGCGGGAGCTGCGGAACGCGATCGAGCGCGCCCTCGTGCTGTCGCCGCCTGGCAGCCTTCGAGTGGAGGAGATGCGGACTCGACGGGCGCCCGCGACGGCCCCGGCGGGCGGACTGACATTCCCGACGGATCTCCGCAGCCTGATCGCGGCGGCGGCGCGCGCCATGCTCGAGCTCACCGGCGGAAACAAGACCGAGGCCGCGCGCCGGCTCGGCATCTCACGCCCGAGGCTGCATCGGCTGCTCGGCGGCAGTTTAGATGACACGGAATGATCACTTCAGCAGGGAGATTCGACATGCGCAGTGTCTACCGCTCGGGGCTCGGCATCGCCATCGCGCTCGGGATCTGGGCGTGCTCGGACTCGGCCGGCCCGGCGGACACATCGTCTCCCGGTGACATGCGGCCGCCGGCGAGCCTCAACATCGTCCGCCACTCGGGCATCGCGCCGAACGTGGACACCGCTGTCAGTTTTTACGCGGTTCGGGGGAGCGGGCGCGAGGCATCGCTCTTCTACCGCACCGCGTCCGGGGACCGGGGAGAAGAGTTCGTTCGGCTCAAGCTCGATCAGGCTTCCCTGCTGGCCCGCCCGGACGGCACCCCGGTTGCCCAGGGCGATTCGGTCCTGATCACGATGCGCGTGGTGGATCCCGCCCTGCTCCTCGTCGAGTTCGCACCCGCCGGCCTGCAGTTTTCGCCGGCCCAGCCGGCCGAGCTCGAGATGCGCTACCTGGAGGCCGACAGCGACTTCAACGAGGACGGCCACCACGACTCGACCGACAACGCCATCGAAGGCGCGCTGGGCATCTGGAGGCAGGAGACGCCGAGCCAGCCGTTTGTCCGTCTCAGCTCGGCACTCACGACCGCCGACAGGTCCGTGCGATCCAGCATCACGGGCTTCACGCGGTACGCGCTGGCCTACTGACGATGCTCGATCGCAATGCCCCTCTGGACGACGCCGCCGCGCACGTAGCCGCGCTGCGCGCGCTGGTGGAGGACGGGCGGCTGCCGGATGCGCTGGAGTACTTCGGGCGCGCCCGGACAAAGCGGTTGGCGGCACCGGAACTGCTGCTCCTGGGCGCCACCGTCGCCACCCGCCTCGGCCGGCTGGTCGAGGCGGAGCCCGCGGCGCAGGAGGCGCTGGCGCTGTTCCATGCCCGGGGGGATCCCGACGGCCGCATGCGGGCGCTCAACCTGCTGGGCGTCATTCGATTCGAGCGCGGCGGTCCGGCCGAGGCGGAGAGCGCCTTCAACGAGGCGCTCACGCTGGCGCGGCGGCTGCACGACACGCTCATGGCCGCACGCGCCTCGAACAACCTCGCGTCGGTCGCACACCTTCGGGGCGACCCGTACGTAGCGCTCGCACTCTATCGCCAGGTGCTGCTCGACTACCTGCGGCTCGGCAACCGGCGTGGCGCCGCGGAGACCTATCACAATCTGGGGATCGTGCACCGGCACCTGGGAGAATGGGCGGAGGCGGATGCCGCTGTGGATCAGGCGACCCGGCACGCCGAAGTCTCCGGTGACCAGGCGATGATGGCCATCGCGGTGAGCGGCCGCGCGGAAACCGCCATCGAACGCGGCGACCTCGACATGGCCTGGCGGGAGATCGAGCTGGCATCGCGGTTGGCGGACGAGGTGGGCGATCAGGCGGGCGCCGCGCAGGTGCTGCTGCTCCGGAGCGCGGCGGCGCTCAGGGCGGGCGACTACGCAGCCGCGCTGGCGGGAGCCGACGCCGCCGCCACGGCCGCCGGCACCCTGGAGATTCCTCTCATGGAGGCCGAAGCGGCCGCCGTCGGGGCCCAGGCGGCACTGGCGCTGGGTGACAGCGGGGACGCCGAGAGACGGCGCCGTGCCGCAGCCGACGGATTCAGCCGGCTCGGCGCAGCCGCGTTTCTCGAGCGGTTTGCCGTGCAGTATCGCGAACGGGTCAAATCGTGAACTAGCCGGTCGCCTCGCGGTCAGTCGTCATCGTGATCCCCTCCGCCCCCACCACCGCTTCCCGTTCCCCCCGTCCCCCCCGCGCCCGCGCCCGCGATCGTCAGTATCCCTGTAGCGGCGTCGAACGTCGCCGGCAGCGCCACCAGGTTTGACGTTGACTGGCCGCCAGTCCAGGCCCCGGCCGCTGAGAAGCGGGCGCCGTGATTCGGGCAGACGAAGCCGCTGCCGCTGATGTTGATCGTCGAGCCCGCGTGCGGACACACCATCGAGAACGCGGCGAAGCTGCCCGCATCGAGCCGGGTCACCGCTACCGGCAAGCCTGCGCCGCCGTCGACCCGCGCGATGGCTCCGACGGTGGCCAACGCGGGAAAGTCCGCAATACGAATGCTGAGTCCCGCTGAGGGAAATGCGCCAGCGCCGGGACCAGGCGCACTCGGCCCAGATGGATCGATCGCGCCGCCGCAGGCGGTCGCGAGGGAGGCTGCGACCGCAGCGAGCATCGACCGGGATACGAATTCACGTCGGCTCAGGGCCGGCTCGATCGGTCCAGACCCGGAATACAGCGGCAGCTCTCTCGACATGGGGTCCTCCGGGCGCGAAGGTCAGACTGCGACGGCCGCCGCGGCCCAGCCGGCGGCATCAGTATCCTGCTTGTGCATGGCTGCCAGGTCGACGACGACCGCTTCCCCGCTCCGGCGGATCGAAAACCGATCCATCCCGCGAGTGGCACGGCCGGAAATGAACTGGCCGTCAGGCTGGTATCTCGACTTGTGCTTGGGGCACTGGAACCGGCTGTCCTCCGGCAGCCAGCGGAGCGCCGTATGCTGATGCGGACAGGACAGGGAAAAGGCGTAGACGTGGCCGGCGAAGCGGACGAGGATCACTTCCGCGTCACGGTCGATCGTTGCACCGTCGTCGGTGGGAATCGGGTACGTTCGCTCGTCGCCGCCGACGCCGAGCGCCGCGCCGAATCGAATGGGAAGCGCCGCAGCGTCGAGGCGTGATCGGCCGAGGAAGGTCAGGAAACCGGCGATGACGACGGTCGCGTCGCGGAGGAAGGCGCGGCGGTCGTGCAGCGGGCAGTCGTCGCAGTCGGAGGAAGCGACGGATGGCGGCAGTAGGGTCACGCTGGTTCCTTCCGGAGGTTTCAGCTGGCGTTGGCGAGAAATGTTCCGGCGAGCGTCACGGCGAACCAGAGCGTCAGACTGCCGAGCGCCCAACGCCGCAGCACTCTCCAGCCGTGGTCCGATGCCTGGTCCCTCCGCAGGCGCGCCTCGGCGCGGGTGAGCCCGAGCCCGTTCGCGAGCAGCAGCGCGACCAGTCCCATCTTGATCCAGAATGTCGGCGAGCGAACCAGCGGCTCGAGGTCGGCCGCGAGCATGAGCAACCCGCTGACCATGACGACCGAGAGCCCGACCAGCACCGGCTGATGCACCGCGCCCAACTCGTCCAGATGGGCCCGGCGCCGCGCTGCATCCGCGCCGACGGCGCGCAGCGTGCCACGATCGGCCGCGATCGCGAACCCACCTGCCGCGAGGAGTCCGCCAAAATGCACGAACGCGACGCCACTCTCGATCACGGGATGATCCCGATAGAGGCGGGCCCACGGCTCGACCATCGTCGCGAGCAGATGCAGGGCAAGCGTCATGGTCAATCCTTCCAGACAAGCATGAGGAGGTCGCCCGCGAGCGAGACGGCCATGGCGCTCACGGCGAGCGTCTGGTGCAGACTCCGACGGCCGGCCGAGTCGTGAGCGTCCGACGCCACGATACCGGTTGCGGTGAAGCCGGCATCGGCGGTGAGCATGAGCAGGCTGTGGACGATTCGGCGGCTGCGGCCGGCGGGATCGTGCCGGCTGTCCCACAGGTTCCACACGCCGGTGACGGTGTTCACGGCGAACAGCCCGCCGATCGCCGACGCCAGGGGACGATGCCAGTGGCGCGCGAAGCTCGAGGCCTCGGTGCTGTGCAGCAGCAAATCGCGTCCCGCGAAATACTCCGCCACGAACAGCGGCACCATCGTGTAGCTTGCGTACCGGTGGATGGTCAGGCGAACGGCGTATGCATCGCTGTACTCGATCGCGCGCGGACGACCGGTGTCGGCCGCTGCTGCACCCGGGACCCAGCTCCGCGCGGCGAATTCCGCCCGCGGCCGGGGGGACAGGTCGGCGGCGGGAACAGCCGCATCAGCGCCAGCACCGGTCGACAGGGCCGCGGCAATTTGGAGCAGCAGGAGCATCGCACCTCCGGGAACTGCGCGCGGGTGGCACGCCCCCGTCGGCGCGGCGCGCAATCAGGCTTCCGATGGCAAGCCGAGGGCCACGCTGCGGCGCTTCGTAAACCGTTATGGCATGCCTGATTGGCAAAACTGAAGGCGAGAGTGCGCACTTGGGGAAGGAATGTTTCGTTACTGCGCGGACGAATCGTTACGCCGGAGAGCCTCCATCCTCCAATAGATCGCCACATTGAATGCGATAACGATGGCGCCGAGCACCAGCTGCACCGCCCGGGTCAGTCCGTGCGGATAGAGCACCGGCATGATATAGTGATCGATGAATCCGCCCTGGTAGCCGGTGAGGCCGGCCTGGCGGCGAAGCGAGTTCTCCAGCGGCGTCAGCGGGCAGATCCGCCCGCTGAATTCCACGAAGGCCCCCCAGCACGCGGCCGGCAGGTGCACCCAGCGTACCGACGGCCACCGCAGCACCAGCAACCCTCCGAACAGCACGAACAGCACGAACGCGAAATGCAGCGCGACGACGAGGCCGGCGAGCACGCCGTCACTCACGAAGCGGCGGCGTGCTCCTGCTGGTTCTCCGCCGCCACCTTCGTCGTCACCTCCGGCGGCGCCTCGGCGTACCCGTGCGGCTTCACCCGGTGCGTGCCCCGGCCGTGGGTGATCGAATGCAGGGTCGTGGAGTAGCGGTACAGCTCCGCTTCCGGCACGATGGCGCGCACCTTCGTGAGTCGCCCGTCGGCTTCGGTCCCGATGATGTGGCCGCGTCGCGCGCTCAGATCACCCATCACGTCGCCCAGCACGTCGTCCGGCGCCCAGACGTGAATCTCGGCAAGCGGCTCGAGCAGGACCGGCCGGCACTTCGGCGCGACATTCCGGAATGCCAGGATGCCGGCCATCTTGAACGACATCTCATTCGAGTCCACGTCGTGATACGAGCCGTCGAAGCACTCGGCCTTGAAGTCCACCATCGGATAGCCCGCGACGACGCCGCGCACGGCCGACTCCTGGATGCCCCGATCCACCGCGGGAATGAACTTGTTCGGGATGACGCCGCCGACGATGCTGTCCTGGAAGGCGTATCCCTCGCCGCGAGGCTGGGGAGACAGTCGCACCCAGCAGTCGCCGTACTGCCCCCGGCCGCCCGACTGCTTCTTGTGCTTGCCCTGGCCTTCACCCTTGCTCCGAAGCGTTTCCCGGTAGGCGACCCGCGGACGGGCCAGCTCCGCGTGCACGCCGAACTTGCGCTCGAGCCGGCCGAGGATCGTGTCGAAATGCCGCTCGCCCATCCCGTGGATCAGGGTCTGCCCCAGCTCTGAGCTGTATTCGAAGTGGAAGGTCGGATCCTCCTCGTGGATCCGGTGAAGACCCGCCGCCAGCTTGTCCTCCTCGCCGCGCTGCTTGACCACCACCGCCGACGTCGCGACCGCGTCGGGAAAGGGCACCGGGGGGAGCCGCACCGGATGGTCGCGGCGGCTGAAGGTGTCATTGGTATGCGTGTTCTTCAGCTTGGCGACCGACCCGATATCACCGGCGCAGAGCCGCTCCACCTCGATCCGCTCGCGCCCCTGCTGCACCGACAGGTGGTTCAGCTTTTCGCTCACCTCATGCTCGGCGTTCCAGACCTCGTCGCCGTTCCGGAGGTCGCCCGCGAAGAGGCGGAAGAGCGTGACGTCGCCGACGTGAGGTTCCGACACCGTCTTGAACACCCGAGCCACGAGCGGTGCCCCCGGCTCGACCCCGGGCCGTGGCCGCGCTTCGAGCGGTGACGGGACCAGCTCGACCATCTTCTTGAGCAGCGTCCGCACGCCATACGTCAGCTCCGCACTGCCGCAGAACAGCGGGACGATCGCACCCTCGAGCATGCCGCGCTTGACGGCCGCGACGAATTCCTCGCGGGGGATCTCCTCACCCGACAGGTACCGCTCGATCAGCGCGTCGTCGGTGGAGGCGACGGCCTCGGTGAACTGCTCGGTGTAGTGACCGAACTGCCGTTCATGCTGCGGCGGACAGGGCACGATATCGTACTCACCGTTCTTCGTCCCCTTGCGGTAGCTGTGGCAATGGCCGGAGAAGAGGTTGATGATGCCCTGAAAGTCGCGGCCGTCGCCGATCGGCACTTCCACCGGCACCACGTTGGGTGTCAGGTGCGCCTTGACGTCCTGGTACACCCGCTCGAAGTCGGCGTGGTCCTTGTCCATGCCGGACACGAACAGCATGCGCGGCAGATGCAGCTGGTCGCAGAGTTCCCACGCCTTCTCGGTCCCGACCTCGACGCCGGCGGTGCTGCTCAGTACGACGACCGCCGCATCGGCGGCGTAGACGCCGCCGACCACCTCGCCGAAGTAGTCGAGGTAGCCCGGCGTGTCGAGCAGGTTGAGCTTGGTGTCCATCCACTCGGCATGGGCGAGTCCCAGCCCGATGGAATGCTTGCGTTCGATTTCGTCCGGGGAGTGATCGGTGAGGGTGGTGCCGTCCCTGATCGAGCCGTGCCGGCGGCTGGAGCCCGACACGAACGCAAGCGCGTCTACGAGAGATGTCTTTCCGCTCCCGCCGTGCCCGACGAAGGCGACGTTGCGGATCGCGCTGGAGCCATAGACTTTCATGGTCTCCACCTCCTGAGGATGGTTGGATCCTCATTTTGGGCCGGCTTTCACCGGATGTCAAATGGGCGCACCATAATGACTGCCAAACCCGATTATGGCCTCGACGCGCCCGGCGTCGTGCGCAACATGTTTCTGGCCGCCCTCGCGACCGCCGGGCTGGCGGTGGTCGGCCGAACCCGGGCGATCCCTGCGCTCACCTCCGCCGGCGCATGGATGGCGGTGAGCTTCATGCTCAGCGGATTGCTGATGATCGCCAGCAGCCGGGTCGGGAAGCTGCGGGCGCGTGACCGCCTGCTCGACCGCCTGCGACTTGCCGGGGATGAACGGGTGCTCGACGTCGGCTGCGGCCACGGCCTGCTGCTGATCGGCGCCGCGCGGCGGGTGCCGCAGGGCCGCGCCGTGGGCATCGACCTCTGGTCGGCGACCGACCAGCACGACAATCGCGCCGACGCCACGCTGGCCAACGCTCGGGCGGAAGGGGTGGCCGAGCGCGTCGAGGTGCGGGACGGAGACATGCGAGCGCTCCCGTTCGACGACGGCTCGTTCGATGTCGTGGTGTCGAGCCTCGCGGTGCAAAACGTTGCGGACCGGGCCGGCCGGCGGACCGCCATGCGTGAGATCTGCCGCGTCCTCCGGCCCGGCGGGCGGGTCGCGCTGATGGACATCGCGCACGTGGCGGAGTATGCCTCCGACCTGAAGGAGGCCGGGCTCCTCTCCGTGCGGGCCGGCGGCTGGAGTCCCTGGATTTTCCCGCCGACCCGCACCGTCACCGGCACGAAGGCCGCGTCCTAGCGGTACCCGGCCGCCTGCAGCTGGAAGAGCTCCGAATAGAGTCCGCCATTGGTGAGCAGAGTGGCATGGGTGCCCTGCTCCACGATCTCGCCCCCCTTGAGCACCAGAATCCGGTCGGCCATGCGGACCGTTGAGAACCGGTGGGAGATGAGCACGGCCATCTTGCCCTTGGTCAGCTCCGAGAAACGGAGGAACACCTCGTACTCGGCGCGGGCGTCGAGGGCGGCGGTGGGCTCGTCGAGAATCAGGAGCTGGGCCTCGCGCATGTAGGCGCGGGCCAACGCCACCTTCTGCCACTCCCCTCCCGAGAGGTCCACGCCGGTCTCGAACCGCCGCCCGAGCATCTGCTGGTAGCCGCCGCCCAGCCGCTCGGCCACCGAATCGGCGAGACTTCGCGACGCGGCCTCATGGATCACCGGATCGTTCTCCAGCTCCGCAATGTTGCCGACCGCGATATTCTCGCGAAGCATGAAATCGTAGCGCACGAAGTCCTGAAAGATCACGCCGACGTTCCGGCGGAGGCTTTCGACGTCATACTCCCGGAGGTCCACGCCGTCGAGCAGGATGCGGCCTTCGCTCGGATCGTAGAGCCGCACCAGCAGCTTGGCGAGCGTCGTCTTGCCGGCGCCGTTCTCCCCGACCAGCGCGAGCCGCTCTCCGGCGCCGAGGGCAAAGGTGAGCCCGCGCACCGCCCAGCGTTCGGATCCGGGGTAGCGGAACCCCACGTGTTCGAAGGTGAAGCCGCCGGTGATCGGCTGCGGAATCGGGTGCGCCGTTCCCTGGGTCACGATGCGGGGTCTGAGCTCGAGAAAGCTGAAGAGATCGTCGAGATAGAGGCTCTGCTCGAACACCTGGGCCAGCGAGAGCAGCACCCGCTGGATCAGGTCCCGGCTCTGCCGGAAGGAGCCCGCGAGAAAGGTCAGCACGCCGATGGTGAACAGCCCGCCGCCGCGCGAGTGGTAGCCGATGACGGTGAGATAAATGATGACGCCGTACGCGGCGTAGTACCCCAGCGTCCCGACCGCGCCGAGCACGGTGGACACGATGCTGCGGCGGACGGCAAGAGCGCGATTGACCTCGTAGAACTCCTGGGAAAGTCGATCGTACCGGCCCACCAGGAAGTCCGACAAGCCGAACAGTTTCATCTCCTTGGCGCTGATGTCGCTGGCGCCGATGTAGCGGAGGTAATCGAGCTGCCGCCGCTCCGGGGTCCAGGAGAAGAGCAGCGAGTAGCCGAGCGCCGCGTAATGGGTCTCGCCCAGCAGTGACGGCAGCACGGCGATGACCAGCAGCACCAGCAGCCAGGGCACGTAGACGGCCAGCGCGGCCGCCAGGGTGGCGAGGGTGATCGCGTCCTGCACGGTGCCGAGCAGCAGCGTGAACAGCCCGATGCGATTGACCGTCTGCCGGCGGGCGCGGTCGAGCTTGTCGTAGATTTCGGCGTTCTCGAGCTGCTCCAGGTCCAGCGCGGCCGCGTGCCGCATCAGCTCGACGCTGGTCCGATTGGCGAACAGGTCGCCGAGCAGGCTTTCCAGCAGCGCCGACAGCCGGCTCAGCCCCTCGCCGACCAGCGCGATCGCCAGCTCCGTCCCCACCAGGGCGGCCAGGTGACGCCACGGCGGCGGGGCGCCGTGCTGTGCCGCCGCCGCGGCGGCGATGACGCCGTCGACGATCAGCTTGCCGATCCAGAGTACGGCGAGCGGCACCACCGCGCGGAGCACCCGGAGCACGACGATCCCGACCACGAATCGCGGCTCCGTGCCCCATACGAGCCTCAGCAGCTGCGGGAGATGCCGCGCGGCCGCCAGGCGCTCGCGCCAGGATCGGGGTGTGGGGTCCGGCTTCCCGCGGGGGGACCCCGGACGTACACTCGGTGGGCCGAACGGCATGCTCATGCAGGGAAGCTAATCACAACGGAAGAGGCCTCGAATGCACGGCGTGTACTTCCCCGACCTGGTCCACAACCTGCTCCGGTTCGGCACTCCGGACAGTGACGCGTTCCCGGTCTCGCTGCTCGAAAAGATGATCCGGCCGGTCGTGGTCTACCTCCTGCTGGTCTTTGCCCTCCGGCTCTGGGGCAAGCGGGTGCTGGCACAGCTGAACCCGTTCGATCTCGTGGTGCTGCTGACGCTGTCCAACACGGTGCAGAACGCGATCATCGGCAACGACACGTCGCTCTCCGGCGGCATCATCGGGGCCGCCACGCTGCTGGCGATCAACGCCGCGCTGGTGCGCGTCTTCTACCGCGGCCCCAGCAAGGATGCGATCACCGAGGGCGGCGGGGACATCTGCCTTGTGGCCGGCGGTGCCGCGCAGGATGCGGAGATGAGCCGGCTCCACATCAACATGGGCGAGCTGGTGGCCAAGGCGCACGAACGGGGATTCGATTCGCTGAGCGAGGTCGAGACGGTCACGCTGTATCCCAACGGCACGCTCTACTTCATGGGACGGCATGCCACCAGCGAGTCGGCGCGGCACGCGGAAGTCATGCACCAGCTCGGCCTGCTGCAGCGTGAGGTGGCGACGCTGGCCGCCATGCGGCGCTGACCATGCCATCCCCCGCGGGCGACGTCCTCGTCTCGCGCTGCATCTGCCGCCGGACGCCATTCGCCGACCTGCTACCGCTGGCGCGAGCCGGCGGCTGGATGCTTGAGGATCTCATTCGGCAGACCGGCTGCGGCGACCAGTGCAGACTCTGCCGTCCCTACCTTCGATGCATGCTCGCCACCGGCCAGACGGAGTTCTTCCAGCTGCTGCCCCCGGAAGCGGGCTGAGCTGCCGGCAGGCCAGGGGCGTCTGGCGGCGGGTCCGGCGCTCGTATACGTTCTCTGGATGGTCAAGCTCGTCCACGCGTCCCGCCACCACTGGTCCCGCCGGGCCCGCAGCGCGGTCGCCGCGCTCGCGGTCGCGGTGCAGATGGTGCTGCTGCTCGCCCCGCTGGGGGAGCTGCGGGAGGCCCGGGCCATTGCGGCGGACTTCGTCACGGATGCCGCCGCGCCGGGTGGACAGCTGGTCACGCCCGCCCACCAGCCGACCCGGGCGCACAACGAGGCGACGTGTCCTGCCTGCATCGCACGCTCGATGCAGGCGCGGCTCGAATCGCGGGCACCCCTGCCGGTCCTGGTGGTCGCCGAGCGCGCGCCGGCCGAGCCGGTGTCCACCCGGCCGCCGCACGCCGAGCTCTACGCTTCCCACCTTTCCCGCGCTCCTCCCGTCGCAGGCTGAGTTCCCCCGTTCGACGAGGCAGGCCCATCCGGGCGTGCCCCGAGCCACCGCGACAGGGACAGCATGCGACACCTACTCTACGCCTGTGCACTGGCGTCGATCGCCGCGTCGGCGACGGCCCAGCAGCCTGAGCCGCCCACCCGCGCGCCGGCCGTCAACGGCCGCGCGCTGCCGGCGGATTCGATGGGCATCAGCCCGGCCCCCGACTGCAGTCACCGCGGGCCCGCCGCACGTTCGCGTGCGTCGCTGACCGATTCGCTCTGCCTCACCCGGCGCGAGATGATCGCCGAGGCGCTGAGCTACAATCCGCAGCTGCAGATCGCCGACGCCCAGACCGACCAGGCGCGGGCCCGCCGGGTGCAGGGCGTGGCGATACCGGACCCCCAATTCGTAGCCTCGGACGAGGCACCCGGCCTGTTCGGCCGCGGCGGGCCGACGGGCAAGAACGTCGGCGCCACGATCACCATCCCGTTCCCCGACAAGTTCAGGCTGAGGGGCCGCATCGGTACCGCCGACGTGCGCGCGGCCGAGGCGCAGGGAATGCTGACCCGCCAGACGGTCGCCGCGCAGACGTCGCAAACCTACGACTCGCTGCTCGCGGCGCTGCGGCGCCGGCGCGACCTGCAGGAGTCGAGACTGCTGGCCACGGAATTCGCGCGGAAGACCGAGGCGCGCTTCAACGCCGGCGATACGCCGAAGCTCGACGTCATCCGCGCCCGCCTCGATATCGCGCAGGCCGAAAACCAGCTGATCGTCACCGAGCGCGACATCGCCAACGCGCGGGCGGCGCTGAATCGCCTGATCGGCCGCCCGCTGGCGGCGCCGATCGGCGCCGCTGATTCCCTCGCCATGCCGGCGCCGCTGCCCGATCTCGGCCGGCTGGAGACGCTGGGGCTCAATGCGCGGCCCGAGCTGGCCAGCATCCGGAGCCAGCAGGCCGGCGCCCGGGCGGCGGTCACGCTGGCCCGCGAGTTCTGGCTGCCGGACTTCTTCGTCGGCCTGAACCGCGATTACGCCGGCCCGGGCCCCGCGCTCTTCACCACCGGCGTGGCCCTGCCGATCCCCCTCTTCTTTTGGCAGCACACCCGGGGGGAGATCGCCGAAGCCCGGGGTCGCGAGCGCGAGCTCACGGCCACCGCCGTGGACCTCCAGGCACAGGTCGGTCAGGATATCCGTGCCGCGTACGCCGCGGCCGACGCCGCGCTGCGCCAGGCGATCTACATCAAGGAGCAGCTCCTGCCCACCGCCGTCGAAGCGTACCGCATCGCCTCGGTGAGCTATGGGCTCGGTGGCTCCTCGGCGCTCGAGGTCCTCGATGCCCGGCGCAGCCTGCTGGACGCCGAAAGCCAGTACACCGACGCCCTCGCGGCGGCCAACAGCGCGCGGGCCGATCTGCAGCGCGCCGTCGCCACTCCGCTCGATACGCTCGCCCCGGGAGACCCCAATGTCCGGTAGCCCCGCGCTCCGTTCGACGCTGCTGGTGATCGCGCTCTCCGCCGCCGCGGCCTGCTCCCGCAAACCCGATCCCGCGGCAGGACCGGCCGAGGCCGCCGGCGACAGCAGCGTCGTGCTCGACAGTGCGCAGCGCGCGCAGATCCGCGCCGAGCCGGTGACGCCCGCGACGTACAACGCCACGATCGTCACCACCGGCACCGTCGCCTTCAACGGCGATCACTCGACCGACATTCTCTCGCCGATGTCCGGGCCGGTGTCGCGCATCATGGTGTCGCCGGGGGCATCGGTCGGGCGCGGCCAGATTCTCGCGACGGTCGCCTCACCCGACTTCGCCGACGCCGTCGCGGCGTTCCGGAAGGCCGAGTCCGCGCTGCGAAACGCGCAACGGATCGCGACGCTCGACGAGCAGCTCTTCGCCAACGACGCCCTCGCGCGGCGCGATCTCGACCAGGCTCGCTCCGATCTCGCGGCCGCCGCCGCTGACCGCGATGCGGCCGTCTCCACCATGCGCTCGCTCGGCGTGGAGGAATCAGCGATCACCGCGATCCGCGACGGGCGCCCGGCGGCGAATGCCCAGGCCGCGATCCGGTCGCCGATCGCAGGCACGGTCGTGACCAAGGCCATCAACCCCGGCCAGCTGCTCCAGGCGGGTGCCACGAACGTCTTCACCGTCGCGGACCTGTCCACCATGTGGGTGATGGCGAACGTGTTCGAGGGAGACGTCGCCTCGGTGCAGAAGGGGGAGACGGCGTGGATCACGACCAGCGGCTCCCCCGACACGCTGACCGGGCGCGTGGACTACGTGGCGGCGCTGGTGGATCCGGCCACCAAGGCCACCGCCGTACGCATCCTGGTTCCCAACCGGGGCGGGCTGCTCCGCCGCGACATGCTGGTGAACGTCGAGATCCGCGCGATGCGCCAGCGTACGGGGATCCTGGTGCCCGTGGCCTCGGTGCTTCGCGACGACGACAATCTGCCGTATGTGTTCGTCGCCAGCGGGGCCAAGGGGTACGCGCGCCGCCGGATCGAGCTCGGCTCGCGGGTCGGCGACCGGTATGAGGTGCGCACCGGCCTCCAGCCGGGCGAGTCCGTCGTTACCCAGGGCGCGCTGTTCCTGGCCGGGTCGGGCGCGTCATGAGCGAGCCAGAAGTGCACGAGCCGGGGCAGCCGGCCCCATCCGTGATCCACCGAATCGTGACGGTCGCACTGGGCCAGCCGATTCTGGTGCTGACGCTCAGCGTCGCCGTCGCAGCATTCGGCATCTGGTCTTTTTCCCGGCTGCCGGTCGACGCCTACCCCGACATCTCCCCGCCCATGGTCGAGATCGTGAGCCAGTGGCCCGGCCAGGCTGCCGAGGAGGTCGAGCGCCTCATCACCGTTCCCATCGAGACGGAGATGAATGGCCTGCCCAATCTCAGCGTCGTGCGCTCGATCTCGCTGTACGGGCTCTCGGACGTTCGGCTCGTGTTCCAGGACGGCACCGACAACTACTTCGCGCGCGAGCGGGTGTTCGAGAAGCTCCGCGGAGTCGAGGTGCCCGATGGCGTCGCGCCCGACGTGGCGCCGCTCTTCTCGCCGTCCGGCCTGGTGTACCGATACGTGCTGGAGAGCGCTGATCGAAGCCCGATGGAGCTCAAGACATTGCAGGACTGGATCGTCGCGAAGGCCTACAAGTCGGTGCCGGGCGTCGCCGACCTGTCGAGCCTGGGCGGGCAGACGATGCAGTATCAGGTGCTGCTCGATCCCACCAGAGTGGCCGGCGCCGGCCTGTCCGTGGCGAATGTGACCGACGCGATCGCCGCCAACAATGGGAATGCCGGGGGCGGCTTCTACTCCGAGGCAGGGCAGTTCTACTATGTGCGCGGCCTGGGGCGCCTCGAGCGGCCGGAGGACATCGAAAATGTCGTCCTGACCGTGAAGAACGGCACGCCGATCCTGGTGCGTGATGTCGGCCAGGTGGTCATCGGTTACGCCCCCAGACTCGGTCAGTTCGGCTTCAACGATCACGACGACGCCGTCGAGGGAATCGTCGTCATGCGCACCGGCGAGCAGGCGCAGACGGTGCTCAAGCGGGTGGAGGCCAAGACCCGCGAGCTGAACGCGACGGTGCTGCCGAAGGATGTACGGATCAAGCCGTTTTACGACCGAAGCGACCTGATCCGTCTCACCACCCGTACCGTCGAGGACAATCTCGTCCGCGGGATCATCCTCGTCATCGCCATTCTGATATTCTTTCTCTTCGACATTCGATCCGGGTTGATCGTCGCCGCGACGATCCCGCTGTCGCTGCTCTTCGCCTTCATCTGCCTCGATCTCCGGCACATTCCGGCCAACCTGCTGTCCATCGGCGCCATCGACTTCGGCATCCTGGTGGACGGTGCCGTCGTCATGGTGGAAAACATCCACCGCGCGCTCGGGCGGCGGCACGGCACCAGCTTTTCGATACGCGAGGTCATCGCCGAGGCCGCCGCCGAGGTCGATCGGCCCATCGTGTACGCTGTGGCGATCATCGTCGCCGGGTTCCTGCCGATCTACGTGCTGTCCGGTCCGTCCGGGCGGCTGTTCCGGCCCATGGCGGACACCACGATCTTCGCGCTCATCGGCGCGCTCGCCCTGACGCTCACCGTGTTGCCGGTGCTGTGCTCGATCGTGCTCCGCAGCGGCGTCCGCGAGCGGCGCAACGCCGCGTTCGAGTGGGTACGTGACCTCTACGCCCGGGCACTCGACTGGTGCCTTACCCGCGCGCGCGCGACGATCATCGCATCGGTACTGCTGTTCGGAATCGCGGTGGCGATCGCCACCCGGATCGGCTCCGAGTTCATGCCCCATCTCGACGAGGGCGCCCTGTGGGTCCGGGCAACGATGCCATCCACGATTTCACTGGAAGAATCAAGCAAGCTGGTTCCACAGATCCGGAGGATACTGCGTTCGTTTCCGGAGGTGACTGTCGTGGCGTCGGAGCACGGAAGGCCCGACGACGGGACCAATCCAACCGGCTTCTTCAATGCGGAGTTCTATGTCGGGCTCAAGCCCTACCGCGAATGGCACGGCGCGTTCGACCGGAAGGCCGACCTGATTGCGGCCATCAACCAGAAGCTGTCCCGCTTCCCCGGCGTCAGCTTCAACTACACCCAGCCCGCTGAAGACGCGGTGGATGAAGCCGAGACCGGACTCAAGAGCTCGCTTGCCGTGAAGATTTTCGGACCGGACCTCGCGGTGCTGGAAACGAAGGGCCATGCGATCGAGGGCGTGCTCAATGGTGTTCGCGGCATCAGCCGCGTGACGGTCGTGGAGGAGTTGGGCCAGCCGAGCCTCACCGTGCAGATGGATCGGTCAAAACTCGCCCGGTACGGACTCAACGTCGCTGACGTCAACGGACTGATCGAGGCCGCCGTGGGCGGTGTGGCCGCGACGTCGGTGGTACAAGGTGAGAAGCTGTTTGACCTGGTTGTGCGGCTCCAGCCTCGGTTCCGGCAAACGCCGGAACAGATCGGCAACATTCTCGTAGCGGCGGGCGACGGCCAGCAGATTCCGCTTCGAGAGCTCGCGACGGTCGGTGTCACCAGCGGAGCATCCTTCATCTACCGGGAAGACAACTCGCGCTACATCGGCGTCCAGTTTGCCGTCGAAGGGCGCGATCTCGCCGGCGCCGTGCAGGACGCGGAGCGTCAGGTGCGAGCCAAGGTCCACCTGCCGCCAGGCTACCGCGTGGTGTGGGGCGGTGAGTACGAAGAGTATACGGCGTCGCGCGGACAGCTCGCACTCGTGCTGCCGCTCACCGTGGGCCTCATCTTCGTGCTCCTGTTTGCGCTCTATCGCAACGTCTCGTTCCCGCTGATCACGATTGTGGGCGTCGTGTTGTCCGCGCCAGTCGGCGGATTGCTGGTGCTGGCGATCACCGGCACGCCGTTTTCGGTATCGTCGGGCATCGGGTTCCTGGCGCTCTTCGGTGTATCGGTTCAGACGGCGGTGGTCTACATCTCGTACGCGAACGAGCTTCGCCTGGGCGGCCTGGGTATCGCTGGCGCGGCGCGCGAGGCCGCGCTGCACCGGCTTCGACCCATCATGATGACGGCGCTGGTCGCCGCGCTGGGGCTGCTCCCCGCGGCGCTGTCGACCGGCGTCGGTTCGGACTCGCAGCGCCCGTTCGCGATGGTGATCGTCGGAGGGCTGTTCTCGCGGCTGCTGATCAGCGTCTTCCTGATGCCGGTGCTCTACACCACGACGGCGCGCGAAGGCGACCGGCTCGAGGTCTAGCGGCTAGAATTTCGGGGCGCGCTTCCACCCCGGCAGTATCGGTGGAGGCGCGATGGCCGTGCGGCGCAGCAGCTCGAGGTGCGGCGCCACCAGGTCGGCCAGCTGCTGGGCGACCTCGATGTCGCCCCGGCCGAACATCGTGGCTTCGCCGCCGGTCAGCACCATCGCGCCGATCACCCGCCCCGCCACCCTGAGGGCAACGATCAGGTCCGCCCGGCCCTCCGCCCGCATAGTCAGATTGGGCACGTCTCCCCGCACCACTCGGCCGAGCCCAGTACCGGCGATGGGGGTGAGAGGAAGGTCCGGCAGGGCGCGCGTCTCGCCCGGCGCCATGATGGCGACGCGGTCGTCCTGGTTCAAGCCCAGCGCGAAATGCATGCGCTCGAACACGAGCACAGCCCGAGCCTCGACGGCGAACCGGCTCGTCGCATCGGCCGGGTCCGCCGTGGAGGCGAGCATGTCGGCCAGGCGGCCCAGCTGCGCCGGCACCGAGCGCAGCGCGGCGAGGTGGCTGCGCATGACCTGCAGGTGAGCCGCCGCGATGCTGGCATCGACCCGCATCGCGACCAGCGGAGCGATCGTCGCGAGCTGAGTGGCGTCGGCGTCGGTAAACCGGTGCGCCTCCCGGGCGCCGAGCAGCAAGGCCCCGACCGTCCTCCCGCCGACCTCCAGCCAGACGCCAACGACTGACCGGATCAGCCCGGCCGTTTCGTGCCGGGGGAAGATCGGGCGCCCGCCCGCCGTGACGTCTCCTCGGAGCACCGAGTCACCCGCGCCGAACAGGGCGGTCACGTCCAGCGCGTGCCGGGTCAGAACCAGATCGGGATCGCTGCCGAGCGGACCGCCCCGGTGCTCGCCGAAGCGATACCATTCCTCGGCCGAGCTTCCCGGCACCAGCAGCTCGAGCCGGTCGGCCGCGATCCAGGGCGCGAGCGACGCGAGCAGTCCGCTCGACAGTTCGCGCGAGGAGCCTGCCGTCGCTACCGCCGTCGCGACTGCGGAAATGGCTGCGGCGCCGCGGTCCTGGCCGTCGAGCGGTACCGGCCTCCCCCAGAGTCGCGCCAGCCGCCCGAACATCGCCGAGAGACCCTCGGCCACGCCGGCGATCAGCCGGCGCTCGCGGTCCCCATACACATCCTCCCGCAGTGCGGCGAACAGGACCAGCCCCGTCTCGCGATCGCCCGACCTGATCACCGCCACGGCGACGGACGGATACCCCGCGTCCTGGACGATCTCCTCGAGCAGCGCCAGCTGGTGAGCCGGAATGTCAGGTGGGACGGGTACGGTCAACTGATCGGCCGCAAGCGCGGCCGGCGCGATCAGCTCGGCACCGCCGGCCGCCGGGTAGAGCCAGACGGCAAGGAGGTCATGGGGGAGATCGGGCGAAACGGCATTCGACAGCGCCAGATGCCAGGCATCGAGCGTGTCGGTGTCGGTTGTTTCCTCCCCGGCACGGAGAGATGGGACGAGCAGGGGGTCCGCGTCGGGCGACATGACCCCGGGCAAGGCAGGAGCCGTGCCGCCCGGACGATCAGGGCTTGGGGCGGTAAATCACACTGCGAAAAAGTGTTACCACCGCGTGGATCCCCGTGTTGAGACGGCTGGTCCAATGACTTAGGTGCTTTTCGGTCCAGGTCGCCCGCCGCCAGCGCTCTCTCGGCAGATAGATCGGCCGCCCCGTTGACATACCCCTACCCCCTATATACGTTGCTGCTGCCTGCCGTGTATTGCACTACTCAGGGCGGCGAAGATCCACCTTTTCGAAAGTCCACGCTATGAGGCAGATCACCCTTCGCATTGGCGGCATGAGCTGCGGCCACTGCCTGAACGCCGTCAACGCGGCGTTGCGCGGCGTGCCCGGTGTCGAAATCGGCAGCGTCCAGATGGGGCGGGCGGAAGTCACCTACGACGAGAGCCGCGTCGAGGAGGGCCGGATCATCGAGGCCGTTCGCGAGGCCGGGTACGAGGCCACGACATGAGCAGTGCCCAGATCATCGTCACGGCAGCGGGCCTGGCGGCGATCGGCTGGATCGTCTGGTATTTCTTCGTCGCCGGGCGGGTGGTGGGTGTCGCGGCGGGGGCGTCGGTGCAGCAGATCGGGATCGTCGTCCGCGGCGGGTACACCCCCGCCGTGATCAAGGTCCGGGCGGGCCGGCCGGTCCGGCTGGACTTTCGCCGGGATGAGGCGAACAGCTGCACCGAAGAGGTCGTGTTTGCCGACTTCGGGATCCGCACCTTCCTGCCGCAGCACCAGACGACGCCGGTCGAATTCACACCCACCGCGCCCGGCACCTACGAGTTCACCTGCGGCATGGGGATGGTTCGCGGCAGCCTGATCGTCGAACCGGACGATCAGACGCCATGAGTCCGGCACCTTCTGCCACCGGGCAGTGTGACATTCCGGTCACCGGCATGACCTGCGCCGCCTGCAGCGCACGCGTTCAGCGCGCTCTGGAGCGGACACCGGGGGTGCGTTCGGCCAACGTGAATCTCATGACCGAAACGGCGACCGTCGGCTACGACGCCGCCGCCATCTCACCCGAGCAGCTGGTGAACGCCATACGGGAGACGGGCTACGGCGCCGCGCTCCCCTCGGCGGGAGGCGACGTCGATCCGCTCGCGGCGCGGGACGCGGCCCACGCGGAGGAGTGGCGGGATCTCCGGCGCAAATTCATCGTCAGCATGATCGCGGCCGTGATCGCCATGGGCGGCATGCCGCTGGTAGGGCACGCGGCGACGCTCACCGGCTGGTGGCGGTACGGGCTCCTCGCGCTCACGCTGCCGGTCGTCGGCTGGGCCGGGCGCCACTTCTACACCCGTGCGTGGACGGCGCTCCGGCATCACGGCGCCGACATGAATACGCTGATCGCGGTGGGCACCGGCGCCGCCTTCCTGTTCAGCCTGCTCACGACGTTCGCGCCGGAGTGGATTGCGGCCCGCGGCGTCGAGCCGGCGGTGTACTACGAAGCGGTGCTCTGGATCATCGCGCTGGTGCTCCTCGGCAACCTGCTCGAGGCGCGCGCGAAGGGCCGTACGTCGGACGCGATCCGGAAGCTCGCCGGGCTTCGCGCCGCCACAGCCCGTGTGCTCCGGGACGGGAGCGAGCTGGACATTCCGATCGCGGAGCTCCGCGTGGGGGACGAGGTGCTGGTCCGCCCGGGCGAAAAGATCCCCGCCGATGGCACCGTCACCGAGGGCCACAGCACGGTGGACGAGTCGATGCTGACCGGCGAGCCGGCGCCGGTGGTGCGGACGGTAGGAGATCCGGTGGTCGGCGCGACGCTCAACCGGAACGGCGCGCTTCGGTTCCGGGTCGACCGGGTGGGCCGAGACACGGTGCTGTCACGCATCATCCGGCTGGTGGAACAGGCACAGGGGTCGAAGGCGCCGATCCAGCGCCTGGCCGACCGGATCTCCGCCGTCTTCGTCCCGGTCGTGCTCTCGCTCGCCGTCGTGACGTTCGTCGTCTGGTTCGACCTCGGCCCCCAGCCGGCCTATCTGCACGCGCTGGTCTCCGCGGTCACCGTGCTCATCATCGCCTGCCCCTGCGCCATGGGACTCGCGGTGCCGACCGCCGTCATGGTGGCCACGGGGCGGGGCGCGGAGCTGGGCGTGCTGGTGAAGGGCGGCGAGGCGCTGGAGCGCGCCGGCGATATCGACGTCGTGGTTTTCGACAAGACCGGCACCATCACCGAGGGGCGGCCGGCGGTGACCGATGCGATCGGCCCGCGGGCGGACGAAGCGCTCCGGCTCGCCGCCGCAGTCGAGCGCTCGAGCGAGCACCCGCTGGCGGAGGCGATCGTCGAGTCGGCAAAGGCGCGCGGATTCGTGTCCGGGGCCAGCAGCGGCTTTCAGTCCGCTACCGGGCTCGGCGTGACTGCGATGGTCGAGGGGCATCGTGTGGCGGTCGGGAACCGGCGGCTGATGGAGCAGGAGCGGGTGGATGCCGGATCGCTCGCGGCGGAGGCCGCGCGCCTCGAGGCTGAAGCGCGGACGGCGGTGTACGTCGCGTCCGATGGTGTACTGCTTGGCGTGCTGGGCATCGCCGATCCGGTGCGGTCGACCAGCCGGGGTGCCATCGAGCGCCTCGGCGCGATGGGCCTGGATGTCGTGATGCTGACCGGCGACTCGCGAGCGACGGCCGAGAGCGTGGGACGCGCCGTCGGCGTGACGCGCGTGGTGGCGGAGGTGTTGCCCGAAGGAAAACTGGCGGAGGTCCGTCGCCTGCAGGCGCAGGGGAAGGTGGTGGCGATGGTGGGCGACGGGCTGAACGACGCACCGGCGCTTGCCGCGGCCGACGTCGGCATCGCGATCGGGACCGGCACCGACGTGGCGATGGAGAGCGGCAGCATCACGCTGATGCGCGGCGATCTGGCCGGCGTGCCCCAGGCCATCGCGCTCACCCGGCGCACGATGCGGGTGATCCGGCAGAATCTCTTCTGGGCATTCGTCTACAACGTGATCGGGATACCGGTGGCGGCGGGGGTGCTCTATCCGTTCTTCGGGCTGCGGCTGACGCCGGCGATGGCGGCAGCGGCGATGGCGGTGAGCTCGGTGAGCGTAGTGACGAACAGTTTGCGGCTCCGGCGGTTTGCGCTCGGGACGCGGTAGCAGTCTCACCCAGCTCAGCGTACCGCTCCCACCAATACGAAGGCAGCCCAGTATCGGGGGTCCGCGGTGCTCGGGTCTCGAAGCGCCTGTCGCTGCGCCAGGGCGAGCGCGGGGGCCGGAGCACCCCCGCGCAGGTGGTCGTAGAATTGTGGCAGCAGCTTCGAGGTCGCTCGATCCTCGATCGGCCACAGCGTCGCCATCACATTGTCGGCGCCCGCAAACAGGAACGCGCGCACCAGTCCGACCCAATCGTCTCCCGGGGGCACATCCGAGCCCGCGCCTGAGCTCAGCCCCGTCTCGCAGGCACTCAGCACCAGCAGCCTGGCCCGCAGCGACAGCCCGAACACTTCCTGCACCTCCAGTCGCCCGCTCCCGATCGCGTCGGGTGCGAACGCAACGTAGGAAAAGAGCGGATTGTGGCGGTTCAGGACACCGTAGGTCGCCAGGTGAATGATCGAGTAGGCTGATGCGTCGTCGCGAAAGGCGCGTTCGGTCGCATTCGCTCCCAGGATCATGGTGGCGTCGCGACCATAGATCCGGCGAATACGATCGGCTTCGTCACGACTTCCGGGCAACGATGTGGGGAACGGGGCAACCACGAGCAGCTTGTCGCTGCCGGGTGTTTGCGCGCGCGTGCCGAGCTGGGTCCAGATCGCGGCCGAGGGGACGTATGCAAGATCGTAGCGCTCGACCAGGTAGTGAGTGCCGGAATCGGGCATGAGGGCGGCAAACGGCAGGTAATGCAGCTCGGCATGGGGCGCGATCAGCAGTGTCCGCGCCTTGAGCAGCAGGCCGGTCTGCTCCGCGGGCCGGATGAGCAGCCGGTGAAGGCGGCGCATCGCGGGGCCCCACGGTTGCCGCGAGGCCGCTCCGGGCCGGCGGGCGATCGCGGCCCTGGCGAAATCGATTGCCGCGGCCAGCTCGCGTCGGGTAATCGCGATCGGCACCACGCGAGTCGAATCATGAGTGACGACGAACAGCAGCGTGGATCCGTCGGTGACGAGATATTCGAGCAGTGCTTCGTCGCGCCGCAGGCGCGACGCCACGTCACGATGGCTCACCACCGACGCCGCCAGCAACTCCGTGTACGCGGGGGACGTCCGGTTCAGCTTATCCAGCAGATCGGCATAGGTTCGCTGGGCGCGCCCGAGCGCCAGCCGCCTCGCCGGTTCACCTGCATTCTCCGTGACGTCGCGCATCAGGGCGGACCGGGGCGGAGCCGCGGACGCGCCGCGCTCGAGCTCGTCGATGCGGCGGTGCAGCTCGCGAGCCTCCGCCGCGATCGCCGGGTCGAGCCCACGCGGCGGCGCAATCGGGCCTCGTGCCACCAGCTCACGCATCTCCCTGGCGCGGAGCCGCTCACTGGCCTGGAACGCGGCCCCATCCCTGCCCCGTGCGTGCTCGACCAGGGCGAGCGCGGCGTAGATCTCGCCGGTATCCCCGAGCAGCGAGGTCCGGGATCCGCCTCGCGGCATCCCGCCGGCCATCCGCTCGACTGCATCGAGGGCGAGCTGGAACTCAGCTGCGGCCTCGGTCAGCGCTCCACGCGCCTGAAGTGTCCGCCCGAGTCCCCAGTGCAAACGGACGGAAACCGCGGGGGCCGGCAAGTGCGCGAGCAGGGCAAGGCCCTGTCGATATGACTTCTCGGCTTCTCGTGGGCGCTCCCCCCGCTCGGCGAGCTCGCCGAGACCAGCCAGCGCCGATGCTTCACCGACGGGATCAGCGAGGTGCCGCAGCACGCCGCGCGCGCGCCGCAACGTGATGGCCGCGCCACCCGGGTCACCCTGCTCCAGCTCCGTGTGGCCGAGCAGCAGCTCACTCAAAGCCGCACCCCGTCGATCGCCAGATGCGCGTTGCGCCGCGATGGCGCTCTGCAGTGTTCGGCCTGCGCCGTCATAGTCTCCTCGCCGCAACTGCAGCGCCCCGAGCCCCTGACGCGCCGCGACCACGCCGGCCGCATCACCGGCATCGGCATACAACGACTCGGCGCGGGCATATCCGGCCTGGGCGGCGGCTGGCGAATTGGCGTCTTCCGCCAGGTCGCCGCGGACCAGCGTCAGCAGCGCAAGCGCGCCGGGGCCTGCTTTTGGTGCGCCGGCCTCGGCGCTATCGAGCACGGCGCTCGCCCGGCCCAGATCTCCCAGTGCCGCGTATGCCTCGGCGAGGTCCGCCTGGGCGCCGGCGGCTTCGTCCGCGGGGCCGGTACGTATGAGAATGCCGGCGGCCTCGGTAAGTGCTGCGACCGCGGCGCGGTACTCGCCCTGACGCAGCGCGAGCCCGCCGATACTGCGGAGATCCAGCGCAGCGCCGGGCTCCTCGCTGGCATGCCGGTGCAGCGCGAGCGCGTCGCGATAGAGAGCGGATGCACGGGCGAGGCGCCCATCTGCGACGGCGAGCTCGGCCAGATTGGCGAGATTGACGGCTGCGGCGCCATATCTGGCCGCGCGGCGATTCCGCGCCAGCGCGGTTTCGAACCAGCGGCGCGACCCGACGGTATCACCCCCTGCGCGGGCCACCAGGCCGAGGTTGTTCTCGTCGGCGCTGGCGCCGCGATCGTCTCCCGACCGGCTGCGGGCGGCGAGCGCGCGCCGGTAGGCGGCGCTGGATGCGCTGAGGTTGCCACGCGCCTTCTCGAGACTCCCGATGGCCCCGAGGGTGTTGCCGAGCACGCGCCAGTCGCGAACGCGCTCGGCCAGCAGCTGGGCGCGGGTGAGGTGGTAGGCGGCGCTGTCCAGCTCGCCTTCGACCAGATACGCGGCGCCCAGATTACCGGAGGTTGCCGCGAGACCGGCGGAGTCGGCGATCGAGGTGGCCTTGCGGAGGCTGGATCGCCAGAGCGGAATGGCCGCCGCGGCGCCTGAGCGGGGAAACAGGTCGAAGCCGGCGCGGCGCAGACTGTCGGCGGTGACCTTGGTGGCGCGATCGCGCGCGTTCCAGCGTTCGAAGCGGGTGAGTTGGCGGAGGAGAATGGAGTCCTGCCAGTCGTGGACGTACATCTCGGCGATGCCGCGCGCCGCCGCCAGCTGCTCGGTCTCCGCCCGGGCGGACCGCGCAGCGACCGAGCCGGCGAGCCGGACCCGGAACGATTCGCGCAGCGCGTCGGGCGTCTGCGCACCAACCTCAAATGACGTGAGCGCGAGCAGCGCGAGCACGAGGCCTGCGCGCCGCATTCCGTACTGCCGCGCCATCGGGCAGCTCACCAGCGCCAAGATGGGCTGTAGGCGTTCGCGAGGACGAGTCCGCTCGTTACGCCGTCCGCCGTGATGTACCGGAGCGACGGCTGGCAGGCCTGGCATGACGACGTGGAGTACACGATCGTGCTTCCATCCTGCGACCACGCGACGGCTCCCATGATAAGCGGCGGGCCGGCCGGGAAGCCGCCGCCCGCGTCCACCAGCGCGTGCATTCCGGAGCCGTCGGCGTTGGTGATGCTGACGCTGCCGTTCGCGTAACAGGTTTCGGATGAATACAGATCCCGGCACGTGAACATCGCGACGCGCCGTCCGTCCGGCGACCAGGCCGGCCTGAAGATGAAGACCGGAACGTCGGGGGAGATGAACGGCGGCTGTACGAGCCCCGAGATGTTCGAGCCGTCCGCGTTCATCACGTAGAGATCAAAGACAGTGTCGAATACGCGCCAATCGCTCACGAAAAGAATTCTGGTGCCGTCGGGTGACCAGGCTGCCTGGCTGTTCCACCCGCGCGGATGGCCCACCGGCGTTGCGTTGGCCCAGTCGCCCTCCACGCCGGTGACGTAGAGCCCGTAATCGCCGTTGCGCAGACTGGAAAACGCGATCTTAAGTCCATCAGGAGACCAGGCGGGGTAATCGTTCCAGTCGCCGGTGGTGGTCCGCCGAACGACATTGGAACCATCGGCGTTCATGATATAGATGTTGCTGGTGCCATCACGCGTGCTGGTAAACGCGACTCGGGTACCGTCCGGCGACCAGGCCGGGTCAGTATCCTCCGCCGGATCGCTGGTCAGCCGGCGCAGATCGGTCCCATCCGCATTGATGGTGTAGATCTCGGCGTTGCCGTCCCGAGTGGACACGAAGGCGAGTGTGCCAGTCAGCTGCGGGGTTAGGATC
>JBBQFH010000017.1:0-63485 GCA_038321865.1 Gemmatimonadales bacterium
AGCAGATGCGAAAACGACAGCACTCGCGTGCGCCGCGTGATGCGCCTGGCGAAGCGGTCCACGATCGCCTGGGCGTCGTTTTCCCCGGGCGGGATCGCCACGACGTCGAGCGCGACGCCATGCCTCCGCGCGATGTAATCCCAGCAGCGGCGCCCGCCCGGGTGCTCCTGGTCGGTCGTGAGCACGCGATCGCCCGGCCGGAACGTGAGCCCCAGCGCCACCGAGTTCATCCCGTCGGTGGTGCACCGCGTCAGGACGAGCTCGTCGGTCTTGCAGCCGAGGAACGCCGCCGCCCTGGCACGGACGTCATCCATCGCGTGCTCGTGCGCGCCGTAGCCGTACAGGCTCGGATTGAGCTCGAGCTCCTTCCAGGCCGCGATCGTCTGCTCCATGACCGGCCGCGGCGTCGGCCCCAGGGAGCCGGTCTGGAGGTAGACCAGCCCGGGTGTGAACATGAAATCGTCGGGCGCTGCGAGCGACCCTCGCGCACCGCGTGCGGCAGGGATGATGGACCCGGTCGCCGGCCACGCGTCCCGCAGCATGAAGCCGGACACGGACAGGGCGCCGATCGAGGAAAGAAAGCTGCGCCGGGTGGGGGTGGAGTCGGTCATGCTCGTAGCCTCCGGAAGCTCACTGCATGTATGCCTCGATGTGGATCTTTCCGGTCGCGAAGTTCACGGTCCCGAAGGCCCAGATCTGGCGCGTGTTCACCCATGCGTAGTCCGCGGCCGCCGTCGTGAGGCTGACGTTCTCCCACAGGTCCGCGATCGGCTCGGCGGCACGTGGCGCGGCGATGCCGTCGGCGGCCAGCGCGATGCGATGACCGTCATCCGTCTCGATCACGGCCCGGATGTCCAGGTCCACACGCCCGTCGGCCCGCATGCGGGTAAAGTCGGTGCCGCGCACCGTTCCCGCCAGTCGGCCGGTCGCACGGCCGGCGAAGGCGACATCGACGCGCACCCCCTGCGGCGGGATCGGTGAGGTGCCCGACAGTACCGCGTCCAGGCCCACGCCGTAGTCCGTCATGCCGGTGACATCGAGCTCGTACTCGTAAATTTTTTCGCCCCTCATTGTGGCCCACCGATCGGTGACAGGGTGTCTGGTGAACGTACGGTCGTGCGGGCCGCGTCCCGCGGTGAGCCGCCCCACTGGCGGTTCCACGCCCGCCTGAGCTGCAGCCCCGACCGGAACCCGGCGGCCTCCGCCGCGAGCGTCACGCTCGCGCCGCGCTCGAGCGACTGCCGGGCCCGCTCGAGCCGGATCAGCCGCAGATACTGCAGGGGAGAGACCCCGGCGTGGTCGGTGAACAGCCGCAGCAGGTGCCGCTCGGTGGCATGGCCCACCTTGGCCAGCGCGGTCATGTCCCAGTCGCGCTCCGGCCTGGCGACAATGGCGTCCTGCACCCGGTGCACCACGGCGTGCAGATGGCGCCGATGCACCAGGAACGGCGACAGCTCAGGGTCACGCTGCGAGCGCCTGAGGTACACCACCATGTCCTCGGCCACGCTCGCGGCCAGCGCCTCACCGCACTCCCCCGCGATCAGGTGCAGCGCGAGATCGATCCCCGCGGTGACGCCGGCGCTGGACGCGAGCGGCCCATCCACGACGAACACGCGATTCTCGATCACCTGCGCCCGGGGCGCCAGGGCACGCAGCTGCGACAGCAGCTCGTGGTGCGTGGTGCAGCGGCGGGTGCCGAGCAGCCCGGCCCGCGCCGCCAGCAGCGCGCCGGAGCAGATCGCGACCACGCGGTGCGGCGTATCCGGGGCCAGCAGCGGCTCGCCGAGGCGCTGCTTGAGCCACCGTGCCGTGGCGGCGATCGCCGGCGTGACCTGACCGAGATGCGCGGTCGGCTGGCCCACCAGCACCACCCAGGTCGGCGAGGTCAGCCGCTCCGGCAACGGCTCGAGGCCCGCCAGGCCGAGCCCGACGGAGGTCGGCGCGTTCGCCACCGGGCCGGTGAAGCGAAGCCGGAAGCGCGGCGGCTGCCCGCGCCGCTGGCGATGCAGGTTGGCCAGGCGGAATGCTTCCGCCGGCCCCGCGATGTCGAGCAGCAGCGAGTGCGGCGCGATCACGAAGAGGAGGTCGGTCGGCTGCGCGCGTGCGATCATTTCAGGACATGTCCTCGTTTCCCCAAGCATACACGCCGGAGGGGATTCGCGAAACGACGCGGCTGCGGGGATGTCCGAAACTGACTCATACCTGTCCGCCCGGGGTGCCGCCGCCCGCGGGCGAACGCCGTAGGTTGTGACCTCATCCCCTGAGAGGCCACCACCATGTACACGATTTGCCTGCTGCTCGCCGCCGCGCTCTGCTGCTGGCCCGGGTCCCGCGCCGTCGCGCAGGCCGTCGACGGGAGAAGCCCTTCGACGCTCGAGGACGGCGTCGATCCCGGCATCAGGCCGGGCGACGACTTCTTCGGCTTCGCCAACGGCGGCTGGCTCAGGACCACCGAAATCCGGGAGAGCTGGAGCGCGCGGAGCGAGATCCGTGAGCGCACCCGCCAGCAGGTCGCGAAGCTGCTCGACGACGCCGGCACCCAGCCCGCCGGGTCGCTCGCGCGGAAAGTGGCCGACTTCCGCGCCGCCTGGTTGAACGAAGCCGCCATCGAGGCCCGGGGCATCGCACCACTCCGGCCGCTGCTTGCCGGCATCGACCGCGTGCACGACAGAGCGACGCTCACGCGGCTCCTGGGCAGCAGACTCGGCGCCGACGTCGACCCGCTCAACTGGGGCGTCTACCGCTCGGCCCGCCTGCTGGGTCTGTCGGTGGAGCCGAGCATCCACGGCGAGAAGCGGTATGTCGCGTTCCTGGTGCAGGGCGGGCTCGGCCTCCCGGACCGCGAGCACTACCTGAGTGCCGAGCCCCGCATGCAGGCGCTCCGGATCAGATACCAGGCGTACATCGCCCGGCTGCTGGCGCTCACCGGCTTCGACAACACCGAATTGCGCGCCCGGGCGGTGATGGCGCTGGAGACTGCCATCGCCCGGGGCCAGGCCACCAGTGAGGCGTCCGCCAACGACCACAACGCCGACAGCCTGTGGACGCGGGCCGATTTCGCCCGCCAGGCGCCGGGCATGGACTGGTCCGTCTTCTTCACCGCGGCGGGACTGGGACGGCAGGAACCGCTTGTCCCCTGGCAGCCCGGTGCCGTGAGGAGTCTGGCGTCGCTGGTCGCGTCGGAGCCGATCGAAACGTGGAAGGACTACCTGCGCTTTCACGCCGTCCACGCGGAGGCCGACCTGCTGCCGCACCCCTTTGCCGCCGAGGCGCTGGCGCTGCAGGCGGAGGTCACGGGCCAGCCGAAGGAAACTCCGCGCGCGCAGCGTGCGCTCGAGGCGACGCAGTCGGCGCTGAGCGACGCGCTGGGAAGGATGTACGCCGAACGGTACTTCCCGGCCCACCAGAAAGCCCGGGTGCAGGGCATCGTCGCCAACGTCGTCGCCGCGCTGGCCCGGCGGGTCGAAGGGGCGACGTGGATGTCACCCGACACCAGGACGCGGGCGCTGGCCAAGCTGAAGACGCTGTACATCGGCATCGGATATCCGGACCAGTGGCAGGATTATTCCGATCTGGCGGTGGATCCGCTGGACGCCGCGGGCAATCTCCGGCGCGTCGAGGAGCGGAACTACCGGCGTACCGTGGCCCGCATCGGCCGGCCGGTGGACCCGGCCGAATGGTGGATCGCGCCCCAGCGGGCCGGCGCGATCCTCGTCTTCCAGCAGAACGCCTACGACTTCTCCGCCGCCCTGCTGCAGGCACCCAAGTTCGACTCGGCGGCGTCGGATGCCGCGGCCTACGGCGCCATCGGTGCCCTCATCGGCCACGATGCCAGCCACTTCATCGACGTGCTCGGCGCGGAATACGATACCGACGGCGGGATGCGCCACTGGTGGACCGCCGAGGACATGTCGCGCTTCCAGGCGCTGGCGGACCCGCTGGTGAATCAGTTCTCCGCGTACCGTCCGTTTTCGGACCTGGCCGTCAACGGCCGGACGACGCAATCCGAGAACATCGCCGACCTCGCCGGCCTGGCCTCGGCCTTCGACGCCTACCGCAAGTCGCTCGGCGGCAGGGCGGCCGACCGGAGCTACGTGCGGCAGCAGGATCGGCAGTTCTTCATCGGATTCGCCCGAAGCTGGCGCAGCAAGCTGAGCGACAGCGCGTTGCGAGACCAGCTCACCTCCGATGCCCACGCGCCGGACCGGTACCGGATCGCCACGGTGCGGAACATCGACGCGTGGTACGACGCGTTCGACGTGCAGCCGGGGCAGCAGCTGTACCTCCCGCCCGAGGCCCGGGTGAGGATCTGGTAGCCATGCGCGTGACCGTCTGCGAGCTCCCGCATGAACCCGATGCCCTGGCCGCGGCATGGGCCGCGCTCTGCCGGCATGCGTCAGAGCAGGCATCCGGGCTCGTGCTGCTGCCCGAGTTCGCCTTCGTCGACCCGGTGTGGGAGGCCGATCTCTTCGACCCGGCACGCTGGGCCGCCATCGTGGCCCAAAGCGATGCCTGGCTCGCGCGCCTGCCCGAGCTCCATGCCGCGCACGTGGTGGGGGCTCGGCCCGCCACCGTCGGCGGCCGGCCGTTCAATCAGGGATTCCACTGGTCGGCCGCCGGCGGCTGCACGCCGCTCCGGCGCAAGTTCTATCTGCCGGATGAACCGGGCGGACGGGAAGCGCGGTGGTTCGACCGGGGTGATCCGGCCTTTCCGGTCTTCCACGCCGGCCCCCTCTCGTTCGGACTCAACATCTGCACCGAGCTGTGGGCGCTCGAGACCTGTGCCGCGTACGCCGACGCGGGCGTGCAGGCCATCCTGTCGCCTCGCGCGACGGCCGCGGCTACGACGGCGAAGTGGCTGTCGGTCGGCGTGGTGGCGGCGGTGCGATCGGGTGCCTTCAGCCTGTCGTCCAACCGGGTGGATCCGGCGGGTGCCTGCGGCGGCGTTGGGTGGATCATCACGCCGGATGGCGGGATCCTGGCGAGCACGACACCCGCGACCCCGTTCGTCACGATGGACATCGATCTCGCCGCGCCGGCGGCGGCGCAGGCGGGCTACCCCTGCTCGGTGCTGCGCGGGCCCTTCCTTTAGTAGCCAATTGCAGCGCCCCGCCTTAGATTCCCGCCTTCTCCCACGTAAAAGCAGCGGCAGCCATGGCGGATCTCCTCGCACGCGTCCAGCAGGCGCTGTCCGGCAGCCACACCATCGAGCGCGAGCTCGGCGGCGGCGGCATGTCGCGGGTGTTCGTCGCCGACGAGCACCGCCTCGGGCGCAAGGTGGTGGTGAAGCTGCTCTCGCCCGAGCTGGGGGCGGCGCTGTCCACCACCCGCTTCGAGCGCGAGATCCGGGTCGCCGCCTCGCTGCAGCAGGCGAACATCGTCCCCGTGCTCTCCGCCGGCGAGCTCGAGGGGCTGCCGTACTACATCATGCCGTACGTCGAGGGCGAGAGCCTCCGCGCCCGGCTCGGGCGCGGCCCGGTGTCGATCGCCGACGCGGTGAGCATCCTCCGCGACGTCTCGCGGGCACTCGCCTACGCGCACGAGCGCGGCGTGGTGCATCGCGACATCAAGCCCGACAACGTCCTCCTCTCCGGCCACACCGCCGTCGTTACCGACTTCGGCATCGCGAAAGCCATCGCGGCCGCCGCGGCCGAGCCCACCGGCGCGACGCTGACGCAGCTCGGCACCGCCATCGGGACGCCGGCCTACATGGCGCCGGAGCAGGCGGCGGGCGACCCCGACACCGATCATCGCGCCGACGTCTACGCCTTCGGCTGCATGGCGTACGAGCTGCTCGCGGGGCACGCGCCCTTCCACGGCCTGCTCCCGCACAAGCTGCTCGTGGCCCACATGAGCGAGACGCCGAAGCCGGTGGCCGATCTCCGCCCCGACTGCCCGCCGGCGCTCGCCGCCCTGGTCATGCAGTGCCTCGCGAAGGATCCCGCCGCCCGGCCGGCGAGCGCCACCGAGCTGCTCCGCCGGCTCGACGTCGTCGCCTCGCCCTCGGCCCCGCAGGCCGCGATGCCGGCGATCCTGCTGGGCGGCCGCCCGATGCTGCTCCGCGCGCTCGCCGTCTACGCCGTGGCGTTTCTGGCGGTCGCGATCCTGGCCCGCGCCGCGATCATCGCGATCGGGCTCCCCGACTGGGTATTTCCCGGCGCGCT
The DNA here is from genome assembly GCA_038321865.1 of Gemmatimonadales bacterium. Classification (GTDB taxonomy): domain Bacteria; phylum Gemmatimonadota; class Gemmatimonadetes; order Gemmatimonadales; family GWC2-71-9; genus JAICUF01. The sequence goes on from JBBQFH010000017.1 coordinate 6,165, forward strand.
CGCCGTCATGGCGCTCGGGCTGCCGGTGATCCTGCTGACGGGATACACGCAGTACGTCTCGCACCGCGCGGCGATGGCGACGCCCACCTTCACCCCCGGGGGCACGCCGTCCCTCGCCTCCCTGCACGGCACCATGGCGACCCTCGCCATCAAGGCGAGCCCGCACGTGTCGTGGCGGCGCACCGTGCGCGGCGGCGTGATCGCGGGGACGGTGTTCGTGCTGCTGGTGGTGGGCTACATGACGCTCCGCGCCCTCGGCATCGGCCCCGCCGGCTCGCTCCTCGCCGCCGGCAAGCTCACCGCGAGCGACAAGGTGCTCGTCGCCGCGTTCGACGCGCCGGGCGCGGACTCCTCGCTCGGCTCGACCATCGCCGAGGCGGTGCGGACCAACCTCTCGCAGAGTCAGGCCGTCCGCGTCATGCCCACCAGCGCCGTCGTCGCGGCCCTGGAGCAGATGAACCGGCCGGACACCGCGCGGGTCGACTTCACGACCGCGCGCGAGATCGCGCAGCGCACCGGGGCCAAGGCGGTCGTCGCGGGAAGCGTGGTGCCGGCGGGCAGCGGCTACATCGTGACGGCGCGGCTCATCGCCGCCGAAAGCGGCGACGAGCTCGCATCGTTCCGCGAGTCGGCGAAGGACGCCGGCGATCTCATCCCGTCGGTGGACCGCCTGACCAAGGCGCTGCGCGGGAGACTCGGCGAGTCGCTCCGGACGGTCCGCGCCGCACCCCGCCTCGACCAGGTGACCACCGGCTCGCTCGGCGCCCTCCGGAGCTACGCTGCGGGCCTCCGCGCCAACGACATCCAGGGCGACTACCCGGCCGCCGTCCAGTACTTCCACGACGCCATCCGGCTGGACAGCACCTTCGCCATGGCGCACGTGCAGCTCGCGTATTCGCTCATGACGCTCGGCGGAGCCGGCAGTCAGGCCCAGGCCGATGCGGAGCTGACGGCCGCGTTCCGGCTGCGTGACCGGCTGCCCGAGCGCGAGCGGTACAACGTGGAGGGGGCCTATTACATGTCGGCGGCGCCCGACCGCACCAGGGCGATCCCGGCCCTCCGGCGCGCGGTGGACCTGGACTCCACGAACTACGACGCCGCCAACTCGCTCGGCGTGACGCTCAACGACGCGCGTGACTATGCCGGCTCGGAGCAGGCGTACCGCCTGGCCTTGGTGGGCGAGCCAGCCAACGGCACCATCCTGTCCAACCTCGCGACGCTGTACACCGAGATGGGCCGCCACGCCGGGTTCGATTCGGTGATGGCGGTACTGGCCGGGGCCGCCGTGCCCTTTCCCACCGGGCCGATGCGGTACGTCGAGTCCTGGAGCCGGCGCGACTACGACGCCGCCGAGCGGCAGGCGCGGGCGGGGGCGGACACCGCCTCACCACGCCGGGCGGTGAATGCCCGGGACGGGCTCGTCGGCATCGCCATGCTCCGGGGGAAGCTGCACGAGGCGGAGCGGGGCTATGCGGAGGTGAACGAGGCGAGGGCCCGGGTGCGTGGCGACACCGCGAGCCCCTATGACGTCGCCTTCTTTCACGCGATCGTCGACGGCGAGCTCCGGGGAAATCCCGAGCGCGGCCTCGCGGCGCTCGACGAGGCGGCGCGCGCCAACCCGCCCGCGAGCGTGCCGATCGCCCGTGACCGGAGCCATCGGCTGGCGCTGGCCTACGCGCGGCTCGGCGCCCCGGCAAAGGCGCGCGCCATCCTGAACCAGCACGAGGCGCGGCTCGACGCCGCCGGCCGCCGGGCAGAAGTGGTCCCGCTGGCCCGGATTCGCGGCGTCATCGCCTTGGCCGAGGGGAAGAGCGACAGCGCGATCGCCTGGTTCCGGCAGGGAGATGCGGAGGCCGACGGGCTGCCGACGCACAACTGCTCCGTCTGCACGCCGATGTTCGTCGGCTTCGCCTTCGACCGCGGCGGTCACGCCGACTCGGCGCGGGCCTACCTGACGAAGTACGTCGAGATGAACGGGACCGACCGCACCTTCATCGATCGCTTCTACCTGGCGCCGACGCTCTTCCGTCTGGGCGAGCTCTACGAGAGCGCCGGCGATACGAAGCGGGCCACCGACTATTACGGCCGCTTCGTTGACCTCTGGCGGACCGCCGATCCCGAGTTGCAACCGCGGGTGGCGGAGGCGCGGGCCCGCATCGTCCAGCTCAATAAGGCCCGGCAGTAGCGCCGGTCAGCTCCGCTTCTTCGGCGGTTTGGCCTTGGCGGCACCGTTGAGGGCGACCGCCTCGCGAACGAGCGCCTTGAAGGCGGCCTCGTCGACCTTCTCTCCCTCGTGGATGTCGATGGCCCGGCGCACCTTCCCCTCGAGACTCGCGTTGAAGAGCCGGGCCGGGTCCTTCAGCGACGCGCCCCTGGCGAAGGTGAGCTTCACGACGCTCTTGTAGGACTCGCCGGTGCAGATGATGCCGTCGTGCGACCAGATCGGCGTCCCCATCCACTTCCACTCCTCGACGACGTCCGGGTCCGCGGCCTTGATGAGCTTGCGCATCCGGCTGAGCGTTTTCCCCCGCCAGTCGCCCAGCTCGGCGATCCTGTTCGAGATCAGCTCCGACGCCGACTGGCCCTGCTTCGCGACTGATTTCGCTTTTGTGGATCCTTTCATCAGCCATCCTTCCTTACGATCTGAGGGGGCAGGCACCGCTTGCGGCGTGACGCGTACCGCTCGGTCAACCTGATCAACTGCTCACCGCGCGCTTCAGCAGCGCACTGATTGTCGCTTCGTCGCGGGCCGTCAGATCCTTCAGCGCAAACGCCGTCGGCCACATTCCGCCATCATCGAGTGTCGCCACGTCGCTGAAGCCGAGGGTGGCGTACCTCGCCTTGAACTTCGCCGCGTCCTGAAAGAAACAGAGGACCTTGCCGTCTTTGGCGTAGGCCGGCATCCCGTACCAGAGCCGGGGCGTGAGGTCGGGGGCGCTGGCCCGGATGATGGCGTGGATCCTCTCACCCATGGCGCGGTCCGGCGCCGCCATCGCGGCAATTTTGGCGAGCACCTCGCTCTCCGCGTCCGTTCCTTCGGCCCGCGGCCGCTTGGCGGCCCGCAGCTCCCGGGCACGCTCGCACATCGCGGCGCGCTCCTCCTCGGTGAACCCTTCGGATGGTTTCTTCATGGGAGTCATTCTCACCGGTCCATGATCGGAAGGTATTCGCGCCACGGGCCGACCGCGTCGCGGTACTGCTTCGCCATGACGCGGGCGGTTTGCGCCAGGTGCCCCAGGTCGTGCGCGACCCACGTGGCCAGCAGCTGGCGCAGCGTCACCGGCCCGAGCTCCGGGTGCTCCCCCTCCAGCGCGAGCTGCGCCGCTGTCAGGTGCCAGGCGCCGAGGGTGGCCAGATTGTCGGCCCGGAGCCGCGCGAACTCGTCGAGCAGATCATCGAGCGGCCGGCCCTTGCTCTCCCGGAGCTGCGCGAAGCGATCGTACGGCGTGAAGCGGCGGTCCGGCCCCTGGGCAAGGATGATCTGCGCCCGCGGGATCCAGTCGGTGCGCTCGCCGTGGATCAGATGGCCGACGATGCCGTACGGGCTCCAGGTCTCGGGGCCCTCGGTCGCCCCGGTCCACGATTGCGGGAGCCCGGCGAGCATCGCACGGAGGGCGTGCGGCGTGCGCCGAGGACCGCGATGCCGGCGGCCAGGTCGAAGTCCATGCCGGGTCCGCCGGGTGCGCGTCCGCGACTCAGTCGCAGTCGCTCGACTTCAGCGGCCAGCGCATCGGTCACGACTTCGATCGACTGACCGGTCGTGTCGATCACGGTCAGCGCGAACGCGTCGGCCTGGCCGCGCAGATAGGCGGCCCACGCGCTCATCTCCGGCGACGCGAGCTCCGGCTGCCTGCGCGGCCCGGCCAGCCGGCGAGCCCGTTCCTCGACGGAGCAGTCGAGCAGCACGATCTGTGCGTTCGGCTGGCCGACATCGGCCAGAGCAGCGCGAATGACCGACGGCCGGGCCTGTCCATCGAGCACCGCCACTTCGGCCGAGTCCGCCGCCAGCCGCCGAACCCACTGCTCGGTCATCGCCGCCTGCCACGCCTCGCCACTCCCGTAGTCGCGAATCATCTCGGCCGGGCTCGGCACGCCGACCGAGTCGAAGTAGTGACAGCGTATCCCGGCGATGCCCCGGCCCTCGAGCGCGCGAACGGCGGTGGTCTTGCCCGCGCCCGAGGCACCGGTCACGAAGAGCAGCGCCGGCGGCGTCAAGCGCGGAGCGCCGCCTCGATGGCCGCGACGTCGATCTTCTTCATCTGCATCATCGCATCGAAGGCCCGCTTGGCGGCGGCGGGATCGGGGTTGGTGATCGCCTTCGTCAGCGCGACCGGCGTGATCTGCCAGGACAATCCCCACTTGTCCTTGCACCAGCCGCACTCGCTCTCCTGGCCGCCGTTGCCGACGATCGCGTTCCAGTAGCGATCGGTTTCGGCCTGGTCGGCGGTCGCGACCTGGAACGAGAACGCCTCGCTGTGCTTGAAGGCGGGCCCGCCGTTGAGCCCGAGGCACGGAATGCCGAGCACGGTAAACTCGACGGTCAGCACGTCGCCCTTCTTGCCGGACGGAAAGTCTCCCGGTGCTCGGTGCACGGCACTGACGGACGAATCCGGAAAGGTCCCGGCGTAGAACCGCGCGGCCTCCTCGGCGTCGCGATCGTACCAGAGGCAAATGGTGTTCTTCGCGTGGTTCGGCATCTCACTCCTCCATCGCGGACATTGGGTCTGAGAGAAATGGTCGCGGCTCGGGCGCCTGTCAAGAACTCCGTGTCAGCGCTCCTCGAGCAGGCGCACCGCCGCCTGGTTGACGAACAGAAGCTCGCTGTGCTTGCTGCCTTGCCGGGTGTCGGCGCCGAAGCGCCGGGCCCACGTGAGCGGTGTGACGTCGCGGAACTCGCGGAGCCGCGGGTCGCCGTGACCCGATCCCAGCCGCATGCGGATCGACGCGCGCACATTCGGGTCGGCGCCGTGGTCGAGCAGGAGCTGGGCAAGGCGCGCGTCCTCCGGACGCTGGGTCCACCCGCCGCGGTAGTTCATCCAGAAACCCGCCTGGGACACCGCCGCGTTGAACAGCGGCGTGTGGCCGCCGAAGCCGTCCGCATCGAGCGCGGCCCGCGCGTTCACATCGGCACCGCGCTCGAGCACCCACTCCGCCATGTCGAGCTCGTCCCAGTAGACCGCGAGGTGGAGCAGCGTGCCGCCGTCCACCGGCGTGCCCATGCACTCGTAGCTCGTGTGCCGGCAGCCGACCTCGGGCGGAAAGATCTCGTCGATCGCGAAGCGGCGGTCCAGAAGGCCGGCCTCCTTCACGAGATGCGCCTCGAGCAGGTCGAAGCGGCCACGGTGAAAGGCCATGACGGGTGTGTCGGGATATTCGTACCCGTGCTCGGCGTAGAGCGCGAGGATGCGGCGCTTGGCCTCGGGATTCCGGCTGTCGGATCCGATCGCGGTTTCGACCGGCGCCGACTGCCGTCCGTCGTCGAAGCGCACGCGGGCGCCGAGCCGGAAGAGAAACTCGGTGCCCGGCACGCTCAGCGTATAGGCCGCGCCGCCGAAGGCGTCGTCGGGCGGGGCGGGGCGGCCCATCATCTCGTGCAGCAGCGCTGCGGTGCTCACCCGGCTCTGGAGGATCGCGCGATCGATCGCGAACTCGAGGTCGCGGGCGCCGAGGCCGTGCAGCAGGCGGATGATGTCGTCCCGGCCGAGGTTGGCGGCGTAGCTGAGCGGCGGGCCCCAGTTCCGGTTGCCGATGCCGGCATTGTCATGGAGGAGCGCCGGGTTGGCGGTGACCAGCCGGCGGACGGTGGCGGGATCGTCGTCCCAGATGGCGTCGATCAGCTCGCAGGATTGAACGACGCGGGTCCAGCTGGAGGCGCCGTATGAGCGCGCGAGGGCAAGCTGCGCATCGGCGAGCCGGGCCGCTTCGGGCGTGACCTCCGGGTGCCATTCCGCGAAGAGCGCCAGCGCCGCGGGGTCGCGGCGGCGGAAGGCGTGGAGCAGATCCTTGGCCTGGTGCCTGAGCTGGGAGAGATCGGGACGGACCGGCAGGCGGCGGACGGGCACACGACCTCCTCGACTGCCCGAGGTCCGCACTCTGCGGGCGGACTCGGTCCTTCCCGCGGACGGGGGCGCCCTGCGCGCCTCCCGCAGCATATCGCGGGAACCCGTGACGGTCAATCATCGTGGCTCGGATGTGCTTCACCTGGCGCAGGCCTGTCGCTCAGTCCGCCCGCGTGTAGGTCAGCTGGAGGTCCGGCTCCCAGTTCGCGCCATCCCGCGACAGTTCCCCGGTGCTGTGGATCGTGCGTCCATCGGCGGCGATCGCGCCGGTGAAGCGCTGGGAAAAGCCCGGGGCATCGCGCCACCACTTCCACAGATTGTCCCGCAGGCTCACTTCATATTTCCGCGAGACCGCGCGCTCGTCGAAGTACAGCATGGAACACTCCCCGGTGGTGTCGTCACAGCCGAAGACGGCGATGCCGCTGGGGATTTCCGGCTCGTCGATCTGCGAATGCATGATGAGGAACGCGCCGCCCTCGAGCCAGTCGAACGAGGTGCGGCCGTGAAACGTCTTGCCCGGCACGAGCGGATGCGTGCCGACCGTGTTCCAGGTCCCGACCAGCACGCTCAGCGGCTCGAGCGTCGGATTTGGCTTCGCGGCTTCGTTACCAGGGGGGTGATCCATTCGACCTCCGATCTGGGCACTCGAGATGATTTTGAGTTTTCTCGTGTGCGAGTGCGTCCGCGTGCGCGAGGACCCACGATCGGCACGCCTGTGCCCAGGCGCGCACCGCGTCCGGCGCCCCGGGGCGCGTCGCCAGTGCGGCCTGCGCGTCGAGGATCGCTGGCACGGCTTCAGCCGGCGGCAGGGCGCCGTAGGCCCGTAGGAAGCTGGCCAACCGGGGCCCCTGCACGTCGGAGGCGAGGTCGTGGTTGCCAAGGTCCAACCACAGCCAGGCGGCATATCCAACGTCCTCGCGCCGCGCGCCCGGGTGAGCCGCGTCGAAGTCGATGAACGCCACCGGCAGGCCTCGCTGAAACACCGCGTTGCAGGGGCTCGGGTCGCCGTGACAGACCACCTCGGCGTCCCCACGTAGTGGGCTCCCCGCGGTGGAGTCATGGAAGGCGCGCAGCAACCGGGCAGCCGCCACGAACGCCGGCTCCCCGAACCACCCGAGCTCGGCGGGAACCTCACCGGGCAGGTAGGTCAGCACGTCACGCGCCGCCACGTCGGTTCCCAGATATCGCGGCGCGCCTGCAAAGCTGGTGCGTTCGAGTTCGAGGAGGAGGGCACGCACGAACGGGGAGTGCGGGCCGGAAGGCCGCCGCACGGTGTCATCGACGCGGACGACGCCGCGCGTCGTGCGACCTCCGGACAGCGGGACTTCGGCGGAGCTCACGCGCCCGACACCGCGCTCACATGCCCGGCGACCGACTGCCAGCCCTTTGCCGCACGCTTCCACACCCGGGCCACTTTGCTAGTCGGCGACCCTGCGCCACCCCATCGCCAACCCATTCTCGACCTCCATGCCGATGCCGACAGCGGCGACCGTGCCCTTGGCGAGCCACGACGCCTTGTACGAATCCTTCGTCTTCTCGATCACGAGCTCGTACTCATCCGAAAATTCGCCGCTGTCGTAGAAATAGCGGACGTGGTAGTGCCCGGCAAAACCTTCCCTCGGCCCTCCGGTTGCTATGCCGGGACCGCTGTACGTGGTGCCGTATAGCCATCTCGCGTTCAGAGTTCCCGGTGCAAGACTCCTGGTGTACAGGACAAAGTCGATATTCAACGGATCCGTCATCTCTCGAGCCGCTGGCCGGGGGGATGGGTTCGCCGCCCCGAGGCATGTCAGTGATGCTGCAATCCAGAATGACCTGAACATGTCGCCGCCTCTGCTGGTGTGGGGTGGTGGCGCGGAACGGGCGTCGAACCTGCGCTGAGGGAGGCCGGCCGTCACCTGTCTGAGGGCGCTGATGGACCTGTCGGCGGTTCCCACCGATCAGGCCGGGCCGGGCAACGTGTGCGACGCCGCCACGGCCTGGCCGGCCAACGCCGCCAGCACGATGCCCGCCTGTACCTCCGGCACCGCGAGCACCGCGCCGATGCCAAATATGGCCATTACGTAATTCGCGGCTCGCAGCGCCCTAGTGGTGGGCAGGCGGCACGGCTCCACCCCGATGTAAGCGAGGTTAAGTCCGGCCAGCATCAGCAGGCCGAGCCCGGTGCCCGCAAACCACACGGCGTCGGGTGTCCACGCGCGATAGATCGGCCACGTGAGCCCGACATGCAGCAGCGCCAGAATCCCCAGGACGGCGCTCGAGCACCGGTGCACGATGCGCCAGGCAGGATAACCGCGCGGCGTCATGGAAGCCTCCCTCAGCGTGCCAGTTGCCTCCCCAGGAATTCGATCGTCCGCCTCCACGCGTCCGCGGCGTCAGGCGGCGAGTAGGTCGCGGCCCAGGGCGCATTGAACACGTGCCCCGCGCCCGGATAGAGATGCATCTCCACCTTGCCGCCGTGCGCCCGCATCCTGTCGTAGAGGCGATGCGCGAGCTCGACCGGCACCTCGGTGTCGGCCTCTCCGTGGAGGATCAGGAGTGGCGGGAATCGCGGAATGTCTCCGACCGCGGGATCCGAATCGCTGCCGCCGCCGTAGAAGTCGACCACCGCCCTGACAGCCGGCATCGAGCCCGCCACCGACACAGCCAGGAACGCTCCACGGGAATACCCTACCAGCCCGATATGCCGGCCAGCCACCTGTGACATGGTGTCCAGATACGCGACCGCGTTGCGAACCGTCGCCTGCCACGCCGGCCAGTTCCGCTGCTCCTCCGCGCGCGAGCCACCTCGGCCGGTCTCGGCGTAGTAGTCGATGGCCAGGGCGACGAGACCGGCATCGGCGAAGGCCCGGGCGAAGCGCGCATAGTCCGACCGCCAGCCGTATGAGCCGGGCAGGAGTATCACGGCATCGTGCGGTCCCGGCGTCTGCGGCGTTTCGAGAACCCCCCAGACCGCGGGGGCGACACCCGTGGCCGTAAGTCGATGCGGCCGCGGCGCGCCACTGGTGCAGGCACCACACGCGAGGCCCAGGGCGAGAAGAACGGCAAGCGGAACCCGTCGACGACCGTTCCCCATCCGGCCCGCTCGCATCGGCACCTCCCGCAGGGAATTGTGAGATCAGGCAGGAACGTAGGTCAACCTGATCACATCCTCCGCAATCAGATCATTGGCCGTGAGCCGGAGCCGCGGCCGAGGCCCGGCGAAATATGGCTTGCCGTGCCCGACCACGACGGGGTGCAGGTAGATGCGATACTCGTCGATCAGGCCAAGTTCGGTGAGGCTGTGCGCCAGGCACGGGCCGGCTACTTCGATCGCCCCATCGCGCTCGGCCTTGAGCTGGCGGATCGCGCCCGCAAGTTCGCCCTCGACGAGCGTGGCGTTGGGGCCGACCGACTTGAGCGAGCGCGAGACGACCCATTTCGGCTGCTTCCGCCACGCTGCCGCGAAGGCTTGTTCATCTGCGTCCCATTCAGGGTGCTCCTCGTCCCAGTAACGCATGACCTCATATATCTGGCGACCGTACACAGCGCCCGCCTGCCCCTCGACCTCCTCGATGAAGTGGCGGAAGAGCTTGGGGCCTGGCGCGAACGCCGTATGGTCGACGAAGCCGTCCAGGGACTGGTTCATGCCGAATACGAGCCTCGCCATGCCTACGTCCTTTCCTTGCGCGACGCGTCAGCGCGCGATCGTCGCGGCTTGGCCGCTGCCGAACGCATGACCACCGACCCGCGGCCGGTGCGGGCAAACGGCACGCGATTGCGGGCGATGGCCGCGTCGATCAGGCTCGCGACCGCCGGCCGGGCGAGCGTGGACGCGCCCTCCAGGTGAATCCAGCGCGTCTGGTTGCCGGACCCCCGCAAGAGTTTCTCCGGATCCGGCAATCCTTTCCCCTGATTGAAGTACAGCCTGATGCCGTCCGCGCTCCCGCGGAGTGCGAGCACGCCCTCGTACCCGCGGTCGCTCGGCGAAAAGCTGATGACGAAGCAGTCGCGATATTCATAGACCACCTCACAGGCGGTGGGCAGCCGCTTTCGCAGCGACCGTCGCATCGCGCCGATGGGCCGCAGCTGCGCCGGCGCGAACCTGGCGATCAGCCCACGCACCTCTGCGTCTGCCAATCGTCGCGACGCCACAGATTGGGTGTCCGGTTGCTGGGCCGCCTTCATTGGCGCACATAGCGCAGGTGGGTCGCGGCCGGCGTATCGAGCACCCTGTCGATCCGAAACTGCGGCCCGGGCTCGCGCTGGTTCTCGAAGAGACGCCGCCCGCCGCCGAACAACACCGGTGCCAGGGCGATTTCCAGCTCGTCGACGGCACCCAGGTTCAGGTACTGCTGGATCACATCCGCTCCACCCGAGATCCGGATGTCACGACTGCCGGCGGATTCCCGAGCCAGCTCGAGGGCTCGCTCCGGCCCGTCATTGACGAAGTAGAAGGTCGTCCCGCCGGGGCGCGGCCAGGGTTCGCGTTTCTCGTGGGTCAGCACGTATACCGGCGTGTGAAACGGGGCCTCCTCGGGCCAGGCGACCTCGCCCTGGTCGAACATGCGCTTGCCCATGATGTTGGCGCCGCTGCGCTCCGCCGTGCGGCGAACCAGGTCGTTGACCGGACCGGTTTCTCCCCCCGACCCGAACTGGAGGTTCTCACGGAAGTACTGTTGCGTGACGAGCCAGCCCATCAGCGCACCCCACTTGGCGCCCCAGTTCTTGTACTCCGGCTTCCCCATGGTCATTCCGTCCGGTGCCATGTAGCCGTCGAGGCTGAGTCCGACGTTGACGAATACCGTGCTCATGATTCTCCTGTCGCGTGTTCGTGTCCTATACTTAGGGCTTGACCTTAGTATTGTCAAGCGCTATGATCTCTCAAGAAGCAGGGGTGACCCCACCCAATCGACTGGTGTTGAAATGCTGCAATCCGCGGTCGCTGACGACGTGTTTCATGCCTTGTCCAATTCGACGCGGCGGAAAGTGCTGGAGCGACTGTCGGCCGGACCCGCCACCGTGAGCGAGCTGGCGGCCCCGTTCGACATGAAACTCCCGTCGTTCGTCGAGCACCTGTCCGTGCTCGAGCAGAGCCGGCTGGTCGCGTCGAAGAAGCGCGGACGGGTACGGACGTACGAGCTCGCACCCGAACGGTTCAAGGTCGCCGAAGCGTGGCTGACCGAGCGGCGCCAGGTGTGGGAGGCTCGATTGGACCGGTTCGACGAATACGTCAAACAACTCAAGGAGAGGGAATAACAGTCATGAGCAAGCCATTTACCATCGATCCGAAACGTGATTTCGCACTCGAGCGGTTCATCGACGCTCCCAAACGTCTCGTCTGGGAAGCGTTGACGAAGCCGGAACATCTCAAGGAGTGGTACATGCCCAAGCCCTGGGGCCGTGTGTCGGCCTGCGAGCTGGACGTGCGGCCGGGCGGCATCTTCAGCATCACCATCGCATCGGAGGGTCAGGAGGTTCCCAACCTCGGATGTTTCCTGGAAGTCGTTCCGATGGAGCGCCTGGTCTGGACCTCCATGTTGTTTCCCGGGTATCGCCCGGCCGTCTTTGACGACGTGCCGATCACCGCCATCGCCACGATGGAGACGGTGGGGACCGGCACGCGCTACGTCTTCACCGCACTGCACCGGGATGAGGCCGACTTCGAGAAAGATAAAGCGTCGGGATTTCTGCAGGGGACCGAGATCGCGCTCGATCAGTTTGTGGAACATGTGCGATCGATGAAATAGTCATGGCGGGGCGACGGTCGCCGCCAACATTGCGGTCCGGTCCTGGCAGAGCGCGTCGATGTGCGCCCACGTCACACCGCCGAGCGGCACCTTCAGCCGGCGGAACATGGCGCGGGTGCCGCCAGCCTCGCCGGTCCACGCGACGTAGAGAAACCGGCCCGTTGGCGGTCCGTGCGTGTCAGGCCCGAGAAACACGGGAGCGCTGCGCCGCGCTTCGGTGCTGGTGTCCTTCAGGCGGAGTTCCCCTGAAAACTCCAGCGCCTCGCCAGCAGGGGGCTGGCTCTGCACGACGTCAGCCCCTCGCTGTAGCCCCGCCTCGAGGTGCGTGTGCGCGCCGCAGCTGGCGGGCGGGAGCCCGCGGAGGCGGATGCGGAACGGCGACACCGGCTGGGTACTCACGGGGTCCGACCCATCGTCGTGGCAACTGCGAAGGCCAGGTGCAACGACTCGTCAGCCCACCGGCGGGTGAACGGCAGGGCTGCGACGCCAGAGGCGTACCGCCGCCCACCCGAAGGCGATCGCGAGAAGCGGGAACACCAGGGCACCGATGTACGCCCCGTTACCGCCCGCCCGTACATGTCGCAGAAACCCGGTAACGACCAACAGCCGGACGAAATAGAAGACGAAGAACGTGCTCACGAGCGCGGTGAGCGCGGCCAGGGCGCGACGCATGATCCAACCCTCCAGTGATGGTCGTGGTGGGCTGACGCCCGAGCCAAGCTGACCACCCGTCAGCTTCAGCGTTCGAGAAGCTCGATGTCGATGGTGGATCCGTCGATCAGGCCGAGTCCGCCATCGCGAGCGGCATGACTCTGGCGAGCGACACGCCGGCGCGAAGGGCGCGGCGGCACCGGCACGGCGGTCATTCCGCGGTCGGGCGACCCCCGAAGCACACGATATAGCCGTCCGGGTCCTCGATGTAGAAGTCTTTCGTGCCCCATGGGGTCGCCGCGAGCGGCTTGATGATCGTTGCGCCGTTCGCCGTGCACTGCGCAAAAAATGCTTCGACGCCCTCCACCCCGGCCGCGGCGTCGAGATGCTCGTTCGCGCGGCGATGCTGGCGGTCCGCGGCGTTCCTGGGCCCTTCCTTCAAATGGAGTTCCAACCCGTCCACCTGACCGATCGCGTAAAACCCGCCCCAGGGCTCGCCGAAGGTGAAACCGAGCCTTTGGTAGTACGCCATTGAGCGCGCCAGGTCCTCGACCAGGAACTGTGGAGCGAAGGATGTCAGCCGTGGCTTCGTCTTAACAATGCTCATCGAGCCTCCGTAGTCGCGCTACTCCACCTCATTGTAGGCTCGCTCAAGGCCCGCAACGTCGAGCTTCACCATCGTCATCATGGCACCCATCACGGCCTTCACCCTTCTGGGGTCGCCGTCGCGGATCAGCTCGATGAATCGCCGCGGGACAATCTGCCACGAGAGGCCGAACGGATCCTTGATCCAGCCGCACTGGGTAGGCGTTGCCCCGGCCTTGACGAGCTTGTCCCAGTACCCGTCGACTTCGGCTTGGTCCTCGCAGTCAACGTAGAGCGAAACGCCTTCGGAGAACGTGAAGTACGGGCCCCCGTTGTAGCCCATGAAGACTTGTCCACCGACGACGAACTCGGCGGATGTGATCGGGCCGTCCTTTCCGGTGCGGGCGACGCTCCTGATTTCGGAGTCCGGAAACGTAGTGGTGTAGAACTCTATCGCCGTCTCGAGCTGGTCATTGAACATCAGGAACGGTGTCACCTTGGACATCGGAGATTCTCCTCTTTGTGACCTATGGTACCGACGATTGCGTGTCGACACCGAGGCGGGCCTCGGTACTGGCTGCTGCATGCAATGATCAGGCAGCGGTGACGCCGGGCACCGCCAGCACTTCTCGATCCGGCGTAGGACACGAGCAGTTGAAGTCGTGCCGCGTGATCTTCAGCGAACATTCTGCGGTGCAGGCCGGGCTGGCGCAAGCAAACAGCCCACGCGAACATCGCGAAATCGACGACCCGGCGTCCATCGCAATATGCGGCGGGCCTGCTGACACGCTGCGGCCGCGAGCTACCCGCACACGACGACAGCTCCGTGCAGAACCATCCGGCTCGTCGACGTTGTTGCTGCCTGAGACCGTGCCTAAGCTACAGGGACGTGGCGCGCCTGGAGCATCTACCCCGCGGCCGATGGTGGTGCCAGCCCGGCATAAGCCCACGGCCACGCCCTGCCAGCGCCGTGCGCTGGTGCTGACGATGGCCCGAGTCGAGCTACCGATTGTGGACATCGGAACCAACTCACTGCGACAATGGAGAAGCGTATGGGAGCATGGGCGGAGGTCCTTGTGCTGACGGTACTGCTGCTGCCTGCCCTTTCCGGCTGTGCTTCGGGCGCCCGGGCTGAGCAGGAGCGACGGGCCTCCCGAGAAATCGAAGAGCTCTTTCGTGCTGATCAGGCTGATCGGACCCCTCCCGCCGACGGGCGCCAACTGACCCAGGTGGAGTTCCTGGCAGTGGGGGCGCGGGACCTTGTGCGCTTGAGTCGCGCAAAGGAGATCTATCGTCTCAACCTGCTGACCAGTTCACTAGACTTCTACCACGCCGCAGTGATCCTTCAACACTCGTGGGACTCCACAACCGCCGGGGACGACCACCTGCTGGCCCATGAATTGGCGATTATCGCCTTCGTCGGCAAGGTTCCCGGGGCGGGTTACCTGGTTGCGGCGAGCGAGGATCGTTTCCTTCAAGATGATCTGCACCGACAGCAGCGCTTCGGGACCCAGTACCCTCCCGATCCCGGACTGGAAGGCGGAGAAGAGGTCACCGACAGCCTTAGAGCTCGATTCGAAGTCCCGTCGCTGGCAAAGTTGCGGAGCCGCAAATGACGGCTGGCGGCCTACGACGGGTTCTCGATCTGCGGCGTGATCGGTGCCAAGACACGGGTGAGTCTCGTCGCGGCCTCATGCAGTGACTAGGCCTCAGCTCACTCGCTGGCGGCGGTGCCGTTCCTGCTCGAGCCGCTCTGCCAGGAACATCTTGAGAAGACTCTGATAGGGCACGTCCTGCCGATTCGCAAGCAGTTTCAGCTCCTCGAGCATTGCCTCCGGCAAGCGGAGCGAGATCGTGGCCGTGGAGGGCTTGAGGTTGGCCAGCGTCACCCGACGGGCGGCCGACCAGTCGAGCATCGTGCTCGAATCCTGGCGCTGCCAGTAGGCCCGCTCCTCCCGCTCGGACTTAAACCGCGGAGTCTTGGTCGTGGGCTTCTTGGGCATACTGATAGACCTCCCGCTCGCGGCGGCTTTGATCCCGGGCGGAAATGACCCGAATCAGGGAGCCGCGCATGGTGAACACGACAAACAGCGCGCGACCCAGTGGAGTGCGCCCCAAGGCGTAGTAGCGGGGTTCGCTCCCGGAATGGGCGGCATCCGGGGCTAGCACGAGCGGGTCCTGAAAGAAGACCATCTCGCACTCGGCCTGCGTGACGGCATGGCCGGCCCAGTTCTTCGTCGCGTTACCGGCGTCCCAGTGGAATCCGGTCGCCGCCGCCAACGCCTCCGATGGGTCGTGCATGTCGGAGTATATGGCGCCGATATACAGTTGTCAATACGGCGTGCGCGGGGGCGGCCGTTGCGGCCTGATGCCCTCGCATCAGCTGCAGGGCCCACTCATCATATGCCTAAGAATCGCTTGAACTCGCGTGGCCCTGTCTGCTGCATGCAGTGATTGGGCCCCAGGCGCCGCTCAGCTCGCGTGCGGCAAAGGTGCGACCTCTTTCAGGAGCCGGTCCTTCAGCCGATCGCGCTCGACCTCCAGCTCGTAGCCGGTCTGGAGGTTGCGCCAAAACCGTTCCGATGTGCCGAAGAACCGCGCCAGCCGCAGCGCCGTATCGGCCGAGATCGCCCGTTTGCCGTGCACGATCTCGTTGATTCGCCGGGCCGGCACGCTGAGACTCTTGGCCAGCCGGTACTGGGTCACCTCGAGCGGCTTGAGGAAGTCCTCGAGCAGGACCTCACCGGGATGAATCGGGGGCAGGCGGCGCGGGGGCATGGGATCCTCCTAGTGGTAGTCCACGATCTCGACATCGAAGGCGTCGCCGTCATGCCAGCGAAAGCAGACTCGCCACTGATCGTTGATGCGAATGCTGTATTGGCCGGCCCGCGCACCCCGGAGCGCTTCAAGCCGGTTGCCGGGCGGCACCCGAAGATCGGCCAGCCGCGTGGCGGCGTCGAGCTGGACGAGCTTCCGGAGCGTGACCCGCAGCAGGGTCGGCGGCAGGCGCCGCACGGGCGCCCGGTGGAACAGGCGCTCCGCGTCCTTGCCGACGAAGCTGCGAATCCTCGGAAATACCTAGCCCCCACCGGCCGGTGAGGACAAGGATCAGCCTGCCGCGTGAGACTGCACCGTCAGGACGACGCACGTAGTTGACCGCCGCCGATGGCCGCTGCCACCGGCGGCGGTCGCGTATCCTCACGCCGGCAGCTGCACCGTCGCCTTTCGCTCCAGCTTTCCCCACCCGACCAGCCGCCCCCGGATCGCCACCACGAACGACCGCACCACCACCCAGTACATCACCTGCCGGTAGGCGAAGCGCTGCAGGAAGATCAGCCAGGTCAGACTCCGGTCCTCCCCCGGCTCCAGCAGGAACGCGACCACCGCCGCCAGCCAGTCCACCACCAGGAACACCGCGTAGAACGTCATCACCTGCACCAGGTCGGTCATCGCGTACGTCGCCCCGTGCTCCTGCCGCGTCAGCCACACCGACGCGAGACTCCAGAGGAACATCAGGTCCGCGATCGGCGACACCGCCGGAAAGAGCAGCTGGAAGATCCAGGTGTTGGGCATCGCGATCCGGCCCAGCGACCCGTAGCGCGGATTCAGGAACGCGTCCCGGTGCTTCCACATGCACTGGAGCGTCCCGAACGACCAGCGGAACCGCTGCCGCGCCAGCGTCCGGACGGTGTCCGGCGCCTCGGTGTAGGCGATCGCCCGGTCGGCGTACGCGATCACGTGCCCCGCCCGCCGCACCGTGATCGTCAGGTCCTGGTCCTCCGCCAGCGTGTCGTCGCTGAACCCGCCCAGCTCCACCACCACCGACTTCCGCCACGCCCCCACCGCCCCCGGCACCACCGTGATCGCGTTGAACAGCGACAGCGCCCGCCGGTCGAGGTTCTGGCTGGTCACGTACTCCAGTGCCTGCCACCGGGTGACGAGGTTGACGCGGTTGCCCACCTTCGCGTTCCCCGCCACGGCACCGACCTCGGGCCGCTCCAGCGGCGCCACCAGTGCCGCCAGCGTCCCCGGCGTGAACACCGTGTCGGCGTCGAGCCCCACGACGATCTCCCCCCGCGCCCGCGCGATGCCGTAGTTGAGGGCGCTCGCCTTGCCGCCGTTGGACTTCCGGTGGAGCGTCACCTGCGGATGTCCCTCGTACGCCGCCCGCACCACGTCGCTCGTGTCGTCCGGCGACCCGTCATCCACCACCACGATCTCGAACGGCCCGGCATACACCTGCCCCAGGAGACTCCGGATCGTCGCGTTGATCACCCGCGCCTCGTTGTACGCCGGCACGATCACGCTCACCGCCGGCGCGTAGCCCTCCCGCGGCCGCGCCCGGCGCTCCTGCAGCTTCCCGGCGCCCCGCTGCAGCAGCGCCATCGCCAGCACCGCGACCAGCCGTCCCATGCCCAGCACCACCGCCAGCAGGAAGATCCAGTGCAGCAGCCACTCGATCCCGCCCACCACCCCGAACGTCGCCAGCTCCAGCAGCCGGGTCATCGCGCCGCGCGCCGGCAGCGGCGCCATCGCCTGCTCGCGGGAAATCCCCGCCAGCTCCGACAGCAGCACCAGCGTGTCCCCCCGCGCGCGCAGCGAATCGATCAGCGGACCCAGCGCCGCCACCGTCTGGCTCCGCTCGCCGCCGCCGTCGTGCAGCAGGATCACGTTCCCCGACCGCGCGTCGGTCACCGCCTCCCGCTGGCGGAGCACGGTGTCCACGATCGTCTGCGTCCCGGGATGCTCCCAGTCCTCCGAATCGATGTGCAGCCCCGCCGTCACGTAGCCGAGCTCGTTCGCGATCCGCACCGGCTCCAGCTCGCTGCTGTCGGTCGGCTCGGCGTCGCCGAAGTAGGGCGGGCGGAAGAACGCCGAGCGGCGGCCGGTCACCGCCTCGAGCAGGCGCTCGGTCGCGTCGAGCTGGAGGCGGGTCACGAACGGCGAGGTCAGTGCCAGGTTGGGATGGGTGAACGTATGATTGCCGAACTCGTGCCCCTCGCTCACGATCCGCCGCATCAGGCCCAGATGGCGCTCGACGTTCTGGCCGATGACGAAGAAGGTCGCCGGCGCGTGCCGTGACCGGAGCGTGTCGAGGATGAAGGGTGTCCACGTCCCGTCCGGCCCGTCGTCGAAGGTCAGCGCCACCCGGTGGCCGCTCCGCCCGTAGCGCCGCACCGCCCAGGGCGACGGATACCCGGTCACCACCTCACCCTGGACCAGCCCCGTCACCGAGTCCACCCGGATCCCCCGCGTCCCCGCGGTCGGCTGCGCCATGAGCTGGAGGATCTCGCCGTCGCCGTCGAACTCGACGTCGTAGCCGGCGGGGATCTGCGCCAGCCCGGTCACCGGCTCCGCGTTGGGCCGCCGGCCGATCACCCGCCACATCGCCGGGTCTTCCGAGCCCAGCCGCCAGATCGCCCGGCCCGCCGCCCCCGCCGCATCGCCCACCAGCGCCTGGTTGTAGGCGGTGACGCCGTCGAGATACCAGGCGACGTGGTCGGTCGAGTCGGGGTCGGTCCAGGTGAGATAGGGATTGAGCGCCAGCGAGTCGAACACAATGCGCGCGTTGTGGGTCCGCGCCGCCAGCATCACGTCCTGGAAGGTCATCTCCGCACCCGACGCGTCCGGCCCCGCGTCGTTCCAGTCGTACCCGTACGCGCCGATCGCCAGGATCGTCCGCTCCGGCTTCACGATCCTCAGCAGGTGCCGCACCCGCTCGGCGTACCAGCCCTGGCTCGCCACCGGCCCCGCGTCACCCCGCCCGTAGTGCTCGTCGTAGAGCATGAGGAAGACGCGGTCGTTGGCGTCGCCGTACTGGCGGAGCCACTTGTCGGAGATGTCGGCGCCGAGCGCCTGCGAGGTGACGGCGCCGCGCACCGTGAGCCGGGCCCGGAGCGCCCGGACGAAGGTCACCACGTCGGCGTTCAGGTCGGGCGGGATCCCCTCGAAGTCGAGGGTGACGCCGCCCAGCCCGTAGCGGTGGACGAAGTCGTCGAGCTGCTGGACGGCGCGGGCCCGGCTCTCCGGCGTCGCCACCAGCCGGCGGAGGTCACGCGACTGGAACTGCTTCCCGCCCGAATCGAAGTTGCTGACCATGGCGAAGACCAGCGGCCGCTCCGCCTCCGGCAGCCGCTGCACCACGTAGAGCACCTTGGGATCCACCGCGAACCGGAGCGAGTCGCCGCCTGCGGCGATGAAGCTCCACTCGCACACCACCCAGTCCATCTCGGTCGCGTGCGCCGCGAACGACGCGAACGAGTTGTCGTCCCAGTTGACGTAGAAGCCCACGGTGAGCGGCTCGTTCGACTCGGCCCGGGTCGGCGCCCGCGGCGGCGCGCCGGCCAGCGGCAGCCGCGACGGCTTGACCGCCGCCGGCTCCCGCCGCCGGCCCAGCGCCGCGAAGAGCCGCCGCTTCGCGGCCAGCCGCTCGCGCGCCTGCCGGGTGGTGAGCAGTGCCGGCAGCCGGGCGATCGGGCGCTCGGCGCGCCAGACGGGGAGGAGCGGGGGGACGAAGATGCTGATGATGACGCTGGCGGCGAGCAGCGTCGTGAGGACGCCGGTGGCCAGCGCCGCGCGCCGGAGCCGGCGCCAGCGCCGGCCCGACGGGTCGAGGAATACCGATCGCGGAGCGGTCGTGCGGGATTACCCTTTCGCGTCTCCGGCTGCGGCCACCGTCGCCGGCACCGTCGTGAGCACCGGCGCGGCCAGCGCCGCCGCCACGATCCGGTTCTGCTCCGCCGTGTGCGCCGCCGGATACCCCTCGGCCGGACTCGCCCGGTCGGGACGGCCCACGTAGCTCAGCGGCACGCCCTCGGGAAGCAGCGCCCGGAGCCGGGGCTCGAGGTAGCGCCACGCTCCCATGTTCCGCGGCTCTTCCTGCGCCCACACGATCTCCTCGACGGCTCCATATCGCGCGAACACCTCGCGCACCTCGGCCTCGGGGAACGAATGCAGCTGCTCCAGCCGCACCAGCGCGGGACGCTGCCCGGTCATCTTCTCCGCCTCGGCGCGCAGATCGTAGTACACCTTGCCGCTGCAGAGCACGAGACGGGTGACCCCCGCTGGATCGGCCATCGCCGGATCGTCGAGCACCGGCCGGAAGGTGCCGGCGGTGAGCTCGGCCACAGTGGACGCCGCCTGCGGCAGCCGCAGCAGGCTCTTCGGCGTCATCACGATCAGTGGACGCTGGCGGTCCCGCTTGGCCTGGCGGCGGAGCAGGTGGAAGTACTGCGCCGGCGTGGTGCAGTTGGCCACCCGGAGATTCCCCTCCGCCGCGCTCTGGAGGAAGCGCTCTAGCCGGGCGCTCGAGTGCTCGGGACCCTGGCCCTCGTAGCCGTGCGGCAGCAGCAGTGTCAGCCGCGATGTCTGCCCCCACTTCGACAGCCCCGCGGCGATGAACTGGTCGATCATCACCTGCGCGCCGTTGATGAAGTCGCCGAACTGCGCCTCCCAGAGCACGAACGACTCCGGCGCCGCCACGCTGTAGCCGTACTCGAAGCCGATGCACGCCAGCTCCGAGAGCGGGCTGTTGTGCAGCTCCATCGTCGCCGTGGCGCCGGGGAGATGCATGATCGGCGCGTAGCGGGCACCGGTCTCCGCGTCGTGCAGCACCATGTGCCGGTGGCTGAACGTCCCCCGCTCGGTGTCCTGCCCGGTGAGCCGGATCGGCACCCCCTCGACCAGGAGCGACGCAAAGGCGAGCGCCTCGCCCTGGGCCCAGTCGATTCCGCCCTCCGCCCCCATCGCCGCGCGCCGCCGCTCGAGCTGCTTGCCCAGCTTGGGATTCACCTGGAATCCCTCGGGCCAGACCAGCAGCTGGTCGTTCAGCGTCGTCAGGATCTCGGCCGGGAGGGCGGTGTCCACGGTCTGCGGCGGCACCGGCCGCACCGCCGCCGCGGCGCCCGGTGTCTTCGGCTTGCCGAGACTCGCCTTGAACGTCGTCTGGATATCCACCAGCCGCTGGTAGGCCGCGGCCGCCTGCGCCTCCGCCGCCTCCGCCGTGACGATCCCTTCGGCCGCGAGCTGCCCGGCGTAGCGCTGGCGCACCGTCGGATGCGACTTGATCGCCTGGTACATCTGCGACTGGGTGTACGACGGCTCGTCGCCCTCGTTATGGCCGTGGCGCCGGTAGCCGACCAGGTCGATCAGCGCGTCGGCGCCGAACTTCGACCGGTACGCCATCGAGAGCCGGACGGCCACGAGGCATGCTTCGGCGTCGTCGGCGTTGACGTGCACGATGGGGATGTCGAACCCCTTCGCCAGGTCGCTGGCATACTGGGTCGAGCGCGCCTCGCTGGGATCGGTGGTGAAGCCGACCTGGTTGTTGGTGATGAGGTGGAGCGTGCCGCCGGTTCGGTATCCCGCCAGCGCGCCGAGGTTGAGCGTCTCGGCGACGACGCCTTGGCCGGCAAAGGCCGCGTCGCCGTGGATCACCACCGGCACCGCCGCCGTCGTGTCCACCACCACCTCGCGCCCGCGGCGCTGGGTCTGCTCCGCGCGGGCGCGGCCGTCCACCACCGGGCCGACGAACTCGAGATGGCTCGGATTCGGCACCAGCGTGACGGTCACCGACTTCCCATTGTCGGTGCGGTACGCGCCCTCGGCGCCGTGATGATACTTCACGTCGCCGGTGCCGCCTTCGGGGGTGAGCTGTCCGCCCTCGACGTGCCGCCCGCCCTCGAACTCGGCGAAGATCGTCTCGGCCGGCCGGCCGATGGTGTGCGCCAGCACGTTGAGCCGCCCGCGGTGCGCCATGCCGATCACGACGTCACGGGCGCCCGCGTCCACCGCGACGTCCATGGTGAAGTCGAGCATCGGCACCAGCATGTCCACGCCCTCGATCGAGAACCGCTTCTGGCCCAGGTAGGCCTTGTGCAGGAACTTCTCCAGCGTCTCGACCTCGGTGAGGCGCGCCAGCAGGCGCTTCTTCTGGTCCGGCGCCAGCGGGTGGCTGAAGGTGCCCGACTCGATCTGCTCCCGGAGCCAGACGCGCTGCTCGTGGCTGGCGATGTGCTCGACCTGGTAGGCGATGGTGCCGCAGTAGGTCTCGCGAAGGCGGGGCAACGCTTCCAGCAGCGACTGGCCGGGCACGAATACCCGGAGCACCGATGACGGGATCTGCGCCATCACCTCGTCGGTGAGGCCGAGGCCGGCGGGGTCGAGCGCGGGATCACCCACCGGCTCGGCGCCCAGCGGATCGAGGTGCGCGGCGAGATGGCCGTGGGTCCGGAACGCCTTCACCAGCGCCATCGCCGCGGCGACGTGCTGCATGTCGGGGCCACCCGCGTGGATCGGAGCGGGCGCGGCTTCGGTGGCGGCCACGGCGCGCGGGGCGGCGGCCGGCGCCGTCACGGCGCGTGGGGCGGCCCCGGGAAATAGCGCTTCGTAGAAGCCGTCCTTCCCCTGCAGCATCCCGTCCAGCGTGCCGAGGAACTGCCCCGACTCGGCGCCCTGGATCACGCGGTGATCGTAGGTGCTGGTGATCGTCATGACCTTGGCGACGCCCAGCTCGCGGATCTTCTCCGGCGTCACCGTGGCGAACTCGGGCGGATAGGCGATCGAGCCGACCGCGATGATGCTCCCCTGTCCCGCCATCAGCCGCGGCACCGAGGCCACGGTGCCGAGCCCGCCCGGATTGGTGAGCGACATCGTGGCGCCGACGAAATCGTCGGGCATCAGCTTGTTGGTCCGCGCCTTCTCGACCACCGACTCGTACGCCGCGTGGAACTGGGTAAAGTCCATCGCCTCCGCGTGGCGGATGACGGGGACCACCAGCCCGCGGCTCCCGTCCTTCCGGGTCACGTCCACCGCGAGGCCGAGGGCGATGCCGTCGGGCGCCACGCGATGGGGCACGCCGTCCTGCATCAGCAGGGTGTGGCCCATGACGGGATGCTGCTTCGTCGCCTGCACGATGCCCCAGGCGATGATGTGCGTGAAGGAGACCTTCTCGGTGCGGCCGGCGGCCTGGAGGGCCGCGTTGATCGCCTTGCGCTGCGCCTCGAGCGTGGCGACCGGGAGCTCGCGAAAGGTCGTCGCCGTCGGGACGGTGAGACTCTCGGTCATGTTCTGGATGAGGCGCGCGGCGGGGCCCTTGATCGGCGTCGCGCCGGCGGGGAGCGGGGCCGCCGGCGCGGCACCGTTGGCGGCCGGTGCGGCACGGCCGTTGGCGGGTGCCGGCGACGCCGCCATGACGTCAGGCTTCTCCCCGACGACGCCGCTCTCGAACAGCCGGCGCCATTCGGGGCCGACGGCCGCGGGGTCACGGAGGAATTCCTCGTACATGACCTGGGCGAACCCCGCGTTGGCCGTCTCGAACAGATTCGTTTCCATGCCCAAAGATAGTGTCGGGTCAGGCCGGCTGACAGCGGGGCGCGGTCACGCCCCGCCGCGGTTTTCCGGGGGCAGGAGCAGCTGCCGGAGGAGCGCCATCTGCTCCCGCTGGATCGCGAGCAGCGCCTGCCAGTCGTGGTCCCGCAGCTGGTCGAGTTTTTCGTGCAGGGTGCGGATCTCGATCTCGGCCTTGAGGTTGACGTCGTAGTCGTGGGCGGCGTCGAGCCGGTCCTTGTCCGCCTGGCGGTTCTGCGCCATCAGGATGACCGGCGCCTGAAAGGCCGCGACCGTTGAGAGGACGAGATTGAGCAGGATGAACGGATAGGGATCGAAGCTGTGCCGGTGCCGCAGTGCCGCCATGGTGTTGAGCGTGATCCAGGCGCAGAGGACCAGGAAGAAGAGGATGATGAACGTCCACGACCCGCCGAAGCCCGCGATCCGGTCCGACAGCCGCTCCCCCAGCGTGCTCTGCGCGACGAATTCCTCGTTGGTGTCGTGGCTGACCCGTACCTTGGCCAGCACGTGCTCGATCGCGCGCCGCTCGGCGGCCGTGAGGTCGGACCACTCCCGCTGAAAGAACGCAGACGCGAGGCGATGCGATTCCGCTTCCATGACCGTCTCCGTTCAGCCCGGCTCCGGCGTCGTCGTCACGCCGGGGCGCAGCTCCTCATGGTGGATCTGCCCGCCTTCCAGTGCGGCGAGGGCGAACAGGCCGGCGCTGGCCACGACGCCGAGCAGGACGACGCCGTTGACCACGCCGTTGCCGGGCCGTCCGCCCCGGCGGAGCCAGAGCGCCGCCAGCCCGATCGCGCCCGTCACCAGCACGGCGATCAGTCCGGTCTCCGCCTTCTCCTCGTGCTCGTTGACCCGGTCCCGGTCGTACCACGCCGCGTTCTTCTGCGCGTGCTGGGTCGGCTCGCCGGTGAGATAGACCGGGATCGTGGCCAGCGACAGCAGCACCGTGAACGCGAGCCCGAGCGAGGTGATCTCGCGGGAGCGCCGGATCAGTCCCCAGCCGAGCACGATGGCGACGAAGATCGTGCCCAGCACCGGCACGTGGTTGAGCATGAGATGAAGGTGCGTGGCGCTCAGGTCCATGGAATCCTCGGAGTGAGGGACGGCTCAGCGATCGGTGGCGGCGCGGCCGGTGATCTCGCGCACGTGGATGCGGAACACGATGTTCCGCTCCGGCGTGGGGTCGGCCGGTGTCAGCGCGGTCGGCAGGAGCTGCCGCAGCGCGGCGACCGCCTTGTCGTACTCCGCCTGGTCGACGCCGGGGTCGAGCAGGTAGACCGTGCCGCGTACGACGACGCTGCGCCAGCGGTAGAGCGCTTCGATTTCGTCGGCCTCGAACGCGACCCAGGGAATGTGGGCCAGCGACTCGATCTTGGTGCCGTGCGTCGTGCGTCCGTGGATGATGCCGTCGGCATACACATAATGAATGGGCTCGAGATCCACCTGGTCGTGAAACATGAAGGCGAGCCGGCCGACGTGGTTCCGGGCGAGCAGCGCCTCGGAGTCGGCGCGATCCAGACTGCGGAACGACGGGCGGGGGACGGTCATGGCGAGCTGGTCTCCAGATTCGGCGACGAGGGCGGGGCGGGAGCTGCCGGTATGCGTACCCCGCCGGGGGCGCCGGGCGCAAGCCCGCGCCCGGCGACCGACGCCCGGAGCGCGTTGGCGATCGCGGCCAGGTCGATCGCCTCCTGCAGCAGCGCGCCCGCGGTGGGCGGCACCAGCCCCGCGCCGGCCGCGAGCATCGCCGCCCCGCTCAGGCCGAGGCCGACCCAGATGCTGGTGCGCGCGATGCGGAGGGTGCGCCGGCTGATGGCGATGCCGGTGCTCACGAGGGCGAGGTCATCCGCCAGGAGCACGACGTCGGCCGCCTCCGCGGCGATCCCGCCGCCATGCGCGGCGAGCACGACGCCGACGTCGGCGGCGCTCAGCGCGGGGGCGTCGTTGGTGCCGTCGCCCACCATCAGCACGCGGGCCCCGCCGGCCTGGAGCGTGCGCACCGCCGCGACCTTGTCGCCGGGCAGGAGATCGCCGCGCGCCTCGGCGATTCCCGCCGTGAGCGCGACGGCATCGGCGTTGGCCTGGGTGTCGCCGGAGAGGAGCAGCATGCGGTGCACGCCGCTGGTCCGGAGCCTGGCCAGCAGCTCGGCGAGATGCGGACGCAGGCGGTCGGCATAGTCGATCGTGCCGGCGGCATGTCCGTCGATCGCAACGTAGGCCCGGAGATTGGTGCCGTGATCGGTCGCGAGCGCCTCGAGCCCCGGGACGGCGCCGGGGTCACGTTCCGCCACGAACGACCGGGCTCCCACCGTGACGTCATGCCCGCCCACCTGGCCGGCGACCCCGCGGCCCGGCGCCTCGACCACGCCGCGCGGGTCGGTGAGCGCGAGTCCCGCCGCCTGGCCGGCCTCCACGACCGTGCGGGCCAGCAGATGGCCCGACCCCTGCTCGACCGATGCGGCCAGCCGGAGCAGCTCGTCCTCGGTCCACGGCGGCACTGCGCGCACCGTCCGCACGTCGGGGCGGCCGACGGTGAGGGTGCCGGTCTTGTCGAAGATCGCGGCCGTGACGGCGCCGAGCTGCTCGAGGGCGGCGCCGGAGCGGAAGATGATCCCGCGTCGCGCGGCGGCATTGATCCCGCCGATCAGGGCAACCGGCGTCGCCAGGATGAGCGGGCACGGTGTCGCGACGACCAGCACCGCGAGGACCCGCACCATGTCGTGCGAGACCAGCCACGTCACCAGGC
Organism: Gemmatimonadales bacterium; assembly: GCA_038321865.1. Taxonomy (GTDB): domain Bacteria; phylum Gemmatimonadota; class Gemmatimonadetes; order Gemmatimonadales; family GWC2-71-9; genus JAICUF01. Next base: position 32,282 of record JBBQFH010000017.1, read on the forward strand.
AGGCCGCCAGCGTGACCGGCGTGAACCAGATGGCGTACCGGTCGGCGAGACGCTGGAGCGGCGCCTTCTGCGCCTGGGCGGAGCGCACCAGCTCGACGATCCGCGCGTACTGGCTCTCCCGGGCCGCGGCCGTGGCCCGCACGGTGAGCGGGCCCTCCAGGTTGAGACTCCCGCTCGGGAACGACGCCCCGGCCACGGCGCGCCGGGGCACCGCTTCACCCGTCAGGCTCGACGTGTCCACATGCGAGACGCCGTCGATCACTTCGGCGTCGCAGGGGAACATCTCGCCGGGGCGGACCAGGAGCTCGTTGCCGGGGACGATGACGTCCACCGGCACCTCCTCCATCCCGCCGCCGCGGAGCAGGTGCGCCACGCGTGGTGCCGCCGCCTCCAGGTCGCGGACGGCCCGCGAGGCGCGCCCCGCCGCATACCGCTCGAGCGACTCTCCCCCCGCCTGCATCAGGACGATGACGAGCCCCGCGATCGGCTGGTCGAGCAGGATGGCGCCCACGATGGCCAGCGACGCGACGATGTCGGTGGCGAAGCGGCCGCTGCCGATCGAGCGGAGCGCGCGCCAGAGGAGGGGAGCGGCGGTGAGGTAGAGGCCCGCGCGCCAGATCGAGGCGGCGAGCGGGGGAAGCGCGAAGCCGTAGCGGGCGAGGAGTCCGGCGAGGAGGAACGCCGCGGTGGCGGCCGGGAGGGCCGCCTCCGGCACGCGGCGGGTCACCGTGCGCCTGCCGCCGGCGCTCCCTGGCGCAGGGTGAAGCCCACGCCACGGACCGTGGTGATGACGGGCTCGCCGGCGGCGCGCTCGAGCTTGCGGCGGAGGTTCCCGACGTGCACGTCCACCACGTTGCTCTCGGGGTCGAAGTGCATGTCCCACACCTTTTCCAGCAGCGTGGTCCGGCGCACCACTTCCTCGGGGTGCAGCAGGAAGTACTCCAGCAGCTGGAATTCCTTGGGCGTCAGGTCGAGCGGGCGCCCATCGAGCTCTGAGAGGTGGCGGAGCCGGTCGAGCGTCACCCGGCCGTACCGCAGCACGTCGAGCCGGGCCGCGCCGCCCCGGCGGTGGAGCGCGCGGATCCGCGCCAGCAGCTCGTCGAACCGGAACGGCTTGGCGAGGTAGTCGTCCGCGCCGGCGTCGAGCCCGCGGACCACATCCTCCGTCGCGTCGCGCGAGGTCAGCATCAGGATCGGCGTGGCGCGCCCCTCGCGCCGGAGCTCTGCGGCGACCTGGAAGCCGTTCTTCTTCGGGAGCACCACATCGAGCAGGATGAGGTCGTAGTCGTAGACGTGGGCCAGCATGGTGGCCTCATCGCCGTCCGGCGCGACGTCCACGGCGTGCCCCTCTTCCTTGAGGCCCTGCTCGATGAATCCGGCGACCTTCCGGTCGTCCTCCACTACGAGAATGCGCATGGTCCCAACCTATCGCGGCGGCCTGAAGCCGCCTGCAATCGATCGTGAAGGAATCTTCATGCTGTGTCGGCCGGGAGCTCGAGGATGAAGCGTCCGCCGGCCCCGGGCCGTGCGACGGCGCGCAGCTCGCCGCCGAGCAGGCGCGCCAGCCGGCGCGACAGAGGGAGGCCGAGGCCGGCCCCGTTGCTCGCCTCGCCCGCCTTGGTGACGTAAATGTCGAAGATCTGCTCGATCTCCTGCTCCGGGATCCCCGAGCCGGCGTCATCCACCTGGAACAGGAGCCGGTCTCCCTGCTGCCGGACGGTGACCGAGACGGTGGTTCCCACCGGGGTGTGCCGCACGGCGTTGACGAGGATGTTCACCAGGATCTGTTCGACCCGGCTGGCGTCGGTGTAGCAGCCGGGGAGATCGGGCGGCAGCACCGCCTCCATGGTCACGCTCCGGCCCTGCGCGGCGGGTGTGACGCGGCTGATCGCGTGACGCACGACGGAGCCGCATTCGACCACCCGCATGACGGGCTTGAGGCGGTCCTCGTCCAGCCGGCTCAGGTCCAGCAGGTCGTTGATCAGCGCGATGGCCAGCTCGGCCGAGTCGAGCACCTCGAAGGCGGCGCGGGGGACCGTGGCGGGATCCTTCTTCCGCACCAGCATCTCGGCCCAGCCGAACACGCCGGCGAGGGCGTTCCGGAGCTCGTGATTGACCATCGCGAAGAAGCGCTCGCGGGTGCGCTGGAGCTGCTGGACCTCTTCCAGCAGGAGGGCGCTTTCCTCGTGCAGCCGCGCGTTCTCGACGGCGGCCGCGGTCTGCGTGGCCAGCAGCCGGGCGATGTACTCGTCCACGTCGGTGAACTCGCCGCCGCCCAGCTTCTCGGTGAAGTAGAGATTGCCGAAGATGCTCCGGCGCCCGACGATGGGCACGCCGAGGAAGGAGTGCATCGGCGGGTGATTGGGCGGAAACCCGTACGAGTCGGGATGCGCCTTCAGGTCGGGCAGGCGGATCGGCTTCCCGGCCCGGATCACCAGGCCAAGGATGCCGTGCCCCTTCGGTGGCGGCCCGATGGCGGCGCGCTCCTCGTCGGTCAGGCCCATCGTGGTGAAGCTTTCGAGTGTCCGGCCGTCGGGCGCCAGCACGCCGATGGCCGCGAACTTCGCCCCGACCAGCTCGACGGCGATTCCCACCACCCGCTCCAGCACCCCTTCCAGCGACAGCTCCGTAGTCAGCAGCGTGCCGGCGGCCACCAGCTGTTCCAGCCGCCATTGCGGTGTGTCCGGGGTGGCCGGTGAAGTCGGCATCCCGAAGTGTACCCGGGAATCTTCCGTGGCGCTTCATCCTCCCTTCACGGCCGGGACGCCATTGTCCTGCCATGTACAATGGGCCATTCCGTCTGCAGCACATCCTCGTCGGCTCCGACCGAAGCGACATCGCGCGAAACGCACTGGCCGCCGCGCTCGTGCTCGCCCGGCGGGCCGGCGCCCGGCTGACCGTGCTCACCACCGTGCCGACGCTCGCGACCGAAGGCGTCGGGGGGTGGCGGTCGGCGCGGCAGCGCGATGCCGACACGGGGCCGGTGCTGGCGGAGCTGGAGCAGTGGATGAGCCCCGCGCTGCGTGACGCACCCGAGGTGGGTGCGGCCGGCCTGGCGGTCACCTTCGGCATCCCCGGCATCGAGATCTGCCGGTTCGCGGAGGAACACGACGCCGACCTGATCGTGGTCGGACGGACGCCGCGGTCCCGGGCCGAGCGGATCCTCGCCGGAGACACGGCGGATGCAGTGGCACGGCGCAGCGGCGTGCCGTGTCTGTTCGTCCCGCCCGGCTGCGGCGCGCCGCGGCGCGTGCTCACCGCGCTCGACGGCTCGCTGCGCGGGCTCACCGTGCTCGACATCGCCAGCCGCTTTGCCGCCGCGGCCGGCGCCGAGATGCGCGCGGCGACGGTCGAGCCCGAACGGGTCAACGAACCGCCGGAGCTGGCCAATCTGCTCCTGGACGGCCGGTCCGAGGCGCTCGTCGCGCGGATGGGCCGAATGACGGCCGGTGCTCCCGGCGCGTCGGACCTGCTGGTGCGGCGCGGCCCGGTCGTCCCGACGCTGCTCGCCCTCGCGGAGGAGGTGTCGGCCGACACCATCGCCCTCGGCTTCCACCGCGGCGGGCCGCCCGCCGTCATCGACGCCGGCAGCACATCACGGCGGCTCACGCACACGGCCGCGTGCGCGGTGCTCACGATTCCCCTCTAGCTGGAGGCTCGCCATGTACACACGCATCCTGGTGCCGCTCGACGGCTCCCGCGCCGCGGAAGCGGCGATCCCGGTGGCGGTGGGACTGGCCCGCCGGAGCGGAGCGGCGCTCGAGCTGGGGCTGATTCATGTATCGGTCGGGGCCGTGCTCGCCGGGGGACCCGCGGCGGTGGACTTCGGTGCGCTCGACGACGTGCAGCATGAGGATGAGTCCACCTACCTGCTTGGCCTGGCCGAGCGGGTGCGCGCCGAGTCGGGACTCACGGTCTCGGTGCATCACCTGTCGGGGCCGGTGGTGCCGACCCTGGCGGCGCACATCGCCGACGCCGCGGTGGACCTGGTCGTCATGACCACCCACGGGCGCGGGCCGGTGGGCCGCTTCTGGCTCGGCAGCGTCGCCGATGGGCTGGTGCGTACCGCGTCCGCCCCGGTGCTGATGCTCCGCGCCTCGGATCGCGCGCCCGAGGACCCGGCCGGATTCCACCGGGTACTCATCCCGCTCGACCAGTCGCCGCTGGCCGAGCACGCGATGCACGCCGCGCGCGACCTGCTGGGGGATGATGGCGAGTGCATCCTGCTCCACGTCATGCACCCGGGGCCGATGATGGCCGTCATGCCGGTGCCGTTCGGGCTGATTCCCGAGCTGGTCGTGGATCCGGCGTCGCGGGATCACGCGCAGGGCTATCTCGAGCGGATTGCCCGGCGGATCCGGCGGATGGGCCTCAGGGCCCGGACGGCGGTCACGATTGCCGGGAACGCCGCCGTGGAAATCCTCGACCAGTCGCGGCGCGAGCGGGCCGACGTGATCGTGGTGACGACGCACGGGGTGGGCGGACTCCGCCGCCTCCTCCTGGGCAGTGTGGTGGACAAGCTGGTCCGGGGCGCCGACGTGCCGGTGCTGGTCTGCCGTCCGCCGGCCCGCCGCCGGGCGAGGGCCGCGCGCCGGGTGATGGCGGTGCACACGGCGGGCTGACCAGCCTTCAGCGCCCGGCGCCGAACGGCTTCACCCGCGACCAGGCGTGTGCCGCGAAGCAGGCCACGCCTGAGAGCTCGGCGGCCCGGCCGGCCAGCAGCAGTGCGGGCAGCCCGGCCGGCGCCGCCGAGCCCGCGATGACGACACCGGCATTGAGCAGCAGATAGGCGGCCCACGGGGGCACGGGGTGTCCCCGTTCGCGGCCGCGCGCATGCTTGGGCAGGATCCAGTACGCCACGCCGAGCGTCAGGTTCACCAGCCAGCCGATCAGCAGCAGCTCGATGTGCAGCGGCAGGGCACCGGATGGCGGACCGCGTCCGGGCATCCCCTTCACGGCCAGCAGCACACTCCCCAGCGAGGTTCCCGCCGTCAGCGCCAGTAGCGCGGTGCGAATGAACCAGACGCTGAGCGGCGGCATTCAGCGCGTCCGGACCCGCGGCCAGATCCCGGTGACGAACGCCAGGATGCCGGCCAGCTGCAGCGCCGCCGACACCGGGAAGAGCCAGCCCGGCGGGTGCCCTCCCGGCGCCGCGCCCGCCGGCTCGGCGATCAGCCGGCAGACGAGGCCCAGGTTGATCGCCCCGTACGCCATCCAGCCGAGGCGGTCGGGCCCGGCGGCGGGCCGGCGCTCCGCGCGGGGGAACATCCAGTACGCCACGCCCATGATGAGCTGGGTGATCCAGCCGACCACGAGGAGGTGGATGTAGGACGGCCACGCGGCGGCGAGCATCGGATGCGCCGACCGCAGCGGCGCGACGGCGAGGGCCACACCGAGCAGAAACGCGGCGGCGCAGCAGACCAGGGCAGTGCGGATGAGCCAGCGGGTCAGTGTCGGCAGGGGCGTCTCCGTATATGCTTGACGGTATGATACGCGATGCACCCCCGAAACGAGGAGCACCTCGAATGCGACTCCGTTACCTCGCCCTGAGCGGCGCGTTCCTTATGGCGTGCCGCGCCGCTCCACCGGCGGCCCGTGTACCGGCGGCACGCGTGCCGGCTGGGAGCGCGGCCGCGGCCGCGGCCCCACAGGCGCCGGAGACGACGCCTCCGGCCAACGTGTCGCATGGGGAGGCGCCGGTGGGCGGGCCCAACGCCGCGCCGGCGCCGATCGACGCGGCCCTGCCGCCCCGCGAGGCCGGCGCGCTGCACCACATCCGCATCGAGATCCGGCACGCGACCGTGACCATCGCGCCGGGCGTGACCTACGCCGCGTGGACCTTCGGCGGCTCGGTGCCCGGGCCGGCGCTGCACATCCGCCAGGGCGACACGGTGGACTTCACGCTGGTCAACAAGGCGCCGATTCCCCACAGTCTCGACTTCCATGCCGCCGAGATCGCGCCGAACAAGTACTACCGGAACCTGATGCCGAACGATTCGATCCACTACCGGTTCGTGGCTCGCGTGCCCGGCGCCTTCCTGTACCACTGCGGCACGGCGCCGGTCGCCCTGCACATCGCGAGCGGGATGTACGGTGCGCTGGTGGTGGACCCGATCGTCCCGCGGCCGAAGGCACACGAGCTGGTCTTCGTGCAGAGCGAGTTCTACCTCACGGCGGCGAAGGACAAGAACGGTGCGTTCTCGGTGGACTGGAGCCGGATGCTCTCGCTCGCGCCGGAGCACGTCGTGTTCAACGGCCGCGCGTCGCAGTACGCCGAGCACCCGATCGACGTGAAGGCGGGCGAGCTGATCCGCATGCACGTCGTCAACGCCGGGCCCAACCGGAGCTCGTCGTTCCACGTCGTGGGCGGAATCTTCGATCAGGTGTTCGACGACGGCTCGTCCACGCCGCTCCGGGGAGTGCAGACGGTGAACGTACCGGTCGGCGGCGGCGCCATCTTCGAGCTCCGGCTGAAGGAGCCGGGAGACTACCCGTTCGTCACCCACGCCTTTGCCGATGCCACCAAGGGAGCGGTGGGAGTGCTGCGCGCCGGACCCGCGCGCTGAAGGGGGCTGAAGGGATCGTGTCGCGGCTTTCATCATCCCTTCATGGTCCGGCCGGTATTCTCGGCCTGCATCGTGTGCAGGCCCACTCAACCGGCGTGATCGCCTCCGGCCATGACTCGACAGAAGCTTACCCGAACGGTGACCCTCGGGTTGGGCGCCGCACTCGCTGGCGCCACCCTCCTCTTCGCCTGCCGTACCGGTAATCCGCAGGCGTCCCTCGTCACCGGCGACGCCGCCTCGAAGGTGTACGTCGCTCCCGGATCCTACGACGACTACTACGCCTTCCTGTCAGGCGGGTTCAGTGGCCAGGTGACGGTGTACGGGCTGCCGTCAGGCCGGCTGCTGAAGACGGTGCCGGTGTTCTCCCAGTTTCCGGAGAACGGGTACGGCTACACCGAGGAGTCGAAGGCGATGCTGGAGACCACCCGCGGGTTCGTGCCGTGGGACGACAGCCATCACACCGAGCTCTCGCAGACCGACGGCGTGCCCGATGGCCGCTGGCTCTTCATTAATGGCAACAATACGCCCCGGGTCGCCCGCATCGACCTGACGCGCTTCGAGACCGACGAGATCCTCGAGATCCCCAACTCGGCCGGCGGCCACGCGTCGCCGTTCACGACGCCCAGCACCAAGTACATCGTCTCCGCGACCCGGTTCAGCGTGCCGGTGCCCAACACCGACGTCCCGATCGACAGCTACCGGAAGAACTTCCGCGGGACCCTGTCCTTCATCACGGCGGACCAGCCGGGAAAGATGGACATCGCCTTCCAGATCCTCATGCCGGGCTACAACTACGATCTGGGCCATGCGGGCAAGGGCCCCTCGGACGGCTGGTTTTTCTTCAGCTCGTACAACACCGAACAGGCCTACACGAAGCAGGAGCTCAACAGCTCGCAGAACGACAAGGACTACGTCGCGGCGGTGAACTACCGCCGGGCCGAGGCCTGCGTCGCGGACGGCAAGGCGAAGACGGTGCCGGCCAGCTACATGCACAACTACGTCGACCCGAAGACCCGCATCGCCAGCAGCGACCGCAAGACCAGCGTGAAAATGATCGATCCGAAGGACTGCGAAGGCGTGGTCTACTACATGCCGACGCCGAAATCACCGCACGGCGTGGACGTGGATCCGACCGGCGAGTACATCGTGGCTAGCGGCAAGCTCGCCACGGTCATTCCGGTGCATTCGTTCTCGAAGATGCTGAAGGCGATCGAAGCGAAGCAGATCGACACGATCGTGGACGGCATTCCGGTGCTCAAGTATGCGGCCACCATCGCCGGCGAGGTGCAGAAGCCCGGCCTGGGCCCGCTGCACACCGAATTCGACGGCAAGGGCTACGCCTATACGTCGATGTTCATCTCGTCCGAGATCGTCAAGTGGAAGCTGGGCACCTGGGAAGTCGTGGACCGGATGCCGGTGTACTACTCTGTCGGCCACCTGATGATTCCGGGCGGCGACAGCCGGAAGCCGTGGGGCCACTACGTGCTCGCGCTCAACAAGATCACGAAGGACCGTTACCTCCCGACCGGGCCCGAGCTGGCGCAATCGGCGCAGCTGATCGACATCAGCGGCGACAAGATGAAGATGCTGCTCGACTTCCCGACCGCCGGCGAGCCGCACTACGCCCAGGCGCTGCCGGCGGCCATGATCAAGGACCGCCAGGTGAAGTTCTTCAAGCTGTCGGAGTCGGCCTCACCCTACACCACGCACTCCGAGGCCGAGGGCGGGATCGCGCGGCAGGGGCACCGGGTGGACGTGAAGATGATCGCGATCCGCAGTCACTTCGCGCCGGACAATCTCGAGGGCATCCAGGTCGGTGACACGGTGTACTTTCACGTGACCAACATCGACCAGGACTGGGACATCGTCCACGGCTTCGCGGTGATGGGCGCGCAGAACTCCAATATGGTGATACCGCCGGGCGAGACCCGCACCATCCGGTGGGTGCCGCAGACGCCCGCGGTATACCCCTTCTACTGCACCGACTTCTGCTCGGCGCTGCACCAGGAGATGGCCGGGTACGCCCGCGTGTCGCCGGCCGGCTCGTCGGTGGCGCTCACGGCGAACGTGAGCCCGCGTGCGGCGAGCCAGGTATCGCGCATGCAGCACGCGCCGTCGGCTCCGGCGCCCGGAGCGGGTCAGTGATCATCGCCTCGGCCGGCGTCGAGCAGGCCACGGTCCTCGGCCGGGTGCGGCAGACCAGCCGGCTCGGGCGCCGGAGCCGCCTGCTCGCCGCCGCCGCGGTGCTGCTGCTTGCGGCGGTCTACTTGGCGCCGTTGTGGAACATCCGGCTGGTCGCGCCGCAGTACCCCGAGGGACTCGGGATGCACATTCGCATCAACACGGTGACGGGCGTGCAGCCCACCGATCTCGACAACATCAACGGGCTCAATCACTACATCGGGATGAAGACGATTCATCCCGACGCGATCCCGGAGCTGCGGTACATGCCGTCGATCGTGGCGGCCCTGATGGCGGGCGGCCTGCTGGTGGTCCTGGTCGGCCGCCGCTGGCTGCTCCTCGGCTGGGTCGGGGCCTATGCGGCGGTGGCGGTGGCGGGGATCATCGATTTCTGGAAGTGGGAGCACGACTACGGGCACAACCTGGATATGGCGCAGGCCATCATCAAGATCCCCGGCATGAACTACCAGCCGCCGCTGCTGGGCTCCAAGCAGCTGCTCAATTTCACGGCCACTTCCTGGCCCGGCCTCGGAGGCTGGATGGCCGGCCTCTCGCTCGCGCTGGCGGTGGCGGCCGTGGTCCTCGCGTTTCGGCAGCGCGGCTCCGCACCCGGATGATCGCCGTTCTGCTCCTCGCGCTGATCCCGCTTCAGAGCACCGCCGCCATCGAGGTCTCCCCGGCGGGACCGGTGCGGACGATCGGCGCGGCGCTCGCCCTCGCGCCGGCGTACGGCCGGATCGTAGTGCGTCAAGGCGTGTACCGTGAGCCGACGATCATGGTCACCCGTCCCGTCTCGATCGACGGCGACGCCGGCGCGGTGATTGATGGGGAGGGGCAGCGGCAGCTCATGACGGTCACGGCAGACGACGTGACGGTCCGCGGGCTTACCTTCCGCAACGTCGGCGCCAGCTTCACACAGGACCGCGCCGCGATCAAGGTCGTCGGCGCGAGCCGCTGCGTGATCGAGCACAACCAGGTGGAGGACGGGTTCTTCGGGATCTACCTCTCGCGCGCGCTGCGCTGCCGGATCGCCGGCAACACCCTCCGCGCCCGCGGGCTGAGCGAGGCCACGTCGGGCAACGGGATCCACCTCTGGTCGTCCGACTCGATCACGATCGAGGACAATCGCGTCAGCGGCTACCGCGACGGGATCTACTTCGAGTTCGTGCACGGGAGCCACATCAACCGGAACGTGAGCCGGCACAACCTGCGGTACGGTCTCCACTTCATGTATTCGGACGGCTGCCGCTACCGCGGCAATCTGTTTCAGGCCAACGGCTCGGGCGTGGCGGTGATGTACTCCCGCGACGTCGAGATGACGGGCAACCGGTTCGAGGACAACTGGGGCGGCTCATCGTACGGCCTGCTGCTGAAGGAAATCACCGACAGCCGCGTGATCGGCAACCGCTTTGCCCGGAACACCGTCGGACTGGTGGCCGAGGGCGCCAACCGGCTGGAGGCGCGCGACAACGACTTCCTCGATGACGGCTGGGCCATCCGGCTGAGCGCGAGCACCGCCGACGCCCGGTTCAGCGCCAACAACTTCATCGGCAATACTTTCGACGTCGCCACCAACAGCCGGACGACATCGAGCACCTTCGCGGGCAACTATTGGGACGAGTATCACGGGTACGACCTGGACCGCGACCGTCTGGGCGACGTGCCCCATCATCCCGTCCGCCTGTTTTCGGTGCTGGTGGCGCATAACCAGCCGGCGCTCATCCTGCTCCGGAGCGTTTTCGTGCGGGTGCTTGACCTGGCCGAGCGGGCGGTGCCGGTGCTCACGCCCGCCGAGCTCGCCGATGCCCATCCCGCGATGCGCCCGTTGCCGCGGGCGCCGGAGGACGCCCGATGATCGAAGTGCTCGGGCTCTCGAAGGCGTTCGGCCGCCTGACGGTATTGGACGGCGTGGACCTCCGGGTCCGGCCGGGGCGCGTGACCGCCATCGTCGGCCCCAACGCGGCGGGGAAGACCACGCTCATCAAGACGATGCTCGGGCTCGTCCGGCCCGATGCGGGCCGGATTCTGCTCGGAGGCGCCCCGGTGACTTCAGACGGGGCGTATCGCTCACAGATCGGATACATGCCGCAGATCGCGCGGTTTCCCGAAAATCTCTCGACCCGCCATCTGCTCGCGCTCCTGGGCGACCTGCGCGGCACCGAGGCGCGCGTGGATCGGGAGCTCGTCCGCACGCTGGGACTCGAGACGGAGCTCGACAAGCCGCTCCGCACGCTGTCCGGCGGCACTCGGCAGAAGGTGAACGCCGTCATGGCGTTCCTGTTCGCCCCCGGGCTGCTGATCCTGGACGAGCCCACCGCCGGCCTCGACCCGCTGTCCAGCGGCGTGGTCAAGGACAAGATCGCGACCGAACGCGCGAACGGCCGTACCGTGATCATCGCGTCGCACATCATGAGCGAGCTCGATGAGCTGGCGGACGATGTGGCGGTCCTGCTCGATGGCCGGATGCAGTTTGACGGACCGGTGCCCGAGCTCAAGCGCCTGACCCGGCAGGCCACGCTCGAACGGGCCATCGCGCACCTGATGATCCGGGAGGTGGCGGCATGAGCACTTCCCTCCCGGCGGCGCTCCGCGTCGCCGGATACCAGATGCGCGACGTGGCACGGAGCCGCTGGGTCATCGCCTACGCGCTGTTCTTCCTCGCCGTGACCGATGCCCTGTACCGCTTCGGCGGCGGCGGCAGCCGGGCGCTGCTCAGCCTGGTCGATATCGTTCTCTTCATCGTGCCGCTGGTGACGATCGTCTTCGGCACGATGTACCTCTACAACGCGCGCGAGTTCACCGAGCTGATCCTGGCGCAGCCGGTGCGCCGCCGCACGGTGTTCGGCGGCTTGTACGCCGGGCTCGTCGTGCCGCTGGCCATCGCGTTCGTGGCGGGAACCGGACTCCCGTTCCTGCTCCATGGCACCGGCGACGCCGCCGGCACCCTGATTGCGGTGCTGCTCGTCGGTGTCCTGCTCACCCTGGTGTTCGGCGCACTGGCGCTCCTGATCGCCATCCGGGCCGACGACCGCCTCCGGGGACTCGGTCTCGCCATTGGCGCCTGGCTGCTCGCCGCAGTGGTCTACGACGGGCTGGTGCTGCTCGCCGCCTCGATCTTCGCCGACGCGCCGCTGGAGCGGCCGATGCTGGCCGCGATGCTGGCCAACCCCGTGGATCTCGCGCGCGTGCTCCTGCTGCTCCGGTTCGACGTCGCGGCACTGCTCGGCTACACCGGTGCCGTGTTCGCCCAGTTCTTCGGCGGTACCAGGGGAACGCTCATCGCCGGGGCGGCGCTGCTGGCGTGGGTCGCGGCGCCGCTCGCGCTCGCGGCCCGGGCCTTCAGCCGCAAGGATTTCTAGCTCTCCACCACACCTGAGAAGAGGACCGAACATGATGTCGCGATTCACCGCTCGACGATTCCTGCTGGCGGCCGGTACGGTCACCACGCTCGCGGCCGCCGCCTGCGGAGGGAAAGAGGGAGCCGAGCATGAAAAGGGCGAGGCAGGGACCGAAGCGGAGCACCCGGTGGCACCGGCCGGCAAGGTCATCGTCGTGACCCTGACCACCGATGCCAAGGGCAACTATTTCTCGCCCGCCGAGGTCACCGCGAAAAAGGGCGACACGATTCGGTTCACCCTCGCGGTGGGCGTGCACAATGTGCATTTCCTTCCCGACTCGAACCCGGGCAAGGCCGGCCTGCCCCCGGCCAGTGACCTGCTCCAGTTGCCGGGCCAGACGCTGGACGTGCCGGTGACGTTCGCCGAGGGCACCTACTTCTTCCAGTGCGACCCGCACGCGGCGCTCGGCATGACGGGCCATCTGAAAGTCGAGGACTGAGACTGAGGAGCTGGCTTCTGACGGGGAGGCACCTGCGGCCTCCCCATCAGCCGGTCAGGTAGTCCAGCACGGCGTCCGCCGTGTAGCCGGGTCTGTCGCGCAGAAACTCCCTGAGCGAGGCGAGATCGTCACCGCTGGTGAGGAGCACGGGCTCGGTCCGGCCGTCGTCTCGCACCTGGGCGTGACCGACGTTGGCGACCAGCGCGTTGCAGAGACAGTGGCGACCGACCGTGTCCTCGAGCTTGCCGCCCTTCTGCACGTAGGCCTCGACCGGCTCGGCGGGGCACCGGTAGCCGATCCGGCCGTCGGGTTGCTCGTAGGGCGCACGCAGCGCGCCGATGTCGCAGACGCGCGTGCGCGGCTCCGCACCCGCAGTCGGATCGGCCGGCCACCGCACGACCTTGAACGGGTACCCGGTCGGTGAGGCACGCGGATCAGTGAAGATCCCGATCTCCCCCCGGGCCGCGTGTTCGAGCACCGAACGCTTCAGCGGCTCGGCGAGTCCCGATTCGTCTGTGTAGGCAAAGAGCGTCCCCACCTGGATGCCGGCCGCGCCCGCGGCCCGCGCCGCCCGCAGTGCCCCGGGCGACCCGGTTCCCCCCGCGAGCCAGAACGGCACGCCGAGCTCCTGCAGCCTGGGAAGATCGACCACGTCACGCTCGCCATAGACCGGCTCGCCCCGCTCGTTGAGCGGCGCCGCTCCGCGCGGCGGGGCGTTGTGGCCGCCCGCCGTCGGCCCCTCCACCACGAAGCCGTCCACACGGCCGCTCGCTTTCCGCGCCAGCATCGTCGCCAGCGAGTTGCTCGCGATGATGGCGAGAAAGGCCGGGCGCCGCAGTGTCGCGGGCGGGTGAAAATGGTCGGCTGGATCGAATGTCAGCCGCTCCTCGCGGCCGGCGCTGAGGCCGTCCACATCGAACCGGAGCGACGCCGCGCGACCTTCCGCGAAGGCGTCCAGCACCGCCGGGATTTCGCGTGGAATGCCGGCACCCATGAGCACGTAGCCGACACCCGCCAGCATGGCCCCGTACAGCGCCGCGAGGTTCGGGAGCTGCACCTTGGTCAGCAGGTTGATGCCAACCGGCTCCGCATGTCCCTCGCGGGCGAGCCAGACCTCGACGAAGTTGCCGAGCATCGTGATCCGCTCGCGCGCCCGCGATGCGTGCTGACGGTACATCGGGAGCATCCGGTAAGGCGTGCCCGCCGGCCGGCCCGCCGGGCGATAGAATCTGTCGAGCACCTCGGCGGCGAGACCGGGCAGTGGAAAGTGAGCCATGGCGCGGCGCATGTGTCCGCCCTCGTCGCCATCCTGCAGCCGGCGCACCAGCAACGTTTCCACTGCGGTACCCGAGACGACGCCGAGGTGGCCGCGCCGCGAGACCGCCTGGGCCAGGCGCCAGCTGGATATGCCGACACCCATCCCGCCCTGGATGATCGACGGAAGTACAAGCGGTGCGGTCATGACTGCACCCGCAGGGGGCGCAGCGGGGCCAGAGCGGCAGCCGGTGCCCCGCTGCCGATCGTGTTCCAGATGTTGAAGACGAACAGGTACGCGCCGAGCGTCTCGAGCACGCCGCCCGCCACGAGGAAGCCGGTGCCCGGACTGCCGGCATGCGGCTGGAGCAGGAATCCCGCAACCATGCCCGCGAGCCCGGCGTTGGCCATCCACCACTGGCAAGCGGCGAGACGCCGGCTGTGCAGCGGATGCCCGGTGAACCTCGGCACCACGTGATACGCCACGCCGTAGATCATCATCGTGACGAATCCGACGAGATTCATGTGCACGTGCGCCGGCCGGTAGATGATCCACGCTGGATGGATGGCGATCGAGAGTCCGAGGGTGATGCCGAGCGCGAGCCACACCAGGCTGGCGCGCATGAAGGCGCGGACGAACCAATCCATGTCAGCCGGCGTCGGGCTGGAGCGCGGCGAGCAGTTGCGGCAAAGGCATGCCGACGGACCGCGCCGCCTCCGCCAGCGAGAGCGAGCCGCCACAGCACGTATCCAGGCCGAGGCGGTGCAGCACCGCCGCCGTTTCGGGCCTGCGAGAGAGCATGTCGTTGACGGTGAGGGCGGCGTTGGTCGATCCGGTGGTCACGTGGCTGTCTCCCGAGGTGATTGCGCAACCGGCATGCAAGGGGAGAGGATACCGAACCGCGCGGAAAGACAGTCGGAAGACTCGATGAAAGAATCTTCATCAGGGGGTGTGGCGGATTCCCTCCACGAAGCGCTCGTAGCGCGCCACCTCCTGGGATACCCGGGCCGGATCCCAGCCGAGCTTCCGGCCGAGCAGCTCGGCCGCGCGGGGGGCCGCGCACACGCCGTGATCTGCCGTCTCGTAGAACAGGTGCACCCGGCGCACCAGCGCGTCCTCCACCGACTGCGCCATCTCCCGGCGCGCCGCATGGATCATCTCGGCGGCGATCGCCGGGTGGTCCGGATGGAGCCGCTCGAACAGCCGCCGGTCGGCGATCCCCAGGTTGATGATCCCGGCCGACTCGGTGCCGTAATGGCCCAGCAGGTGGTCGACGACGTCGGCCGGCAGCCCCACCGCGAGCGCGCGCTCGCGGAACCCGCTCAGATCGGACGTTTCGCTCCCGGGCAGCGGCTCGCGCGCGGTGCCTGATTCCCCGGGCCAGCCGCCCCGCCGCCGCCGGGGCAGGCGCCGGATCGCGTGATCCACCACGGCCGCGGCCATCGCGCGATAGGTCGTCAGCTTTCCTCCCGCGACCGTAATCATTCCGGCGGCTCCATCCACGATCACATGCTCGCGCGAGTTGCTCGAGGCGGTGCCGGCGTCGTCCCGCACCAGCGGGCGAAGTCCGGCCCAGGTGGCGAGGACGTCCTCCTGGCCCAGATGGGCGGCGGGAAACCGCGCATTGACGGAGCGGAGGAGGTACAGCACGTCGTCCGGTCCCGCCGCGGCCCCCTCCGGCGCCTCGGCCGTCTCGGTGTCGGTGGTGCCGATATAGGAAAGGTCGCCCCAGGGAAGCAGGAACATGACCCGCCCGTCGATCGGGCTGAGAAAGATGATGGCGCGGTTGTGGCCGACGCGGTCGCGCCGCACCACGACGTGCACGCCCTTCGTGGTGCGCAGCAGCGGGCGCGCCTCGGACTCTTCCATCCGGCGTACGGTGTCGCTCCAGGGGCCGGTCGCGTTGATGACCGCCGCGGCCTCGACGGTGCCCCGTTCGCCGGTGACCCCATCCTCGATTTCGGCGCCGGCCACGCGGCCGTCGCGGAGGACGAGGCTGCGGACGCCGCAATAGTTGGCGACCAGCGCCCCGTACTGCATTGCCGACCGGGCGACGGCGATGACCAGGCGGGCGTCGTCGCATTGCGCATCGGCGTAGCGCGCGGCACCGTGGAGGCCGCGCTCGCGGAGCGTCGGCTCCAGCTCGAGGGTCCGCCGCCGGCCGAGGATGTGGCGGCCGTGGCCGTTCCGGAACAGGGCGAGGACGTCGTAGAGCCAGACGCCGGCGCCGATCTTCCAGAGGGGAAGCCGGTCGCCCAAGTGGATGGGGAAGAGGAACTCGAGCGGCCGCACCAGATGGGAGGCAGTGGCGAGGAGAATGCGCCGCTCGCGCGCGGCCTCGAAGATGAGGCCGAGCTGGCCCTGCTCGAGGTAGCGGAGCCCGCCGTGGATCAGGCGGCTCGACCGCGAGCTGGTGCCGCCGCCGAGGTCGCCCTGATCCACCAGGGCGACGGCCATGCCGCGCATCGCCGCGTCGCGGGCGATGCCGGCGCCGGTGATCCCGCCGCCGATCACCAGCAGGTCGAGCGGCTGCGCGGCCAGCGCGGCGACGGTCGCCCGTCGTGCGCCCGTCATACCTGGCGGAGCGTTCAATTATCTTGACCGTGCGGGCATGCTGAAGAGTATACAGCGAAAGGATGTCATGTCGACCGTTCCTCCATCCCGTCGCGCGGCGATCGTCGCAGGGGTGCGGACGCCTTTTGCGCGGAGCGGCACCATTCTCGGCGACGTGCCCGCCCTCACCCTGGCCCGTGAGGCGGTCAAGGAACTGCTCTACCGGAGCGAGCTGGACGGCGCCGAGGTGGACGAGGTGATCTGGGGCCAGGTCGTCGTGTCGGTGCTGACGCCGAACGTGGGCCGCGAGGTGAGTCTCCTGCCGCAGTTTCCCAGCAACGTGCCCGGCTACTCGCTCAACCGCGCCTGCGCGTCCGGCGCCCAGGCCTTCACCAACGCCGCCGACCAGATCGAGCGCGGCCACGCCGACGTGATCGTCGCCGGCGGCGTCGAGTCGCTCTCCGACATTCCCATCCTGCACTCCCGGCGCTTCAGCCGGACGCTGGTCGAGGCCGGGAAGGCGAAGTCGCTCGGCGGGCGGCTGGTGGCGTTCGGCAAGGTGCGCCCGCGCGACCTCATTCCGCTCACCCCCGCGATCTCCGAGCCCTCCACCGGCGAAACGATGGGCCAGTCGGCCGAGAAGATGGCGAAGGAGAACGGGATCACCCGCGAGGCGCAGGACCGGATCGCCCTGATGAGCCATCAGCGCGCGGCCGCCG
Source organism: Gemmatimonadales bacterium (assembly GCA_038321865.1). Lineage (GTDB taxonomy): Bacteria > Gemmatimonadota > Gemmatimonadetes > Gemmatimonadales > GWC2-71-9 > JAICUF01. The sequence goes on from JBBQFH010000017.1 coordinate 49,393, forward strand.
CCACCGCGGACGGGCGGCTCACGGCGGAGATCATTCCGTGGTTCGGCGGGCGGAATCTGGACGAGGTCTCCACCAGCGACAACGGCATCCGGACCGACACCTCGCTCGAGGCGCTGGCCAAGCTCCGGCCGGTGTTCGACCGGAAGTACGGCACCGTCACCGCCGGCAATTCGTCCCCCCTCACCGACGGCGCTGCCGCCGTGCTGGTCATGGCCGACGAGAAGGCGCGCGCGCTGGGATACGAGCCGCTGGCCTATCTCCGGAGCTACGCGGTGACGGCGGTAGACCCGGGCTGGCAGCTGCTCATGGGGCCCGCGACCGCGGTCCCGAAGGCGCTCGCGCGCGCGGGGATCAGCTGGAACGAGCTCGGCCTGGTCGAAATTCACGAGGCCTTTGCGTCGCAGGTGCTGTCGAACGTACAGGCGTGGGGCTCGAAGGCGTGGGCCGACCGGCTGGGGCTCCCCGGTCCGGTGGGAGAGGTGGACTGGGACAGGACCAACGTCATGGGCGGGTCCATCGCCGTGGGCCATCCGTTCGCGGCCACTGGTGCCCGGCTCGTCACCCAGCTGGCGAACGAGATGCGCCGGCGCGACGTGCAGTTCGGGCTGATCTCCATCTGCGCGCAGGGCGGAATGGGGTTCGCGATGGTCCTGGAGCGCACATGAGCGCCTTCGACATCGCCACCGACAACGGCATCGCCGTCCTCACCTTCGACCTGCCGAACGAGCCGGTCAACAAGCTCAACGCCGCGGTCACCGTCGAGTTCGCGGCACTGCTGGAGCGCCTCCGGAACGACGGCGGGGTTCGCGCGGTAGTGCTCATCTCGGGCAAGCCGGACAGCTTCATCGCGGGCGCCGACATCGAGGAGTTCACCCGGCTCACGACCCAGCAGGACGCGGAGGCGCTGAGCCGCGAAGGGCAGGAGATGATGAACCGCGTCGAGGCCTTCCCCAAGCCCTTCATCGCAGCGATCAACGGCGCCTGCCTCGGCGGCGGCTTCGAGCTCGCGCTCGCCTGTCACTACCGGATCGCCACCGATGGCCCGAAGACGCAGATCGGCCTTCCCGAAGTCCAGCTCGGCCTGCTGCCCGGCGCAGGCGGGACGCAGCGGCTCCCGCGCCTGATCGGCGCGCGGGCGGCGCTCGACATCATCCTCGCCGGCAAGGCGGAGCGCGGCGGCAGGGCGTACAAGCTGGGCATGGTGGACGAGCTGGTGGCACCGCCGATCCTCCGGCAGGTGGCGCTTGCGGCGGCGGACCGGATCGCCCGCACCGGCGTGCCCCACCGCGATTCGAGAGGCGGGGCGGCGGCGGCACTGCTCGACCGGACACCGGTCGGGCGCCGCCTCGTATACAAGGAAGCGCGGAAGACGGTCCTCAGGAAAACCGGCGCGCACTATCCGGCGCCGCTGGCCGCGCTCGAATCAGTGCGGATCGGGCTGGAGCACGGCATGGAGGCGGGCCTCGCGGATGAGCGCCGCCGCTTCGGCGAGCTCGCCGTCGGCGACGTGTCGCGAAAGCTCGTGCAGATCTTTTTCGCCACCACCTCACTCAAGAAGGACGATGGCGTTCGCGATGCGGCTGCTGCGGACGTCAGGCCGGTGCGGCGCCTCTGCGTCATCGGCGCCGGGTTCATGGGCGCGGGTATCGCCGGAACGGCGATTCTCAACGCCGAGGTTGAAGTGCGGCTCAAGGACGCCGAGCTGCCGCGGGTGGGGAAGGGAATCAAGGCGGCCGCCTCGATCCTCGATGAGCGGCTCAGGCGTCGGCGCCTGACCCGTCCAGCGCACCAGCGGCTGGTCGCGCTGCTGAGCGGCGCGGCCGATTTCAGCGGATTCACCCGCGCCGACCTGGTGATCGAGGCGGTGTTCGAGGACCTGAAGGTGAAGCGTCAGGTGCTCGCCGAAGCCGAGCGCGAGCTCAGGCCGGATGCGGTGTTCGCCACCAATACGTCCACGATCCCGATCGCCGATATCGCCGCGGGCGCGGCGCACCCGGAGCGGGTGATCGGCATGCACTTCTTCTCGCCGGTGGAGAAGATGCCGCTGCTGGAGATCATCCCGCACGCCGGCACCTCGGCGGCGGCGATCGTCACGGCGGCGCGCTTCGGGCGGAAGATGGGGAAGACGGTCATCGTGGTGGCGGACCGGCCCGGGTTCTGGGTCAACCGGATCCTCACGCCGTATCTCAACGAGGCGGGGCTGCTGCTCGCCGAAGGCGTCCCGGTCGAGCTGATCGATCAGACGATGACGCGCTTCGGCTTTCCGGTGGGTCCCGTGGCGCTGCTGGACGAAGTGGGGCTGGACGTGGGGCAGAAGGCGGCGAGCGTGATGCGCGCGGCGTACGGCGCGCGTTTCGAGCCGTCGCATGTCGTGGACCGGATGGTGGCCGACCAGCGCCTGGGGCGGAAGAACGGCCGCGGCTTCTACCGGTACGAGGACGGGAAGAAGCAGGGCGTGGACGCCGGTGCCTACGCCGTGATCGGCGTGCGTCCCAGGGACGCGGGTGTGTCACCGACGATGGTCGAGCAGCGGCTGCTCTACGCCATGCTGAACGAGGCCGCGATGGCGGCGTCGGAGGACGTCGTGCGCTCCCCGCGCGACGGCGATATCGGCGCGATCTTCGGCATCGGCTTCCCGCCGTTCCGCGGCGGCCCGCTCCGCATGCTGGACGATCTCGGGCCCCGGCGCGTGGTGGAGGTGCTGCAGGAGCTCGCGTCCGCCTACGGCGAGCGGTTCACGCCGGCGCCGTCGCTGGTGGCGATGGCCGCCGACGGGCGGAAATTCTATCCCGGCTGAGTCCCGTCCCGCCGACTTCGGCCGGATCCTGGCCGAACTGGAGGTCGACACCGGCGCGGATGCGGGGACGGCGTTCGTCCGGCTGATCGCGGATTATCTCGAGCGCACCCGGGGGGAGGATGGCCCGGTCTCGAGCCGGCTCACACCCGAGGTGCTGGCGGAAAGGTTCGACGAGCCGCTGCCGGCCGACGGGCGGCCGCTCGACGACGTGCTCGCCCGCGTCGCCCGCGACATCCTGCCCGACGTCAACCGCCTGTCCCATCCGATGTACATGGGTCACCAGGTCTCGGCGCCCCTCGCGGCGGCCGTCTGGGCCGAGGCGCTCAAGGCGGCGATCAACAACTCCGCCGCCGTGCGCGAGATGTCGCCGGCGGGCACGCTGCTCGAGGCGCGCGTCGTCCGCTGGATGTGCCAGCTCGCGGGACTCGGCGCCGGCTCGGGCGGGACGTTCACCTCGGGTGGCACCGAGGCGACCTTCACCGCGCTCCTCGCCGCGCGGGCCCGGGCGCTGCCCGACGCCTGGCGCGACGGGGTGGGCGCGACGCCCCCGGTCGTCGTCTGCGGTGAGCACGCCCACTACGCGGTCACGCGCGCGGTCGGCGAGCTGGGCCTCGGCGTCAGTCGGGCGATCGCGATTCCGTCGCGCGACAACCGGATGGACACCGGCGCGCTCCGCGCCCGGCTCGACGGCCTTTCCCGCGCCGGCACGCCGGTGATGGCCGTGGTGGCCACTGCGGGGTCCACCGCCACCGGCTCCTTCGACGACCTCGAGACGATTGGCGCGCTCTGCGACGAGCGTGACCTGTGGCTGCACGTGGACGGCGCGCACGGCGCGTCGGCGCTGTTCTCCGATCGCGACCGCCACCGGCTCCGTGGCATCGGCCGCGCGCGCTCGATCGCGTGGGATCCGCACAAGATGATGCTGATGCCGCTCGGCACCGGCATGCTGCTGGTGCGCGAGGAATCGGATCTCGAGCGCGCCTTTGCCCAGCGGGCGCCCTATCTCTTCCACGGCGACGGCGGCCATGTCTGGGACCAGGGCGTGCGCAGCTTCCAGTGCTCCCGCCCGGTCGACGTGCTCAAGGTCTGGGTCGCGCTGCAGCGCTACGGGACGAGGGGCATCGCCGCGCTGCACGATCATCTGTGCGACGTGGCGCGCTCGCTCTGGTCCGCCATCGGCGCGCGCGCCGATTTCGTCGCGCTGCACGAACCGGAGTCGAACATCCTCTGCTTCCGCTACGTGCGGCCTGGCCTCGACGACGATGCACTGGACTCGCTCAACCGCCGGCTCCGCGAGGCGTACAACGAGTCGGGGGCGGGGTGGATCACGACGACGGTGCTGGGCGGCCGGAGAGTGCTTCGCGTCACCATCATGAATCCGCGCACCACCACGGCGCACGCGGCCGCCCTGCTCGACGGGCTGGCGCACACCGCGCGCGCCCTCCCGCCGGCGTGACCCGCGCCCGCTTCGCCGCCGCGCTCGGCCTCGGCGCGCTCGCCTTTGCCGCGGTGCTCTATGTGACCGCGCCGCCGGCGCCGGGACTCGATCCCGACGCGATGTCATACGCCGGTGCCGGGGAATCGCTCGCGCGCGCCGGCCGGCTCCGGATTCCCGATGCCGACTGGTGGGAGGCGGACAGCACGGCGGCGCTGGCGCAGTTCCCGGCGGGGTTTCCGGTGGCGATCGCCGTCGTGATCCGGGCGGGCGCCTCACCGGTGCAGGCCGCGCGGCTGGTGGAGGCCGCGTCCGCTGCGCTGCTCGCGATGGTGCTGGTGCTGCTGCTCGACATGACGGCCGGCCCGCCGGCGGGACTGCTCGCGCTGCTGCTGCTCGCTGCCACCCCCGCCATGTTCGACAACTACATCCGGGTGTTGAGCGAGCCGCTGTTCCTCGCCTGCCTGGTGCTGGCGCTCGCCGCGATGGTGCGCCGGCCGGACCGGCCCTGGCTCGCCGGGGCGGCGGCGGCGGCGGCCGAGCTGGTGCGGTACAGCGGCGTGTCGATCGGGGTGGCCGCGGTGCTCTGGGCGGTGGGGCGATCGGGAGGCTGGCGGAGCCGGCTCGAGCGCGGGCTCGAAGCGGCACTCCCCATCGTGGCGGCCCGCACCTGGTGGGCCGTCCGGCTCCACGCGCAGGGCGCCTCGGCGCCGGCGGTAACACACCTCCAGCACGGCGTGCCGGCGACGCTCCGCGAGGGATTCCACAGCATCGTCGAGTGGCTCACGCCGTCGGTCGGCGCCGGGCCGTCGCGCACGGCGCTGGCGCTGGTCATCGCCGCCGCGGCGGTCTGGCTGATCCGGCGCGCGTGGCGCCGGATGCCGAGCGACGGCCGGGCGACCGGCCGGCGGCAGCTGTACAACGCGTCCGCACTGCTGGCGGTCTGCTACGGCGGCGTGCTGCTCTTTTCCCGCGCGTTCGTCGGCGGCGGCATCCCGTTCGACGAGCGGCTGCTGTCGCCCCTCTTCCTGCTCGCGACGATCGTCTTGTCGGCCTGCGTCCGGATCCGGTGGCCCGCGTGGAGCGGGACGATGCGGACTGCCGCTGCCACGGTCCTCGCGGCGTGGGCGGCGGGCGGTGCGCTGGTAAACCTCGATCAGCTTCAGGGTCTGCAGGATGATGGCTGGGGCTATTCCAGCCGTGAATGGCAGCCGTCGCCGGAGCAGCGCTGGCTCCGCGAGACCGGAGCCCGCCACAGCCTGTTTTCCAACAACCCGATGCTGGTCTACTTTCTCACGGGCCGGCCGTCGCGCGAGCTGCCGGACACGGCGGACGCCGGCACGCTGACCGATTTCGGCGGGACGCTCGAGGAGAGCCGCGGCGTGGTGATCGGATTCGACGAAGGCTACCGCCGGATGGATCCGCCGGAGTTTCTGGCCGCCGTGCTCGGTCTCCGTCTCGTCGCGCGGTTCGAGCACCTCACCGTGTGGGCCCCCGCCGAGGAGACGCCCTGATGCGCCCGGTACCCGATCTGGGGCTGCTGTCGCCCGCCGATCTCGAGAGTGCGCCACTGGCACGGGCCGACACGATTCCGTCGGCGTGGTACACCGATCCCGCCTTTCACGCGATCGACAGCGAGCTGGTGCTCGCGCGAAGCTGGCAGGCGGTGGGACACGCGGCGCAGGTCGCGCGCGAGGGCCAGTACCTCGTGGCGACGGTGGCGGATGATCCGGTGATCGTCGTCCGCGGCCGGGACGGCGCGCTGCGCGCGTTCTTCAACGTCTGTCGCCATCGCGGCGGCCCGCTCGCCCTGGAGGACGGCTGCGCCAGGGCGCTCCAGTGCAAGTATCACGGCTGGACCTACCTGCTCGACGGGACGCTGCGCGGCGTCCCGGCGATGGACCGCACCGAGCTCTTCGACCGGGCGGATTTCAGCCTGGTACCGCTCCGGGTGGAAAGCTGGCAGGGGCTGGTCTTCGTGAATCTCGATCCGTCGGCCGAGCCGCTGGATCGGTGCGTGGCGGGGATCGCGGAGCGGATCGCCCCGATGCGGCTGGACGCGCTCACCTTTGCCCGCGAGGTGCGCTACGAGGTGGCCGCCAACTGGAAGGTCTACGTCGACAACTTCCTCGAGGGGTATCACGTTCCGTACGTCCATCCGGAGCTGGTGAAGCTCTACGACTACCAGAACTACGCCACCGAGGTGTTCGACCGGTACTCGCTGCAGTACTCCCCGCTGACCGGGGACAACACCCTCTACAGCCGGGACGGCGGCGGCGACGCCTTCTACTACTGTCTGTTCCCCAACTTCATGCTGAACATCCTGCCGGGCCGGCTGCAGACCAACCTCGTGCGCCCGCTCGGTCACGATCGGTGCGAGGTCGTGTTCCGCTACTTCTACGACGACGTCGAGTCTCCGGCGGCCCGGGCGCGCATCGCCGCCGATCTGGCGTACAGCGACGGCGTGCAGGCCGAGGATGCCGAGATTTGTGCGCGGGTGCAGCAGGGGCTGGCGTCGCGGGCGTACGATCGCGGACGGTTTTCGGTGAAGTACGAGGCGGGGGTGTATCACTTCCAGCAGCTGCTCAAGCAGGCGTATCACGCGGGGCTCGCGCGGGCGGGGGGCGTGCGATCCGCCCCGCCGCCACTGGTGCGCGACTAGATCCCGATCGGCTCCGGCGACCCGTCGGGGCCGACGCCGCGATCGGGCTCGACCGTGGCGGCCCGCCGGGCCGGCCGCGGGGTCCGCTTCCGGTCTTCGGCGCGGCGTTCGGAGGCGTCGGCGACGGCATTGAGTGCCGCCCGTCCTGCCGCCCGGAGTGCCATCCCGGCCGCCGCACCCGCCACGGCTCGCACCGCCGACTTGTTCTTCTTGCTCCGCGCCACTTCGCGGACGATCCGGATGGTGGCATCCGCGGCATCACGGGAGCCGCTGCGGGCCGCCTTGCCGGCGGCGTCGCCCAGCTTCACGCCGCGCTTCCGGGCCTGCTTCGCCAGCGCCGACGTTTCCTTCTCGACCTTTTTCCCGACCCGCTTCGCGCTCTTGCCGGCCCCCTTGGCCAGGTCCTTCGCGGCGGCCCGGGTCTTCTTGCGCGCGTTCTTGTTCAGCATGACGGCGGCGCCGGCGATAGCACCCACGGCGGCCACCTTGGCGATCTTGCTCTTGAGGCTCACGCTTCCTCCCGCATCACGGTTGACCCCTGTCCCGCACGATTTCCCCCCACCATAGTCTGCCGCGGCGGACCGCCGCAGCGACGCAGGTCACGTCGGCTCATTTCGGATGGAACCCGATCTTCTGCTGCACCAGCACCCGGAGCGGCTTTCCGCCCTGGCGGCCGGGGCGGAAGGTGCAGGTACCGATCGTCGCCACCGCCGGAACCATGAATCCACGCCGGGACGCCTCCAGCACGCGGACACTGGGGGGCTCGGGCCGGCCGGCGGTATCCACCACGTACATCAGCGTCACCGAGCCGTCGGTGCCGGCCAGGTTGTCGGGCACCGGTGCCTGCCGGCAGCCGATCACCGTGGGCGGCGTGTCCACCTCGGCCGTCGAGGCGGGGATCGGCGCGCCTGGGGGCGAGGTGACCCGAATGGTATCGAGCACCGCGTTGAGGTCGTTCCGGACCGGCATCGTGTCGTTCATCGCGCGCACCGCCTCCATCGTGTGCCGGGCGATCCGCGCCTCCGTGACGGTGTCGGTGAGCCACACCGTGAGCCGGCCGGCACCGGTATCGGCATCGGCGATCCGGGTGCCACGCCGCCAGCGCCGGCCGGTTTCCACCAGCGTGTCCGGCGCCCCCCAGGTGCGTACCAGCGCGCCGAAGCCCGCACCCGCCGAGTCGGGCTGCTGCACGACGACGTAGGGCACGCCCTTGTCGGCGGCGCCGATGGCACCGACCACCCGGATGCCGCTGGTCACGTTCGACGCCGTGCACAACTGCTCCGCGGCGACGCCGTCGACCCGGAACGGCTCGCACCGGAGCGACCCGATCGATTCGGCCGCCTGGCGGAAGCGTGACGCGGCCATGCCGGACTCGAATCCGCGGTGCGCCAGTGGCCGGGAACGGTCGCCGCAGGCGCCGATGCTGAGGGCCAGAGTGGCCAGAACGATGATGCGGCGCACATCTCCTCCGGACAGTGGGTGGCGGGGCGGGGCCGGAACATAGCTGCCCTCACGAGACGCTCGCCACGCGATCCCCCGCACGCCGGGAACCGGAAGGCACTCTGCCGGCTTATGTTGCAGGGTGGATCGGATTCGCTTACCGGAGTGAGCATGCAGGAGCTGAATAGGCGGGAGGACGTGGATGCGGCGCTGGTGGATGCCGTGGCCGTCGTGTACAAGCACAGCTATCGCTGCGGCGTCAGCCTCGACGCCCGGTATGAAGTGGAATCGTTCGCCCGCACCGCGGACGTGCCGGTGTACATCGTGGATGTCGTGGCCAGCCGGGCGGTCTCCCAGTACCTGACCCAGTGCACGGCGGTGCCGCACCATTCGCCGCAGGTGATGGTGCTGCGCGCGGGGCGGTGCACCTGGCATGCGTCGCATCACCGGGTCACCGCCGCGGCGCTGAGGCGCGAAGTCGGCACCGATCCACCCGGGGGTTGAACACTCCGTCGCACGTCATCGTGGCCGCCGCGCTTCGCCGGCTGGCTCCCCGGCACCTGGTCCCCCTCGCCCCGATCCTCTGGGGCTCCGCCGCCCCCGACATCCCGCTCTTCGTTCTGACCGCCGCGGGCGGCGTCTACTATCACGCCATGCTCGGCTGGCCCATCCGCCGCGCCGCCGACTGGATGCTGGGTACGCTGTACCTCCAGAACCCCTGGTGGCTCGGTGCCCGGAGCACGCTCCACGCGCCATTGGTGCTGGCGGCACTGCTGCTGGTGGCGCTCACCGCGGGCCGGGGCCACCGCTGGGGGCGCTGGCTCGCGTGGTTCGCCGCGGCCTGCGGACTGCATGCGCTGCTCGATGTCCTCACCCACGCCGGTGATGGCCCGCTGCTGCTCTTTCCCCTTGACTGGACCACCCGCTTTCACAGCCCGGTGAGCTACTGGGATCCCCGCTATCACGGGCGGCTCTTCGCGCGCCTCGAGCTGGCCGTGGACGCCGCGCTGCTGCTGTTCCTCGCCGCGGGGCCGGTCGCCCGCTGGCTGGCCCGGCGCGCGGACAGGGCCGTGCCGCGCTAGGATTCAGCAGGGCCTGAACCCAGTCGCCGAGGAATGCCATGGATACGTTTCCCGAAGAGGATGCGCTCCGCGAGCTGTTCGGCGTCGCGCCGGCGCTGCTGGATCCGAACTCACCGTGGCGGGAGAACGCGCTCAGCTTCGAGGTGCTGCAGGACAATGACCAGCTCGAATGCCTGATCGAGCCGGTCTACGGCACCATGACGCTCCGCTGGTCCCGGAAGGGGCACGAGCTGGTGTATCTCGATCTCAGCCGCGTGCGCGGGCTCAGCGCCGACAAGTTCCGCGGGCGCGATTCGCTCATCGCCGTGTTCGACGAGCAGACCGGACTCAAGCCGCTGCGGATCCAGGTGCGGCCGGCGGTCCACGTCTCGTGGGGTACCAAGGATGACGCCGAGCACGGCCGTCCCGACGGACAGCAGCTGCTCGGCGTGTGACGTCGCACCGCTGGGTCGAGCCGCTGGCGCGCCTCGGCTACGCGGCCAAAGGGGTGCTGTACCTGCTGGTGGGTGGACTCGCGGGGCTGGCGGCCGTGCACGCCGGCGGCCGCACCACTGATTCCCGGGGCGCGTTCCGGCTCATCCTCAGCCAGCCGCTCGGCATCGCGTGGCTCGCGCTCGTCGCCCTTGGCCTCGGCGGCTACGCCGCGTGGCGCGTGATCGCCGCGCTCACCGATGCGGAGGGCAAAGGCGACTCCACGGGTGGTCGGCTCGTCCGCCTCGGATATCTGGGAAGTGCGGTGGTGCATGCCGGGCTGATGGCCGGGGCCATCCGCCTGGCGGTCGGCGTGCCCGAGGACAAGCGTGACGCGGCGAAGCAGTGGACCGCACGCGCCTTGCACGCCCCGTTCGGACACTGGCTCGTGGGCGCGGTCGGGGTCGGCGTGATCGCATACGCCATTCGGCAGTGCTGGCGTGCGTGGGATGGGACGGTGGACCGCCGGCTCGATCTGGGCGAGGTCCACGCGAGCGCCCGTCCGTGGATCATGGGTATCACCCGGTTCGGCATGGTGGCGCGCGCCCTGGTCTTCGGGCTGATCGGGAACTTCCTGATTCAGGCGGCGCGGACGCTGGATGCCCGCCGGGCCGGCGGCATCGACGACGCGCTCCGGGCACTGCTCACCCGCTGGCACTCGCATCTGGCGCTGGGTGTGGTGGCGCTCGGGTTAATTGCGTATGGCTGCTTCCAGCTCGTGCGCGCGCGCTACCGGCTCATTCCGCTGCGCTAGCGGCCTTGCGCAGCAGCGCGACGACCGCTGCCTCCTCCCGCTCCAGTCCGGCCGTGGACTCGCCGTTCGATGTCAGCACATTCGCCAGCTCACCCGCCAGGTAACTCTCGAAGACCACCGGGTGCACGTAGTACTTCCGGCAGACGGCACGGGTGTTGTTCAGCCTCAGCGCCACCTGGTCGACCGCGTTGAGCACGCCGGCCTTCCGGTCGGCGCCGGTGTCGGCCGGGTCGAGTGCGGCCAGCGCCTTGAGGGCGAGCCTCGTCCCGGCCCAGGTGCGGAAATCCTTCGCGGTGAACTCCTGACCCGAAATCTCCTGCAGGTAGTCGTTGACGTCGCCCGAATCGATCGTCTGGCGATCGCCCGCCTCATCGAGATACTGGAACAGTGTTTCACCGGGAATCGCCTGGCACTGCCCGACGATGCGCGCCAGCCGCCGGTCGGTGAGCTCCACCGCGTGCGTCTTGCCGCTCTTGCCGCGGAACTCGAAGGTCAGCCGGGAGCCGGAGATCTCGACGTGATGGTCCCGCAGCGTGGTGAGCCCGAACGAGCGGTTGTTGCGGGCGTACTCGTCGTTGCCGACCCGGATCTGGGTCGATTCGAGCAGCTGGACCACGGTGGCCAGCACCTTCTCGCGCGGGAGGCCGCTTCGGCCCATGTCGGCATCGATGCGCGACCGGATCGCCGGGAGCGCCTCGCTGAAGGCGAGCATGCGGCCGAACTTGGTCTCGTCGCGTACGCTCCGCCACTTCGGGTGATAGCGGTACTGCTTCCGTCCGCGGGCATCGCGCCCGGTCGCCTGAATGTGGCCGCGCGGATCGGCGCAGATCCACACCGCAGTGTAGGCCGGCGGGATGGCGAGCGCGCGGATGCGCTTCAGCGTCGCCGCGTCACGGATCAGCTTGCCGTCGGCACCGCGGTAGCTGAAGCCGGTGCCCGCTTTCCGCCGCGAGATGCCCGGTACGGTATCCATCACGTAGCGGAGTCCGGCCGCCTCGGCCGATTCCGCCGGGTCGGTGATGAGATCGTCGATCGTGGTCTTGCGCCGCCGCGTCCGCTTCGTCGCCAACGTCTGCTCCCGGTTGATCGAGGTGGCAGGGATCTTATCAGCCGCCGGTCACGGATGGGGTGAGGGCGGTCACAGGGCGCGCTTGTAGCGGCTGTGGCGGACCGCTAGCTTCGGTTCGCCTGGGCCGGCGCGCTGCCGGCCCTCCACCCGGGACACGGACTGCATGCTGCGCCAAGGTCTGCTCTGGCTCTCGCAACAGAATCGCATCTTCGATTTCATCCGGTCCAACTCGCTCGCCCGCAATTTCGCCTCGCGCTTCGTGGCCGGCGAGACCATCGAGCAAGGTGTGGCCGCCGCCGCCGCGCTGTCGGCCAAGGGCATCACCTCGTCGCTCGACCTGCTGGGCGAGAGCGTGACGCAGGCCGCCGAGGCGATCGCGGCCAAGGAGCAGTACCTGGTGATGCTCGACCGGCTGGGCGGCAGCGGCGCCCAGGTCAACGTGTCGGTCAAGCTTACGCAGATGGGCTTCGACCTCGACGAGGACCTCTGCGGCCGCAACATGCTCGAGATCCTCGAGCGCGCGCGGACGCTCGGCGGCTTCGTGCGGCTCGACATGGAGAGCTCGGCGTATACCCAGCGCACCCTCGACTTCTTCTATCAGCGGCTGTTCCCGACCCACGGAGCCCACTGCGGCGTCGTCATCCAGTCGGCGCTCCGCCGCTCGGAGGCCGACATCGACGAGCTGATCGACCGGAAGGCGCGCGTGCGGCTCTGCAAGGGCGCGTACCTGGAGCCGCCGGCCGTGGCCTTTCCCGACAAGGCCGACGTGGACCGGAACTACGGCGTGCTCCTCGAGCGCCTGCTGCTCAAGGGAAACTATCCGGGCATCGCCACGCACGACGAGACGATCATCGCGCACGCCCGCCGCTTTGCCCAGACCCACGACATCGCGCCCGCGCGCTTCGAGTTCCAGATGCTCTACGGCGTCCGCCGGGATCTCCAGGAGCAGCTGCGGAAGGCGGGGTACAACGTGCGGGTCTACATCCCGTTCGGCACCCAGTGGTATCCCTACCTCATGCGCCGGCTGGCCGAGCGGCCCGCCAACATCGCGTTCATGATGGGGAACATGGTCCGGGAGACGGTGTCGGGTCGGTGAGCGAGTTCACGCTGGGCGGGTACATGGAGAAGCACGAGCGCGCCGCGGCGTTCACCGGCAGCGACGGGCACCCATACTCGGTCGCGCTCTACGTGGATGAGGAGCCGGACGGCCGGGGCATGTATGGCGCCGCGCTCCTCTTCGTGCGCTGGGCGCCGTCCGGCGACCGTCCCGTCGGGCACCTCGAGACGCCCCCGCTGGCGTGGGGCCGCTCCCTGGAGGACGCGGAAGCGCGGGTGCGCGTGCTGTCGCTCTACGACGTGAAGGCCGCCCTCGACGAGGCCATTGCCGCCGCGCCGCCGGGTGACTGGTGAGCGCGCAGCGCGGCACGGTGATCGAGCGGGACGGTGCGGTGTATCGCGTGCGCACCGAGTCGGGCGAGCTGCGCGCGATTCTCCGCGGCAAGGTCAAGCGCGACACGTCGAAGGTGGTGGTGGGGGACATCGTGGACGTCGAGCCCGAGACCGGCGGCGCGCTCTTCGGGATCACCGGCGTCGGCGCCCGGCGGACGCTGCTCGAGCGGCGCGTGCCCGAGGGGCGGGGCACCCGGCCCGTCGCGGCCAACATCGACGAGGTCTTCGTGGTGACCGCGACGATCGACCCCGCGCCGATCCCGCAGCTGATCGACCGCCTGCTCGTCGTGTCCGAAGCCAACAGCATTCCGGCCGCGCTGATCCTCAACAAGGTCGACCTCGATCCCGCCGCCGCGCTGGCCGGGCGGTACCGGCGCGCGGGGTACGTGGTGCACGAGACCAGCGCGCGGAGCGGGCAGGGAATCGCCGAGCTGCGGGACGCCCTGATCGGGCGGACGTCGGTCGTCACCGGGCCGTCGGGCGCGGGGAAGTCGAGCCTGCTGAACGCCATCCAGCCGGGACTGAAGCTTCGTGTCGGGGAGATCAGCCAGAAGGTGCGCCGGGGCAAGAACACCACGGTGGGCGCGGTCATGATTCCGCTGCAGGACGGCGGCTACCTGGTGGACACGCCCGGATTCAGCGAGGTTGGACTCTGGGGCATCGAGCCGCGGGAGCTTGCCTCCTGCTTTCCCGAGATGCGCCCGCTGCTCGGTGAATGCAAGTACGCCGACTGCCGCCACGTCTCGGAGCCGCATTGCGCGATTCGCGAAGCGGTTGCGGCCGGGACCATCGCCGGCGACCGGCTCACCAGTTATCAGCTGCTCCTGGCCGAGCTGGAAAGCGAGCCTAAGGACTGGGAGTGATCCGGGTCCAGCGGTCGGCGTCGCGTGCGTCGATCTTGGCCATCATCCGGTCGAAGGCGTCGTCGAGGTCG
>JBBQFH010000018.1:0-58291 GCA_038321865.1 Gemmatimonadales bacterium
CGGCACGATACGACGATCACCGCGTCGGGGAAGAGTCTGCGGATCTATTCGGTCTACTACCACAATTCGTCGCTGGTCGCCCGGGTTGGCGACCGCGTCACCGCGGGGCAGCTGATCAGCCACGTCGGGAACACCGGGCGCGCCACGAACGACCATCTCCACCTGGAGATCCACGCCTCGCCGACCGATTCGATCGGCGCGATCGTGGACTCGCTGAACAAGTTCCCGGGCTATACCACCAATCCGGAGCTCTGGATCGAGCCGTTGCCCGAGACGGGAATCGTCGCCGGACAGGTATTCGACTCGGCCGGCAAGGCCGTCCTCCAGGCCCGGATCTACGGGCTCCGGAAGCCGCTGCCGGCGGAAACGCCATTTTCGTATGCCGAGACGTATGGCGACCGGGCCCACTCGCACCCGCTGTACGGCGAGCACTTCGCCGTGAGCGACGTACCGGCCGGGACGTACGTGATCGGCACGCAGATCGGAAAGCGGAAGGTGTATCGCCGCATTCGCGTCGAGGCCGGCAAGGTGACGTGGGTGGTCTTCCGCTGAAGCAGCGCTGATGTTCATCGAGCTGGCCGATCACCTGCGCTGTCCGGCCGAGCATCCGGAAGGGATCCTGGTCCTGCTTCCGGACCGGGTCGAGGAACGATCAGTGCGGGAAGGGCAACTCGGCTGCCCCGTGTGTGGCAGCTCCTTCCGGATAAGCGACGGTGAGTTCGACTGCGGCGGGACGTCGCCCGAGCTGACCGAGATCGCCCCAGGCGAATCGGACGTGCTCGATGGCGCCGGAGTGGCGGCGCTGGCCGGCCTGGGCGGACCCGGCGGGTACCTGGTCCTCGTGGGAGAGGTGGGACGCTCGAGCGACGGTGTGCGAGAGGCGCTGCCCGGCGTCGCGCTGGTCACCGTGAACCCGCCGCCCGGTGTGCGCGATGCCGGCCAGTTGAGTGTCTTGCGGGGCGGCCGTCTCGCGCTCAAGTCCAGCTCGATGCGCGGTGTAGTGCTTGGAAGTGGCTACGCGGGGGACGCCGGGTGGGCGCGCGAGGCGTTGCGGGTCACGCTCGCAGGCCTGCGGGTGGTGGGGCGCGGCCGGCCACCGTCGCTTCCCGACCTCGAGATCATCGCCAGCGCGGGTGGCTGGTGGGTCGGCTCCAAGGTTCGGAACCGGATGCAGCCCTCACGTCAGGTCTGAGATCGCATATCCCGCCGTGTCGGTTTCGGCATACAGCTGGTCGATCCGGGCCAGATTGTTGTGCTCGACCACGCGGCGGCGCACCGACAGCTTCGGGGTGAGCTCTCCGCTCTCGATCGTGAAGTCCTGGGGGATCAGCAGCAGCTTTTTCGGCATCTCGAAGTGCGCCAGCTCCCGCAGCGTATCCTGGACTTCCCGCTCCATCTTCAGCCGGACCTCGGGCCCCGCCAGCAACGACGCATTGTCGACGTAGGCCAGCCCCTGCTGGCCGGCCCAGGTCCTGAGGTTGTCGAAATTGGGCACGATGAGCATGATCGGGAACTTGCGCTTGTCTCCGAGCATCACCGCGTTGGACACGAACTTGTTGCTCTTCACGAGATTCTCGATCGGCTGCGGCGCGATGTTCTTCCCGCCCGCCGTCACGATGATATCCTTTTTCCGGTCGGTGATCTTCAGGAAGCCGTCCGAATCGATCACCCCGATGTCTCCGGTGTGAAACCACCCGTCCGGATCGATCGCCTCAGCCGTCGCTTCCGGCTTCCGGTAATATCCCTTCATCACGTGCGGGCCGCGCGTCAGAATCTCCCCGTCGGGCGCGATGCGCACTTCGACGCCCGGTAGGGTCCGGCCCACCGTCCCGAACTTGAGGGCATCGATCGTATTCACCGTGATGACCGGTGACGTCTCGGTGAGCCCGTATCCCTCGAGGATCGGCAGCCCCGCCGCATAGAAGAACTTGGCGATGTCCGCCGCGAGCGGGGCTCCGCCGGAGCAGAAGAACCGGAGCCGGCCGCCCATGCGCGCATGCAGCTTTGAGAACACCAGCTTGTGAGCCAGCCGGTATCGCGCGGCGAGTCCGCGAGGCACGGGGCGCTTGGCCAGCCGGTATTCCGCCCAGCGTTCGCCGGTCCGCTTGGCCCAGAAAAAAATCCGCTTCTTGAGCCCAGATCCGGAAAGCGCGCCGTCGAGCACTCGGGCGTAGATCTTCTCGTACAGCCGCGGGACACTGAGCACCACGGTAGGCCGGCGATCCACGATATCCGCGGTGACGGTGTCGATGCTGACCGCGTAGTTGATGATCGATCCGGCGGCGAACATCGCGTAGTGTCCCGCCATGCGTTCGAAGATGTGGGACAGCGGAAGGAACGACAGGCACTCGTCCTGATCGCCGAGGTCCAGCACCTTGAGCCCCGCCGTGACGTTCGAGGCGATGTTCCCGTGCGTGAGCATCACGCCCTTCGGATCACCGGTCGTGCCGGAGGTGTAGACCAGTGTGGCGAGATCGTCGGGCTGCACCTGAAGGGCCTCGGCGCGCCAGCCCGGATAGCGGTCCAGGGCGGCGCGGCCGAGCTGCTGCAGGTCGTCGAGCGTGAGCACGCCGTCGCGTGGTTCCGCCTGCTCGAACAGGATGACGGTGCGGAGCTCCGGCAGCCGCGCCCGGATCTCCATCACCTTGTCGAGCTGGTTACGCGCTGAGATGAAGACGGCCGCGCTGCCGGAGTCGCGGAGGATGTACTCGATCTGTTTCGGCGGGAGCGTCGGGTAGATCGGCACGTCGGCGGCGCGGATCGCGAGGCACGCGTAATCGGCGATGGCCCATTCGGGGCGGTTCTCGCTCAGAATGGCGACCCGGTCTCCGGCGCTGATGCCGAGCTCGCGGAGTCCCGCCGCCGTCGCCTGCACCCGCTCGAGCAGGTCGTGGTAGCTGATATCGGTCCAGGTGCCGCCGAGCTTCGTCCGCAGCGCCGCCGGCCGGGCCGCGAATGTGTCCATCGCGCCGAAGAAGAGCTCGTTGAGTGTCGCGGGCGCGGCCGGATGCTTCATTGAAACGTCACCGCAAAGGTCTGACCGGATCCGGCGATGGGCGTTCCGCTCGGATGCAGCGCGCGGACCTCCACCGATGCGGATGCCGGGGCGCTGACGCCGGCGACGCGATCGAGCGTGACCGGTGTGACCGGCGTCCCGTCGGCCGCTGTCAGCACCGTGTCAGCCAGTGCGCCGTTGGGGAACTGGATCGTTCGGGCGGCCGGGTCGGCAAATGCGGGCGCGGAGATGCTGAAGATGATGCGGTGGCCCGCTAACGAGTCGGGGGCGGGCCCGATGAGCCGGACCGCCAGCGCCGGTGAGGAAGTGGCTCCAGGAGCTACGGTGACGGCCGCTCCCGAGGGGAGCGCGAGCGAATCGGCGCGGCCGAGCACCGTGAACGTCAGGAAGTCGGAGACCAGCGTGCCCTCGGCCGCCTGGACCCGTCCGGTGGTTCCGGCGATGCGTCCGGTGATCTGGCCAGTTCCAGCGACCACCCCGATCGTGGTGTCGGGCGTGAGCCAACTGATGCCGGCGGCAACCGGGGCGCCGCTTCGGTCGAGGGCGACGGCCGACAGCACGACGGTGTCACCGACCTCGACCTGGAGCCGGCTCGGCAGCTTGACGTCGAGCGCAACGACGCCGTCACCCGAGTCCGTCAGGCTGCTGCACGCGCAGGTGGCCGCTGCGAGCAGCGGCAGCACGAGCCTCACGAGGTCTCCGGTGCCGGGGCGGTGGCGATCTCCTGCAGCGCGGTTTCGGCATGGCGCACCCACCGGTCGGCATCCGCCCCCTTGGGCGGCCGGGACAGGAAGGCCCGCAAATGCTCCGCCGCCTGCAGGGTGTCACCCCGCTTCAGCAGCAAAAACGCCACACCGTAGTGCGCGCCCCCGAGCGAGTTGTCGAGCTCGAGGGCGCGTTTGTAGTGCCGGATCGCCTCGTCCGGCTGGCCGGTCTTGGTGAAGGCGATCGCCATGTTGAGCAGAATGCGCGAGTCGGTTGGATTGTCGCGAAACGCGAGCCGGTACGAGGTCAGGGCGGCCTCGTAGTCGCCCTGACGCTCGAGCGCGAGCCCCTCGTTGAGGTAGTCGAGGCGCTTGGGCTGAAGGCTTTCGGTCGGTGCTTGGCCGAGCAGGCGTCGCCAGATGCTCATGAGGACGGAGGGTTCCCCGCGCGGAAGGTCAACGGATTACGTGAGATAGGTCGGTCGTCATAACATAGTCCGCGCCTCGGCGGGCCGCAACGCAGCCGCATCACTCGGGTGGTCGGTTGCCGGGGGTGGAGGCCATGCGTAGGTTCCGACGTCGGCCCCCGGGGCCGCACCTGAGGAAGGCGACGAATGCGACGCAGCGCGACCGGCGGACCGCGGGGTGTGATGGAGGTGGACTGGCCGTTCTTCGGCGAGCTGTGCCGTGCCCTGGCTCTCCGTGTGGCCCATGAGTACGAGCCGGAAGTCGTGCTCGGCGTCGCCAAGGCCGGGGTGATCCCGGGCGTCGTCGTCGCGTCCATACTCCAGTGTGAGTTCGCCTCGATGGTGGTGACGCGCCGGGAGGCCGATGAAGACCCGGTCCTGGTATCCGGGCCGCCCGCCACGGTCCGCGGTCGACGGGTCCTCATCGTCGACGAGACCTGCGATACGGGCAGCACGCTCAGGCTCGCGCTCAGCGAGGTCCGCGCGCTCGCGCCCGCCGAGGTCCGGACGGCGGTGTCGTTCAAGACGGGGGACTTCACGCCCGACTACCACGCCTTCGCCACTGAGAGCTTCATCATCCTGCCCTGGGATCGCGAAGTCATTCAGGCCGGCGAACTGGTCGTGCGCCCGGATTACGCTGCCCGTCTCGGATAGGCCGGCCCGCGCCTGCAACCTTCCGGCCGCCGGCTCCATCCAATGCTTCGACCCCGACCTCTCGGAGCAATCGTGCCGCCACGCTATCGCTGGTCTCTCGCCGCCGCCGTCCTCGCCGTAGTCGTCCTCCGCCCCATCATTTCGCTGGACGCACAATCCAGCCGGTACACCCTCACCGGCAATGACCCCGCGGTGTACAACCTGGTTGGTCAGATGCGGGTGGAACCGGGCAGCGGATCCGACGTGGTCGTCGAGCTCACGCGCCGCGGCGCGGACGGTGCGAAGCTTTCGATCGAAACCGGTCCCCTCAACGGGCGCGCCTCGCTGCGAGTGATCTATCCGGGCGATCGCATCGTCTACGCGGCGTTCGGCAGGCGTTCGCAAACCCAGCTCCGCGTGCGGGACGACGGCACGTTCGAGGGTCGGGGCGGCAGGGAAGTGACGGTATCCGGCGACGGATCCGGACTGGACGCGGCGGCCGACCTCAGGGTCCTGGTGCCGGCGGGGCACGCCGCATCGGTGAATCTGGCGGTCGGTCGCGTGACCGTGAGCAATGTGGACGGGCGGCTCACCGTGGATGCATCCAGCGCCGATGTTGAGGCGAGCGGTACGCGCGGATGGATCTCCGTCGACGTGGGTTCCGGCAACGTCGGTGTCACGGACGGCCAGGGTGATATCCACGTCGACACCGGTTCGGGTGACGTGACCCTGTCTGGTCTCCGAGGCAACGAGGTCACGATCGAGACCGGCTCAGGCAATGTGACGGCCACGCGCCTGGGCGCCGCCACGCTGAGCGTGGAAACCGGATCGGGTGACGTTCACCTGACCGCGGTGTCGAGCGCGGACGCCAGGATCGAAACGGGCAGCGGCAATATCGAGCTCGACGTGGACGGTACACTCCGGACATTTCGCGGCGAGACGGGCTCGGGAGATGTAACGATCCGGGCGCCGGCCTCGCTGAGCGCGGCCGTGGATATCGAGACGTCGAGTGGCGGGATCAGATCCGACTTCGACGTGGCGATCGCTCGGCGGGAGGAGGATCGGCTGGTGGGACGGATTGGAGACGGGCGGGGGCGGATCTCTATCGAAACCGGTTCAGGCGACGTGCGGCTGATCCGGAACTGATTCGAGGCCGAGCGCCTCGCCGTAGGCCATGCCCTGGGCCATCCGTTCGTAGACCAGCGCAAGGGTCTCGGGGGCGCCCGCCAGGAAGCGGCAGCGCGCGTCGCCACGGGAGCGGCACTCCACTTCCATGACCGCCACCAGCCCGTCGGACATCCGTCCGAGGAAATCGGCCAGCAACCCGCACGACAGGTGGCACGACGGATAGTCGGACCCGCTCTCCGACGCCTCGGCCCACTCGATCGAGTCGAGTGCCAGCACCGACCCGCCGAGCGGGCGCGCGCTCAGCGCGCCCCAGCCGTACTCGGCGAAGAACCGGGACAGCACATCACCCAGAAACTGCGTGTCGAGCTCACCGGGCCGGGTCACCCCGTAGGTCTCTGCCAGCCAGGCGGCGTAGGCGTAGAACAACTCCTCGCCTCCAGCGAATCCGGCCTCCTGCAAATAGGCGGCGGCCTGTGCGCCGGTGTCGCGTTCCAGGCTGCTCCGCAGCTGCTGCAGCGCGCGGCGGCCGATGCCGATGCAGTGATGGGAGGCCAGGGCTGCGGGTGTCGTCATGTGCCTTGGGGGAAGAGGGTGAAGCAACCTAGGCGTCGGCGCCGACTCGACGCAAGAGCTCGGCCTCATCGATGACTTCGACGCCAAGCGTACGCGCTTTCTCCAGCTTGCTGCCGGCATCGTTGCCGGCGACGACGGCCGAGGTCTGCTTGCTGACGCTGCTGGCGACCCGGCCACCCGCCTGCTCGATGAGTTCGGTCGCGCGGGCGCGGGCGAGCGTCCGCAGGGTGCCGGTGAGGACGTAGGTCTTGCCGGCCAGCGTCCCGTCCGATCGCGCCGCGTTGGGCTCGGCAAGATTGAGCCCGGCGCGCTCCAGCCTGCCGATCAGCTCCACGTTGCGCCCTTCCCGGAAGAACGCGACCACCGCCTCCGCGATCGCGGGCCCGATGCCCGGCACGTCGTGCACGAGTGCGGCGGGCGCCTCCATCAGCGCACGCATCGTTCCGAACCGCCGGGCCAGCGTCTGGGCGACGGTCTTGCCGACATGGCGGATCCCCAGCCCGAAGAGCAGGAGCGAGAGCGGCTGCGCTTTTGACACGTCAATGGCCCGGACCAGCTGATCGGCGGACTGATCGGCAAAGCGGTCGAGCGCGGTCAACTGGGGACTCGTGATGCCGTAGATGTCGGCCACATCACGGATCAGGCCGCTGTCGAGCAACTGGCGAACGCGCTCGTAGCCCAGGCCGCGGATGTCCATCGCGCCGCGCGAGGCGAAGTGGACCACGCCTTCGAGGACGCGGCTCGCACAGGAGACGTTGGGACAGTAGCGCATTGCCTCGCCGGCGGGCCGCTCGACCTCGGTTCCGCAGCTGGGGCAATGATCGGGCATCACGAAGACCGGCTCCGCGCCGGTACGGCGGTCCTTGAGCGGCCCGACGATCTGCGGGATCACCTGCCCGGCGCGGATCACCTCCACCCAGTCGCCCTCTCGCAGATCCTTCTCGGCGATGAGCTGCTCGTTGTGCAGCGTCGCCGATGATACGGTCACGCCATCCAGCTCCACAGGCTCCAGCTCCGCGTATGGATTGAGGGTGCCGGTTCGGCCCACGTTCACCCGGATTGTGTTCAGCCGCGTGACGGCGACGTCGGGCGCGAACTTCCGGGCGATCGCCCAGCGCGGCTCGCGCCCGCCCACGATGCCGAGCTCCACGTGCAGCGCCAGCGGATCCACCTTGACCACGATCCCATCGGCCTGGAAGGGAAGGGTGGGCAGCAGCGCCTCGAGCTCCGGCACCAGGGCCTGCACCGTCGCGAGATCGGGAACGACGCGATGCCGCGGTTCCACCTGGAATCCCCACTGGGCCAGACGCTCGAGTACCTCCGAGTGCCGAGCCGCGTCGAGCTCGCCCTCGACGGGCTCCACGGAGAACGCGTACATCCTCAGCCGCCGCCGTCGGGTGATGGCGGGATCGAGCTGGCGAAGGCTCCCGGCCGCCGCGTTACGCGGGTTCGCCAGCGGAGCCTCGTCGCCGGCAGCGCGCCGCTCGTTCAGCCGGCGAAAGTTGTCGTACGGCAGGTACACTTCTCCGCGCACCTCCATCACGCGCGGCCATCCCGTGCCTGCCAGCGTGAGGGGCACGTCGTCGATCGTGCGGAGGTTTGCGGTGACGTCCTCGCCGATCATGCCGTTACCCCTCGTGGCCCCAACCGACAGCCGGCCGTCCACGTAGGTCAGATTGACCGCCGCCCCGTCGATCTTGACCTCGAGGACGTAACCTCCGGTACGAACTTCCGGCGCCATTCTGGCGTTGCGCTCTTCCCACGCCCCGAGCTCATCGGCATCGAACGCATTGGCGAGCGAGAGCATGGGCCGCTGGTGGCTGAACTTGGCCAGCGCCGACGCCGGCTCGGCGCCCACCCGGCGCGTCGGGCTGTCCGGCGTGATCAGTTCAGGGTGAGCGGTCTCGAGCTCGCGCAGCTCCCGGAAGAGCCGGTCATACTCGGCGTCGCTGATCGTCGGGGCGTCATCCACGTAATACGCGCGGTTCGCGTCGTCGATCGCGCGGCGCAGCTCGGCCGAGCGAGCGACCGACGAGCCGCGGGGCCGGCTCACCGTCCGGTTGCTTCCTGTGCCAGCACGGTCATCGTCACGCCGACCAGGCGCTCAATCTCTTCCGCACTCGCGCGGGCCAGCGCGCCCTCACCCCAGGGTCCGTCCTTTTCGGCGAACGCGTCCAGCAGCCGGCGCAGGAAACCGACGAGCGCCACTCGCTCGCGTTCGCGGCTTCGGATGCCGCTGTCCTCGCCTCGTCGCTCCTGCAGCCGCTCGAAGCGGTGCGCGTTCCGCAGCGCTCGCGCCGTCAGCCCGGCGACCATCTCGCAAAATCGCACGTCGGCATCGGCGAACGCGGGTCCGTCACGAAACGTCCGGAGCAGGATGGCGCCGATCGCGATTCCGCGCCACGAAATCGGCACGACGGTGATGGAGCCGACCCGGCGGGCCTGGAGGGAGCCTCGCATCTGGCGCAGCGTCGGGTCCGTGGTGACGTCGCTGATGTGTACGGTCTCGCCAGTCTGCAATGCCCGGCGCAGTTCAGGATATCGCTCGAGATCCACCACGTAGTTCCGAATACTCGGATCTTCGAAACTTGCCACCAGTCGAACGGTCTGCCCGCCACGCTCGGTGAGGAAGATCGAGCTCCGGTCGAGGCCAAATGCCTCACCGAGCTTCCGTGCAACCGCCTGCACGATATCCACGAAGTGGAGCGACCCGCCGATCTCCTGAAGAATCTCGATCACGGCCAGCAGGTGCCGGCGCTCCTGCTCCAGCGACCGAAGCCGGGTCTGAAGGCGGTCGAGCTCGTCCTGCGGGGTCGGCAGTGCGGTCGTCATCTAGGCATCCGGATGGACAGGGATGCCGGAAGATAAGGCCGGTGGGCAGGGACGGAAGCGTTTGCAGGGTAACAGCTTCCGGTGTCGTAAACCGTGACGTGTCGAGAAGGTCTACAGCTGGCGAGCCGGCGTGCTTTGACGGTGGCGACGCCTGGAGTAGGTTGGGGCAGGGGCAACTGCGCCCCTTACCGGCCCAGGAGGCCCGATGATCGAGGACGAACAGATCGAAACGACGACGGACGATACGACACGCGGCGGGAAGTCAGGCTCGGCCTCCGGCGCCGGCGGACTGCTCACCGGCATAGTGGTTGGCGCGCTGCTCGGCGCGACGATCGCGTTGCTGCTCGCCCCCGACAAGGGCCAGCGCACACGTCGCCGGCTCGGCCGGAAACTGCGCTCCGCCCGCGACGAGGCGATGGAACAGCTGGACGACGCCACCGGGCGCGCCCGCCGCGACCTGCTGAAGCGCCGCAAGCGACTCCGGAAGCAGCTGGAGCGCGGCTCCGGCCGCATGCGCGACCGGCTGGCCGATCTCCGGTGACTGCAGGCGATCAGGACGCGTTCTTGCGATTCCCGATCTTCTTCAGCATCTCCGCGGCCTCGATCTTGTACGTCGCGTCCATCGGATCGCCCAGTGGAAGCGCGTCGATCCGCTGCAGCTGCGTGCGGGCGTCGGAGTAGCGGCCGCGGTCCACGTACACTTCGGCCAGGTCGAGCCGGTGGTAGATGCGCCGCGGATTCAGCTCCACCGCCTTCTCCATATTGCTCACCGCCCCTTCCCACGACGCCTGGTTGAAGACGTCGCCGCCGAGGAAGTTCTTGGCGAAGAACTTGGTCACGCCGTTAAGCCGCATGATCTCGGCATTCCAGCGGCCGAGCACGTGGTAGGCCCCGTCCTGACGCGGGTCCAGCTGGATTGCCTTCAGCGCTTCCGTGCGGATCTCGGCGGCGCGCTGCACGCGCTCCTTCTTGCCCTTGGTCAGCGACGCGCGCCCCACGGCGTTGGCCAGCGCGAAGTGGCCGTCGGCGCCCTGGGGATTCGCGGTGACGGCGCGCCGGGCATAGACTTCGGCCAGGGCATACATCGAGTCGCGCGGCGCTGATTTCACGTTATCCGGCGTGGCCTTTCCCAGGTCGATCAGGGCCTGCGCGCCTTCCCAGTTGGCCCGGTAGCTCATGGAGTCCTGCGCCAGCGCGGCCTGGAAGTGCTTGAGCGCGGTCCCGGGATCGCGCGCCTCCCGGGCGGCCACCCCCATTGCCACGTGATCCGGGGAGCCCTGCGCAGCGAGCGGGATAGCGGCCATCAGACTGGCCGCGACGAACAGGATTGTAACACGCATGGCGGACTCCTGAATCTGGGATAGACGCTCGCGGGGAGCGATGAATGGTTGTTCCAAGACTGATCGAACGCAAGCGAGACGGTGGCAGCCTCAGCGACGCCGAGTGGCGCGAGCTGATCTTCGCCTACTCAGCAGGAGGCGTGCCGGACTACCAGATCGCCGCCCTGCTGATGGCGATCGTGTGGCGTGGGCTCGCGGCGGGGGAACTGAGCGCCCTGACGCTGGCAATGATCGAATCGGGGGAGCGGCTCCGATGGGAGGGCCTGGACCGCCCCCTCGTGGACAAGCACTCGACCGGTGGGGTGGGAGACAAGACGTCGCTGTTGCTCGCGCCGATGCTCGCGGCGTGCGGCGTGGCCGTCCCGATGATGTCCGGGCGAGGACTGGGCCACACCGGCGGCACGCTCGACAAGCTCGAGGCGATCCCCGGATTCAGGACCGGGCTGTCGCTGCAGGAGACCACCGACCAGGTTCGCCGCATCGGGTGCGCGATGATCGGCCAGACACCCGAAATCGCACCAGCCGACAAGCGGCTGTACGCCCTCCGCGACGTTACGGCCACGGTCGAGTCCATTCCGCTCATCGCCGCGAGCATCATGTCGAAGAAGCTGGCGGAAGGGCTCAACGGGCTGGTCCTCGACGTCAAGACCGGCAGCGGTGCGTTTCTGCCGACCGAGGAGCAGGCGATCGCGCTCGCCCGCACGATGATCGGGCTCGGTGAAGCGCACGGCTGCAGGACCGTTGCACTGCTGACCGCGATGGACCGGCCCCTCGGCCGTGCCTGCGGCAATGCGCTCGAGGTCGAGGAATCGATCGCGGGACTCTCCGGCGAGGGGCCACCGGACCTGATGGAGGTGACCTACGCGCTGGGTGTGGAGATGCTCTTGACGGCGGGAATCGCGCCCGATCCCGCGGATGCCCGCAGCCGGCTCGAGCGCGCGATCACCTCCGGCGCCGCCCGGGAGACATTCGGGCGGCTGATCGAGGCGCAGGGCGGCAATCCGGCAGTGATCGATGATCCCGGCGCCCTGCCGCAGGCGGACGTCATCGAAATCTTCACGGCACCTCGCGATGGTGTGGTGAGTCAGGTCGAGCCGCGCCGCATCGGCCGCGCGATCATCGAGCTCGGCGGCGGTCGCCAGGCCGTGGACGACGTCGTGGACCCGGCGGTGGGATTCGTGATCACCGCAAAACCCGGTGATGCGGTCCGCGCCGGCGAGCCGATCGCCTCCATTTACGCCCGCACGGCGTCCGCGGCCGACGGTGCCCGCGAGGCGCTGCGCCAGGCCATCGTGATCGCCGAGACCGGGAGTGCGGCACCACTGGTTTCGCATCGCATCACGGCCGAGGGGGTGACGGCGGTATGATCGGACCGCTGATCGGCCTGCTCGCGCTGCTGGCGCTCACGGCCTGGCTCCTTCGCCGGCGCCGGGGTCATGCGTCCCACGGCGAAGGCGATGTGGACGAGGCAGAGCTCGAGGCCGCCGAACGCGAAGTACGTGACCTCGACAGCGCCGCCGATCCCGGTGAGGGCTTCGAGGGCGACGACTGGGGTCCCGGCACGCGCCGTCCCGGGTCGGCACGCCGACCTTGACGGCCTACCCGCCGCAACAGCGCTCCGGATACCTTTCCTCATCGTGACAGCCGCCATTCCGGGGTCCAGACTCGAGCAGGTCCAGGCCGCGCTCGGCGCGGAGTACGACGTCGTTCGGCTGCTCGGCCAGGGCGGGATGGCGGCGGTGTATCTGGCCCGTGAGCGGGCGCTCAAGCGCCTGGTCGCGATCAAGGTGCTCGATCCCGAGCTTGCGGCGAGCCCGGTGTTTCGCGCGAGGTTCCAGCGCGAGGCCGAAATGGCGGCCCAGCTGCAGCACCCCAGCATCGTTCCCATCTATCGGGTCGGTGAGGCCGCCGGCGTCTCATTCTTTACGATGGCGTACATCGAAGGCGAGAGTCTGGCGGAGTTGCTCAAGCGGCAGCGGCAGCTGCCACTCGGCGACGCCCTCCGCATCGGTCGCGAAATCGCCGCCGCACTCGGTGCCGCCCATCGCCGCGGCATCGTCCACCGCGACGTCA
This sequence comes from Gemmatimonadales bacterium, assembly GCA_038321865.1. Taxonomy (GTDB): domain Bacteria; phylum Gemmatimonadota; class Gemmatimonadetes; order Gemmatimonadales; family GWC2-71-9; genus JAICUF01. The sequence continues at coordinate 12,767 of JBBQFH010000018.1, forward strand.
AGCCACAGAACGTGCTGATCGAGCGCGAGTCCGGCCGCATTCTCGTGACCGACTTCGGCATTGCGCGGGCCGCGCTCGCTGATAACGACCATGCGGACGCCGAGGCACTGACCGGCGTCGGCATGGTGATGGGCACGCCACGCTACATGAGCCCGGAGCAGGCATCCGGCACGCGCGATCTGACGCCGGCGTCGGATTTGTACGCGCTGGGCATCATCCTGTACGAGCTCATCGCGGGCGCCTATCCGTACAAGGTCGGCCAGCCACCCAATTTTCTCGTGGCGCACCTGACCCGTCAGCCGATTCCGCTCGTTGCACGCGTGGGTGATGTACCGCGCGAGGTCGAGACGTCGGTGCACCGGCTGCTGGCGAAGGACCCGGCCAAGCGACAGGCGAGCGCCGACGAGGTGATCAGCGAGCTCACCGCGGCGGAAACCTCCGGCGAGCGGCCCCGGGCCTTCCCCCGCATTCGCCGCCGGCGCTGGATGTCCGTGGTGCCGCTCCTCGCCGTTGTCGCCGGCATCTGGATGTTCGCGCGCGCTCAGGGATGGTCCTTCGGGCGGGCCGGTGGGGCGCCCAACGGCGTAGATCCACGGCAGTCGATACTGATCGGATTCTTTCAGAACACTACGCAGCAGCCCCGCCTGGACTGGCTGCGTCTCGGCGGCGTCGAGCTGCTCGCCCAGTCACTCTCGCGCTGGCAGGATCTTCAGGTAGTGGATGCCGAGCGACTGCTTGACCTGGCGCGGCGGGCGCGGATCGCCGATGGCGCTCAGCTCTCTCAGGACGACGTGCTCGGCCTGGCCCACGCCGCCGGGGTCTGGACCGCCGTGCTGGGCTCGATCCTGCCACGTGGCCCGGACTCTCTTTCGCTGACGCTCCGGGTGTACGACGTCGCCAGTGGCCGCCAGCTGTCCACCGCCTCGGCTTCGGCCGCCGCCACGGGCGATCTGACGGCCGCATTCAATTCGCTGGCCACACAGATCCTGCAGATCGGTGTGGATCGCGGCGATCCGCTGGTGGTGGAGCCGCCGACCCGCTCGGTCGAAGCCTACCGTGCCTACATCGAGGGCATCGAAGCCAGGAGCAGCTGGGAAATTCCGCGGGCGGAGGCCGCGTTCGGACGGGCGATCGTGAGCGACTCGACGTTCGCCCTCGCGTACTATGAGCTGAGCCAGCTCGTCGGCGATCAGGAGTGGCTCACCAATTCGACTCGCTACGTCGATTTGGCGGACCGCGCGTACCGCTATTCCGGCAGGCGGCCCCCGCGCGAGCAGATGCTGATCGAAGCCTACTACCACTTCGTGCACGCGCGATTCGGAGAGGCGAAGCAGAAGTACCGCCAGCTGCTCGCGAGCGACTCCACCATCGCTGACGCGTGGGCCGGGCTCGGGATGGCCGAGCAGCTCGATGTGACGCTGCGCCGGGATGCCCGCGGCCGCGAGTACCTGCCGGCATCGTATACGACCGCGCTCCGAGGTTTCGAGCGGGCGCTGGCCTATGCCGGCTCCGATCATCGGTACTACGCCAACCTCAGCGCGCTCCTCGGGATGGTGTCGCTCGATCGGCAAAACCAGGTGTCGGCGTACCGCGACCCGCCGCCGGGCCCGCTCAACACCACCTTTTATCGCCTGCCCGTGCGGACCTACACGCCCCTGCTCCTGGGGGATTCGATCGCGCTGATCCCGTCGGAGTCATTGTCGCTGCGCTATCCCGCGCGGACGGTGGACTCGCTGCGGGCCCGCGCTCGGGCCCGCGCGCTCGATGTGACCCAGCGCTGGCTGGACATCGCGCCGAACGAAGGGCTGGCGCACCTCTTCATGGCCGAGCTGCAGCGTGCCGAGCGCCACTACGACGCGGCGCTGACACGGCTGGACGAAGCCGAGAAGCTCCATGTTTCGTACGCGGTTCCGCTGTCGATGTACCGGCTGAGCCTGTTGCTCGAGGCCCAGCGCCTCGACGAGGCCGCGGCGTACGCCGATTCGATCATGGCGACGCCGGCGCGCCGGGACTCCATGCTCGGCGCCGTTGCGCTCGCGGCGGCGCCGCTCGCGAATGCCCTGCTCGTCGCCGGCAGGGTGGGTGACGCTGAGTCCATCGTGCGCCAGCGCGTCGCCGCGGCGAACGCCCGGGACCTGCCCGTCAGCACCCGCCGGGTGCAGGCACTCGCGACGACGGCGGCACCGCTGGCCTTTCGCACGGCCGCCGGCCACGCGACGGCCGATCAGCTGGCGTCCGTCGGCTCGGAGCTCGAGCGCCAGGTCGATGCCGTGCCCGACTCCGAGCGCAAGGTGATCCTCGATTTTGCGGCTGCGTCCATGACATTCGCCGCCGCGTCGCTCGGAGACACCGCGACGATCGGGCACTGGGCTGCGCGCCGGGGCGTGCCTCCCCGTCCCGGCCTGCTGGCGTGGGCCACGGCGGCGGCCGGAGACAGGGTGGCGGCGTCGCGACTGCTCGCGCTTGGCATCGCCGATACCGGCCACACCCCCAAGGCGGTCTGGGCCATGGCCCGCGCCGCCGACCTGCTCGGCCGGAGCGCTGACGCGCTGCGTCTGTACAGCGAGATGGATACGCTGCGCTACAGCACGGCGGAGACGATCAATTCGGACTGGATCCTCAGGGTTCGCTCCTACGCCGCGCGAGGCGCGTTGTACGAGGCCGCCGGTGATACGGCCAGCGCGCGACGTGCCTACCGGCGTGTCGTCGAGCTCTGGCAGACTCCCGATCCCATGCTCCGTGAAGAAGCCGCCGCGGTCGCGCGCGCGCTGGGTGAGCTCGATCGCCGGGATCGCGGAGACGTGAAGCGGTGAGGATCGGGTGGGCGCTGGCGCTGGCCGCCTGCACACCCGCTCCCTTGCTGGCCCAGCTTCCCGGCTCTGTTCCCATCCGCCGCTGGGCGGTTCTCGCCGCATTTCCTTCCGATACCGCCGCCGCCGGGCTCGATCACGAAACCATTCCGAACGAGGCGGCTCTCGATCCGGCGGCCGGGCCTCAGCGCGGCGTCGCCTGGCGCATTGCGACTGCCGACGAAGCCGGCCGGGTCGACCTGCTCCGGCTGCTGGGCCGGCCTGCCATCGACCGGCACGTCGCGTATGCCGTGGCCTATCTGTCGACGCCCGGGGCGCGCACGGCCGATCTCGGGGTCGAGAGTGACGATGACGTCGCCGTGTGGCTGAACGGGATCCGGATTCATCGGCACGTCGTGACGCGCGCGGTTCGCATGGAGACGGATACGGTCACGGTTCGGCTGCGGGCCGGCGTGAATCGGCTGGTGTACAAGATCGTGAACCGCGACGGGGGATTCGGCTTCGGTGGGCGAGTGCTCGGGTCGAGTCCCGATCCGATCGCCGGGATCATTGTACCCGCGACCAGGGCGGGAGCCTCGGCGCCGGCGCCGGCCGGCGCCGCCGTCACCATCGGGCCGATCGCCATGCCCGAGCGCGCAGTGCTCGATGCCGACGGCGAGCTCGTCGCGCCGATCCGGGTGCGGGTGACTCGGTGGGGCGCGGCTGCCGCTGCCTCGGTGTCGGTCGGAACGGTCCGTCGCGCAGTGCCGGCACGGGCGCAGGGTGACGCGATCGACATCGAGCTGCCGGTGCGGTGGGACGAACTGGCACGCCTGCTTGGCGCCGGAGCGCTGCATGCCCACGGCGAGGTTCCGGGGGGCGCGCCCGCGGATCGGCTGATCAGCCTGGCCCGGGATCCCCTGCTCGACGCGCTGTCGCGCCCGCTGACCTCGCGGGGGTGGGTGGTGGATTCGAGTGCCGGACGGCTCGCACTCACCTGGCGCGTGCCGACGACGCTCGGTGGCCTCCCGCTCGCTCTGGAGGCGGCCGAGTTCTCCGCTGGCGCCGAGATCACCATCAACGGTCGGCGTGCCGCCCCGGGGCCTACCGGCGACGTCGGGCTCTGCGACCCCTGCGCCGCCGGCGATACCGTGCGCATCGTCATCGCGACGCGGGGGACACGCTGGTGGGACACGCCGGCCATCCGGGTCGCGACACCGGGGTGGAGAGAGATCCGCGAAGGCGCGCGCTGGGCCGCGCGGTTCGCTCCGGCCATTCGAACCGGCCAGCCGGGCGCCGCCACCGCCGACTCGCTGCTGGCCGCGTCGGCCGACCCGTCCAAGCGACTCTATCGCGCCATCGTCGAGGGCTGGATGCGGCGGCTCGCGCCCGCCGCCGCGCACGCGCGCCGCGACACCATCTCGGTCGTCGGCAACTCGCATCTCGACGTCGTCTGGCTCTGGGATCTGGCTGATGGGATCGAGGTCCTGCGCAACACGTGGCGGACCGCGACCAAGCTCCTCGCGAAATACCCGCGCATGCATTTCGCCGGCTCCGCGGCGTACTACTACACCATTCTCGAACGGGAGGAGCCCGCGCTCCTCGCCACGATTCAGCGGCTGGTCGCGGAGGGGAGGTGGAATCTCGTCGGCGGCTGGTGGATCGAGCCCGATGCGAACATGCCCTCCGGCGAATCGCTCGTACGCCAAGGGCTCTACGGGCAGCGCACGCTGCGCCGGCTCTTCGGGCGCACCGCCCGCGTCGCCTGGACACCGGACACCTTCGGCTATCCCTGGACCCTCCCGCAGATCCTGCTCGGATCCGGGCTCGACGGCTTCGTCACCCAGAAGCTGCGCTGGAACGACCGGAACGCGTGGCCGGCCGCACTGGACGGGTTCTGGTGGGAAGGGCCGGACGGCTCCCGCGTGCTCTCCTACGTCCCCTATGGCTACGATCACGATCTCGACCCCGAGCGGCTGGCCGCCGAGCTCGATTCCACGATCTCGGGCGGGAAGATGCGCGCGATGCTCACCCTGTACGGCGTGGGCGATCACGGCGGCGGCCCGACGATCGGGATGCTGGAGCGCGCCCGGGATCTCCAGCGTGTGCCGACGTTCCCGGTCCTCGCGGACGCGTCGCCCGACTCCGCCCTGGACCGGATGCGGCGCGTGGTGCCGGCCCTCCCGACGGTGCGCGACGAGCTCTATCTCGAATATCATCGCGGCGCGTTCACCACCAACGGTGCCATGAAGTGGTGGAACCGGCACCTGGAGAGCCTGCTCGGTGCCGCGGAGGCGGCCGCCACCCTGGCACCGCTGCCGTATCCACGCGCCCAGCTGACGCGCGCATGGGAGATGACGCTTTTCAATCAGATGCACGACGTCCTGCCCGGGACCAGCATCCGGGCCGTGCACGTGCAGGCCGAAGCGGATTACATGACCGCGGATTCGCTGGCGCGCCGCGTATTCGAGCGGTCAGTGCGGGCGCTCGCGGCCGGCGCGGACACGCGCGCGCCTCGCGCGGGACTGCATCCGTACATCGTGTTCAATCCGACGGTGGTGCGAAGGGGAGGACGGGTCACTGTTCGCCTCACCGCCGGCGAGGGCGCCGCGTTCGATTCGTCGGGGAGCCCGCTGCCGGCACGCATGGTGATGGATTCCGCCGGACGTTTGCTGGAGGTCGTGGTCCCGGAGGTCCCGGGCCTGGGTGCAGCCCTGATCTTTCTGGGCCCCGGCGCCCTCGCCGCGGTGCGCGATACGGCGGGCAGCACTCTTGAAAATCGCTGGCTCAGAGTCGATGTCGATCCGGCGACCGGCGACATCGCCCGGGTGTACGACAAGCTGCATCGCCGGGAGGTCCTGCGAGGCGGAAGTAATACGCTCACGATGCTGGAAGACCGTCCCGGCAGCTGGGACGCGTGGAACATCAATCACCTCCACGGGCGCCGGCTGACGTTCGGCCGGGCCCGTGTCGGCGTCGTGCAGGTGGATGCCGCCGGCCGGTCGCTCGTCGTCAGCCGGGAGCGCGACAGCGTGCGAGTCGAGCAGCGGTACGTGCTCCCCGGCGAGGTTGCCCGCCTCGACATCGAGACGACCGTCGACTGGCACACGCGCCACGAGTTGCTCAAGGTCGCGTTCGTGCTCGCCACGCCGACCGATTCAGTGGTAGCGGAGATTCCCTATGGCGCGATTGCGCGGCCGAGCGTGGCACGCACGGCCGTGGACAGCGCACGGTTCGAGGTGCCGATGCAGCGCTGGGTGGATGCCTCGGCCGGCGGCTATGGCGTCGCGATCGTCAACGATTCGAAGTATGCCTACGACGTGCTCGGCGATACCGTGCGCCTCTCGCTCCTGCGCGCGCCGATGGTGCCCGACGCGGTCAGCGATCAGCGACGCCATCACTTCACACTCAGTCTCGTTCCCCATGCGGGCGACTGGCGTGACGCGTCGGTGCGCGCCGCTGCCGCCGAGCTCAACGATCCGCTTCGCGCGGTGAAGGTGGACGAGCACGCGGGTGGGCGGCTGGCGGAAGCGCCGTTTACGCTGACCGGAGCCGGGGTCGCGATCGGGGCGGTGAAGCGGAGTGAGGATGGTGATGCGACGGTTCTGCGGATCGTGGAGACGGCGGGTCAGGCGTCGCGGGCCGTCCTGCGGTTCAGGACCCCAGCGGTCACGCGAGCAGCCAGCATGCTTGAGGACGCCATCGGCCCCGCGACCGCCCCCGCGCTTCAATTGGATCTCCAGCTCCGCCCGTGGGAAATCCGGACGCTGCTGGTCACCCTGCCTCGCCCCTAGCGCGCGGGTGCCGGCCCGTCCATCCGCGCCCGCAATCCCAGCCAGAGCCCGAGGTGGATGGGCAACACGAGCGCGATGATGAATCCATTCACCTGACGCGTGCCCGGGACCAGCTTGAACGCGATGCCGGCGACCCCGATGGTGACGAGCAGGGCAGCGGCCGTGGCGGCGCGCCGCCGCCAGCGGGCGGCGCCCAACGCGGCAAGCGGCACCAGCACGGCCAGCAGCAGCGCCAGGGGATTCAGCTGGAAGAGATTCTCATTGGCGTAGGATGCCGTATGATCCGTCAGCGCCCACAGGCTCGCCAGCACCGTCCCGCTCAGACCCGAGACCACACCCCACAGCCCGCCGAGCACGGCCAGCGTGATCCGGGCGGGGCGATTCCGGGTGGCCCGCCGGCCGAGGCCGAAGAGCAGCGCGCCCACCGCCGCACCGATGGCCAGGTAGGCTGAGAACCACGAAGGCGGTGTGCTCGGCGGCGCGGCCTGGGTGCTCTGGAAGACGATCCGTTCGGACTTCACCAGCGGGCGCAGCCGGCCATCCGCTCCGGGGACGTGCACCTCGCGCACATGCTCCCGGAACGCGAGTGGGAGAAACATCTCCTCGTATTTCGAGATCGGCCGGTCGACCGGCTCGCCCAGGCCCAGCATCAGGCCGGTGTAGACGACCGGCTGGCTCGAAGTGAGCCGGGCAGTATGGAAGCGAAAGGTGGCACGGCCCGGTGCCGCGACGCCGGCTGTAGCGGCCCGGATCCGGCCACCGATGACGCGGTCGATCGCATCACGGACGCGGGTCGAGCAGTTGTCGCGGTAGTAGTCGTAGCGGTAGTGGCGATTCTCTTCCCGCGCATTCCATTCGAGGAAGTCCCGCAGGTCGGCGCGCTGCCCCGGTGTCAGATCGAGTTCCTGTACCCAGATCGACCGGTTGTGCGCGACATAATCTGCCATGGACGCGCCCGCGTCGAAGCCACCCATCGAGTACAGCATCCGGCCCTGTACGAAGCGGAGGATGAAATTCTCCTGCTTGAAACTGAACAGTCCGTAGTTGTACTGCAGATCCTGATGGCGCACGGTATCGTGCACCCAGATCGCGTTATGGCCGAACCGCTCCCACACCTCCTGGCCTGGCCCCATCGTTACCAGCGAGATCGTGAGCTCTTCGCCGCGCGCGCTGGCCTGTGCGGAGAGCCCGCCGCCCGTGCCGGCGACAAGAGAGGCGACGGCGGCGACGTGGCCTGCGAATCCGGCCAGGAGAAAGCGGGGGCGGCCAGTCCACGACGGCATCAGCGGGGCTCGAGCGACATCGGCATGCCGAACCGCGGGCGAAGGGTGATGGAGGGCCTGGCGGCGACGCGCGCGCCGGGGGCAAGGCGGAGTCGCCAGCGGCGCGCCAGCGTGGCCAGGACAAGCATGGCCTCCATCCAGGCAAACTGCTCGCCGATGCAGATGCGCGGGCCGCCGCCGAAGGGGAAATACGAGAATTTGGGCCGCTCGGTCCGGCGTTCCGGCCGCCAGCGCTCAGGGTCGAACGCCTCGGGATCGGGGAACCAGCGTGGGTCCCGGTGCGTCACATACTGGCTCATGAGCACGATCGACCCGGCCGGTACGTCGTATCCGCCCGCTGAATACGGATCCAGCGCGCGCCGGCCGATGACCCACGCCGGCGGGTAGAGCCGCATGGACTCGCTGAGTACCATGAGCATATAGGGCAGGCGGGAGAGTTCGGCGGAGCCTGGTGAATCGGTCCCCAGGGCGTCGAGCTCGGCATGCACGCGCTGCTCGACTGCCGGATGCTGCGAGAGGAGGTACCAGGTCCACGTCAGGGCATTGGCGGTCGTCTCGTGGCCGGCGAGAAAGATCGTCATGACCTCGTCCCGCAGCTGCAAGTCGGTCATGCGCGCACCTGCATCCTCCTCGTCCTGCGCAAGGAGGAGCATCGTCAGCAGATCCCCCTGATCCGACGGCTCAGTCCGCCGAGCCCGGATCATTCCGTAGACCACGGCATCCAGACGCGCTCGGGCGCGGTTGAACCGGCGGGTCGCCGGGAGCGGCAAGCGCTCCAGCAGGGCGGCGAACGGCAGGGTGCTGAACGACTGAAACAGCGCCATGCTCGTCGCGACCGCCTCGGATACCTCGGCCGCTGCGCCTTCGACGTCGCTGCCGAACAACGTGTGGCCCACGATCGCAAGCGCCAGGCGCATCATCTCGTCATGCACGTCGAGTGTCCGGGTGCCTGCGGCGAATGACGCCTCCCACCGGACCGAAGCGCGAGCGGCACTGTCGGAGATCGTCCGCCCGTACGCCGCGATCCGCTGCTGGTGGAACGCAGGCTGCGCCAGGCGCCGCTGGCGGAGGTGGAATGTCCCTTCGCTCGTCAGCAGACCGTCGCCGAGCAGGCGTTTGGCCCGCTGCAGCCCCACGCCCTTCATGAAGCTGCGGTTGTGGGTGACGAGCACATCCCGAATGAGGTCGGGATGGTTCAGGAGGAACACCCGGGAGGTTCCCAGCCGGACGCGGGCCACGTCGCCGTGATCACGTGCCAGTGACTGGAGCGTGCCGAGCGGGTCGCGCCGGAAGGACATGATGGACGCGCCGGGGACCCAGGATCGGGGTCCCGGCGCGGTGCGCCCGGCGGTCATCGGCGATCCTGCCACGTGCCGGCCGGCTGCGGCTCAGACGTCGAGGTTGGAGACGTACTTTGCGTTGCGCTCGATGAACAGGCGCCGCGGCTCGACTTCATCGCCCATCAGCTCGTCGAACAGCTTCGACGACTCGACGGCGTCCTCCAGCGTGACCCGGAGAATTGTCCGGCGTGCCGGATCCATCGTCGTGCTCCAGAGCTGCTCCGGATTCATCTCGCCCAGGCCCTTGTATCGCTGGATGTATATGCTGGCCTTGCCATCGGGGCCGCCGAGCCGTTTCACGTGCTCCTCGCGCTCCGGCTCGGTGTAGGCGTAGAGCGGTTCCTTGTTCTTGACTGCCACCCGGTAGAGGGGCGGCTGGGCGATGTAGATGTATCCCGATTCGATCAGCTCGGGCATCTGCCGGAAAAAGAAGGTCAGCAGGAGGGTCCGGATGTGCGCCCCGTCCACATCGGCGTCGGTCATGATGATGACCTTGTGGTAGCGGGCATCCTCGATCTTGAAATCGCCGCCGACGCCGCAGCCGATGGCCGTGATGATCGCCCGGATCTCCTCATTACCCAGAATGCGGTCGATCCGGGCGCGCTCGACGTTCAGAATCTTTCCGCGGAGCGGCAGGATCGCCTGGAACTGGCGGTCCCGCCCCTGCTTCGCGCTGCCGCCGGCCGAGTCGCCCTCGACCAGATAGATCTCCGAATGCGCCGGGTCGTCGATCGAACAGTCCGCCAGCTTCCCCGGCAGCACCATGCTCTCGAGGCCCGACTTCTTGCGGACCAGGTCGCGGGCCTTGCGAGCGGCCTCACGGGCGCGCGCCGCGCTCACAGCTTTCTCGATGATGGCGCGCGCCACCGGCGGGTGCTCCTCGAGGTAGCTGCCGAGGTGCTCGTTGACGATCGTCTTGACGATGCCCTCGACCTCGGAGTTCCCCAGCTTGGTCTTGGTCTGTCCCTCAAACTGCGGCTCGCGCACCTTCACGTGCAGGACGCAGGTGAGGCCTTCCCGGATGTCGTCGCCGGAGAGAGTGAATCCTTCCTTCTTGAGGGCGTTCGTCTTCTTCGCGATGTCGTTGATCGTGCGCGTCAGCGCCGACTTGAAGCCGGTCAGGTGGGTGCCGCCTTCATGCGTGTTGATGTTGTTCACGAAAGTGAACGTGTTCTCGTTGTATCCGTCCTCATACTGAAGCGCGATGTCGACGTCGACGTCGTCCTTCGACGTCGAGAACGCCACCGGCTTGGGGTGGATCGCCTTCTTGTTCCGGGTCAGCCACTGCACGAATTCGACCAGGCCACCCTTGGCGAAGAATGTTTCCGCCTTGGCCGGTTCCTCCCGCTCATCCCCGAGTGTGATCGTCACGCCCTTGTTCAGGAACGCGAGCTGGCGCAGCCGGTCCGCCAGCGTGGTGTAGTTGTATTCGAGGACGGTGAAGATTTCCGGATCCGGCTTGAAGCGGACGGTCGTGCCCGTCGTCCGCGTCTTGCCCAGCACCGTGAGCTTCTTGGTCGTCTTCCCGCGCACGAACTGCATCTGGTGCCGCTGGCCGTCACGGTCCACGATCACTTCGAGCCGCTCGGACAGCGCATTCACGACCGACACGCCTACGCCGTGCAGGCCGCCCGAGACCTTGTAGGTGTTCTTGTCGAACTTGCCGCCGGCGTGCAGGACCGTCAGGGCGAGCTCGACGGCCGGGATCTTCTCGGTCGAATGCATCTCCACCGGTATGCCGCGGCCGTTGTCCACGACGGTGATGGAGTTGTCGGCGTGGATCGTGACGCTGATCCGGTCGCAGTGGCCGGCGAGCGCTTCGTCGATCGAGTTGTCCACCACCTCGTACACCAGGTGATGCAGCCCGTTCTCCGACGTCGATCCGATGTACATGCCCGGCCGCTTCCGAACGGCCTCGAGGCCCTTCAGCACCTGAATCGAATCGGCCTTGTACTCAGGCGTCGCGGTTGCGCTCATGGATGCTCTCTTCCGTGTCCGGCGGTGTTCAGGGGCGGTCAGCCAGCGGGCCGGCCACCCAGCGAATTTCCTTGATGCGACCCGAGCGCCCTTCGTTGAGCAGGCGCAGGATCCGCGGCGTCATCAAACTGAGTTCGGTTGCCCAGGGCGCGGTCGCAACGCGGACGCGAAGCACTCCGTCCGGAGTGACCGCCTCGGGCTCCGTCACCGCGGCGATCTGGGGTCCGACCAGCCCGGCCCACTGCCCGATGATGCCCGCCTGCTCGACCCGCTTGGTGAGGCCCCGCTTCCTCAGGAGGCTCGCCAGTGCGTCGGCGATCGATGTGGGGGCGTGCCGGTCAGCCATCAGCGCTCGCTCACCTTTCCCGATTCCACGGTCCACACGGGGAGGGACACCGCGGCCGGCAGCTCGTCGGGGCGGGGCGCCGTAAGGAAGACCTGGCGCACCGCAGGCTGCACCAGCCGGGCGGCCAGGCGCCGCTGCCGTCCACCGTCGAGCTCGGCGAAGACGTCGTCCAGCAGGAGGGCCGGCTGCACTCCCCGGCCGGCCGTGAGCGTTTCGATCTCGATGAGCTTCAACGCGATCGCCGCGCTGCGCTGCTGGCCGGTGCTGCCGAAGGCGCGGAGCTCCCGCCCGTCCACCTCGAGCATCAGATCGTCGCGGTGAGGGCCGACGGTGGTCAGGCACCGGGCCCGGTCGCGCACCCGCGCATCGTCCAGCGCGCTGGTCCACCCGGCGGGGTCGGCGAGTTCGGGCTTGCCGCGATAGGTGAGCCGGCCAGTCCCCGTCTCGCCCAGGCCCGCCAGCTCGGACGAGAACTGCTCGTCCGCCGGGCCGAGCCATGCCATGCGGCGCCGGACCAGGACGGCGCCCGCCTGCGCCAGCGGACCATCAAACGCATCCGCCATCTCGCCTCGTCCCTGCCGCAGCGCGCTGTTGCGCTGGGCCAGCGCGCCCCGGTACCGGCTCAGTGCGGCGAGGTACGACCGGTCGGCCAGCGCCAGCATGCGGTCTAGGTAGTGGCGGCGCTCGCTCGCGGGTCCGCCGGCGAGCGCGACGTCCGAAGGCAGGAACGCGACGGCAAGCCATCGGCCCAGTGCTTCCAGGCGGAGCAGCTCGGCTCCGTCCAGCGTGATCCGCTTCCGCCGCCCGCTCACCTGATATACCGAGCCGATGTCGTGCCGGCCCTGATCGCAGATCGATGCCGTGACGTTGAACCCGGGACCGCCGAACCGTGACACGTCGGCATCGCCCGCGCCGCGCAGCGAGCGGAACAGCACCGGGTAGTACAGCGCCTCGAGCAGATTGGTCTTTCCCTGCCCGTTCCGGCCGAGCATCGCCACCCCTTCCGGTGGCACGGCCCGCTCGATGTCGTCCAGATTGCGGAAGCCCCGTGCCACAATGCGCTCCAGGCGCACTACTGCGTGACGCGCACGGTCCGAATGGCCGTGTCCCCGGGGTTGCCCAGCTGATCGGTGCCGTAGACCAGCACGAACATCGTTCGGCCCGCCAGCCCGGACGTGTTGATGGTCACGCCAAAGCGCACGGTGTCGCGGCGGCTCACAATGGGCTGAAAGTGTTCGTTGCCGTTGAGGACCACGATGAACAGTGAGTCCACCCCGTCGGTGTCGATGGTCTTTCCCGAGAGCGGCATCCCCGGGCCGGCTCGCACGGTGGTGTCGCCGACCCCTGGCTGATCGATGAAGGTGACCGGGCCCCGGCCGTCGGACTCGACCGGAAAGGTAAGCCGTTCCCGGTCGGTACATGCCACCAGCCCCAGCAATGCCAGGAGCGCCCCAACCCCTTTTCCGGTCAATCTTTGCATCCTGTGCCCGACGGCCTCCCGCATGCTGGTAAAATAGCCGGTCCATGGTCCGAATTGCAGGGTGTCATCGGCCTGAAAACACCGGCTTCCGCTTCTCCAGAAACGCAGTCGTCCCTTCGTGCATGTCGGCGGTGGCGGAGAGCAAGCCGAAATGGTTCGCTTCCAGCAGGAGGCCATCGTCGAGCGCGAGTTCGAGCCCGGCGTCCACCGCCTCGATCACGAACCGCAGGGCAAGCGGGCCGTTTTCCAGAATTCTCCGCAGCATGGCCTCGGCCTCCGCGAGCAGCCGGTCACCGGGTACCACGCGGTTCACCAGCCCGATCCGGTACGCCTCGGCGGCGTCGATCATGTCGCCGGTGAGGAGAAGCTCGAGGGCGCGGCCTTTGCCGACCAGGCGGGGCAGCCGCACGGTGCCGCCATAGCCGGGCCCGATGCCCAGCTTCACCTCCGGCTGGCCGAACCGGGCGGATTCGCTGGCGATGCGGATATGGCACGCCATCGCCAGCTCGCATCCGCCCCCGAGCGCGAAGCCGTTGACCGCGGCCACCACCGGCTTGCCGCAGCGCTCCAGGCGACGAAAGACACGCTGCCCGGTCTGCGCCCGCGCCTTGCCGTCCACCGGACCCTGTGACGCGAGCTCCGTGATGTCCGCACCGGCGACGAACGCCTTCGGCCCCGCGCCAGTGAGCAACACGCCGCGCACGGCCGCATCGGTCTCGATGCGGGTGACGGCGTCATCGAGTTCCTCGATGACCGTCCGGTTGAGGGCATTGAGCTTGTCGGGCCGGTTGATGGTGATCCGCGCGATACCATCGGCAAGCTCGAAGAGGAGCGTCGAATAGGCCATGACCGGAGAGGTTGGGGTGGACGGTGCCGGCGACGCCGGTTTCGAAAGATAATCAGCGGGCGTACTATCCTTTCCCCATGGCGTCCATTCTTGCACTCGATCAGGGCACCACTGGCAGCACCGCCCTCGTGGTCCGCGATGACGGCTGCGTCATCGGCTCGGGCTACCGGCCGATCACGCAGCACTTTCCCCGGCCCGGATGGGTCGAGCACGATGCCGACGAGATCTTCCGGGTAACGCTCGAGGCCGCGCGGGAGGCACTCGCGGCGGCCGGCGAGGTGCCGGCCGGGCTCGGCATCACGAACCAGCGGGAAACCGTCGTGGTGTGGGACCGGGCGACGCTGGAGCCGGTCGGGCCGGCGATCGTCTGGCAGGACCGCCGCACCACCGACCGCTGCCGCGCCCTCCGGGACGGCGGTCTGGAACCGATGATCCGGGAGCGGACCGGACTGGTCGCCGACCCGTACTTCTCCGCCACCAAGCTCGAATGGCTCCTGCAGGATCCGCGGACCCGGTGGCGAGCCGAAACCGGCGAGCTCGCCGCGGGCACGATCGACGCGTGGCTGGTTGCGCGCCTGACCGGCGGCCGTATCCACGTCACCGACCACACGAACGCGTCGCGCACCATGCTGTACTCGCTGGAGACGCGCGACTGGGATCCGGACCTCCTCGAGCTGTTCACCGTCCCGCGCATCCTCCTGCCGGTGATCACCGCATCGAGCGGCATCGTGGGTGAGACGGATGCCGCGCACCTCGGGCACACATTCCCCATCGCGGGGATTGCCGGCGATCAGCAGGCCGCGCTCTTCGGGCAGGGCTGCGTCGAGGCGGCGTCGGCGAAAAACACGTACGGCACCGGCGCCTTTCTCCTGCTGCACACCGGCTCGACCCGCACGACTCCGCCCCGAGGTGTGCTCGCGACGATGGCGTGCGGGCCCCGCGGCGAGCCGGCGTTTGCGCTCGAGGGGAGCGTCTTCATCGCCGGTGCGGCGATCCAGTGGCTCCGCGATGGACTCGGCCTGCTTGGACGAGCCGAGGAATCCGAAGCAATGGCGCGCAGCGTCCCCGACACTGGAGGCGTCCATTTCGTGCCGGCCTTTGCCGGCCTCGGTACGCCGCATTGGGAGCCGGAGGCGCGGGGGACGATCACCGGGCTCACTCGCGGCACCACGCGCGCACACCTCGTTCGGGCCGCGCTCGAGGCGATGGCCTTCGGCCCCGCCGATCTGTTGACGGCGATGGAAGGGGTGGGCGAGCATGAGGCGCCGGCGCTGCGGGTCGATGGCGGCGCCTCCGCGAACGACTGGCTCATGCAGTTTCAGGCCGATGTGCTCGGCCGCGCGGTCGAACGCCCGGACGTCATCGAGACGACGGCGATGGGGGCGGCGGCGCTCGCCGGGCTCGCGCTCGGCGTCTGGAGGAGTGTGGACGATTTTACCGCCGGCCGGCGCTTCCGTGTGTTCGAGCCGAGAACGGGATCGGCGCAGCGGTCGGAGCTGATGGATGGGTGGCACCGCGCGATCACGGCCGCGCTGGCCTGGGCGCAACGCGGCTAGGCAGCGACCGCGTTGCCGCAGGCCTCGCAGAACCGGCCATCCGGCGGGATCGCGGCTCCGCACCGGGCGCAATGATCCGCGCTCTCGAGCTGGCGGCCGCAGGTCGAACAGAACAGCGCGTCCGATTCGGGACGAGGTCCGCACTGCGGGCACGCGGGAGTTCCCTCGGCGATCGCCTTGGCGCGCGCCGCAATGCGGGCCTCGACATCGGCTGCGTCCGCGTCGACGGCCTCCGCGCGCAGCGCGGCGACGGCCTCCGCGGTGTAGCGCGATTTGAGGAATTCGTAGTCGACATCGGAGAGCTTGCCGGTCGCCCGGTCGAACTCGATCTCCCGCAGCGCCGAGAGCGCGATGCCACGCCGCGTCTCCTCGGGATCCGGGGGCACGTAGATCGCCGCCCGCGGGGCGCCCGGCAGGAGGAGCGGCTGGAGGACGGTCCACAGCAACGCCAGGCCGAGCACGCCCGCGCCGAGGAGCTCCCAGAGCATCAGGAGTCTCCGTCCGCCAGTGCGTCGCGCAGGCGGGCCAGCTCTTCCGGCGTGGCATCCACGGGGATCGGTGCGCGCTCGGACGCCGGAACCAGCCGGCGGCGCCCCAGGATCCAGAGCATCACGAGCCCTGCCGTGGTGACGAGCGCCCCGGGGACCAGGTAGCCCGCCAGGTTGAATCCCTGGGGCTTCGGCGCCATGAGGGCCTGTTCGCCGTACTTGGCGACAAAGGCGTCCACGATCTGCTGGCCGTCCATGCCGCTCTCACGCAGCTGCAGCACTTCCCGGTGCAGCTGTGGCGAAGAGGTGCAGGTGAAGTCGGTGGTTCGGCAGGTGTAGACGTCGAGCGTGCAGCCACAGGTGCACCGGAGCCGCTTCTCGATCGTCTGGACCGCGGCGTCGTTGTCCCGGTCGGTGGTCGGCGCCTGTGGACGGCCGGCGGCGGCGGGATCACCGAGCGAGCCGTTGGCGCCCGAGCCCGGCAGGGTTCCCGGCACCTGGGCCGCCGCCGCGGCATACGCGGCCCCCAGCGTGGCCGCAACCGACAGTCCGGCCGAGCGCAGGAAGGCCCGTCGCCCCGTCGGTGATGGATTGTTCATGAGGGCTCGCCTGTGCCGACCAGCGTGACTCCATATCCGGCCTGCGCCCGGCGCGCGCGATTCGGCGAGACGCCGCCGTCACCCGGCCACATCGTGATCACGCCGCCGAACGCCAGCACGAACCCGCCGAACCAGATCCACCAGACCAGCGGATTGATGGTGAACCGGTAGACCGCCTCCTCCGTGCCGTTCACCGGCCCGGCGAAGACGATGTAAAGGTCTTCCCGCAGGTCGCTCCGGATGGCCACCTCGGTCGACGGCTCGAACGAGGGCAGCTTCTCCCCGTTCTCGATGGTGAAGTGCTGCCGCTTCTCCGAGGTCATCACGCCTTCGGGCTTTCCATCACGCGCGATCTGGACCGTGGCCGCGCTGACGACGCGGTTGAGAGCCTGATACTGGGAAATGCCGACGTGGGTGAAGCGATAGACGTGGCCATACGGGCTGGCCAGCTCGACCGACTGGCCCGGCTTCAACGTGGCTTCCCGCTCGCGCTTGAACGCCATCCCGGCGAAGCCCACACAGTAGATCAGGATGGCGACGTGCACGATGTAGCCGCCGTAGCGGCGGCGATTGCGCGCGACCAGCCGGACGAACGCGACGGGGATGGACTCCCCGTGCATCCGGTGGCGCGCCCGGACGCCGCGGAAGAACTCCTGCACGATCGTCGCGGCCACGAAGCCCGCCAGCGTCAGCGCGAGCAGGGCGTAGAAGTCTCGCATGCCGCTGGCCAGCAGCGCCGCGGCTGTCACGCCGGCGGCTGCCAGCGGCCCGGTGAATTGGCGGCGCAGATTGGCGGTGGACGCCTTGCGCCAGGCGATGAGCGGCCCGATGCCGGTGAGCGCCAGGAGCAGCAGGCCCAGCGGCACGTTGACGCGATTGAAGAACGGGGGCCCGACCGTGATCTTGGTGCCGCGCACCAGCTCGGAGATGATGGGGAACAGCGTGCCCCAGAGCACGGAGAACGCGATGCCCACGAAGAGCAGGTTGTTGAACAGGAACGCAGCCTCGCGGCTCACCATCGACTCCAGGTGCACCTCCGCCTCCAGCAGGTGCCAGCGCGTGTACAGCAGCGTGAACCCGAAGGCGCCGCTCAGGATGAGGAACGCGAGAAAGAAGTAGCCCACGTTGGACTGGGTGAAGCTGTGGACGCTCGCGATGACCCCCGAGCGGGTGATGAACGTGCCGAAGATGCTCAGCATGAACGTGCCCACGATCAGCCCGAGGTTCCAGCGCTTGAGCATACCGCGCTTTTCCTGGATCATGACCGAGTGCAGGAAGGCGGTCATTGTGAGCCACGGCAGCAGGCTGGCGTTCTCCACCGGGTCCCATGCCCAGTAACCGCCCCAGCCGAGCTCCACGTAGGCCCACCACATGCCGAGCGTGATGCCGATGGCCAGGAAGAGCCACGACACCAGCGTCCACTTGCGGATGGCATGGATCCAGCCGGTGTCGAGCTTGCGGGAGAGCAGGGCGGCGACCGCGAAGGCGAACGGGATCGTGATGCTGATGTAGCCGAGGTAGAGCATCGGCGGATGGATCGTCATGCCGACGTTCTGCAGCTGCGGGTTCAGGCCGCGGCCGTCCAGCGGCGTCACGGCCATCCGGGCGAAGGGGTTGGCCGCGAAGATCATCACGCTCACGAAGAACGCCACGACGGACGACGTGACCGCCGCCACGTACGGCAGCAGCTCCGAGTAGCGTCGTGAGCTCAGCGCCTGCGCCGCGGCGGCGAAGACCGACAGCACGACGGCCCAGAACAGGAGCGAGCCCTTCTGGCCGGCCCAGAAAGCCGAAATGATGTAGTAGGTCGGCAGGTTGCGGGAGGTGTACGCCCAGACGTATTCAACGTTGAAGTCGTGTGTCGCGAGGGCCTTCCACAGGCAGGCGGCCGCCACGAGCAGCGCGGCACAGATGGCATAGACGGAGCGCACGACGGAGGCGGTGAGATCAGGGCGACCGCGCCACCGGCCCGAAAACCCCACGATGGCGCACCAGAGTCCGAGTACGAATGCGGTCCACAGGGCGAACTGTCCGAGCAGTGTCACCGGCTAGGCCTTGATCCCCTTGGCCGACGCTTCGTAGCGCGAGCCGCACTTGGCGAGCACGTCCGTCGCGTGGAACACCCCGTCGTGTCCCAGCCGTCCCTCGACGACGACTTCGATGTCATTCGCATCGGTGAAGGTGTCGGGCACCAGCCCGCGGTAGCTGACCGGATACTCCCGCTTGCCGTCGGAGACACGGAAGCCGATTTCGCGGCTGGCCGGATTGCGGCGGATCGACCCGGGCACCACCTTGGCGCCCATCTTGAGGCCGACGTCATAAAACGTCGGATCCGCCGCCGTCTTCGTGGCCAGCTCGCTCGGCGTGAGGAAGTAGACGCCGGTCTCCTTCACCCCTTCGGTGATCAGGAATCCGACGCTGCCGATGATGAGTACGGCGCCGATCAGAAACTTCGTGCGTGCCTTCATGGGAGCGCTCCGCGATGTGACCAGTCTGAATAATAGCCACCTGCCTTCCGGCCCGTTACTGCCGGGCCGGGACCGGGGCGGGGGCGATGGCACGCTGGTGCATGTCGTCCATGATCATCTTGTGCGCGGCGTACTCCGGCCGCGGGGATCGCATCTCGGCGTCATAGTGACTGCGAAAACCGGCATACGCCGCGTCGGTGGCGGGCTGGTCGTGCCGCCAGCGGGCAACGGTGGCGGCGATGACGTAGCCCAGGAGGTGCCCCGGCGCCATGGCGAGAATGCTGTCTCCCAGCGCCGAAGCGCCCGCGATGTCGCCGGTGTGAAGGCGGAGGAGCGCCGCATGATACCGCGCGTCCGCGTCGATCGAATCGAGCTGCTGGTACGCGAGGAGGGCCATCGGCGCGAAACGGGCGACGGTCGCCGTGTCTCCCGACTCGGATGCGCGCATGCTGCGATCGTACAGCCGGTCGAATCGTTCGCGGGGCGACATCTGGCTGATGTCGGGCGGCGTCGCGCCACCGGCCTCGGCGGCGGCCGGTGGCGGGGCGGGTGCGCGCACTTCACCGCGGGCGAGCAACGCCATGCCGACCAGCAGCGCGAGCACACCGCCGCCCGCGACGAGCCAGGCGCGGTTGGCCGTGCGGGCCGCACCCGCCGCCACCGCGCCGCAGGCGGGACAGAATTTCGCCTGCGGGGCGAGCGCGCTCCGGCAGTTGGCGCAGTCCTGGGCCGCGTACGGTTGCCCGCACGAGCTGCAGTACCTGCCGCTTCCTGTCGCCTTGCACGCCGTGCACGTCATGACGGCACCGGTCATTCGAATCTCCTGCGGCGCTTCGGAATGGGAATCCCTGACGATGGCAACCGGGGTTGGGCAGCACGGGAGGAATGTCGAACCTGGCATCCGCACGGGTCAATCTAGGCGGGCGACCCCCTGAAGTATGAAGGGACCGTGAAGATGCGATGAGACCTCGCGCGCGCTATTGCGTCCGTCGACGGGGGGGCGTAGCTACCATGGCATGACGTCCACGATTCCCGTGATTGAGGTCTCTATGTCGCCCTCCCGCTCGATGTCGTCACGCGGCGCTGGCCTCATCGCCCTGCTCGTGCTGCTCGTCGCCGGCTGCTCCTCCGACAAGATTGTCTATCGCGACCGGGCGCCATTCAATCCGCCCGCCGACAGCGTCAACGGATTCCTCGGATTGTTCAGCGTCGCGACCAATCAGACCACCTGCGGCAACTGCCACGTCAGCCACCAGCGCGACTGGGCCACGTCGGCGCACTCCGGCGCGTTCGCGACGCTGGTCGGGTCGGGCCACGCGACGGAGAGCTGCTACGGGTGTCATACCGTCAGCGAGCGCGGCAACATCGCCGTTGGCCCGGCCGGCTGGAATCGGGTGCAGGACTCGGCCTACCACAATGTCCAGTGCGAAAGCTGCCACGGCCCCGGCCTCAACCACGTGTCGGAACCCGACGCGCCAGGCAATGTGCCGCTTGCCCACCTCGCGGTGAGCGATTCGACCGCGAGCTGTGCCAGCTGTCACTCGGGCGCGCACGAGCCGTTCGTCGAGGAGTGGGCCCAGTCGGGTCACGGGTCGCTGGTCGCAGTGCCCCAGGGCCGGGCGGAATGCGTCGGCTGCCACGAGGGCAAGGCGGTCCTGAAGGCGTGGAACGCATCCTCGCGCTACGCCGAGGTGAACGATCCGACGGCGCTGCCGATCACCTGCGCCGTCTGCCATGATCCGCACGGGTCGCCGAATTCGGCGCAGCTTCGCTTTTCGATCACGTCGACCGACCCACAGCAGAATCTCTGCATGAAGTGCCACAACCGGGTCGCCAGCCCGCCGGGCGGCAGCCGCAACGCGCCGCACGCGCCCCAGGGCTCCGTGCTCCTGGGCGAAGGTGGCTATCGGCCGGCCGGGTTCGCGTACGACACTTCGCGCATCTACACGTCGCACGCCTCGGAGCGGAACCCCCGGCTCTGCGCCGGCTGCCATGTGAACCGCTACAACGTGACCGATCAGCTGACCGGCGCCTTCACGTTCAACTCCACCGGACACCTGTTCCGGCCGATTCCGTGCCTGGATGCCGCGGGCAAGCCCACGGCCGACAATACGTGCGCCTACACGACGGCGGCACGCAGCTTCAAGACGTGCAGCAATTCCGGCTGCCATGCCAGTGTGGACGTGGCGGCATCGCTGCTCACCAACCTTCGCGCCCGGCTGGCGACGCTGCGCGATCAGATCTGGATCGATGTCAACCACAACCAGGCGATCGACGCCACGGACGGGGGCTACCTCGGTACCATCAAGGCCACGCTGCCGAACGAGTTCAAGGCGGACACCGTCATTACGGCGGCCGAAGGGGCGGAGTTCAACGTGAAGATGGTCGGTGAAGGATCGTACGGTAACGGCGATCGTTCGCTCGGCGTTCACAACCCGTTCCTGGCTGAGGCCCTGATGCGGGCCAACATCGCCGAGCTGCGCACCAAGTACGCGCTTCCGGCGCCGCCGGCGTCGGTGCAGCGCCTGCTGGACACGCCGATGGGCGGCGCCGGACCGCAGGCGGCAGGTATTACTCAGATCATCTCGGCGCGCTGAACAGCCAGTGGCGCGCGCCTAGGTGAATACGCCGAACCCCGCCGGAGCAGCGATGTTCAGGGCGCTGCAGGACTCCGGTCCGCCCGGCACCCATCCGCTGCTCGGCTTCGACTCGACGCTCGCCTCGCCCAAACTGGACGACCCGGTAATCCGGATCGTCCAGTGGGTGTTTCAGCGCCCGCCCTGGGTCATGTGGGGTGGGGCCATCCTCGCCGCAGTCATCGCAACCGTGCTCCTCTGGACGCTGTGGCGTCGGCGAACTGCGATCGCGCAGTGGCTGAGCCTCCGAAGCCTGGGGCTCAAATTCCTCATGGCCGCCGGCGCTCTGGCTCTGCTGCTCGCAGTCGCGGGGATGGGCTACCGAACGAACAATTTCGTCGAGCGCGACAACCGTTTCTGCAGTGGCTGCCATATTTTCGTCGGCAGCAACGAGGCCCGGGTGCTGCCCGACACCGGCGACTACAGCCTCGTCAACCGGATGGAGGGCAAGCACGACACGCTGAGCTGTCACGCGTGCCACCAGCTCTACCCGCTGAAGGAAGCGGTCAAGATGCTGTACTGGATGTCCGGCGTACGGGACAAGGAAATTCCGCCGCACGCGAAGGTGCCGCGGAACGTCTGCGAGCGATGCCACGTCACCGGCGACGCCAAGAAGACGTGGCAGGCCATCGCCGCGACGGCCGGGCACCGGACCCACCTCGAGTCCGATTCCTCGGCGCTCAAGGGCAAGATCGAGTGCCTCACCTGCCACGCCCAGACCGCCCATCGCTTCAAGCCGGCCAACACGACGTGCGCGCAGGCGGGATGCCACGCGGCCCCCGCGGTGCAGATCAAGCTCGGCCGCATGTCCAGTCAGACGGCGACGCACTGTATCGTCTGTCACCAGTTCACCGCCAAAGTCCCGGCGCTGGCGACGCGGGATTCGGCGGAGACGACGCTGATTCCCAAGTCCGAGCAGTGCTTCAGCTGCCACCAGATGCGCGGCCGCCTGGCCAGCTTCGCGCCCGAGCGCGATCCGCACAAGGCGACGTGCGGCATGTGCCACGATCCGCACAAGCAGGAAACGCCGGCCGCCGCCGCCGCCACCTGCGCCTCGGCCGGCTGCCACGCGGACTGGAAGAAGAACCCGTTCCACACCGGCGCGGCCCACCGCGGGCTCGCGACCCAGCCGGGCCGCTGTATTACCTGCCACGTGCCCCACTCGGCCCGGGTCGACGCCAGTGACTGCACCGGTTGCCATACGTCCGTGCGCGAGGGGACGAAGGGGGCAGGGGCGCTCCGGCCGCCCCTTCCGTTCGACACGACACGTGCGTTACGCCGGGTGTCGCTTGAGCCGGCGCCGCTGGTGCCGCTGGAGCACCAGCCCCGCTCTCTCGGTGACGGGCCGCCGCCCGACGACCCACCCGGGATCGTCGCGAACGCCGCCGCGGCCGCCCCTCCGGCGGCCGCAAGTTTTTCCCACGCTCCACACCGACGCCACCCCTGCCTGACCTGCCACACCAACACCAGCAAGCGCGGGACCCTCACGTTCGAGCGGCCCCGCGGGTGTCAGATCTGTCATCACCAGGCCGCCGTGACCAGCCGCTGCGAGACCTGTCACGCCGCGGCTGAGCTGTCGCGTCCGATCGCCGCATCGGTCGCCGTCACGGTGGGCACCGCGCCGGTGCACCAGCGCGCGGCGACCTTCGCGCACAGCGCGCACACGTCCCGCGCCTGCACCGACTGTCACACGATGCCGGTCACGCTCGCGCCGGGGAGCGCCGTTGTTACGTGTCAAAGCTGCCACGAGCAGCACCACGCGGACGGGCCCGCGTGCACGGCGTGCCACAACGATCCCGATATCCGTCCCGCTCACGCCCGACCGGTGGCGGGTCACCGGGCATGCGATGCCTGTCATGGCATCCAGACGGTCGCGCGGCTCGTGCCGAACCGCCAGCTCTGCCTGACCTGTCACGCGCCGCAGACGGCGCATTATGCCGAGCGCGAGTGCACGACCTGCCACTTCCAGCAGACGCCGTCGGAGTATCGCGCCCACCTTGTTCGCGGCGCACGCTCGTGACCCGGGTGGTGGTGCTTGCTGCGACGCTGCTGGTGGTCGGCCAGGGGCTCCCTGCGCAAGGGTATCGGCTGCGACTGGACACCCGGATGCAGACGGCGGCCTATCGCGGCGTCGAGCCGGACAGCATCCCGACCTCTGCGGCGGTGATCGGACCGAGCGGCGGGACCGAGACGCCGGACGGATTCGCGGTGACCTGCGACTTCAGCGCGTACTGCCGGTTTTTTCGGCCCGGCGCATCGCTTCGGTCCGCGCCGCTGACGCAGCAGGCAGACCTTACCGCCTGGGGCTTCGGTGTACCAGGTGTGAGTGTGCGGATGACCGGCCGTTTGCTGACCGACCTCTCGAGTGCGGACGCCTGGCCTGGCACCGAGCCCGCCGTGCAGCTGCTCGAAGGCTATGCGGAGTATGCGGGCGCGGCGGTGACCGTCCGCGGTGGGCGGCAGTTACTGAGCTCGCGGCTGGGTCCGGCCGGGTTCGACGGCGGCCGACTGGTCCTGCGGCATCAGCGGACGGGGCTCGAGGCGGAGCTGTACGGCGGGTGGTCACTCGCGCGCGCGACAGCGCTCCCGATTACCAGCCCGGTGTTGAATCCGCTGGACGAGTATCGCCCGGCCGCGCGCGGCCTGCTGCTGGGGGCCGCGGCCGGGTGGAGCGGAGCCCACGGCTCGGTGCGAGCCGATTATCAGCGCGAGCTCGAGCGCGACACGCGCTACTTCATATCCGAACGTGCCGCACTTTCGGGGGAGTTCCGCCCGGCCCGGCGCTGGAGCCTGGCGGCCGGCGGGGAGTATGACATCGCCCAGGGCTGGTGGGGCACGGCCGATGCGCAACTTCGCTATTCGGCGCCGAAGCTGAATTTGAGCGTCGGCGGCCGCCACTACCGGCCCTACTTCGATCTCTGGACGATCTGGGGCGCGTTCAGTCCTGTACCCTACAATTCGGCCATCGGATCGATCTGGGTGCAGCCCACGGGCCGGCTCGAGCTCCGCGCCAACGGCGAGCGATACCGGTTCGCAGCCACCGAGACCTCAACGCCGCTGGTCGATGTCGAGCGTGATGGCTGGCGAACCGGCCTGGGTGCGACCTTTACGGTCCGTCCGGGTCTCACGGCCGATGCCGACCTGAATACCGAATTCGGGCCGGGCGCCTCGTCGCGCCAGCTGGAAGGTGCGGTCACGTATGCGCCGAGCGCGGCGTTTTCGCTGAGCGCGCGCGTGGCGTCGCTGCGGCGACCGCTGGAGCTGCGCTTCGATGATGCGTCGGTGACGATGGTCGGATTCGACGCCGACTTCGCCCTCGGCGAGCGCCTCCGCGTGGGTCTCGGTGCCGCGCACTTTGCCGAGACGCGCAATCGGCCCGATGCCGCGACACTCGACTGGAATCAGACGCGCCTGTACGCCCGGGTGACGGCGCTGTTCGGGACCTCTGCCGATCGAGCACCGCTGCCGCCCGCCCGTCGCAGCCGGCGGAGCGCGCCATGACGCCGCTGGCGCGCCGCCTCCTGGCGCTGGCGCTGCTGCTCGTCTGCGCCAGCGGAGCGGTCGCGGCAGCGCGCCTGGCCGCGCGGCGAGATCAGTTCGATCATGCCCGGCACCGGGCGCTGTTCCCCTCCTGCGAATCGTGCCACGCCGGGGTGGCGACGGCCGGTGCAACCGCGTGGCCGGCCCCCGCCGCATGCGCCACCTGTCACGATGGCACGATCCAGCGGCGCACCGACTGGGCAGCGCCAGCCGCCCTCCCGCGAACCAACCTTCGATTCGACCATGTCACCCACCTGGCGGATGTGGCCGCCCACCGGCCCGCCATTGCCGATTCGGCCGGCCGCTGCGCCAGCTGCCACATTCAGCAGGGCGGGCAGTGGATGGACGTGCGGCTCGCCATCGTGGGCAGTTGCCTGGCATGCCATGGCGTGACGGCGGCGCACCTCAGCGCTCCGGACACCGCATGCGCGACGTGCCATGTGCCGCTCGCAGCGGCCGGCCGGCTCACGGCGAGCGACGTTGGCCGCTTCCCGATTCCGGCCTCACACCGCGACAGCGCATTCCGCATGGGTGGCCACGGTGCGCGTGCCCATCTCGCCGGGGGGCCGGCGGTGGCGTCCTCCTGCGCCACCTGCCATGCGCGCGAGTTCTGCGCGACATGCCACGTGAACGCCCCGGAGGTGAAGCCGATCCAGGCCCTCGCATCCGATCCGCGCTCGCTCGCCATCGCGACGGTGCTTCGCGCGCCTGATTCCCACGGCCGGCCCGATTTCATCTTCAGTCACGGACGCGCCGCGGGCCAGGGCACCTGCGCCAGCTGCCACACCCGCGAGAGCTGCGCGACGTGTCACGCTGATGCACCGCCCAAGGCGGTCATGGCACTCCACCGGGCCGGCGCCGGGCGCGGGACCGGCGCGATCATCGTCCGGCGGCGACCGGAGAGCCACGGACCGAGCTTCGCCGATTCGCACGCCGCGATCGCCCGGGCGACACCGCGCTCCTGCGCCGCCTGCCATTCCCGCACCGACTGTCTCGACTGCCACCGGCCCGACGCGGCGAGCGGGGCCGGCAGCTATCACCCCGCCGGGTTCCTGACGAGGCATCCGGCCGCGGCCTACTCCCGCCAGACCTCCTGTGCCGGGTGTCACAATCAGGCCACGTTCTGCGCCACCTGTCACGAGCGCGCCGGCCTGGTGTCGAGAGGCACGCTCCGAGCGGGATTTCACGACGCCAAACCGGGATTCATCCTGGGTCATGGCCAGGCGGCGCGGCAGAGCCTCGAGTCGTGCACGTCGTGCCACGCGGAGCGCGATTGTCTCACCTGCCACGCGTCAGCTGGCGGGCGGCGGTTCAATCCGCACGGTCCAGGGTTCGACGCGGCACGGCTCCGCCGCCGGAATCCGGCGATGTGCACCGCGTGTCATGGCGAGGCGATTCCCGGCAGCTAGAGTCTCAAGAGAAGCCCCACGGACAAGTCGCGCCGCCAGCTTGCCCGCCGCGCGAAGGCGGGCGGCAACTCGTCCGAGTTGAACACTGAGCCGGTCACGCCGACCCCGACGCGGACAAGTGCC
The DNA here is from genome assembly GCA_038321865.1 of Gemmatimonadales bacterium. Lineage (GTDB taxonomy): Bacteria > Gemmatimonadota > Gemmatimonadetes > Gemmatimonadales > GWC2-71-9 > JAICUF01. The sequence goes on from JBBQFH010000018.1 coordinate 39,442, forward strand.
GTTGCGGCCGTGCCGATGGGTGCCTCCAACCGGAGGGCGGCGGCTGCCCCGAGCCGGGTGCGCGGCTCTCCCTCGGCCCAGGTCCACCGATCGAGGATCGGTCCCCCCGAGAGATAGAGCCCCGCGCCGCCCTCACGCCCGTGCACCCGCCACCCCAGCGCCGGCGCAACCTCGAACAGCTTCAGCTCGCTGGCCCGCGAGACCAGCGTTGCCTCGGTACCCTCCAGCGCCGCCTCGGCCGAGCCGTACACGATGCCGAGTCCGACCCGAACCGGACCGCCGCCACGCTCGAACCGAAGTCCCAGCGTGGACGGTCGGAATGGCCGCAGTGCACCATCTCCGCCAAGCGACGTATCGGCGCTCGTACCCCCGAACCTGGCTTCCCCGACCTCGAGCGAAACGGCCCAGCGGGTGACCTGAGCGGGCAGCGATGCCACGCTCAGTAGCGTACAGCAGCCGGCGAAAATCAGTGCGCGCACACATCCTCCGGGTTCAGTGCATTTCGAGTTTGAAGGCGCCCGTCGTCGCGAGCGACTTGTCCAGGACCGTCCAGTTCGTCAGCGGGCTGTAGCGTCCGCGGACCGAATCCGACACAGCGACTCCGATGACGTCGTCGTTCGACTTGAGGAAGCTGTAGAGGCTGGTCAGAAAGGTGCTGCCGGACCTCGCCGCGCGGAGAATCCGGCCGATGCCGTTGACGCCCGGCACGAGGCTGTCCTTCGCCGCCTTGTAGTTGGCGTACGCCTGGCTCAGCGCTTTCAACAGGGCGTTTCCGCGATCGCTGTCGGTCCTGATCCCGCACGCCGTGTCGTCATCCTCCACCGCGAAGATGACGAAGGCGCGTCCGGGGTTGGCGGCGGTGAATGCGTCCATTTGTGCGCTCGAGAACAGGAGCTCCGAGCCGCTCCACGTCTGTTGGTTCATGTCCCAGGTGTAGCCCGCCGGCGCATGTTCCCCGACGCACTGGAACGACGCAAGATTCGCCGTATCGCCCGGTGCTGCCGGACCCATGATGTGAATTTCATATTCGGGGTCCCCCTTCAACCAACCTTCAAAATCTCCGCTGAATTGGGCGTAGGTCAGGTAGAGCCCGGGTGTCGCAGCGGCGCTCGGTGTGATGCCTCCGCCGCTTCCGGCGCCCGGATCTCCGGTGCCTCCGCACGCTTCCGCCGCCGAGCACGTGGCGCGCGCTGGCGCCGCGGGGAGGCGATCGAAGTCCGTTTCGACGGGTACGAGCGCAAACACGGGTTCGGCGGGTGGGGTGCGGGGATCCAGGAGCCGGCGGCGTCCAGCGGTGTCGTACGCGATGGGCGCTTCGTGGTCGCTGATCGCGGTCGCGACCAGCACGTCGCCGCCGCCGGTCCACGCACGGCGGTGCGCGGCCACGGGCAGGTAGAGCTCAGCCTTGACGGCGGCATCGGCCTCGCTGAGGACGGCAGCCGGATTGTCCGCGCCGGCGCGCGCCAGCGCCTGCAGCGCCCGGCCCGAGTTGTTCCGCAGAAAGCGCTGGAACTGAACTTTGTGCTCCGCAAAGGGGGAGCGGTCGAGCTCGCTCTTCACGTAGGCCCGGAAGGACGGCTCGCGCATGGCGCGGGCCACACGCCGTGCCAGCGCCTCCAAACGCTGTTCGTCATCGTGCGCCGACGCCGACGCCGCCGGTGCCAGGGGCACGGAAACGCTCGAGGCGGCGGCTGCCGACCCCTCGGACTCGGAGGTGGGCATGGTGCGGTCAGAACAGGCGGCAAGTGCGATGGCGAGCAGTACGGGTGGGACGAAGCGGGTGGTCATGGAGCCTCCTTGGGTAGCTCGCCGCCGTCGCGAACGGACGGGGCGAGGATGACGGACCCAAGGTGGCCTCGGCGGGGCTGGGCGCCGGGACCGGCTTTACGCCGATCACGGCAAAAGAATGGAACCGGTCAGAACTCGATCATCTCCATCCGGCGCAGCCCCAGGCGCAGCGACACGACGGCGGTGCCCACTGAGAGCGCGACTACGGCCGCGAGCGCGAGGGCGAGCTCTGCGTTCAGCGAGAAGGCCTCCCCACACTGATGCGCCCGGAGGTAGGACACGACCGGGACGGCCTCGATCGTGATGAGCAGGCCCAGCAGGCTGATGGCGCTCATCATGAAGGCGAGCCCACCGAAGCTGGTGGGAATCTGCGCTGCGTTCTCGGTCTCGAACTGGGGATAAAACGTCCCGAACGTGAGCGCGAGCGCGCAGGCGGCGAGCGTGAAGAGCACGATGGTGCCGATGCTGACCGCCGTCATGAATGCCGACGCGTGCAGCATGACATCGGTGGCGGCCGTGAGCACGACCGCCAGCAGTACCATCGGAGCGGCCGTCATCCAGTACTTGCTCAGCAGCAGCGATCGCAGGTTCGCGGGTGTTGATTTGAGCAGCCACATCTGGCGGCCCTCAAGCGAGACGGCTGGAAACACGAATCTCGCCGCCACGGCGGACAGGACGAATCCCGCGAGCCCGAGGTTCAGGAAGGCCAGCAGCGTCACCAGAAAGAGCGGGGTGCTCTTGCCCGCGAGGACTGGCAGGGAACTGACGTTGAAAAGGTAGACCGCCACCAGAAACGCCAGGAGGATGAGCTGGCCCCACTGCGTCGGGTCGCGGAAAAACAGCCGGAGATCCTTCAGCAGGAACTCGCGTTGCACCACCGGGAGCGGTTTCAGGATCCACCGGCTGACGGGCGCCCAGGCGCTCTGGCCGTCATACCGCTCCGTCCCGTCCTGCGCCATGCTGAAGCCGGATCGAAAAAGACGGCCGTGCAGCCAGCCGCCCATGATGATGAACGCGGCGGCCGTGGTGTAGAGCAGCACGACCGGCAGCGGGTCCGCTACATGGAGCAGCCAGTTCATGATCATGTCCGACGCCCAGTGCGTCGGCAGAAAGGGGCTTGCCGGTACATGGAGAGCGGCCAGCGAGGCCGTGATGTGCTGGAGACCGCCCTGCTGCATCAGGAGCTCGGGGCGGACCATGCGCAGCATGACGAGGAGTCCGCCGCCGACCGCGATCGCGACGATCCCCAGCAGGTCACGCGTCCGCCGTGCCGGAAACACGTTCATGAGCACGAGCATGATCCCCGCGCCCAGTACCGCGGGAAGGATGAAGAACGGCAGCAGGGCCGCGATCACGATCAACGGAAACAGCGGACCGCCATGAAAGACCACGCCGTACGCGGTGAACACGGGCAAGGCGATGAGCGCCACCATCCATGAGGCGTGCGCCGTCGTTTCAGCCAGCTTCGACAGGTAAAGCCGGAACCAGTTGAGCGGCGCGGCGACCAGAATGTCGAGGTCCTTCGCGAGAAAGAAGGTCGACAGCGACGAGATCAGACTGGACAGCAGAAGGATCGATGCGAACCCGACCAGCATGGCGTCGAGAATTTTCTGTGCGAGAAGGACCCCGATCGGGACGCCGCTGATGTAATGGAGCACGCGATAGGCCAGGCCGAAGAGCACCGCCCAGAACGCCGCGGCCAGCACCCCGAAGACGACGATCTGCCCGGCAAGGCCGTCCGCCTGGCGTCGCCGCGCGACGATGGTGCGCCACTTGGGTTGGACGACCGTCCAGATCCCCGGCTGGCGGATCGCGGCGGGCCCTGCACGCTCAGGCATCGAGCACCGCGTCGAGCTCCTGCGCCGCACGCGCGCCGGTGAGCCGGAGGAAAATGTCCTCCAGGCTCTCGTCACCCGCGACGCTCTGCGCCCGCAGCTCATCCATCGTGCCCGCACCCGCGATGCGTCCGCCTGCCATGATCGCGATACGGTCGCACATGAGTTCGGCGACTTCGAGCGTATGGGTACTCATCAGGACGGTGCCCCCGCGCCGGACGAACGCCCGAAAGAGGTCCTTGAGCACCCGCGCCCCGACCGGATCCAGCCCGACCATTGGCTCATCCACCACGATGAGGCGGGGGCGGTGGACGAAGGCGCTGGCGATCACGAGCTTCTGCCGCATCCCATGGCTGTACGCCCCCGTCAGCTCGTCCCGCCAGGACGTCAGCTCGAACAGCTCGAACAACTCGTCCATTCTCCGCTCCACCGCCGGTCCCTGCTGGCCGTACAGTGCGGCGACGAATCGGAGAAACTCGGCGCCGGTCAGCTTGTCGTAGACGAAGGGCCGGTCGGGGATGTAGCCGATCATGGCCTTGATCGCCTGCGGCTGGCGCCAGCTCTCGATGCCGGCGATCCGGATCTCACCGGCCGTGGGGCGCAGAATGCCGGCGATCATCCGCATGGTGGTGGTCTTGCCGGCGCCGTTGGGTCCCAGGAAGCCGAAGAGGGTCCCCGGCGGCACGTGGAGGTTGAGGCGATCGACCGCCGTGAATCCTCCATACCGCTTCACCAGCTCGGTCAGCTGAATCATCGATTGTCCCGTGGTGAGGTATTGCGGAGGGGTCAGCCCCGGCAGCTCGATCTGCACCCCGTGTGCCACGCCGCAGTGGCGGCTGGGCGTGAGTTTTCGGGGGGTTGCGCGACGTCGGAGTGGCGCTGGCGCCACAATAGCCATCCCAGCGCGGCCAGCCACAGCAGAATGATCACGGCGCCGATCAGGTGGAGCCGCCTCACGAGAAGGTTCGGAGCACCGCCTCCGCCGTCTCCTGTTCCTGCACCTTCTCGACCACGATGGTGAGTTCTTCGGGGGGGCCGCCCGCGCGCGACCGGAAGGTCTCGGCCAGCAGGCTGACCGACTCCTCCAGCGGGAGTTGTCCGGGCCCCGCACCGACCGCCGGCGCCGCGATCCGGGCCAGTTGCCACTCCGATGCCCGCTGCCACGCGGAGAGGAGAGCCCGCCGAATCGTCTCGCGGCTCGCGGGGGTGGCGGAATCCTGCAGGACGAGATGGAGGACCAGCGGAGCGGCGAGGTCGCCACCGCCCGTCACCACGGCCGCACCTGCGTCCAGCGGCATCCCGACCCGCCGGAGCAGCGCGAAGCTGGTGCCGCCCTGTTCATCCAGGCGCCGCATGGCGGGGGTCAGGGCCTGCAGGTCGGCATCGGCGGAGCGGAGGATGGCGTCGGCCTCGACGAACGCGAGATCGTCCACCACGACCCGGATCGTGTTTGGCATGCCGTATGGTAGAGACCGACTCCGCAAACCGGAAGCGCCGCAGTCGGATCCAAAAGAAGGGAGAGTTGAACGCGACACCGCCTTCGGGTACCTTTCGGGGCTATGGCACAGGAATATCTCGTCGTGCGTGGCGCACGAGAGCACAATCTGAAGGACATCACGGTTTCGATTCCTCGGAACCGCCTCACCGTCATCACCGGCCTCTCCGGGTCGGGCAAGAGCTCGCTCGCGTTCGACACGATCTACGCCGAGGGACAGCGTCGATACGTCGAGTCGCTGTCGGCGTACGCCCGACAGTTTCTCGGGCTGATGGAAAAGCCCGACGTGGACGCCATCGAGGGCCTCTCGCCCGCGATCTCGATCGAGCAGAAGACCACCGGCCAGAATCCCCGGTCGACCGTCGGGACCGTCACCGAGATCTACGACTATCTGCGGCTCCTCTGGGCGCGCGCCGGCGTTCCCCACTGTCCCAACGACGGCAGCCCGGTATCGCGCCAGAGCGCGGCGCAGATTACCGACGCGGTGCTCGCCTGGCCGGAAGGGACCCGGATCGAGGTGCTCGCGCCGCTCGTCCGGGGCCGGAAGGGTGAATTCAAGGATCTCTTCGAGGACGTGCGGAAGCGCGGCTTCGTCCGTGCCCGGGTCGATGGGGAGACATACGATCTGAGCGAGGTGCCGTCGCTGAATCGCCGCCAGAACCATGATATCGCCGTGATCGTCGACCGGCTGGTCGTCCGGGCCGCCGACCGCTCACGGCTCAACGACTCGATCGAGACCGCACTCCGCGAGGCGGACGGCGTGGCTGAGGTCGTTCGCCATGACGGGCGTGCCGTCGCGTCGGTGCTGTTCTCGGAGCGCTTCGCCTGTCCGGTGTGCGGTCTCTCCATGCCGGAGCTCGAGCCGCGCCAGTTCTCGTTCAATTCTCCCTTCGGCGTCTGCCCCGATTGTCACGGGCTGGGGATCCGGAAGGAGGTCAACGCCGACCTCATTCTGGCCGACGCCAGCATTTCGATCCTCGAGGGGGTAATCCTGCCATGGGGCGAGCCCAGCGGGTACCTGCGGAAGGTGGTCCTGCCGACGCTGGCAAAGGCGTTCAAGTTCGACCTCAACGCCCCGTGGGGCGAGCTGAGCGAATCGGCCAGCCGGGCGCTGCTCCACGGCGCCCCGGGCCGGTTCCGCTTCGCCGCGGACGGGGGGAAGGGCCGCGGCGACTACGAGAGCGAGTGGGAGGGCGTGCTCAGGAATGTCGAGCGCCGGTACCGCGAGTCCAGCAGCGACGCCGTGCGCGCGTCGCTCGAGGAGTTCCTGGTCGAGCAGCCCTGCGCGACCTGCGGCGGCAAGCGGCTGAAACCTGAAAGCCTCGCGGTCCTGGTCGAGGGCCAGAGCATCGGCGACGTGGTGGGCCTCTCAGTGGACCGGGCGGTGGAATTCTTCACCGGTATCCGGGTGCGCGAGGCGGGTCAGCCAGGCCTCGATCCCGACATTGCCGGCCCGATCCTCAAGGAAGTATCCGATCGGCTCCGCTTCCTCCGTGACGTGGGTCTGGGCTATCTGACGCTTGGCCGCGGCGCGTCGTCGCTGAGCGGCGGCGAAATGCAGCGGATCCGCCTCGCGACGCAGATCGGCTCCCGTCTCGTCGGCGTCCTCTACATCCTGGACGAGCCCAGCATCGGCCTGCACCAGCGCGACAACGAACGGCTGCTGGGGACGCTGCGTGGCCTTCGTGACCTGGGCAACACCGTCATCGTCGTCGAGCACGACGAGGACACGATCCGGAGCGCGGACCACGTGATCGATCTCGGTCCCCGCGCCGGTCGGCTCGGCGGGGAGGTCGTGGCCGAGGGCACCATCGACGACGTGCTTGCCGCGCCGGAATCCCTGACCGGACGCTATCTGCGGGGAGACCTGCGGGTCACCGTACCGGCCGAGCGGCGGGCGCCGGCGAAGGGCAAGCGGATGCGCGTGGTCGGCGCGCGCGCGAACAATCTCCACGACCTGACGGTGGATTTCCCGCTCGGCCTGTTCGTGGCGGTCACCGGCGTGTCGGGCTCCGGCAAGTCGACACTGATCACCGACATTCTCTACCAGGCGCTGGCCCGGCATTTCTATCGGGCCAAGGTGATCCCCGGCGCACACACCCGGATCGAAGGCCTCGACCAGCTCGACAAGGTGATCGACATCGACCAGAGCCCGATCGGCCGGACGCCGCGCTCCAATCCCGCGACCTATTCAGGGCTCTTCACACCGATCCGGGAGCTGTTCGCCCAGCTCCCGGACGCCAAGATGCGGGGGTACGGGCCCGGCCGATTCTCCTTCAACGTCAAGGGCGGCCGCTGCGAAGCCTGCCAGGGAGATGGGCTGGTCAAGATCGAAATGCATTTCCTTCCGGATGTGTACGTGCCGTGCGAGGTGTGCAAAGGCCGCCGCTACAACCGGGAGACGCTCGAAGTGCGGTACAAGGGTCGGAGCATCGCCGACGTGCTCGATCTGACGGTGTCCGACGCCCTGGAATTCTTCAGTGCCCAGCGCCGGATCTCGGAGAAGCTCGAGCTGCTGAACGACGTCGGCCTGGGCTACCTCCATCTCGGCCAGGCGGCGACGACGCTGTCGGGCGGCGAGGCCCAGCGCGTGAAGCTTGCGACCGAACTCTGCAAGCGCGATACGGGACGCACGCTCTACATCCTGGACGAGCCCACGACGGGCCTGCACTTCGAGGATGTCCGGCTGCTGCTGGAGGTATTGCATCGCCTGGTGGACAAGGGCAACAGCGTCGTCGTCATCGAGCACAACCTCGATGTCATCAAGACCGCGGACTGGGTAGTCGATCTGGGGCCGGAAGGCGGCGAAGGCGGCGGCCTCGTCGTGGCGCAGGGCACGCCGGAACAGGTGGCCGCCACGACCGGAAGCCATACCGGCGCTTTCCTCAAGCGCATTCTCGCCAGGTAGAGGGCCGGCGCCCGTCGCAAGCCGGCCGGGCGCTACCCGTTCCTCCGACCAATCCGTACATTGCCTGTTCCCGGGACGGAGGCGCTCATGAACTATGATGAGATCGTGTCGCTGCTGGGGTATGCCGGCGGACACGGGCAGCCAGTGCGGATCACCACGACCGATCGAAGCGAGATCGTCGGTATCCCGACCAGCGTGGACACCCACGTCACCGCCCACGAGGTGTATCTCCGGCCCGCCGGCGTCTCCGATGTCGAGATCGCCGTGTCGCTGAACGCGATTCGAACCGTCGAGATGGTCTGACCGGAATCGGACTTGGGCAGGGCGGGATGAATGATAGGCTGACGTACGTCGCTGGATGAAACATTCGGCGACTGCCTCCCGTACTGGCCGAGGTCGTCACCAACCCGAGGAGACAGTGGAAGACATTCTCGCGATCATCCTCATCTTCGGCGGCGGTACGCTGACCGTGCTGGCGTTCAGTCCGGTCGGCCGTGCGCTCGCCGACCGGATCCGCGGGCACGGGGCCGAGCCGGCCTATGATCCGGAACTGTCTGCAGAGGTCCAGTCGCTGCGCGCGGACGTGTCCGAGCTGCAGGAGCGGGTGGACTTCACCGAACGGCTCCTGGCGCAGCGCGGGGAAGCCGCGCAGCTGGCCCCGCGGAGCGAGGCGCAGTAGCCATGCCCTTCGAGGATCTGTTGAAGGGGATCGTGATTCTGACCGCTACCGCCGGGTTCGTAGCGATCGGATACGTCGCGTTCCGATCTGCCATGGTCTGGCTCCGCAAGTACGAGCGTCGGGGCGAGGGACTGGGGCCGGGCGCGGCCGACGAGGCCGCCGCGCGCTTCGAGCGGCTGGAGCATGAGCTCGCCGAGCTTCACGAGCGGGTGGACTTCGCCGAACGGCTGCTGGCGCAGACGCGGGAGCCGGGGCTTCTGGGCCGAGGGGGTGACTTATGAATCCCGTAGTCGCCGGGGCGTTCATGATGGCGACCTTGGTGCTGATCACCACGGGCGTCACGCTGATTCTGCGGGGCCCGCTCGGCCGGGCGATCGGCCGCCGGATCGAGGGCAAGTATGCCGACCCCGGCGACAGCATACGCGTGACCGAACTGGAGCACCGGGTCGCGGAGCTCGAGGGCGTGCACACTCGGATCGGCGATCTCGAGGAACGGCTCGATTTCGCTGAGCGCCTCCTGGCCCGGGGGCGAGACTCCGAGCGGCTCGACGCCGGGAGAAAGGCTCCATGATGCCGCAGATTCCTGCTCCCCCGGCACCTCCCTCACTGCCGACGGTGTTCGTCGGGACGGCCTCGCATATGGACCCCGCCGCAATGGTGATGATCGCCGTCAGCGTGCTGGTCGCGGCGACGCTGGTGCTGCTGCCGCTGGTGCGCGCGCTGGCGCGCCGGCTCGAAGGAAAGACGGCGCCGCAGCAGGCGGCACTCCAGGCCGAGGTGGATGAGCTGCGTGCGCGTGTGCATGAGCTGGAGGGCGGTCAGGCGCGGATCCTCGAGCTGGAGGAACGGCTCGACTTCACCGAACGGATCATCGCCCAGAAGCAGGATGCGCTCCGCCTGCCCAACAGCCCGTGAGTGGCGAAACCGTCGCCCGGGTAACGGAGCTGGAGGAGCGAGTTGGCTTCAGTGAGCCACTACTGCTGGCGCATCGCGGTGAAATACTGAGGCTTGAGAGAGGCGGGGTAGCGTGAAGAAGTGGCTCGGCATCACCGGCATGGACTTCGTGATTCAGGCCGTGGTCACAGGCTGCATGATCGGCGCCCTCATCGGGCACGTCGTGCCAGACGAGGTCGTCGTGTTCGGCCTGATTGGCCTCTCGGTGATCGTGCTTGCCGTGCGGCGCCATTTCGCGCTGAAGCGCCAGGGCGACGTCGAGTCCACTGGTGAGCTGGCCGCGCAGCACGTCGCGGAGCTCGAGATGCGCCTGAACGACCTGGAACTGGGTCAGGCGCGCGTGGCCGAGCTGGAGGACCGCCTCGATTTTGCCGAGCGGCTCCTGGCGCAGCGACAGGACCAGATGCTTCCCGGGCCGTCGGCGTGAGCGTTGGGCGGCAGGTCGCAGGCGGGTTAGATTCTGCCGCAGGATGCGCCGTCCGCGGCGCGGAAGACCCCGGACTTCGGAGCAGCCAATGATCACGAGGGAGGACATTCAGTCATGGCTCGACCGCCTCGACGGGGGCAGCCTGACAGCGCGGGAGGTCGAGCCCAATCTCTGGATCGCGCATACGCCGGACGGCGCAGAGGTCGTGGTGCACTTCGCCCCGCCGGTCGTGCTGCTGCGGGTGCGGGTGATGGAGCTGCCCGGGACCGGCGGCCGGCAGGCCGACCTGTTCCGGCAGCTGCTCGAGCTGAACGCGCGGGACCTGGTGCACGGCTCCTACGGGCTCGAGGGCGATCACATCGTCCTGACCGACACGCTGGAGCTGGAGAATCTGGATTACAACGAGTTCGAGGCGAGCTTCGACTCCGTGACGTTGGCGCTGGCGTCGCACATGACCACGCTGGCACCCTACCGCGAGAGGTGATTGTCCATGGGCATCTTTGATCGCTTCTCGACCGTCTTCCGGTCGAACATCAACGACCTCATCTCCCGGGCGGAAAACCCGGAGAAGATGCTGAATCAGCTGATCATCGACATGAAGGGCCAGCTGGGCAAGGCGAAGCAGGAGGTCGCCGGCGCCATCGCCGATGAGAAGAAGCTCCAGGCCGACGCCGAGTCGATGAAGAAGCAGGCGGACGAGTGGGAGCGCCGGGCGATGCTGGCGGTGCAGGAAGGCCGCGACGACCTCGCCAAGCAGGCGCTGATGCGCTACAACGAGCAGCTCCAGGGCGCGCAGCAGCTGCATGAAACCTGGGTCAAGAGCAAATCCGAGACGGAGGCGCTCAAGCTCTCGCTTCGCCAGCTCAACGACAAGATCGAAGAGGCCAAGCGCAAGAAGAACATCCTGGTGGCGCGCGCCAAGCGGGCCGAGGCGCAGCAGCGAATCCAGGAAACCATGTCGGGAATGTCGGATCGCAGCGCGTTCGAGTCGTTCGAGCGCATGACGGAGAAGATCGAGCAGAGCGAGCGCAAGGCGATCGCCGCGGCCGAGCTGCAGGAAGAGTTCTCCGGCGACACGCTCATCAAGCAGTTCGAGGTGCTGGAGTACAAGGGCAGCTCCGACCAGCAGCTCCTCGAGCTCAAGGCCAAGATGGGCATGCTGAAGGCCGGCGGCGAGACGCGCCAGATCGGCAAGGGTGGCGAGACCATTCACGACGCCGAGCTGGTCGAGGACGGAGACGAGGGCACCACGCGCTGATGGCGACGTCTGACGCCGAGCGGCGGCACGGATTTCCCCTGACGGCGGCCCTGGCCGCCGTCTTGCTGATCGCGCTGGTCCTGCGGACGGCCGACGTGCTGCTGGTCATCTTTCTCGCCGTCATCCTCGGGGTCTACCTGCGCGCGCTGGCCGACGCCCTGGCGCATCGGCTGAGGGTACCGCAGCGGCTCGCCCTTCCCCTGGCCGTCGTGATCACGCTCGGCGCGCTGACCGGGATCGTGCTGCTGATAGCCCCGGCGGTCGCGAACCAGGTCCAGGATCTCCTCACCAACATTCCGCGCTTTCTGGCAGACCTCGACCGGAGCATCACGACACTCACACAGCGGATTCCGGCCCTTCGGCGCCCGGCCCCGGCGCCAGGGCAGCCGGGGATCCTCGCGTCGTCGATCGGCGAGCTGTTCGGGGCGCTCCGGGGCGCGGTCGTGCCGTACCTGCGATCCGGCCTCGAAGTGGCGATCGAGAGCATCAGCGTGTTCGTCATGGCGCTGTACCTGGCCCGGCAGCCCGGCACTTACGTTGACGGGCTCGTGGCACTGGTCCCGCCTCCGCGGCGACCGCTGGTCCGGCGCATCCTGCCCGATCTCGCCACCACACTTCGCGCGTGGGTGATCGGCCAGATCACCGCGATGCTCATTCTCGGCCTGCTCACGACGCTGGGCCTCTGGATCCTTGGGGTGCCGTACTTCCTCGCCTTCGGCGTGTTTGCCGGCGTCGCCGCGATCGTGCCGTTTTTCGGTACCCTGCTCTCGACCATCCTGCCGGCGCTTTTCGCGCTGAGTGCGGATGGCGTGCCCCGGATGCTGGCCGTGGCGGCGCTGGGAATCGTCGTGCACCTGATTGAGGCCAACCTGATCGCCCCGCAAGTGATGGAGCGCCAGGTCAACCTCCCGCCGGTCCTGACCATCGCGGGTGTGCTGATCATGGGCAAGCTGTTCGGCACGATGGGACTGCTCGTCGCGGTCCCGGTGCTGGCGGTCATCATGGTACTGATCCGCCACATCCTCCTCGGTGCGGTCTACGGTGACATCCGCGATGAGTCCGCGGCGTCCGGCACCGTTTCCGCCGAGGAACCGCGAACGATCGACCCACCCCCGAACACCGCGAGACGATGAGCGCTCCGCTTTACCTGATCATCGCCGACGGCGACTTCGCGCCGATGACGTCGAAGACCGCCAACTCCGTTATCCGCTATCTGCCGGGCCGGGTCGTGGCCGTGCTCGACCGCCAGCAAGCCGGCAAGACCGTGCAGGACGTGCTCGGCTTCGGAGGCGCCACGCCGATCGTCGCATCGATGCGCGAGGGGCTCGGCCGGAAGCCGGATACCGTACTCATCGGGATCGCGCCGCAAGGGGGCCGCCTGCCGGCCGACTGGTACGGGTGGCTGGGCGAGGCGCTGGACGCCGGCTGCAACATCGTGAGCGGTCTGCACACCTTTCTGGGCGACGATCCGACGCTGGCCGAGAAGGCACGGCAGAATGGGCGCACCATCAGCGACCTCCGGAAGCCGCCCGCCGATCTGCCGATCGCGTCCGGTCTGGCCAAGCAGGTGGAGCCGCTGGTGGTGCTGACGGTGGGCACCGACTGCAACGTGGGCAAGATGACCGCACAGCTGCAGCTGGCGGCGTCGCTGAATGATGCCGGCCTCCGCACGCGTTTCGTCGCCACCGGCCAGACCGGCATCATGATCGAAGGCTGGGGCATCGCGGTGGACGCGGTGGTCGCGGATTTCATCGCCGGCGCCGCCGAGCGTCTGGTGCTCCAGGGCTCGAAGGATGCGGATATCGTTCTGGTGGAGGGGCAGGGGAGCATCAACCACCCGGGCTATTCCGGCGTCACGCTCGGCCTGCTGCACGGCTCCTGCCCCGATGCGCTGATTCTGTGCCACCAGTCCACCCGGCGGTATATCGGCGACTATCGCCAGGCCGCCTGGCTGGAGCTCCCGCCGCTGGCGGAGTACGTGAGGCTGTACGAGACGATCGGCTCCGCGGTGCACCCGACGAAGGTCATCGGCATCTGCCTCAACACGTACGACATGACGGAGGATGAGGCCCGCGCCGCGTGCGCGGCGGCCGAGCGGGAGACCGGACTTCCGGCGACCGATCCGGTGCGGTTCGATCCCGCGCCGCTGGTCGCCGCGGTCTCCGGGTTCAATGCGCGATACAAGGAGGGCAGGGCCCGGGTTCGCGCATGAGCCCGGCCATTCGGCTCGACCGGCTGGAGAAGGAGTATCGCGGTCCGCCACCCGTGAAGGCCGTCAGGGGGGTGGATCTCGAAGTTCGGCGCGGGGAGGTCTTCGGCCTGCTGGGCCCCAACGGCGCGGGCAAGAGCACGGTCGTCGGCATGTGCACGACGCAGGTGCTCCCCACTGCCGGCCGCGCCATCGTCGAGGATCTCGACGTCGTCACCGACCCGGCGCGCGCGCGGCGCTGCATCGGTGTCGTTCCGCAGTACAACACGCTCGACCGTGCGTGCACCGTTCGCGAAAATCTGTACTATCACTGCCGCTATTTCGGCCTCGCCCGTGCGGAATCGCAGGCCCGGGCGGATGAGCTGCTCGAACAGTTCCAGCTGGGCGACCGGGCCGGCGCCATGCCGGCGCAGCTGTCGGGCGGACTGGCCCAGCGGCTCCAGGTCGCGCGGGCCATCGCCCACCGGCCGGCGGTGCTGTTTCTCGACGAGCCGACTGCCGGACTCGACCCCCAGAGCCGGCTCGCGCTCTGGGCGCTGATCGAGGGGATGCGCGATCGCGGCATCACCGTCCTGCTGACCACGCACTACATGGACGAGGCGGACCGGCTCAGCGATCGCGTCGCCATCATCGACGGCGGCAAGGTGCTCGTCTGTGACACGCCCGCCGCGCTCAAGCGGGACCTGGGCGCCGGTACCGTGCTGGACCTGCAGCTTGACGGCGCCCACGACGGTCTCGATGCCGTCCTGCGGCAGGTGCCCGGCGTTCGCGAGGTGACGGCGGGCGCCGGGGGACTCCAGGTCATGACCGATTCGCGCGAAGGGCTCCTGGCCCGCGTGGTCGAGGCGGCCGGGCCCTACCGCCTGCGAGATCTCGCGGTGCGCGAGCCTACCCTGGAGACCGTGTTCATCAAGCTGACCGGGAAGGCGCTCCGTGACTGAGTCGGTACGAGTGCGAGGCTATGGCCGTGCCTTCAGCGGCCTCATTCTTCGCGACCTCCGCGTCCTGCGCCGCGGGCTCGCGCCGTTCGTGGTCCGCACGATCATGAACCCGCTCCTCTCGGTGTTCGTCTTCGCGTACGTCTTCCCGAAGATCGGCCAGGGGATGCGCGGGGCCGGTGCGGCGGGACCCAGTTTCGCCACCATCCTCATCCCCGGACTCGTGGCGATGGCGATGGTGTTCCAGGGGATCTCCGCCGTCGCGCTGCCGCTCGCGATCGAGCTGGGCGGCACGCGGGAGATCGAGGACCGGATCCTGGCCCCGGTGCCCAACTGGCTGGTCGCGATGGAGAAGATCGTGTTCGGCGCCGTGCAGGGAGTCCTCGCGGGGCTCGCGGTCTTTCCGGTGGTTTACCTGGTGCCGGCGACTCCGGTGGATATCCACGTGCAAAGCTGGCCACTGCTGCTCGTCGTGGTGGCCCTGGCGAGTCTCGGGTCCGGTGCGCTCGGCCTCGCGCTCGGCACGCTGGTGCGGCCGCAGCAGGTCGGGCTGATGTTCGCACTGGTGCTGGTACCGATGACATTTCTTGGCTGCGTCTACTATCCCTGGGCGGCGCTGCATCCGATCCGCTGGCTCCAATTCGGCGTGCTGATCAATCCGCTGGTGTACATGAGCGAGGGGCTGCGGGCCGCGCTGACCCCGGAGCTGTCCCACATGCCGGTCCTGCTCGTGCTCAGCGCCCTCGTCACGGCGACGGTGCTCCTCTCGCTGGCCGGGATCCGCGCTTTCCGTCGCAGGACAATCGCATAGCGGCAGGTACAAACCGCACCAGCGTGCGGCGGCATGGTACGGACATCGCCCCGCGGCGGTGAACCTTGGGTGGCATGCCGCCCGCCGCCATTCTCCCGCTCGACCCGGCAATTCCCCTGATCGACGTGCTCCGCGCCGCGCCTCCCGGCGAGCCCTGCGGCGTCTGGATTACCGCGGGAACGCCCGACCCATCCGGTGGCTGTGTCCGCTGGGGCGGCGGTGGTACGCTCATCGTGAGCTCCGACCTGGGGGCGCTGCTCCGGATCGTGAATGCCGTCCTGGTCCGCCACGGGGAAGAAGTGATGGCGCTCTCTTCCACCGTCCTGGCGCTGACGCGCATGCTGGAGGTGATGTCGGGCCCCGCGCCGCCGGCGCGGGTCGCGCTGCACGGGAGTCCTGAGGAGATACTCTCGGCGTGGGCCGCGGAAGGTCGCCGGGTCACGGGGTCACGGGTCCGCTACGGGCGTTGACGCGTAGCCCGGCGCGCCTCTAGGTTAGGGCTCCGATCCGACCCTCGCCCGCTCCGGAGTCCCCTTGCTTCTCGTCCGTACCGTGGCCGGCCTGATCCAGCGGCTGGAAGCGATCTTCCGGGTGGACGGCACCGCGGTGCTGCGCGGCGGGTCGCAGCTGCTGGCGATCTGGCTGCTCGCCTGGGGGGCGCTCCGCCTGGTCAAGCTGGCGGCGCGGCGGATCGAACTCGCGGTGGACGATCATGACGCGGTCGTGTCCATGCGGGAGAAGCGCGGCAAGACGATCTCGCAGCTGCTCCGGAGCGCGGGCCGCGTCGCCGTCCTCAGCCTCGCGATTCTCCTCACGCTCAATGTCTTCATCGACATCGGCCCGCTGCTCGGCGGGGCGGCCGTCATCGGGCTCGCCATCTCGTTTGGCGCGCAGAGCCTGGTCAAGGACGTCATCGCGGGGTTCTTCATGCTGGTCGAGGACCAGTTTGCCCTTGGCGACGTGGTGGAGGCCGCCGGCAAGAGCGGCGTCGTCGAGAAGATCACGCTGCGGGTAGTCGTGCTGCGGGATCTGGACGGCACGCTGCACACGATTCCGAACGGCGAGATCAAGTCGGTGAGTAACAAGACGCGCGGCTGGTCCCGCGCCGTGGTGGACGTCGCGGTCGCCTATGGAGAGGACGTGGACCGCGCGATCGAGGTGATCCGGGACGAGGCGGAGCGGATGACGCACGACGAGGAGTGGGCCGCGCTGCTCGACGGCATTCCCGAGGTGTGGGGAGTGGAGTCGCTCAGCGACAGCGCGACGGTGCTCAGGATGGTGGCCAAGACGCAGCCCGGCTCGCACTGGGGGGTCCAGCGCGAATTCCGCCGCCGGATCAAGAACCGGCTCGACGCCGAGGGGATCAGGACGCCGCTGCCGAAGGGGCAGGTGAAGGTGCAGGTCGGTGCCGGCGCGGCCGGAGGTGAGGAGTGAGCCTTCGCCTGTTCAACACGATGTCGCGGGCGGTGGAACCTTTCGCGCCCGAGGCGCCGCCCCGGGTGTCGCTCTACACCTGCGGCCCGACGGTCTACAACTACGCGCACATCGGAAATTTCCGGACATTCCTGTTCGAGGACCTGCTGCGGCGCTGGCTCGAGGCGAGCGGGTTCGACGTCTTCCACGTGATGAACCTGACCGACGTCGACGACAAGACCATCAAGGGCGCGACCGCGGCCGGCCGCTCGCTCCGCGATCACGCCGAGCAGTTCATTGCGGCCTTTCATCACGATCGGGCGTATCTGCGCATCCGGGACGCGGCGGCCTATCCGCGCGCCACCGACTTCATCCCGGCGATGATCCGCCTGGTGCAGCGCCTGCTTGACGCGGGGATCGCCTACACCGGTGACGACGGGTCGGTCTACTTCGCGATCGCGCGCTTTCCCGGGTACGGGCGCCTCTCCCGACTCGACACCCGCGAACTCAGGGCCGGCGCAAGTGAGCGGGTGAGCGCCGACGAGTACGCCAAGGAGGACGCCCGCGATTTTGCCCTCTGGAAGGCCGCGAAACCCGAGGACGAAGCGGTGGGCGCGGCGTGGGATACGCCGTTCGGCCGCGGCCGGCCCGGGTGGCATCTCGAGTGCTCGGCGATGGCGCTCGACCTGCTCCAGGAGAAATGGGGTACCGACGTGCTCGACATTCACGCCGGGGGCGTGGATCTCATCTTCCCGCATCACGAGGACGAGATCGCACAGAGCTGCGCGTATACCGGAAAGCCGGAGTTCGCGCGGGTGTGGATGCATGGCGAGTTTCTGACGCTGTCGGGCACCAAGATGTCCAAGCGCTTCGGCAACATCCTCACCGCGCGCGATCTCCAGGTCGAGGGCGTGGACGCGGGCGCGGTGCGCCTCCTGCTGTTCGGCACCCATTACCGGCAGAAGCTCGACTGGACCGACGACGCGCTCGAGGCCGCGCGCGAAGGTTCCCGCCGGCTCGGCGATTTCCGCGACCGGCTGGTGCCGATGGCCGGGCATGGACAGGACGACGACCCCGCGATCGCCGCCAGCGCGGCGACCTTCCAGTCCGATTTCGCGGCGGCGCTCGACGACGACCTGAACGCCCCGCGGGCCCTGGCGGCGCTGTTCGGCTTTGTGCGAGAGGTGAACCGTCTGCTGGATGAAGGGGCGCGTCCGGGCCCGGCGGCGCTCGCGGCCCTGGCCAGGGCTGAGGCGGTCCTTGACGTCATGCCCGCCCGGAGCAGCCGGGTAAACGTCCCGGCCGCCGGAATTGTGGCTGAGGGTGAGGTCGGCACTGTGACGGTTCGGAGCGACAGTTACACCTCTGAAACGCCTCCCGCAGACGCCGCGGAGGCCGACCGCTGGGCCGTGACCTGGGCCGCGAGGCGGCGGGAGGCCAAGACGGCTCGCAACTACCCCGAAGCCGATCGGATCCGGGCGCTGTTGCGGGCAGGCGGCTATGACGTCCGGGATGGCCGGGACGGCGCGGCAATCGTGCGGCTCTGACCCCGATTGTCCCCTTGAAACGGAGGCCCTCCGGCACTACTTTCCTGACAGGTCGAAGCCCTTCCGCAATTCGCAGACCCCGCCAGTTGACTCATCGCAAGTCGCCATTTATCATACGAGTCTGTCTTTTTCGGCCTATTTCTGGCTGACGTAGCTCAATTGGCAGAGCAGCTGATTTGTAATCAGCAGGTTAGGGGTTCGATTCCCCTCGTCAGCTCGGTGAAGCCGACACCCGCGTCGGAGTTCGCGCAGAGCGGGGAGGATCGGAGTGTGGTAGAGGCAGCGTGCGTCGGGCGTGGCAGGCAGGTGCGGTGGGGTGACCGAGTGGCTAATGGTAGCAGACTGTAAATCTGCCGGGCTCTGCCCTACGTAGGTTCGAATCCTACCCCCACCATGGATGCTGGGAGAGGGACATCGCGGGTGTAGCTCAGTTGGTAGAGCATCAGCCTTCCAAGCTGAGGGTCGCGGGTTCGAGCCCCGTCGCCCGCTTAGGGAACAGAAGGGCGCTCGCGTAGCTCAGTTGGTAGAGCGCATCCTTGGTAAGGATGAGGTCATCGGTTCAATCCCGATCGCGAGCTTGGATCACGA
>JBBQFH010000019.1:0-55240 GCA_038321865.1 Gemmatimonadales bacterium
GCGGGGGGGTTGCGCCGCTTACGTCGCGGCCGGCATCCCCCGCCCAAACGGGGGGGTCCCTGGGGTGTTTCTTCCCCGGGGGGGGGGGGGTGGAAGAGAACACGCAGACAGCGTATGCGCTCGCCCTCAACTTCGGGCTGATGACGCCCGCCGAAATCGCGGGAACCGCGCGCCGACTGGCCGACAACATCCAGGCGCACGACGGCCATTTGTCCACCGGCTTTCTCGGCACCCCCGAGCTCACGCACGCGCTCTCCCGCAACGGGCATCTCGACGACGCGTACCGGCTCCTCCTGCAGCGCGGCTATCCCTCGTGGCTGTATCCGATCAGCCGCGGTGCCACCACGATGTGGGAGCGCTGGGACGGCATCCGGCCCGACAGCTCGTTCGAGGAGCCGAGCATGAATTCGTTCAATCACTATGCGTTCGGTGCCGTGGGCGACTGGATGTACCAGGTGATCGGCGGCATTGACATCGATCCCTCGGCGCCGGGGTACCGGCATGCGCTGATCGCGCCGCGGCCGGGAGGCGGGCTCACCAGCGCGACCACCGCGGTCGAAACGCTGTACGGTACGCTCTCCACGGCATGGCGGACGGACAGCGCCGGGTACACGCTGGAGGTCGAGGTACCGCCCAATACGACCGCAGCGGTGACGTTGTGGGATGCGACGCCCGGCCGGGCCCGCGAAGGTGGCCTCCCGGCGGTGCGCGCGCCCGGCGTGCGATCGGCGGCGCAGCGCGGCCACGATCTGCGACTCGAGATCGGCTCGGGCCGCTACGCCTTTCGGGTATCGGCTGGGCCGGCTAGCTGAGGAAGCGAGCCAGGTAGGGCGCCGTGCGGCTGCCCGGCGATGTCGCGACCTCGGCCGGGGTGCCCGCCGCGACGACGGTGCCACCCTCCTCGCCGGCTCCGGGGCCGATGTCGATCAGCCAGTCGCTGCCCCCGATGACCTTCATTTCATGCTCCACCACAATCACGGTGTTACCGGCGTCCACCAGAGTGTCGAGCTGGGCCATGAGCCGCTCGACGTCCGAGGGGTGCAGCCCGGTGGTCGGCTCGTCGAGCACGTAGAGCGTGCTGCCCCGCTGGGTGCGCTGCAGCTCGGTCGCCAGCTTGATCCGCTGGGCCTCGCCGCCGGAAAGTTCCGTCGCCGCCTGGCCGAGCCGCAGGTAACCCAGGCCAACTTCACGCACGACGCCGAGTGAGCGCGCGAGCTGTGGCTGGTCGGCGAAGAACTCCGCCGCGTCGTTGACCGTCATGCCGAGCACGTCGGCGATGCTCCGGTTCCGATATTTGACCTCGAGTGTCTTCGCGTTGTAGCGCGTCCCGTGGCAGGTCGGACAGGGGGCGTACACACTTGGCAGGAAGAGCAGTTCGACGAACACGAACCCCTCGCCTTCGCACGTGTCACAGCGCCCCTTCGCCACGTTGAACGAGAACCGGCCCGCATCGTACCGGCGCGCCCGCGCCTCTTTCGTCGCGGCAAACAGCCGCCGCACGTGATCGAACAGCCCCGTGTAGGTCGCGAGGTTGGACCGCGGCGTGCGCCCGATCGGGCGCTGGTCCACCCGGACCAGGCGCCTGATGCTGTCCATCCCTTCCGTAATCTCGCCACCGAGCGTGAGCGGCGCCGCCCGCTCGAGGGGCTCGCCCTCGTCGTCGAGCGGCAGCTCGTGCCCCAGCTGATCGGCCACCAGCTCCACGAGGACCTGGCTCACCAGACTGGACTTCCCCGAGCCCGACACGCCGGTCACCGTAGTGAAGACCCCGAGCGGAAAGGCGACGTCGAGCTGGTGCAGATTGTTCCGCGTGACACCCTTCAGCCGGAGCCAGCCGGCCGGGACGCGCGGTACGCGGCGCGCCGGCGCATGGCCGTTGAAGAGGTGGCGCCGCGTCTCGGATTCACGGACCCGCGCGAGCCCCCCGGGCGGGCCGCTGTATACGATGTGGCCGCCGGCCTCGCCGGCCGCCGGTCCGACATCCACCAGCCAGTCGGCATGCCGGATGACGTCGAGGTCGTGCTCGACGACGAAGAGCGAATTCCCGGAGGCCTTGAGCCGGTCGAGCGCACGGAGGAGCGCCTCGGTGTCGGCCGGATGCAGGCCGGCGGAGGGCTCGTCCAGGACATACACCACGCCGAAGAGATTGGAGCGCACCTGTGTCGCAAGCCGGAGCCGCTGCAGCTCGCCGGGTGAAAGCGTGGGTGTGCTGCGCTCCAGCGTCAGGTAGCTGAGCCCTAGGTCGAGCAGGACGCTGACCCGGGACAGAAAATCGGCGGCGATTCGCTGGGTGACGACCGCCTTCTCCGGATGCGCCGCCGCGAGTCTGGCGTAGCCCGGCGCGGAGTCTTCGGCGAAGGGGCGGAAGATCTCGGCCAGCCGCGCGAGCGGTACGCGGGACATGTCGGCGATGTCGACTCCGGCGAACTTCACCGAGAGCGCCTCGCGGCGCAGCCGCTTGCCGTGGCAGAGCGGACAGTCGCCGCTCACCATGTACTGGAGCGCGCGCTTCTTCATCGCCGCGCTCTGCGTGTTGGCGAAGCTGTGGAGCACGTGGCGCCGGGCACTGCTGAAAGTGCCCATGTAGCTGGGCTCCTCTTTCCGCTTGAGCGCCCGGCGCATCTCGGCCTGATCGTAGCCGGAATACACCGGGACGACCGGCTGCTCGTCCGTGAACAGAATCCAGTCGCGATCCTTCTTCGGCAGCTCGCGCCAGGGGCGGTCCACGTCGTAGCCCAGCGTCATCAGGATCTCGCGCAGATTCTGCCCCTGCCACGCGGTCGGCCAGGCGGCGACCGCGCGCTCCCGGATCGTGAGCGAGTCGTCGGGCACCAGCGAGCGCTCGGTGACCTCGTACACCCGGCCGAGACCATGGCACCGGGGGCAGGCGCCTTCGGGCGTATTGGCCGAGAACGATTCGGCGTACAGCAGCGGCTGGTCGCGGGGATAGTCGCCCGCTCGCGAATAGAGCATCCGGAGCAGGTTCGACAGCGTGGTGACGCTCCCGACCGACGAGCGCGTGGTAGGCGAGCCGCGCTGCTGCTGGAGCGCGACCGCCGGCGGAAGCCCGTCGATCGAATCGACTTCGGGCACGCCGAGCTGGTGGAAGAGCCGGCGCGCGTACGGGGCGACCGACTCGAGATAGCGCCGCTGTGCTTCGGCGTAGAGCGTGCCGAAGGCGAGCGACGACTTGCCGGAGCCCGACACCCCGGTGAACACGACGAGAGCGTCGCGCGGGATGTCGAGATCGACGTTCTTGAGATTGTGCTCCCGTGCTCCGCGCAGCTGTACGAAGCCGGGGCGGGCCTGGTCTCGCATGTCGGTGCTCGCCGGTGACGGTGACGTCGGGCTGCCGCCGGCAAATGTAGGGCGACCCAGCGACGCCAACCCCGACATCGATCACCGGAGAATTGTGCGGTAGATTCCCGGATCGGAAGCACACCGTGGCGGGGTCAAGGACCCAGGGAGGCAGGACGTGAGGCTGTGGAGTCGATTCGCGGCGGGGATGGTGCTCGGGATGGGAGTCGCGTGCGGCCAGCCGGATCCGAACGCGCCGATCGGGACCGCGCGCCCGGCAGCGGAGGTCACCGGCGTCTGGACCGCGGTGCCGGCAGATGCGGCCTGCACCGGGGGTCCGGTCACCTTCAGCGTGTCGGGATCGGATGACGACGTGCTGCCGTTCGGCTCCCTGACGTTCTCGACGACCTGGAGCACCGCCAGCGCCAGCGGCCCGCTCTACGGCACCATCAATCTACGAACCGGCGTCGTGGCCCTCAGGCTGTTCGGCGTCGATTCGGCCGCCGCCACCATCGACGGCCAGCTGAACGCCACTGCCGGCATGGACGGCCGGTTCGCCGATCCCTACGCGACGCTCGCACCGGTATTCGGTGCGGCACCGTGCGCGAGCGCGGTCAGCGCGTCGCGGACTGTGCCGTCAGGGGCGATCGCCGCTCCGCGATGAATCCGCCGAGGTACGCGGCCGGCAGGACCATCAGCAGCGCCGCGACATGGTACCACGCCGGCGCGGTGTGCCACAGCCGGATCGTGCCGACGACGTTGAAGACCAGCCCCAGGACTCCGAGAATCATCGCGTGCCGCAAAGGGCGATTGGGCGCCAGCCGCCCGGTGATGTAGCAGCCGAGCGTGGCAAACACGAACACATACGCCAGCATGATGAGGAGCGCGACTGGGGTCGTGGTGCCGCCGTCGGCGGTGAAATACCCGGGTCTGAGGACGTGGAATGCGGCATCCGCCCCGACCGCCAGGGCACCAATGAGTACGAAGCCGATCACGATCGCAACGATGCTGCGTCCCACTGATCCCTCCTGGATGCGATGAGGCGGGCTCAGACCGGCTTGCGGTGCATGGCCAGCAACGACGCGACCTCATCACGATGATGGCTGCGCACATCGTCCGGCATCGCGGCAGCGGTCGCGACCAGCTCCTCCTGCTTGGCCTGCATCCGGGCCTTGAGCTCGGCCAGGTAGCGCTCCGCCTGCACTCGCTCGGGCTCCGCTTGCGCGCTGCGCACCGCCTGGAGGCGTTGCGGCAGCTGGCCCCGCATGCTGCGTTGGTCGTTGCCCAGCCGGCGCAGCAGCACCAGCGTGGGCTCGTCGTTCAGGATGGTGTCATTCGAGGTCATGCGATTGGGCTCCGTCAGAAGGGTTCGCGAATGCTGGATCATACTGCCTCGGCGGCCACGCCGCAGGTCAGTCCACCGGCCGGCGGGCTTCGGGAGCCAGTGGCAGCAGCGATTCCACCGTCACGACAATCTCGCCGATGCTGATCGGCCGGTGGAGCACCTGATCCCAGGCGCCCGCCGCTGGTTGACCGGTCGCAGGCGCGATCAGGAGTCGAAGCGGCTTCCGATCGGGACCAATGAGCCGATCGAGCAGCTCCGCCCGCACTGTATCGCCGGCCAGCGCCTGCGCATCCACGATCAGCAGCCGGAGCGCCCCGGCGTCGGATGCGCCTGGACGAGCGGCCTCGATCACGTCATGGGCACCGGACGCATCGTATCCCACCTCCCTGAGGGACGCCCGCAGCAGGGCCCGCGGCCACTGCGCGGGCATCACGACGAGCACTCGCGGGTGGCCGGCCGCCGCCGGCATTGTCGGGCTCAGGATCCGGCGGCCTGCCTGGCGCGCTGGCGCATCTGCTCGTTGGCGTAGATCGCCACCTCCACCCGCCGATTCTGCTGCCGCCCCGCCTCGTCCGCATTCGACACCAGCGGCTCGCTCTCGCCCTTGCCCTCGGCCTGGAGCCGCGTGCCGGCGACGCCGCGCGCAGTCAGGAATCCCGCGACGGCAGCCGCGCGCCGCTGGGAAAGCGTCTGGTTGTAGGCGTCGCTGCCCACCGAGTCGGTGTGCCCCACGATCAGCAGGTCGCTGTCGGGGTACTTGTCCAGGTTGTCAGCCAGGTTTCTGAGGTTGGTCTGCGCTTCCGGCCGCACCGTCGCCGAATCGAATCCGAACAACAGGCCGGTGGCGAACGTGACGAGGATGCCCTCGCCCACACGCTCGACCTTGGCGCCGGGGATCTGCTGGCGGATCTCGCCGGCCCGGCGGTCCATCTGGTCACCGATGATCGCGCCGGCGGCCCCACCCACCGCAGCCCCGATGATGGCGCCCTTCGCCGTCGAACCCGTGGCCGCGCCAATCACGCCGCCCACGACCGCTCCGCCTGCCCCGCCGATCACGGCGCCACGCTGCGCATTGCGCGCGCAGCTCGCGCCGACCGACACGGCGCCGGCAAGCCCGACGAGCAGCGCGATCTGTCGCTTGAACCTCATGCGGCCTCCAGTTGGTTGTGAGAGATGGACACTGCACCTTCAGGCGTGGCTGGCCCGTGAGCCAGGTCACCACGGGCCACGTGGCCGAGGCTGGTGGCGGGCAGGGCGGCGGGCGGCTATCGTGGAGCACACTCCGTGGCATCCCATCCGTCCGAGGACACATGCGCCTGTCGGTGATGTTGCTGCTGGGCTGGGCCGTGACGGCGTGTGGAAACGCGCGCCCGGAGCGCAGCGCCGCCGCCGCACCGGGCGTTCGTATTACGATTGCGACCTCGGCCGGCACGATCGAGGCCCTCCTGGACAGCGCCGCCGCCCCCGCCACCGTCGCCAACTTTCTCCGCTACGTCGCGGACAGCGCCTTCGATGGCGGGCAGTTCCACCGCACGGTGCGCTCCGACAACCAGCCGCTCGACAGCGTGCGGATCGGCGTCGTACAAGCCAGCGCGGACACCGCGCGCCACTCCTATCCGCCCATTCCCATCGAGCCGACCAATCAGACCGGTCTGCATCATCTCGACGGCACCCTGTCCATGGCCCGCGGGGGGCCCAACACCGCCACGTCGAGCTTCTTCATCTGCATCGGAGACCAGCCGTCGCTCGATTACGGCGGCCACCGGAATGCCGATGGCCTGGGCTTCGCCGCGTTCGGGCGGGTGACGAAGGGAATGGACGTGGTACGCGCGATCCAGGCGGCGCCCGCCGAGGGCCAGGCGCTCCGGCCGCCGGTACGGATTCTCCGCCTCCGCCGCGCGCCCTGACGCGGGGCATGGCCATGGAGCTCCGATACCATCTGCTGGACGTGTTCACCGATGTGCCGTTCGGGGGCAACCAGCTCGCTGTCTTCACCGACGCGCCCGACCTTCCGGGCGAGCTCATGCAGCGGATCGCGCGGGAGCTCAATCTCTCGGAGACGGTGTTCGTGCGCCCGCCGCAGAACCCGGCAGCTGCGTTCCGGCTGCGGATCTTCACGCCCGGCGCGGAGCTGCCGTTTGCGGGGCACCCCACCATCGGCACCGCCCATCTGTTGGCGGAGCTCGGCCTCGTTCCGGCGGGCGGGTCGGGGGGATTCGCGCTCGAGGAGGGAGTTGGGCTGGTGCGCGTGACGATCGGCCGCGAGTCCGGCCACTTGCCATTCGTCCAGCTCCGGGCGGCGCAGCTGCCGGTGCGTGGTCCCGCGGCGCCGCCCTCCCGCCCGGAGCTCGCGGGCCTGCTCGGCGTGAGCGAAGCGGATCTCGCCGCCGACGGCGACGAAGTCCAGGCGGTATCTGCTGGAGTTCCCTTCCTGATCGTGCCGATGCGGAGCCGGGCGGCACTGGGCCGGGCGGCCCTCGACCTCGGGCGCTGGCGTACCCTGCTGGCCGAGTCGTGGGCGCCGCAGGTATACGTCTTCTGCCGGGAACCGGAACGCGCAGGCGCTGACTTCCGGGTACGAATGTTCTCGCCCGGATTCGGGATCGCCGAGGATCCCGCCACGGGCTCGGCCGCGGCGGCCTTCGCGGGCTATCTCGCCTGGCAGCGGGCTCCCGAAGAGGGCACGTTCAGATGGGTTGCGGAACAGGGAGTGGAGATGGGCCGGCCGAGCGTGCTCGCGCTCGAGGCCGACGTGGCGGGTGGAGCGGTCCGCTCCGTCCGGGTGGGGGGCACATCGGTGCGGATGGGCGAGGGCACACTGCGCCTCGTCGGTAGCCACGGGTGAGGGAGGAAAGCATGTCGCGATTTGCCAACCGCGCGTCGGACGATCTTGAGCAGGTCCAGTCCTACATCAGCGGGCTGCTGGAGACGCTGGGACCGCGCGACCCGATCGAAGTGATGCACGAGACGCCGGAGAAGCTGCGTCGCGCGCTCACCGGCGTACCCCCGGCCCAGCTCTCGGCGCCGGAGGCACCCGGCAAGTGGTCGATGCGCCAGGTGATGCAGCATCTGGCCGACTCCGAGCTGGTGGGCGGATTCCGGTTCCGGATGGTGCTGGCCCACGACCGCCCCGCGCTTCAGGGCTACGACCAGGATCTGTGGGCCGAACGCCTGCGCTACGCGGAGGCCGACGTGGGTACCACGCTGTCCGACTTCACGACGCTGCGTTACGGCAATCTCCGGGTGCTGCAGCACGCCACCGCGGCCGAACGGCAGCGCTGCGGGATCCATGCGGAGCGCGGCGAAGAAAGTCTGGAGCGGCTGATGCAGCTGTACGCCGCGCATGATCTGGTGCACCTGCGCCAGCTGGCCCGCATCCGGACCGCGGTGGGTGCCGGCGCCGGGAGCATCCCATGAAGCCGCTGTTCCCGGCGGCGGCACTCGCGACACTTGCTCTGGCGGCTTGCGGCGGCGACCGCCCCGCGGTGGCCGCGCGAGCCGACACAACGAGTCACACGGAGGTGAGCCGGCCGGCGCCCCCGCCGGCGCGGTCGCCGGCGGCCATGACAGCCGGCGACACGATCCACGCCGATCTCGCGGGCTACGGACCGGTGCACTTCGGCATGAAGCCCGCCGAAGCCGCCACGGCCCTCGGTGTGCCGGCGCCGGGCGTCATCGCCGGCGAAGGGTGTACGGTGTGGCGGCCGGCCGACTCCCCCGCCGGCCTGAGCTTCATGATCGAGAACGGACTGCTGGTGCGTCTCGACGTGGACAGCGGACATGTCGCAACCGACTCAGGGTTGTCGGTGGGCTCGCCGGTGGCGCGCATTCGCACCGTCTATGGCGCGCGCGCGACGGAGACGCCTCACAAATACCGCTGGGATCAGGGGTGGAAGGTCTTCACCATTTTCAGTCCGGACTCCCAGCGCGCGCTGGTCTTCGAGGCCGACAGCCATGCCGTGCGGCGCTTCCACGCCGGCCTGGCCCAGCAGGCCCAGTATGTGGAGCGCTGCTCCTGACGGGCAGCGCCCTGGATTCACCTCGTATACGGAGACGCAACATGTCCTTCACACTGTATCTCGTCGGCTTCCTGATTCTGATCGGCGGCGTCGCCTGGGGCCTGATCGTGGCCGGCGTGTCCACGCTGTACGTGGCCATCGCGTGCGTGATCCTGCTCGGCATCGGCATCCTGACCGGCGTGTCACGGACCCGGTCCAAGGACCCCCAGGGCTGACCGGAGCGTCCCACCGCCGGCCGGTGGCCGACTATGTTCCACCCCAGATCGAGCGCCGCGCGAGCGGCGCGCCTGTACGTATCCTGCCGGCCCCAGCGGAGTCTCCCGGTTGCCCAAGCGCAATTATCAGTTCGAGAAGCGGCAGAAGGATCTCGAGAAGAAGCGAAAGCAGGAGGAGAAGGCCCAGCGCAAGCTGGAGCGTGCGCAGAACCCAGCGGG
Source organism: Gemmatimonadales bacterium (assembly GCA_038321865.1). Taxonomy (GTDB): domain Bacteria; phylum Gemmatimonadota; class Gemmatimonadetes; order Gemmatimonadales; family GWC2-71-9; genus JAICUF01. Next base: position 9,096 of record JBBQFH010000019.1, read on the forward strand.
CGAGGACGTTGAACCCGCGGCCGACGCGGGCGACGGGCCCGCGGCCGAGGAGTAGCCCGAGGCTCATGCGGCGGCCCGTCCTGCTGCTGCTGACCCTCATCTGCGCGCCGGCGGGCCGGCTTCCCGCGCAGGCGGTCATGCCGCCGATGATCTCCGTCGTGGGCGGGCAGATGCGCTACTCACTGGCCGATACCCGTACCGACGCGCTCGTTGCCCTCCGGCTGGCGTCCCCGCTCGTGTCGCTGGGGCGGCGGCACTGGCTGATCGAGCCCGGCATGTCCTACGGCTGGTACCGGGCTGACGACGCCACCCGCCGCCATGTATTCGTGGGCGAGATCCAGCTCCAGTTCCAGGCCGGTCCCCGCGCCATTCAGCCTTACGTCGGCGGCGGTGGCGGCCTCACGATCAGCCGGGTGGACTCAACATCGATCAACAAGTTCACGGCGTCGGCGGCCGCGGGACTGCGGCTCAATGCGGCCGGGTGGGGCATCGCGGGAGAGATTCGCATCCGCGCGCTCAAGCTGTTTCAGGGGACCACCAGAGAGCTCACGATCAGTCTCTTCAGGGAGCTGGAATAGCTCATGCGCCTCGCTCCGCTCGCCCTCCTGGTCCTGCTCGGGGCCGGTTGCGCCCGCCCCGCCGCCCCGTCTGCCGCGACGTACTTCCCGCTGGCCGGGCGCCCGGAGCTTCCGTTTTCCGAAGTCGTGCAGGTCGGCACGCTGCTCTTCGTCTCCGGCCAGATCGGGATGGACAGCACCGGGCGCACGCTGGCGCCGGGCGGAATCGGCCCGGAGACGGCTCAGGCGCTGGCCAATCTGCGGACGGTGCTCCTGCGGCACGGCTCGTCGATGGATCAGGTCGTCAAGTGCGCCGTCTTTCTGGCCGATCTGCGGGAGTGGAACGCCATGAACGCCGTGTACGCTCCGCACTTTCCGCGGCATTTTCCGGCGCGTACGGCGGTCGGCGGGGTCGCACTGGTCTTCGGTGCACGTGTCGAGTTCGACTGCGTCGCGGTCGTGCCCTCCCGCTAGCACTCGTTCGCCAGCCAACCGGGAGGCCGCATGGGAACTCGTGATCCGCGCGTCGATGCCTACATCGCGAAATCGGCGCCCTTCGCCCGCCCGGTGCTCACCCACCTCCGCGAGCTGGTCCACGCCGCCTGTCCCGAGGCGACCGAGACGCTCAAGTGGAGCATGCCGGCGTTCATGTACGAAGGCATTCTCTGCATCATGGCCGCCTTCAAGGCGCACTGCACCTTCGGCTTCTGGAAGGGCGCACTGATCGTGGACCCCGCGGGGCAGCCGGCCAGGATGGCCATGGGGCAGTTCGGGCGAATCACCGGCGTGGCCGATCTGCCCCCGAAGCGGGTGCTCGCCGCGTACGTCAAGCAGGCGATGCGGCTCAACGAAGGGGGCGTCGAGCCGCCGCCGCGCCCGACCAAGGCGAAGAAACCGTTGCGGGTCCCACCCGCGCTCGCCGCGGCGCTGAAGCGAAACCGTGCGGCGCGCGCCACGTTCGATGGTTTCAGTCCGAGCAACAAGCGCGAGTACGTGGAATGGATCACGGAGGCCAAGACCGAGGCCACGCGGCAGCGACGGCTCGACACCGCGATGGAGTGGATGGCCGAGGGCAAGGCGCGGCACTGGAAGTATCAGAACTGCTGATCGGGGGGTCTGCGAATGCGCACGTTGCACCGGCCGGCCGATCGCGCGGAGATTCTGTCGCGGGCACAACGTCTGTCCTCGGTCACGCCCGCCCGCTGGGGGCGGCTTACCGCCCCGCAGATGGTCACGCACATCACCGACGCCATCCGGATGGCGACCGGGAGTCTGCCGGTACCGTCGAAGCGCATGGTGGTGCGCTTCCCGCCGCTCAAGCAGCTCCTCGTCTACCTGCTCCCGATGCCGAAGGGGCTGCCAACGGCGCCGGCGCTGCTGGCGCGAGCGCCCGCCGAGTGGGGCAGCGAACTCACCCAGCTGGCGGCAGAGCTCGACGCGTTTGGCCGGCACCCCGCGGGGGGTCCCTGGCCGGTTCATCCCGCCTTCGGCACGCTCTCACGGCGGGCCTGGGGCGTGCTCGCGTACCGCCACGTCAATCATCATCTGCGCCAGTTTGGCGTATAGGAGTTCATCATGGCCACATGTGATGTCTGCGGGAATGACTACGCCCGCGCCTTCCAGGTCGTGCTCGGCGGCGCCACGCACACTTTCGACAGCTTCGAATGCGCGATCCACAAGCTCGCCCCGCTCTGCGGCCATTGCCGCTGCAAGGTGATCGGTCACGGTGTCGAGGCGAAGGGCACAGTGTACTGCTGCGCCCACTGCGCGCACCACGCCGGCGCCAAGGGACTGGTGGACAACGCGGCGCACGCCCGGCCGCAGTGACCTCAGGCGCTGCACCTTCGACTGGACACTCGACGATGAGCCACAATCCATCACCTGGGAGCTCGAGGCCATGACCGCTGGTATCGCAATGCTGGTGCTGCGGCTGCTGCACATCCTTGCCGGTGCGGCGTGGGTGGGCATGGCGCTGTTCGTCGGCGGCTTTCTCATACCGGCCCTTCGCGCGATCGGCCCCGCCGGCGGACCGGTCATGCAGCAGATTGGCCAGGTGCGCCGGCTGCCCGCGTGGATAATGACCGTAGCGTTGCTGACGGTGGCGTCAGGGTTCGGACTCTACTGGCGCGACTCGGTCGGTTTCAGCTCGGCGGAGTGGCTCGGCTCCGGCATGGGCCGGACCATGGGTGCCGGCGGGATCGTCGCACTGATCGCCATGATTTACGGCATGACGGTCGTCTCGCCGATGGGGAAGCGCATGGCCGCGCTCGCCGACGCGATGCAGCAGGCGGGCGGGCCGCCGCCGGCTGACCGTGTCGCCGAGATGCAGCGCCTCCAGGCGCGCATGGGAAAGGCGAGCGTGGTCGTCGGTGTCGTGCTCGTGCTCGCGACGTCGCTCATGGCCGTCGCGCGCTACGTGGTCTGAGTTGCCCAGCCGATGAATCGGACGGCGATGATGGGCCTGACGGCGCTGCTCGTGCTCCCGGCATGCGGCGGCGGTCCGCGCGCGGGCGTGGTGTCGCCGCAGGCGCTGCCTCGCCCGGACCGCGCCGCCGCCTGCTACTCGCTGACCTACAGCGAATCCGGCCTGTCGGCGCGGCTCCCCCGGATCATCGCGCTGGACAAGGGCGGCGGGTCGGGCCGGGCATTCTGGTTTCCCGCCAGCCGCGGCGATACGACGTGGCGCGCGTTCTACGCGGGCGGGCGCTGGCAGCGGCGCGGCCGCGGCCACGTCGTCGTGACGTTTCGACACGAGTCGGTCAGGGCCGGCCTGGACCTGGCGCAGCAGGAATCAGCCGTCGTCGGCCGGGCCACGCTGTCGGCTGACGGCGCCGAGCGGGAGACGACGCTCCAGGCCCAGCACGTCAGCTGTCCGGCGCCTCCGGCTTCGGCCGAGTCACGCTGATGGCGATCTCCCGCGCCGCCACCGTCCAGGACTACCTCGCCGAGCTGCCGGCCGACCGCCGGGCGATCGTCGCGGCAGTACGGGACGTGATTCGGAAGCATCTGCCGAAGGGCTATGTCGAGCAGATGAGCTTCGGGATGATCGGGTACAACGTCCCGCTCTCGCGGCTGCCCAACACCTTCAACAAGCAGCCGCTGTGCTATGCCGGTCTCGCGTCGCAGAAGAACTACTGCTCGCTCTATCTGATGACGGTGTATGGAGACCCGGTGCAGGCGGCCTGGTTCAAGTCGGAATTCAAGAAGGCCGGCAAGAAGCTCGACATGGGCAAGTCGTGTGTCCGCTTCAAGCAGCTCGATGATCTGCCGCTGCCGCTGATCGGCCAGGTCATCGCGGCGACGCCGATGGAGCGCTACGTCGAGATCTACGAGGCGAGCCGGAAAAAGTGATGCGCCTCGCCCGCCTGGGGCGGAACCTCACCGTGCAGGTCCTCACCGCCATCGCCTGCGGCGCACTCCTCGGCGCGCTCGCGCCCGAGGCGGGCCGGGCGATGCGCCCCATCGGGGACACATTCGTCAATCTGGTCCGGATGATCATCACGCCGGTCATCTTCCTCACCATCGTGCTCGGCATCGCCCACAGCGCAGATCTCAGGAAGGTCGGCCGCGTCGGGCTCAAGGCGCTCGTCTATTTCGAGATCATCACCACCTTCGCGCTCGGCATCGGCCTGGCCGTGATGAACCTGGCGCACCCCGGCGCGGGCATCGACGCCTCCCGGATCGGCGGCGGTGACGTCTCCCGCTATGCCGCCCAGGCGAAGGAGATGCACGTCGTCGATCTGCTCACGCACATCGTGCCGTCGAGCGTGGTCGGGGCATTCGCCCAGGGCGACGTGCTGCAGGTCGTGTTCTTCTCGCTCATGTTCGGAGTCGCGCTGGTCGCTGCCGGCACCGCCGCGCGCCCAGTCACCGTCTTTCTCGACGGCCTCTCCCGCGTGGTGTTCCAGATCGTGCACCTGGTCATGGCGGTGGCTCCGATCGGCGCATTCGGCGCCATGGCCTACACCATCGGCACGTTCGGCATCGGCACCCTGCTCACCCTCGGCCGCCTCATGGGGGCCGTCTACCTCACGATGGCCCTGTTCATCTTCGTGGTGCTCAACCTGGTGGCGCGGCTCGCGCGCTTCAGCCTGTGGGACCTCCTCCGCTACATCCGGCAGGAGATCGTGATCGTGCTCGGCACGTCATCGAGCGAGGCCGTGCTGCCGCGGATGATCGACAAGATGGAGCGCTATGGCTGCGCCGGGCCGGTCGTCGGGCTGGTCATCCCCGCCGGATATTCCTTCAACCTCGACGGCACCGCGATCTATCTCTCGATGGCCACGCTGTTCATCGCCCAGGCGTACGGCGTTCACCTCAGCATCGGGCAGCAGCTCAGCGTGCTCGCCATCCTGATGGTGACGTCGAAGGGCGCAGCGGGTGTGACGGGGTCGGGATTCGTCGTGCTGGCCAGCACGCTGGGCGCACTGCGGGTAGTGCCGGTCGAGGGAGTGGCGCTTGTGCTCGGTGTCGACCGCTTCATGAGCGAGGCGCGGGCCATCACCAATCTGATCGGCAATGCGGTCGCCACGGTGGTGATCGCGAAGAGCGAGGGGGCCTTCGACGAAACCAGGCACCGCGCCGCCATCGCCGAGTCCGCGTGACGGCCCCGGCCGGGCGTACGCTCGCACGGGTGCTGACCGCCCCAGACCTGACGGCGTTCACGATCAACAGCATCATCGGGGCGGGCATCTTCGGCATCCCGGCGATTCTCGCCGCACGGGTGGGCGCCTTCAGCTGGGTCGCCATGCTGATCGCAGCCGCGGTGGTGGCGCTGATCGCGCTCTGCTTTGCCGAGATGGGCAGCGCGTTCGGCGGCACCGGCGGGCCCTACCTGTACGCGCGCCACGTCTTCGGGCCGGCAGCGGGGTTTCAGGTCGGCTGGCTGATGTGGATCGCCCGGCTCACCGGCTTCGCGTCCGTCACCAACCTGTTCGTCAACTATCTCGGCTACTTCGTGCCGGGTGCGTCGGGCGGCATCGTGCGCGCGGGCATCATCGTGGCGCTCACGGTCGCATTCACCATCATCAACCTGATCGGCGTGCGGCAGGCCGCGACGGTGGCCAACCTCCTCACCATCGCCAAGCTCGTCCCGCTGACGCTCTTCGTGGTGGTCGGCCTGGCGTTCATCAACGGGTCGCGACTGCTGCCCGCCACGCCGGTGCGCGCAGTGCCGCTGCTGGGGGCCGTCATGCTGGCGGTGTACGCGTTCAGCGGCTTCTAGCTCATCGCCGTCCCGGCCGGCGAGGTCCGGGACCCCGTGCGGACGGTCCCGCTGTCGCTGTTCGCCGCACTCGCCGTGGTGGCGGTGCTGTATGTCGGCGTGCAGATCGTCTGCGTCGGCCTCCTGCCGGATCTGGCCGGGACTGACCGGCCGCTGGCCGCGGCCGCGGACACCGCCCTCGGTCCCGCGGCGGCGCGGGTCATGGTGGTGGGGGCGCTGCTGTCCACGCTCGGCGTCGCGCACACGATCGTGCTCGCCGCCGCACGATTGCCGTTCGCCATGGCGGAGCAGGGCCAGCTGCCGGCAGCACTTGCCGCGGTGCACCCCCGGTATCGCACGCCTCATGTCAGCCTGGTGCTGTCCACGGCCTGCATGCTGGCGTTCACGCTGGTGACCACGTTCACCACCGCCGTAACCCTGACGGTCGGCTTCCGCGTGCTGGTGTACCTGATCACCTGCGCTGCATTGCCGGCGCTCCGCCGCCGCGCAGCCGGCCCGAGGGCCGCGTTTCGGCTCCCGGCCGGGGACGTGATCGCCGCCGCCGGCGTGCTGCTGTGCGTCACGCTGCTGGCGTTTCGGCCATGGAAGGAGACCAGCCAGCTCCTCCTCGCCGTGGCCGCCGGGTTCGTCATCTATTTCCTGGCCAGGCCGGGACGCCGGTTGGAGGCGATCGATGGATAAGGTGAATCTGGCCGCGAAGCTCGCCCTGATCGGCGAGCACTGGCGGCCCAGGGTGGTGGCCGAGCTCAATGGCCAGGAAGTGAAGCTGGTGAAGCTGCAGGGTGAATTCGTCTGGCATCAGCACGAACGCGAGGATGAACTGTTCCTCGTCGTTCGCGGTCGGCTGCGCCTCGAGTTTCGGGATCAGGTTGTCGTGCTCGATCCCGGCGAATTCGTCGTCGTTCCGCACGGGGTGGAGCACCGCCCGGTCGCAGACGAGGAGGTCGAGCTCCTCCTCTTCGAGCCGGCAGCCACGCGGAACACCGGAGACGTGGATCACCCCACGCTGACGGCGCCGGACGGCATCCGGCTGTGATCCGGTGGCCGGCATGGATCGCCGCCTGGCTGCTGGCCGGCTGCCACGGCGCCACGCCGTCCGTAGTGCCGGAGCGGGCGCTGCCGGGGAGCTTCACGGACCGGTCGGTCGTCGTGGAGCACGCCAGCTATCGCTACAAGCTCTTCGTGCCACCGGAGTACACCGCGTCGCGCCGGTGGCCGGTCGTACTCTTTCTGCACGGCATGGGCGAGCGCGGCAGCGACAACGAGCGGCCCGCGCACTACTCCCTCGGCGCCTGGCTCAAGGGACATGGTGAGAATCTTCCGGCCATTGTCGTGATTCCGCAGGTTCCAGCCGACAGCTACTGGACTGGTCAGCCGGCCCGGGCGGCGCTCGCAGCGCTCGAGCGTACCGTGCGCGAGCTGCAGGGCGATCGCCGGAGACTCTATCTGACGGGACTCTCCATGGGCGGCTACGGCTCGTGGGAGATGCTCATCGGCCACCGCGGGCTGTTCGCGGCGGCGGCCGTGATCTGCGGCGGGATCGTGGCGCCGGGCTGGGACAGTCTGCTCCGGGTGCGAACCATCCCGGCGGGAACAGCAGACCCGTACGCCTACGTGGCGCGACAGGTGGGGAACATCCCCGTCTGGCTTTTCCATGGCGCCGCGGACAACACCGTTCCGGTGACGGAGTCACGCCGGATGGCCGGCGCGCTCCGGCGGATCGGCAACACGATGAGCCGCTACACCGAATATCCGGACGGCGGCCACAACGTGTGGGACCGGGCCTATGCCGACCCCGGGTTGTGGCGCTGGATGTTCGCCCAGCGACGGAGCAGGTGAGCGCCGGTTATCTTGCAGGTCCCTCCGACTCGACGGATTCATGCCTCTGCGCCGTGCCGTCCTGATTGCTCTGATCGCATCTGGCGCCTGCGGCCCGGGCAACAAGCCGCACGATGCGGTTGCAAGAACGGAACGCGAGCGCGACAGCGTGCTGGGCGCCTCCAGGCTGGCGGGCGCTACGGGTGTGAAGGGCGCACTCCGGGCTTCCGATTCGGCTGCCGCCAGGCGGGTACGAGAGGATAGCGCCGGACAACCCTGAGGCCCGGCGCTCCCGGGGCAGGACGCCGCCTTCGCCGCGCGATGCCCGGCGCAGGGGGTTCCACCGAGGCCTCGAATGGGGGTTTGATCGGCGCCAGCGGCATTCGCAGGTCTGGGCTCAAACATGCAGGAGATCCCCGGGGAGGCACTCGCCAATGCGGATCACGACCCTGATTCTGGTGCTGTTTTTCGGCGGTATATTGCTTGGCGCAGCATCGTGGGCGCTGGCCTCCGGGCAGGTGAGCACCCTGCTGGGCGCGCCGCCGCCGGTCATGGGCCGTTCGACCACCACCTTCGTCTACAAGGGCGAACCCAGCATCAAGGGCCATCCGCGGGTGTGGAAATTCACCTTCGGCCCGACCGTCATTCCGGGCGCGCCGCGGGTCCGGATTTTCGTGGACCCCATGGGGCACCTGGTTCGTACCGATCCGGCCAACCTGGCGGAGCTGGTCCACAAGTTCGATTCCAAGGGATATTGACGCCCGGAACGATCCCGGCGGCGCGGGTGTTCTCTATCTGAAGCGCGTCGGGACTAATTTTCAAGTTCGTGAGGGTCAACGACTTGGATTACGTTACCCCTCACATCGAAAGATCATCGAATGGGTTTTACCATACGCACGGCAACGATTTTCGCGGGGTTCGCCATCCTGGCACCGTTGCCGCGCGCGTCGGCCGAGGCCTCTCTCGACCTGAACGCTTCAGAGGCATCCGCCGCCCTGGTGTCCGCCGCCGGCAGTGCCGGCCTCCGGCCCCAGGTGCTCGAGCTGGCGCTCCGGGCGCATGAGCGAGCGGTATCCGAGCACCGGACGACGAGCCCCATCCTCACCGTCATCGACTACAGCATGGCGTCGCGCGAGCGGCGGCTTTGGGTGCTGGACGTGAGCCGCGGTGAGGTGCTGGCTCGCGAGCTGGTGGCCCACGGCAAGGCCAGCGGTGACGACCTGGCGCGCAACTTCTCGAATCAGCCCGGCAGCTATCAGACCAGTCTCGGCACCTTCATTACGGGCACGACGTATCAGGGCAAGCACGGATTGTCGCTTCGGTTGCTGGGCCTCGATGCCGCGCTCAACTCCAATGCCGAGAGCCGCGCCATCGTGGTGCATGGCGCCGACTACGTGAACGACGCCATCGTCGCGCAGCTCGGACGGCTCGGCCGAAGCGAAGGATGTCCGGCGCTCAATCCGGCAGCCGCACCGCGCGTGATCCGCCTGATCGCCGGCGGCACCGTCGTCTTCTCCTACTATCCCGCGGCCGCGCAGGAGCAGACGCTCTCGTCCTGATTCCAGCTGGCGGCCCGCTCGCGCCGCCGGCCGCTAGAACTGCGCAAACCCCACCGTGTTGCCTCCAGGCTCCCGCACGTATATCTCCGTACTCCCATAGAACGTCTGGTGCCGCGGCTTGACGACCGGCGCGCCCGCGAGCGCCCGCTCAATCGCGTCCAGGTCGGTGACCGTGATGAACAGGGTGATCGAGTGCCCGTCCAGGTCGGCAGCCGAGCCGGGCTGAGCCTCGAGGACGCTGGCCCGGGTCTGGTACATGAGCTCGATGCCATCCTGCTCCACGCTGGCAAAGATGAGCCGCCCGTCGGGGCCGGGCACCTGGTTGGTCAGCGTGAACCCGAAACGCCCGGTCCAGAACTCGACGCCAGGCTCCACGGCGTCAACGATGATGACCGGCGTGAGCTGTTTCATCTGAGGCATGGGCGCCCTCCAATCGGTGTGGTAAAGGTCAGGACAGCGAACATGCCGAACAAACGCCGAAGCCGCAAGTCGCGCCCGATTTCCCGCCTTTTCCGACGAGGGTCCATGCCGGCTTCCACGCTGCTCACCCGCTTGGCGCTCGCCGCGCTCGCGCCGCTCGCGTGCGCACGGGGCACGAGTTCCATTCCCGCCCCATCGACACCGACTCATGTGACGCAGATCAGCGGCACCAGCGTGTTGCTGCAGGCCGTGAGCGCCGTGAGCGAGCGCGTGGTCTGGGTCAGCGGCCATTCGGCGACCTACGCACGAACCCTCGATGGCGGAGCGACCTGGCAGGCCGCTCGCGTACCCGGACCCGACACCACCCTTCAGTTCCGGGACGTGTACGCGGTGGACGGGAGCACGGCGTATCTCATGAGCGCGGGGAACGGTGCCGCCTCGCGGATCTACAAGACAACCGACGGCGGGCGGAGCTGGGCGCTGCAGTTCACCAACACCGATCCCAAGGCGTTCTACGACTGCATGGACTTCTGGGACGCCGACCACGGTGTGGCCATGAGCGACGAAGTCGGCGGGAAGGTGATCGTGCTGACGACCACGGATGGCGGTGCCCACTGGGTGCATCCGGCGACGCTGCCCGACGCCCAGCCGAATGAAGGCGGGTTCGCCGCGAGCGGCACCTGTCTGGTGACCCGGCCGGGTGGCCATGCCTGGATCGGCACCGGCAACGCCGCACAGGCCAGGTTGCTTCACTCGAGCGACCGCGGGTGGACCTGGTCGGCGAGCGCCACCCCGCTCGCGGCCGGCGAAGGGATCGGCATCACCTCGGTCAGCTTCCGCGATCTGCAGAACGGCATCGTGTTCGGCGGGAACGTCGGCGACAACAACCTGCGCGGCGATGTCGCGGCGGTCACGCACGACGGCGGGAAAACCTGGATGCTGGCAGGACGCCCGCCATTCAGCGGCGCGATTTTCGGGGGCACCTACGTGCCCAGAGCGCGGACGCCCACGGTCGTCGCCGTCGGACCGAAGGGAGCCGCCTGGTCGCGCGATGACGGCGCGACCTGGGCCGCCATCGACAGTGCCGCCTATTGGGCCGTCGGGTTCGCGTCGCCGAGTGCCGGCTGGGCGGTGGGGCCCCGGGGACGCATCGTGAAGCTGTCAGGCTTCTAGCGCACCAGCACTCCGCCTCATGCATGCTTCTTCGGGCGCAGGCGCGACTGCCGGCCGGCAGTATGCGAGCGGGTGACGGCGGAGAGCAGGCGGGGCAGCGCGCCGAGGAGGGAAACCCCGAGCGCAGCCCAGGCGGCGATATCAGCGGAAATTGGCAGCTGGACTCTCGACAGGTATGGCATGTGGCATTACCATTATTACGCGTGCCATAGTATGGCATGTGCAACACCACATGTCAAGGAGCCGTGATGATGGCGACGAAGTCGCTGGCAGATAAAGGTTTGCGTGAGGCGATCGGGACATGGCTCCGGCAGGCCATGGATGGCTCCGGGCTCAATCAGACCACCTTGGCCCAGCGATCTGGTGTCGCGCGCGAGACGATCTGGCGGCTGCTGCATGGACGGACCGACGCCAGCGAGTGGACGTTGCGGCGCCTCGCCGAGGCGATGGGGCGAGTCGTGCCCGAAGGGGTGTACAAGGAGCGGGGGGAGCCGGCATTCTCCCGGCGGACCGATGCGCCGCCGGCACCAGCTGGCTGGCTCTTCGGCGACCCGGCCGAGGCGGAAGATCAGTTTCTCACCTTCCTGCGCAACATCGAGCGGACGACTCGTGCGATGATCGGAAATCCCGATCTGTTTTCCAGCGAGGAGAACCGGATCAACCAGCTGGCGGTCTGCCGTGCCGCGATGCGCTCGGCCGAGCTGGCCGGCCGGCCCGTACCCGCGTGGCTCACCAGGATCTACAACGAGGTCATCGGTGGCACGTTCCGCTGAGGACCGGGCGGTCCTCATTTCGACGCGACAGCTGCTCGCGCGGGTGCGCGAGGCGACCGGGCTCGCGTACGCGGATGACACCTGGAGTCCGATCAGCGACATCACGCTCGCCATCATCGCCCGGCAGATGGGAGGCGTGATCGTGCAGGAGGAGCTCGGCGCCAATACGCAGGAGATCGGCGTGCCCGGCTATTTCGGACCTCCCGCGATCGTCATCAACCGGCTGATTCCCGCCGGCTTCCGCCGGCTCGCCCTGCGGCATGGCCTGGCTCATCTCGCGGCGGGCGAGCTGGACGTGGGGGAGGGGAGCGAGGTGCGGTTCATGTCGAGCATTCTGGATTACGACACGCTGGAGGAGCGCCGCTACGCGACCGACTGGCCGGCGCGCCGGGTACGGGACCGCGCCCGGCTTCGCGTCGAGCTCTATGCCGGGAGGCGCGACTGACCCGAAGGCGTAGTCTCACGGACGCGGCTTGTCGGCGCCGAGGTCCGGGCCCATCCTTCGCGGGCTCGGCGGCGACCAATTCCAGGTGAAAGGGCCCGATGCGTCCGCGACATGTTGAGCAGCACCGCACCGAGCGGATCGGCTGGCTCCGCGCCGGCGTGCTCGGCGCCAACGATGGCATCGTCTCGACGGCGAGCCTGGTGCTCGGTGTCGCGACTGCGGAGGCGAGCCGCTCGGCCGTGCTGATCGCCGGGGTGGCCGGGCTGGTGGCCGGCGCGATGTCCATGGCCGCCGGAGAGTATGTCTCGGTGAGCTCCCAGGCCGACACCGAGCGAGCCGATCTCGAACGCGAACGCGGCGAGCTGGCCGCCGACTCCGCAGCCGAGCAGCAGGAGCTCAGGCAGATCTACGTCGACCGCGGCCTGACGGCCGAGCTGGCCGATCAGGTGGCCTGCCAGCTCATGGCCGGCGACGCGCTGGCCGCGCATGCACGGGACGAGCTCGGTATCACCCATGCGCTCCGTGCCCGGCCGGTGCAGGCGGCGCTGACTTCCGCATTCACGTTCGCGGTCGGCGCGGCCGTGCCGCTCGTCGTCGCCGTCCTTGTGGCGGCACACTGGCTCGTCCCTGCGGTCGCCGGCGCGTCACTGCTCTGCCTCGGATCGCTCGGCGCACTGGCGGCCCACACCGGCGGCGCGCGACCACTTGCCGGTGCCGCGCGCGTCCTGTTCTGGGGTGCGCTGGCGATGGGCATCACCGCGGGCATCGGCGCCCTGTTCGGGACCACCGCCACCTGAGCGATCCATGACTCGACCAGCTGAAGGCAGACATGATTTCCGCCCGTGACGCACTGGACCGTCTCCGGGACGGCAACGAGCGCTTCGTGTCCGCCACCCGGAATCCGGACGCGCCGGCGACTGCGGCGCGCCGGCGCGAGGTCGCGGCGGCTCAGGAGCCGTTCGCCATCGTCCTGGGGTGTTCCGACTCCCGGGTACCCGCCGAGATCGTCTTCGACCAGGGGCTCGGCGATCTCTTCGTCATCCGGGTGGCCGGGAACATCGTCGCCCCGTCGCAGATCGGCAGCGTGGAATTCGCCGCGGAGCGATACGGGACGCGGCTCGTCGTCGTGCTCGGCCACTCGAGCTGCGGTGCGATTCTGGCGACGCTCGAGGAGCTCAACCGCCCCACCGAGACCCAGTCCCGCAACCTGCGCTCGATCGTGGACCGGGTGCGGCCTTCGGTGGAGCCGCTCCTGGCGACGAACCTTCGGCACGATCCCGACGCCCTGGTACGGGATGCCGTCCGGGCCAATGTGCGGGTCTCCGCGGCCCACCTGCGACATGGGTCGGAGATTCTGGAGCAGCTGATCGAGCGTGACGGCCTCCTGATCGTCGGGGCCGAATATTCGCTCGAGACAGGGGTGGTGGACTTCTTCGACGGGATGAACGAGGCCGGCGCGAAAGGGCGCCTCTGAATGCTCGACACGGGCACTGGAGTAGCCTGGTGATTGCCCTGCCGATCGGGTTCGGCATCGCGGCGCTGGCCGAGCTGTGGCACCTCCTGAGAGGGTAGGCGTGGGCCGGGAGATGCGCGCGGGGCTGGTGGTCCGCCCGTTCCGGACACCGGCGGCGTGGCGGAAGTGGCTCGCGGCCAATCACGCGAAGTCGCCCGGAATCTGGATCGAGTTCGCGCGGAAGGATTCCGGAATCGCGTCGATCGACCACGCGCAGGCGCTGGACGTGGCGCTCGCCCACGGCTGGATCGATGGACAGGCGGCCGGGGTGGACGAGGTGCGCTGGCTCCAGCGGTTCACTCCACGCACCCCCCGGAGCAAGTGGTCGAAGATCAACTGCGCAAAGGCCGAGTCGCTGATCGTCTCCGGGGAGATGCATCCGGCGGGGCTGGCCCAGGTCGAGGCGGCGCGCGCCGATGGGCGCTGGGCGGCGGCGTACCATTCTCCGCGAAGCATCACGGTGCCCGACGACCTCCGCCAACGGCTCGACGCGAGCCCCCGTGCGGCGGCGAGCTTTGCCGGCCTCGACAGCCGGAACCGGTACGCCATTCTCTACCGGCTGCAGGACGCGAAGAAGCCGGAGACGAGGGCCCGGAGGCTGGAGCGGTTCGTCACCATGCTGGAGCGCGGGGAAACGCTGCACTGATGAGGGATCGCCGGCCGGCAGGGGCGTGCCCGGCGCGCCGCCGCGCAACGAATTAGAATTGCCGCATGTCGACACCCCGAACGACCGACACCGAAACCGGCGAGCACCATTTTCTGGAGCGGGTCCGCGCTGCCGCCGATCTGCTTGAGGCGGTCGGCGCGGACCGCGGGCTGCTCGCCGCGGTGCCACCGGAAGAACGTCACCGCCTCTTCGCTGCCGCCGGCGTGGTCTACAATCCCGACACCGTGGCCCGCCGCCAGATGGTGAAGGCCATCATCCGGGAGCGGAAAGCCGCCCGCGTGAGCCGCGAGGAGCGGGTGCTCTCCGGCACCGGTATCCGGACGCTGCGCCGGCAGACGGTGTTCACCACGCCGAACGTGTTTCCGCCTGCCGGATTCGATCCGCAGGATAGGCACGCGGACCGGGAGGAGCGTGAGTCGCTCGAGCCGCAGCACTGCTATGTCTGCAAGCAGCGGTTCACCGCGATCCATCACTTCTACGACCAGCTCTGCCCGGCTTGCGCCGAGCTGAACTATGCCAAGCGCACCGAGCTGGCCGATCTGCGTGGCCGGGTCGCGCTCCTGACCGGTGGCCGGGTCAAGATCGGGTATCAGGCGGGGCTCAAGCTCCTGCGCGCCGGCGCCCAGCTCATCGTGACCACGCGCTTTCCGCGCGATTCAGCGGCGCGCTACGCGCGGGAACCCGACTTCGGCGACTGGGCCGACCGCCTCGAGATCTTCGGACTCGATCTCCGCCATACGCCGAGCGTGGAGGCGTTCTGCAGGGAGCTGGTGGCCCGCCGCGACCGGCTGGATTTCATCATCAACAATGCCTGTCAGACGGTGCGTCGGCCGCCGGATTTCTACGAGCACATGATGGAGGGGGAGACCGCGTCGCTCCACGCGATGCCGGTCGAGGTCCGGAAGCTGCTCGGCGCCTATGAGGGACTGCGCGGTTATCACATGCTGCCTGAGGGCAACCCCTCCACCGCCCCGGCGACGCTGGGGGCACGGCTGTCCGAGGTAGCGGGATTCACCCATGCAGCCGAGCTGTCACAGGTGCCGCTGCTGCCCGGGGAGCAACTGGCGCAGAAGGATCTGTTTCCCGAAGGCCGTCTCGACCAGGATCTGCAGCAGGTGGATCTCCGCGGGCGGAACTCGTGGCGGCTCCTGATGGCGGAGGTGCCGTCGGTCGAACTCCTGGAAGTGCAGCTGGTGAATGCCGTGGCGCCGTTCATCCTGAACGCGCGCCTCAAGCCGCTGATGCTGCGGACGCCGGGCCGCGAGAAGCACATCGTCAACGTCTCGGCGGTGGAGGGGCAGTTCTACCGGAAATTCAAGACGACCCGCCATCCGCACACCAACATGGCCAAGGCCGCGCTCAACATGATGACGCGCACCGCCGCGACCGATTATCACAGCGACGGCATCCACATGAACAGCGTCGACACCGGCTGGGTGACCGACGAGGATCCGGTCGAGATCGCGGCACGGAAGGTGGCCGAGCACCGGTTCCACCCCCCGCTCGATATCGTGGACGGCGCCGCGCGGATCGTGGATCCGATCATGTCCGGCCTCAACACCGGACGCCATGTGTGGGGCCAGTTCCTGAAGGACTACCAGCCCACGGACTGGTAGCGCGGGCGTGATCATCGCCGAGACCGAACGGCTCAGCATCCGCCGGCTGACTGCGGCCGATGCGCCGTTCATGCTGGAGCTGCTCAACGAGCCGTCGTTTCTCCGCTTCATCGGCGACCGCGGAGTCCGCAGCGTTGAGGACGCCGCCGCCTACATCCTCGCGGGCCCGGTTGCGAGTTATGAGCGGTTCGGCTTCGGCCTGTATCTGGTGCTGCTGAAGGGCGACGGGACGCCGGCCGGCATCTGCGGACTGCTCAAGCGTGACGCGCTCCCCGACGTCGATCTTGGCTTCGCCTTCGTGCCGCGGTGCTGGCGTCGCGGCTATGCGTCGGAATCAGCGGCCGCCGTGCTGGCGTACGGGCGCGACGTGCTCGGCCTTCGGCGGGTCGTCGCCATCTGCTCGCCCGACAACGACGCATCCATCGGGCTGCTGGAGAAGCTGGGGTTCCGCCGCGAGGGCCTGGTGCGGCTGAGCCCCGACGGGCCCGACACCGCACTGCTCGCCCTGGCGATCGAGTAGCTCACCTCTACCGGAGGGCACGACATGCAACGCCTGATCCGCTGCACGGCACTGCTGGTTCTGGCTGCCGCCCCGCTGCACGCGCAGGGCCGGAGGGCACCGGCGGCGGATCACGCCGTCGCCGCCGCCCGCGACCTGTGGCAGCAGTTGAGTGGGTACGTCACGCAGGCCGCGGAGGAGATGCCGGAGGCGAAGTACACCTACAAGCCGACACCGGAGGTCCGGAGCTTCGGACAGCTGATCGGCCACATCGCCGGCTCCCAGTACATGTTCTGCGCCGCCGCGCTCGGCGACAGCGCGCGGGCCGAGAACGATGTCGAGAAGACGAAGACCGCCAAGGCGGACCTGGTCGCCGCGATGAAGGCCTCCAACGAGTATTGCGCCCGTGCCTACCGGCAGAGCGACGCGGCGTCACGCCAGGGGCTACAGCTGTTCGGGCAGTCGCGGACCCGGCTGTACGCGCTCATGATCAACGCGACGCACGACGGGGAGCACTACGGGAATATCGTCACCTATCTCCGGCTCAACGGCATGGTGCCGCCATCCAGCCGAGGCCCGTGAGCCGGCGGTGAAGATCTGGATCGACGCTGACGCGGCACCGCGGGAGATGAAGGAGATCGTCTTCCGCGCCGCGCGGCGGCTGGGGATCGAGACGGTGCTCGTCGCCAATCAGCACCTGCAGACGCCGGCGGGGAATCCGCTGGTGAGCGCGGTCTGGGTCGACGGCGGTGCCGACGTGGCGGACCAGCACATCGTGGCTCACGCCGTGGCCGGTGACCTGGTCGTCACGCAGGACATTCCGCTTGCCGCGCTCCTGGCGCCCAATGGCGTCGCCGTGCTCGACCCGCGCGGTGACGAACATACCCACGAGAGCGTCGGAGAGCGGCTCTCGATCCGGGATTTCATGGAGGGACTTCGGGGCGCCGGAGTCGTGACCGGCGGCCCGCGGCCCTACGATGCCCGGGCCAAGCAGACGTTCGCCTCCGCGCTCGATCGGGTGCTCACGCGCCTCCGCCGGACGACCGCGTGATCCTGCAGATCATCTCACTGGTGGGTGCGTTCCTCATCCTTCTGCCCTTCGCGGCCAGCCAGATGGGTCGGCTCGCGGTCCGGAGCCGGCGCTATCAGGCCCTGAACCTGGCCGGTTCGAGCGCGCTTGCCCTCGTGGCCGTGGTGGAACGGCAGTACGGTTTCATCGTGCTGGAAGGGGTATGGGCGATCATGAGCGCGGTCGGCCTGTGGCGCGTCGTGCGGAGGGGGTCCGGCTCGTCGTGAGCGGCCGCAGCCTCCATTGCCCGGTGCGCCGCGCCAGTGTTGACTTCAGCATGCGTCCCATCGCCTGCCTGGCTTTCGTCGCGCTGGCGGCCGCAGCCTGCGGTCCGCCCCGAAAGATCGACGCCCCGCTGCCGACCACCGTCTCCGATCTCGAGGCCACGGGCGACTCGGTCGTCCGGCTGTCGCCAACCTATGCCAGCGCGCCGGTCCGGGTGGATCTCCGCCTGGTACTGTCCGAGATCCAGCGCACGATTCCGGATCACATCGGCAGCCTGACCGACCGTCTGCTGGTGTCCACCAGCCCGAGGACGTGGGTGGCGCTCGAGATTCTGCGCGGCCCGATCGATATCAAGTTCGGCAGCGCGAGCATGACGCTGACGGCCACCGTGGCGTATCGTGGCCGGGTGTGGCGGAAGGTGCCGCTGACCACCATCTCCGCCTCGTGTGGCACCGGCGTCCGCGCGCCGCTGGCCCGCATCCGTATCCGCACCGATTACCGGATCGATTCGACCTGGCACATCCGGACGTCGAGCCGGGTGCTCAGCGCCGAACGCGCGACGGCCGATCCCGCGGATGAATGCCATGTCACTTTCGTCGGCATCGATGTCACGGCGAAAGTGATGGCGGCGGCGACGGCCGCGGTGAACAAGGCCCTCCGCGTCGCGGACGCCCGACTCGCGCTGGTGGACGTGCGCAGCGCAGTCGCTCCGGTCTGGGCCTCGCTGCAGCAGCCGATCTCGATCCAGGACACAACGATCTGGCTGGCGCTGCACCCGCGGGAGGTGGGTGTGGGGCCGGTCACCGTTCGCGACTCCTTCGCCAATGCGACAGTGACGCTGCTGGCCCAGCCGCGCATCGTGGCCGGGGCGCGCCCGCCGCCCGACACGGCATCGCTGCCGGACCTCTCCCACCTGGTCGCCGCCGATACGCTCGCCGCCACGATAGACGGCTCGCTGACGTATGAGGCCGCGAACGTCATTCTCCGGAAATCACTCAGGGGACACAAGCTCCGGGTGCGCGGCCGGCGCCTCGTCATCGAGGACGTCGCCATGACCTACATCGGTCGGCACCGCATCGCGCTCGGCGTGCTGCTGTCGGGGGCGGTGGAGGGCAAGGTGTATTTCCTCGGGACGCCGGTCTACGACTCGGTCAGGGATGCGATCACGGTGCCGGACCTGTCGTACGACGCCCACACGTCGAACGTGTTGGTGCAGGGCATCGCCTGGCTGGCCGGCGACAAGCTGCGGGATGAGCTGCGCCGCCAGGCGACGGTGCCCGCGAGCTCGATGCTCGACCTTGCCCGCGGCCTGGCCAACCAGGAGATCACCCGCACCCTCGCCGACGGCGTGAAGCTGTCGGGCGAGCTGCGCTCGGCCCGTGCGCTCACCGCCCAGGCCACCGCCGACGGGTTCCGCGCCCAAGCCACGGGAAGCGGCAAGCTCGCTCTCGACATCCGCCTCGAGCGCATTTTCGCGAATACGCACATTCCGCGACATCCGATCAAGGGCATGGAAGACCCGGAGCTCGCGGACAAGCAGTGAGGAGCCAGTCGCACGTTCAACTCGAGGAGGGATCGTGGAGCCGGACATGACGAGCACGACGTTTACGCTTGACGGGTATCAGATCGTCCAGTCGCTCGGCATCGTGCGGGGCGTCACGGTGCGCTCCCGGTCGGTATTCGGGACGGTGGGTGCCAAGTTCCAGGTCATGTTCGGCGGCCATATCTCGCTGCTGACCTCACTCTGCGAGCGGGCGCGGCAGGAAGCGTTCGACATCATGCTGGCCCACGCGAACCGGAGCGGAGCCAACGGCGTCGTCGGCGTGCGGTACGATGCGACCGAGATCATGGCAGGAGTGACGGAAGTGATCTGCTACGGGACGGCCGTCACGGTCGAACCGTCGTACCGCCTGGCCGACGGCGAGGCCCGCTGAGCGTGCGCCGCGGCGCCGCGCTGCTGCTGGCCGGCGCCCTGGCCGGAGCCCCCGTCCGCGCCCAGCAGGCCGACTCGCTTGGCATCACGACCGACGAGCTCAGCGCCCGGCTGCGGCTCCTCTCGTCGGATCTTTTCGAGGGACGCTATCCGGGAACGCGCGGCGAGACGCTGACCACATCCTATCTCGTCAGCGAGCTCCAGACCTTCGGGCTGCGGCCGGGCGCCGCTCCTGCCGTCGGCGACACCGCCGACGGCTGGCTGCAGCCGGTCTCCATCCTCACCTATCGCCCCGACCCGACCTCGCCGAACGAAGCCCGACTCAGCGGGCGCATCACCCGCGCGCTCGAGCACGGGCGCGAGATTCGGCTGGCGAACTACTCGACCAGCGCCGAGGTCCGCGCCGGCGGGGAGCTGGTCTTCATCGGCTACGGCATCTACGCGCCGGCGTACGGATGGGACGATTTCCGTGGACTCGACCTGCGCGGAAAGATCGCGATCGGCCTCGCCGGCGAGCCGGCGCTCTCGAACGACACGACTCGCTTCAACGGGGTGAGGGCCTCGCGCTATTCATGGACCGCCGAGAAGCTGGCCGAGCTGGAGCGGCGTGGCGCGATCGGTGTACTGTGGATGCGTCCGTCGGGCTCGCTGTCTCGCGCACCGGTTGGCGGCACCAGGCGCCTGGCGGCCGAGGCCGAGGGCGGGCACCTGCTGTTCACCGGCGGGCTGACTGACTCCACGCTCGCCGGACTGCTGCCCACCCGCGCGGGCGGCATCGGTGCCGTCGTCGCGGCGGCCGACCGGCAGGGTTTTCGTCCCATCCCGCTCGGCGTTCGGCTCGATGTCGTGTTCCGGACACGGCCGGTGACGGTGGTGAGCCACAACGTCGTCGGGGTCGTTCCTGGACGCGATCCGCGGCTGGCCGGCGAGCATGTCGTGCTGAGTGCGCACTGGGACGCGTACGGCATTGGCCCGGCGGTCAACGGCGACTCGATCTACAACGGCGCGCTGGACGACGGGTCCGGGACGACGGTCCTGCTGGCGCTCGCCCGCGCATTTGCGCGGCACCCGCAGCGGCGCTCGCTCACCTTTCTCTTCACGACGGCGGAGGAGTGGGGATTGATCGGCGCGCGCGGCTTCGTCCGGGATGGCCCGCTCGCCCGCGATCGCATCGTGGCCAACCTGAACCTGGATGACGGCATCGAGCTGCTGGGCGTCAAGCGCGACGCGGCGCCACTCGGCGTCGAGCTCAGCACCCTCGGAGCGACGGTGGCGACAGTCGCCACGAGGATGGGCCTCCGCGTCTCGCCGGATCCGTATCCCGAGGAAGGCTACTTTCTCCGGGCCGACAACCTTCCATTCGCCGAGGCCGGCATCCCGTCACTCTACATGGCGCTCGGGACCGACGTCCCCGGTGCGGCTCCGGGTTTCGTCGACGCGAAGGTCAAGGAATACCTCGATCACCATTACCATCGACCGAGCGATCAGTACGACACCTTCACGCTGCTGTTCGAAGGGTCGAAGCAGTTCGCCGAATTCGTGCGCGACGTGACTATCGCGGTCGCCAATGCCGACCAGCGGCCGCGCTGGCTGGCCGGCGCGGAATTCCAGCGGGGAGCACCATGACGACTCGACGCCGCTTCCTCGCCGGGGCGGGTGGGGCGCTGTTCGCGGCGGCCGGCCCGCCCGCGCTGTTCCGCCGGCGGGCCAGCCACGACCTGGTCATCCGCGGCGGTACCGTCTTCGACGGCACCGGCACGCCCGGCGTCGAGCGCGATGTCGCGGTTTCGGCCGGCCGCATCTCGGCCGTGGCCCCGCGCCTGGCCGGGCGCGCCACCGAGGAGATCGATGCCCGCGGGCTGGCCGTGAGCCCCGGCTTCATCGACATCCACTCCCACGGTGACGGCTCGCTCGACGCCGACCCGCGCGCCGAGTCGCTGATCCGGCAGGGGATCACCACGATCATCGCCGGCCAGGACGGCGGCTCCGACGCGACCGGGGGCGAGGACCAGCCGTTCGACGCACTCCTGGCCGGATACGACCGGCTCTCGCCGTCGGTGAACATCGCGTCCATGATCGGACTGGGCACCGTGCGCGGCGCGGTGGTCGGTGACAAGGACCGCCCGGCAACGCCCGACGAGCTGGCCCGCATGGGCGCGATGGTCGAACGGGCGCTGGCGCAGGGGGCGTGCGGTGCATCGTCCGGGCTCGAGTACACGCCGGGCGCGTTCGCGCCGCTCGGCGAGCTGATCGCGCTGTGCCGGCCGCTGGCCGCACGGCGCCTGCCGTACGCCACGCACATGCGGAATGAGGACGACCGCGTGCTCGAGGCGATCGACGAATCGATCGCCGTCGCCCGCGGGGCACGCTGTCCGCTGCAGATCTCCCACCTCAAGACCCAGGGCCCCCGCAACTGGGCCAAGCTCGACACCGTCTTCGCCCGGATCGCGACCGCGAAGCGGGCCGGGCTCGACGTGGCGTTCGATCGCTATCCCTACGTCGCGTACCAGACCGGACTCACCAATCTGTTCCCGGTCTGGAGTCGCGATGGCGGCACCGATGCCTTTCTCGCCCGATTGGCGGATTCCGCCACCGCACCCCGGATCCGGGAGGCGACGCTGGCGAAGGTGGCGCTGATCGGCGGCTGGGACAACGTGATGGTCACCAGCGTCCGCGACAGCAGCGACCGCGCCGCCGAAGGACAGCGGCTCGGCGCGTTCGCCGCCGCCTCGGGTGCCGACCCCTACGAGCTCGCCCAGTCGCTGCTGCGGCGGAGCCATGGCGGGGTCGGCATGGTCGGCTTCGCGATGAGCGAGGACAACCTCGCGCGCATCCTGGCCCATCCACTCGGCATGGTCTGCAGCGACGGCGGGAGCTATGCCGTGGACGGGCCCACCCATCGCGGTAGTCCGCATCCCCGCGGGCTGGGCACCTTCCCCCGGGTGCTCGGCCGGTACGTACGGGAGCGGAAGGCGCTGACACTGGCGCAGGCGATCAACAAGATGACTGCGTTTCCCGCCGCCCGGGTGCGGCTGGCCGATCGCGGTCGCATCGCGCCCGGACTCGCGGGCGATCTGGTCGTGTTCGATCCCGCCACCGTGGCGGATCGCGCCACCTTCGAGCAGCCGTTTCAGTATCCGGTGGGCATCTCCGCCGTCGTCGTCAATGGATCGATCGCGCTGCGTGACGGCGAGCGGCGCGGCGCGGGGCACGGCCGTGCGCTCCGTCCTTCCCTCGCCTGATCGGACACCTTCTTGCTGATCGCACTCGCGCTGGCCGCCTCGGCCGCTCTTGGCCAGACGCCGGTGGCCGACTCGGTCCATTACCGCCTCTACAAGTTCGAGCGCGCGATCGGCCACGAAACCGACAGCATCGTGCACGGCGCGGCCGGCGATACGATCCGCACGGTCTTCAGCTTCACGGACCGCGGCACCGAAGTGGCGCTCCGCGCGACCCTCATCACCGCGCTCGACGGCACCGCGACGGCCCTCACGGCGAACGGCCGGACGTCGCGCAGCTCGGGGGCCGATGCCGCCGTCGAGGTGGCCGGCGGAATCGTGCGGGCGCGGAGCGGCAGGGACTCGGTCCGTGCGCCGGTCGCCGCACCGTACTTCCTGTCCATCGGGTACGCCCCCGTGATCGCCCAGCAGGCGCTGGTGCGCTACTGGCTGTCGCACGGCCGGCCGGCCCGGATACGGCTGGCGCCGGTCGGCGGGGTGACGATCACCGATCGCGGAGCGGATACGCTCACGATCGCGGGCCAGCCGGTGGTGCTCCGGCGCATCGGCATTCGCGACCTGGTCTGGGGCCGGGAGACGGTGTGGCTCGACAGTACCTCACGGCTGGTCGGACTGGTCACGCGCGACGCCGAGTTCGACCACTTCGAGGCGGTGGCGGACGGCTATGACGCCGCGGTCCCTGTCTTCGTCAGCCGAGCCGCGGCCGATGAGATGGCGGAGCTGGCCGACCTGACGACGGATGCCGGGCGGAGCGGGGACTTCGCGATCGTCGGGGCGAGACTGATAGACGGAACCGGCAAGCCCGCAGTTCGGGATGCCGTCGTGATCGTGCGTGGCGGACGGATCGCGGCGGCCGGCCAGCGCGCAAGGATTCGGGTTCCGCGAGGGATGCCGGCTGTGGACGGGCGCGGCCAGACGGTGCTACCCGGCCTGTGGGACATGCACGCACACGCCGAACAGGTGGACTGGGGCCCGCTCTACCTGGCGGCGGGCGTCACGACCGCACGCGATGTGGGAAACGAGCGCGAGTTCATCGTGGCGATGCGCGATGCGCTCAGGGCCGGCCATGGGGTGGGTCCGCGCCTCCTGCTGGCGGGCGTGATCGACGGGGGCGGTGCCCGCGCGATCGGTGTGGACACGGCCGTCACGGCGGCTCAGGGTACGGCGCTGGTGGATGCGTACGTCGAATCCGGCTTCGACCAGATCAAGGTGTACAGCAGCCTCCAGCCCGAGGTGCTTCGCGCCATCACCGCCGAGGCGCACGCCCGGCAGCGCACGGTGACCGGCCACATCCCCACCGGCATGACGATGTATGACGGGGTGTCGGCGGGCATGGATCAGATCAATCACATCACATTCGTCTACGACGTGGTGAAGGACACCGCGTTCCGGCCGACGACGGCAAATCCGGTCCCGCCGCTCGACAGCGCGCGGCTGGCTCGCGCCGTCGCCTTCCTGGCGGAGCACCACACGGTGGTGGATCCGACCATCGCGCTCTACGAGCAGTTCCTCCGCCCGGCGTCCGTTCCCGCGACATCGGTCGAGCCGGGCGTCGCCAAGGTCGCGCCGGCGTTGCGGGCCCAGTTCGCCGGCGGGGGTCTGCCGGCGGCGGTGGCAGTCGCGGCGCGCCGCCGGCTGGACAATCTGCTGGCCGTCATCCGGGCGCTCCACCGGGGCGGAGTGACCATCGTCGCCGGCACCGACCAGGCCGTGCCGGGGCACAGCATCCACCGCGAGCTCGAGCTCTACGTCGAAGCCGGATTCACTCCGATGGAGGCGATCCAGGCGGCGACGTCGGTGCCGGCCCGGGTGATGGGCCTCTCGGCCGATGTCGGCACGATCGAGGCAGGAAAGCGGGCGGACCTGATCCTGGTGACCGGCAATCCGCTCCTGCGCATCGCCGATACCCGCAACATCCGGCTGGTCGTCGCCAACGGCCGGCGGTTCGATCCCGCGCCGCTCTGGCGGAGCGTCGGCTTCCAACCCTGAGAGGCAGCGTGAATCCATGAAGCTCGTCCTGCTGGTGCTCGCGACTTCGCTCGGCGCACTCCCCGCGCGGGCCCAGGTTCCGGCGACGGAGTATGCCGCCCGCCGTGACTCCCTCGCGAAGCGGATCGGCAGCGGGGTGGTGGTGGCGTTCGGGGCCCGGACCCCGGTCACCGATTTCGGACCGCCGACGCAGCTGCCGGCCTTTCACTACCTCACCGGCTTCGATGAGCCGGATGCCGCCTTCGTCATGGTCGTCCGGGACGGGGTGGCCTCGCCGATGCTGTTTACGACACCGATCGAGGCGCGCCAGGCGATGTATTACGGCCGCCGGCCCGACAGCGCGACCGTGGCACGCCTGACCGGCATGCCCGGACGCGCCTTTGCCAGCCTCGGCGCCAGTCTCGACTCGCTCGCGGGTGCCGGGCTCACATTCTACACCCTCGCCGATTTCGAGGACGCCGATTTTCAGTTCGCCGACTCGCTCACCCGCGGGCGGATGTTCATGCGGGACCTGGTCGCGCGGCATGCCGGGCTGGCAGTCAAGAATGCGCATCCCCTGGTGGATCAGCTCCGGGCCCGGAAGAGCGAGGCCGAGCTGGCACTGCTCCGCCACGCCGCCGCCGCGAGCGTCGAAGGTCACAAGGCCGCGCTCCGGGCGGCGGCGCCCGGCCTCCACGAGTATGACGTCCAGGCGGCGGCGGAGTACGAGTTCCGGCGGGGCGGGGCCTCGCGGCCGGCGTATGGCAGCATCGTCGGATCCGGCGAGAACGGCACCCAGCTGCACTACATGAAGGATCGCGGCCCCCTCAAGGCAGGCGACCTGATCGTGCTGGATGCCGCCGGCGAATACGAGGGCTACGCCGCCGACGTCACCCGGACGATTCCAGTGAGCGGCACCTTCAGCAGGGATCAGCGCACCCTGTACCAGATGGTGCTGGACGCACAGGCGGCGGCGGTCCGCAACGCCCGGCCCGGGATGGTGTTTCAGGCGGCCCAGGACTCCTCGGTCGAGGTGCGCGCCCGGGGCCTGGCCGCCATGGGGCTGATCGAGGGCGCGGACGCGCTCTTCGACCCACCGTGGCCGGCCGATTGCGCGGCGCAGCCGCGCGCGTGCCGGCAGGTATCGGTGTGGACGATCCACGGCATCACCCACGGCCTCGGCCTCGCGGTCCACGATCCGGTGCAGTTCTACTACGGCGACCGCACCGTCAAGCCGGGCGACGTCTTCACGGTCGAGCCAGGGATCTACATCAGTACGGTGTTCCTCGACATTCTGCCCGACACGCCCCGGAACCGCGCGTTCATCGCTAGGGTTCGGCCGGTGGCCGAGCGGCTGAACAACACCGGAATTCGGATCGAGGACGACTACATCGCCACGGCGACCGGGCTCGAATGGATCAGCCCCGCGCCCCGGGAGGTTCGTGACGTCGAGGCGGCGATGAAGGTGGCGCGGAACACGGCGAGGCCCCGGGCGTCCCGCTAGCGTGAGGCTCACGGGCGCCCGGCCCGTGGGAGACCTCCGCGGAGCGTGACGGCGATGGCGAAGCAGGCGACGGCAAAGAAGACCACGGCAAGGAAGCGCGCTGTGAAGAAGCCGCCGACGAAGAAGCCCCCGACGAAGAAGCCGGCGGCGAAGAAATCCGCGAAGGCCCCCGCGACGCTGGCCGAGTACCGGCGGAAGCGCGACTTCACCCGCACCCGTGAGCCCGCCGGCGGGGCCTCCGCCCGACGGACCCGGCTGGCGTTCGTGATCCAGAAGCACGCCGCCAGCCACCTGCACTTCGATCTCCGGCTCGAGCTCGACGGTGTGATGAAGAGCTGGGCGGTGCCCAAGGGCCCCAGCCTCGATCCGACCGTCAAGCGGCTCGCGATGCAGGTGGAAGACCATCCGATCGAATACAACACCTTCGAAGGGACGATTCCTCAGGGCGAATACGGCGGCGGGACCGTCATGCTCTGGGATCGGGGCACCTACACCAGTGTCGAGGAGGAGCCGGACCCGGAGGCGGCGCTCCGTCGCGGCTACGAGCGAGGGGATTTCAAGTTCGAGCTGGCCGGAAAGCGACTGCGCGGCTCGTGGGTGCTCGTCCGGACTCGGCGCGGTGATGAACGCCGGCCCCAGTGGCTGCTGATCAAGCACCGCGACCAGTACGCGGAGGAAGGCGCGGACATCGTGGCCGACGTCACGACGTCGGTGACGACCCGGCGGACGATAGAGCAGATCGCGAACGCTCGCTCACGGTCCTGATGTAGGCAGGCACGTCGAACTTCCGTTCCGCCGCGCCGAGTGACATGTAGCGAACGACGCCGAACACCGGGCGGCGGAAGAAGGGCCGATCAAACTTGCCGAAGCACCACGCGAGGCCGGAATAGGTGCAGGGGTCGCGGCCGTCGAGCGCGTACTTGTTGTTCAGGTGCTCCAGGAAGCGCATCGCGGCCGCGGGAGTGCGGCACCAGCCGATCACCGACTTTCCCCACAGCATGCGAAGGTAGCCCGGCATCCAGCCATCCCGGGTGTATGCCGACTGGCACGCGTTCCAGAGCGGGCTCGCCGTCGCGGACGCCTCGAGCTCAGCGAGGGTGTATGTCTCGGCCCGGCGGTCGTTCGTGTGGTTGGCCAGCTCCGTTCGTGCCCACGCGGGGAGGCCCTCGAGCGTACGGTGGGTGCGCGGAGCGAAATACGTGAAGTTGTAGGACAGCTCTCGCCAGGTGAGCGCCTCATCCAGAAACGCGTCCGCGCACGCGCGGGGTCCGGCCTCCTGCGTGGCCAGCAGGACCTCCTGGATCGAAAGACATCCGAAGTGCAGATAGGGGCTGAGGCGGCTGGTGGCGCCGGCGGTGGGATCGTTGCGCTGCTCGTACCGGGGCAGACCGGTTTCCACGAATGTCGCGAGCCGGCGCCGGCCTGCGGCGGTGCCCCCCGGCGTCTCGGGCACCGGACCGACGGCGTGGTCGATCGGCAGGGAGGTGATCAGGGCCGGGATGATGCCCGGAGCAAATGACAGAGCGTCGAATGGCAGTGCCACCGGGCGACGATACCGCGGCTCGACGGGGTCGACCCGGTGGAGATAGTCGGGAAGTGCGCGCATGAGCACCGGGCGCATGTGCCGCGCGCTGCTGTAGGCGATCGTGTGATAGCGGAGCGGAAGCAGCGTGGCGCTGTCGATCGCGAGAACGGGCGCGGGCGATTCCCGGCGGAGCGCCCTGAGCTGGCGTGGCGCGACGAAGGCCGGGAAGAAATCGGTCACCACCAGCGCCGCCCGGCGCGTCAGCGCAGGCAGCGGGCTCCGGGCGAGCCAGGCGTCCGGCCCGTCGTCCGGTGCGCGGGCCGTGCGATCGACGTGGCAGACATACTGAATGCCACGCGCCTCGAACGCCTCGGCGAGTCCGGCGGCACTTTCGAGCAGGAAGGTGTGGAAGCGGTCGCTGGCCCAGGGATAGTCGTGGCGGAGATGCTGAAACACGAGCACCGGGAGGCCGAGCTCGTTGGCGCGGGTGACGGCGTAGTTGAGTGCCCAGTTGTCATGAGCGCGGCGCGTGGTCTGCAGCCAGTACAGCACGAATTCGCCGGGAACGGGGCGCGAGTCCGCCGGCGCATGGATTCGAAGATCATCGGTGCTGAATGCGGTCATCACCCGCATACCCCTTTCCGGGCTGAGGGTGCCATTGCCGGCTGGCCCGGTGCGCGCCGACGCCGTAGCTTCCCGCAGATCTTTCACCGTGCGTTCACTTCAACACCGTATCCGACATGGCCGATCTGAAGCCGGTCCCGCCCGGCGCCGTTCCCTGCCTCACCGACGCCGATGCCTCGGTGGCCGATGCCCCGTCCAAGGGCGATCTCAACGACCGTCTGGCGAAGCAGCTGGGCCCCCGCCTCGCGGAGCTGCAATCGGCGCTCTACGCCGACGGGAGCCGCGGGCTTCTGGTCGTGCTCCAGGCGCGGGATGCCGGAGGCAAGGACGGTGTGGTCCGGCACGTCTTCGGCGAAGTGAACCCACAGGGGCTGGCGATCCGTTCCTTCGGCGTGCCCACTCCGCCCGAGTTGGCCCACGACTACCTCTGGCGCGCGCACGGCGCGATGGGCCCCCGGGGAACGATCACCGTCTTCAACCGGTCATATTACGAGGATGTGCTCGTCGTCCGGGTACATGGACTCGTGCCCGAAACGGTCTGGTCGCGGCGTTATGCGCAGATCAACGCGTTCGAGCAGATGCTGGTCGAAAGCGGCTACGCCGTGCTCAAGTTTTTCCTGCACGTCTCGCGTGAGGAGCAGCGCAAGCGGCTCGAGGCGCGCCTGGACGATCCGGAAAAGAACTGGAAATTCCGGGTCGGCGACCTCGAGGAGCGGAAGCGGTGGGACGAATACACCGCCGCCTACGGCGACATGCTCGCGCGCTGCAGCACCCCGGTGGCGCCGTGGTTCCTGGTCCCGGCCGACAGCAAGGCGTTGCGGGATGTGCTGATCGCCGAGACGATTGTGCGGACGCTGGAAGGGATGGGGCTGCGATACCCCCAGGCTGATCCGGCCGTCCTGGCATGGCGGGGAAAGATCGTCTGACGTAGCTTGTCCCCATTACGACCATCACATCGCGTCCGCGCCTTCCGCTCGCCCGGCCGCCCCGGCTGGTACGCGCCGGCGCGCCCACTTCGGAGATCTCCATGTCCTGGCGATGCCGTTCGCTCGTCCTGGCGCTGGTGGCCGCGCTCGGCTCCATCTCCGCTCCTCGTCCGGCCGCCGCCCAGAACGCGACCGGCATCCGCGCCGGACAGACGGTGCAGGGAGAGCTGACCAGCGCCGATACGAAGCTCACCGACGGGTCCTACGCCGATTACTACACCTTCGACGGCCGCGCCGGCGAGCAGGTCCGGGTGACGATGCGTTCCCGCGGCTTCGATACCTATCTCGTCCTGGGCCGGCTCAGCGGCGGCCGCTTTTCGTCACTGCAGAGCGACGATGACGGCGGCGGCGGCACCGATTCCCAGGTGACCTACACCCTTCCCGACGACGGGACGTTCGCCATTCGGGCCAACACCCTGGCCCCCGCCAAGACCGGCAGCTATACGCTGGGACTCGAATCACTCGGCCTGGCCGCCGGATCCGGCGGCGGGAACGGTAACACCGCCATGAGCGGCGGTCAGACCATTCAGGGCGAGCTCACCACCGACGACACGAAGCTCGACGACGGGTCGTACGCCGACTACTACACCTATCAGGGTCATGCGGGCGAGCAGATCCGGGCCACGATGCGGTCGCGGGTGTTCGACACGTATCTCGTGATCGGGCGGCTGGACGGCAAGCGTTTCTCGGCGCTGCAGAGCAACGACGACGGCGGCGGCGGCACCGACTCCCAGATCACCTATACCCTGCCGGGCGACGGCACCTACGCCTTCCGGGCCAACACGCTGTCCGCCGGCAAGACCGGCAGCTACACGCTGACCATCGAGCCGGTGAGCAGCGCACCCGCCGGCACCGGCGCGCGCGCCAATACGGCGACCACCGTGTCCGATGCCGCGCCGATTCTTGCCGGCCAGACGATCCAGGGCGAGCTCAGCAGCACCGACGTGCGGCTGGACGACAATTCATACGCCGACTACTTCGCCTTTGACGGTCGCGCCGGCCAACGTGTGCGCGTGACGCTCCGCTCCCGTGCCTTCGACTCCTACCTCGTCTTCGGCCGGCTCGTCGGCACCCGCTTCTCGTCGCTGCAGAGCAACGACGACGGCGGGGGCGGGAACGACTCCCAGATCACGTACACGCTGCCGGATGACGGCACCTACGCCATCCGCGTGAACACCCTGGCCGCGCGCCAGACCGGTGCCTACACCGTAGGGCTCGAGCTCCTCGGCGCCGGCTCGTCCGCGAACGACGCCCCCGGCTCCAGCGTTTCGGGCACGTCGATCAGCCGGGGACAGGTGCTTCGCGGGGCGCTGGACGGTTCCGACTTCACCCTGAGCGACGGCTCCTATGCCGAGGACTTCGTCTACCACGGCCGGAGCGGCGAGCGGATCACGGTCACGCTTCGCTCCTCGGCATTCGATGCCTACCTCAAGTTCGGCCAGATGAACGGGCAGAGCTTTCACGAGCTCGCGGCGGACGACGACAGCGCCGGCGGCACCGACTCGCAGTTGTCGTTCACGCTGCCGTCCACCGGCGACTACGTGATCCGCGCCAACACGCTGTTCAAGGACAAGACCGGCAGCTTCACCGTGAGCGTGGAGCCCTGACCGCAGCAGTGCGTCCGGGGGCGAGCGCCCATGCCAGGAATCGCTCGATGTGATAGAGTGCGAGCTGCCCGCTCGGCCCGTTCGGCACGTAGTCGAACCCATGTTCAGCCCAGGGGATTTGAAGCAGTGCGGCGCGAGTGCCGCTCTGTCGGAGCCGGTTGCGCAACAGGACTCCGAAGGCAGGCAGCACGACGTGATCGCGGCCGGCCACGATCAGCAGAACGGGCGGGAGCGGGCGTGTGACGTAGGTGATCGGGGAGGCGCTGCGGTATGCCTCCGGCTGCTCGCCCGGCGTGCCCCCGAGGAAGGCCTCCTCGATGCGGCGCACCTCAAGCGGGTCGGGATCGGGCGGAGAGCGCCATCCCTCGGTGAGGTCGACCGGCCCGTACAGACTTACGACCGCGCGGACCGGCGCGGCCTCCCGCTCCCACGCGGCGATCATCGCCAGCTGCGCCCCGGACGAACGGCCCACGAGCGCGATCCGGCTGGTATCGGCCCCGTAGTCCTTCGCGTGCAGGCGAATCCAACCGAGCGCGGTGCGGACGTCATCTCGCTGGGCCGGCCAACGCCACCGGGGCGCGTGCCGGTAGTCGATCGAGAAGACGACGTAACCCAGTCCAGCGAAATAGCGGGCGAAGGTGCTGTTGGCCGCCGGGCCGCCAGCTCGCCAGGCACCGCCGTAGATCTGGACGATGACCGGGTGCAGGCCGGGCCCAGGGAACTGACGGATCTCGAGGGTGAGCGGCGCTCCCGCGGGAGCCGCGAAGCGCACACCTGAAGTGAGTCGTGACGCGCCGGGCCGGAGTCCCAGTAGAAGGTCGACGGGCAGCAGCGGCGCGCTCCGCATCAGCGACGGCCGAATGCGGGACATTTCGCCTGGGTAGTCCGGTCCGAATGCCTCGCTCGTGGTCCGGTCGAAGCGGCGCGCGACAGCAGCGAACTGCAGGAACGGAATAGCCGAGAGCCCAAGCGCCAGCGCAGCGCAGCCGCACGCCGCGCGTGCGAGGCTCGAGTGGCGCAGATCGGGCCGCGCCACGATCACCGCGACGACGGCCATCAGCATGAGCCAGACACTGGATTCGGGAGCCCCGACCGCCAGAATCAGGAGCGCGTAGACCGGCGCGGGGAGCACGATCCACGCGGCGACAAACGCGGCCGATGCGGCGAGAACGAAGGCGAGTGCGGGCCGAATGCGCAGGGAGGGATTGGGCATGTGGCAAGATTGATCGGCCCCGACGTCAGCGCCAGCGCGGGGGCGACATTAACTTGATCCGGTCTGCCTCGTCGCCGCCTTCTCACCCGATCGATCATGCACCTTCTCTGGTCATACCTGCGTCACTACCGATGGCTCGTCGTGCTGGCGCTCGTGCTGGCGACGATCAATCAGGTCTTTTCACTGCTCGATCCGCTCATCTTCCGGCACGTGATCGATCAGTACGCCACACGGTACAAGGAGTACACGACCGCGCAGTTCTTCCGTGGCGTCAGCGTGCTGCTCGCGGCCACCGTCGGTGTCGCCTTCGTGTCCCGGGTCGCCAAGAATTTTCAGGACTACGTCGTCAACGTGATCGTGCAGCGGCTGGGCGCGCGGCTGTATGCCGACGGCATCCGGCACTCGCTCCAGCTGCCCTATTCGGTCTTCGAGGATCAGCGCAGCGGCGAGACGCTCGGAAAGCTGCAGAAGGCGCGCACCGACGTCGAGCGCTTCATCACGGCGGCTGTGAACATCATGTTCACCACCGTCGTCGGCATCGTGTTCGTCATCATCTACTCGTTCAACGTGCATTGGGCGGTGGCGCCGGCGTTTCTGATCACGATGCCGCTGCTCTTCTTCGTGAGCTCGACGCTCAGCAAAAAGGTCAAGGCGGTGCAGAAGGTCATCGTGGCGGAGACGACGGCGCTGGCCGGGGCCACGACCGAATCGCTCCGTAACATCGAGCTGGTCAAGAGTCTCGGCCTGGCTGACCAGGAGGTCGGCCGGCTCAACGCGACGACCGACAAGATCCTCCAGCTCGAGCTGAAGAAGGTCCGCTATCTCCGGAGCCTGAGTTTCATCCAGGGGACGGTGGTGAACTTCCTCCGGACCTCGATTCTGTTTTTCATGCTCTATCTGATCTTCGCGCAGCAGATTACCGTAGGACAGTTCTTTTCGCTCATGATCTATTCGTTCTTCATCTTCGGTCCGCTGCAGGAGATGGGCAACGTGATCAACATCTACCGCGAAACCGAGGCATCGCTCGCCAACTTTCAGGCGATCCTCGACATGCCGCTCCTGCCCAAGCCGGACAGTCCGGCCACCATCGGGGCGCTCCACACCCTCGCGTTCGAGCACGTAAGCTTCACCCATCTCACTGCGTCGGCGCCGGCGCTCCGCGACGTCTCCTTCGAAGTCTCGCGCGGCCAGACCGCCGCCTTCGTGGGGCCGTCGGGGGCGGGAAAGTCCACGCTGGTGAAGCTGCTCGTCGGGCTTTACCGGCCGGGGATGGGCCGCATTCTCTACAACGGTCATCCGCACGATCAGGTGGATCTCGACGAGCTGCGGGAGGAGCTGGGGCTGGTGACGCAGGACGCGCAGCTGTTCTCCGGCTCCATCCGGGAAAATCTGCTGTTCGTGCAGCCCGGGGCGACCGACGCAGAGTGTCTCGACGTGCTGCACAAGGCCGCCGCGGACACCCTGCTGGCGCGGGCTGATCGGGGGCTGGATACCGTCATCGGCGAGGGCGGCGTGAAGGTGTCCGGCGGCGAAAAGCAGCGTCTGGCGATCGCCCGGGCGCTGCTCCGCCACCCGCACCTGCTGGTGTTCGACGAAGCGACGTCCGCCCTCGATTCGATCACCGAGGAGGAGGTCGCGCACACCGTGCGCCAGATCGCGGCGGGCCACGACGTCATTACGGTCCTCATCGCCCACCGGCTCTCCACGGTGATGCACGCCGATCGGATCCACGTGCTCGAGCGGGGCTCCATCGTGGAGTCCGGCCGGCACGTCGAGCTGCTGGCCCGCGGCGGGCTGTACGCCGCCATGTGGCGGCAGCAGGTTGGGGAAGGGGAGCGGCGCCGGATCGCCTGAGTTCGTCGCGGATTCGCAGTCGGGGTTCGATTCTTCAACGGCAGGAGCGGCACATGAAGCGTCCTCGTTCGGAGGTGTGGTTTCTCGCGATGATCATCTGTTTCGTGATCTCGAGCATTGCAACGCTGCGGTCAGCCAGTCGCGGAGCTGACGCCTCCGAGCTCGCGCCCGCCCTGCTGGTGGCGCTCTGGGCACCCTTTTTCGGGGTGATGGGCCTGCGGAGCTACCTGCTGACGATGATGGGGATCGAGCGTCACCAGCCGGCCCCCGACGACGCGCGCTGGAAGCCGCGCCTCTAGGCATGCGCGGCGTCCTGCTTGCGATCCTCACGCTGACGGGGCTTCCCGTCGCGGCCGCCGGACAGACGCCGGCCGACAGCGCCGCCGCCCCGGCCCGCTGCGTCCGCGGCCAGGCCGACGAGGACGCCACGCTGGTATCGGCGCAGGTCGCTGCCACGCCAACCCGGCTCAACGCGACGATCGACACCGTGCTGAGGGACCTGGGCTACCGGGTGAGCACGGCGGAAACGAGGCTCGACCAGTGGGTGACCCTGCCACGCTTTGCCTGGCCGGCGGGCACCGAGCATGAGAACTGGCATGGCGCGGACAACCCGGGTGTGCAGGTGATCGTGGATGTGGCGCCCGATTCGGGCGGCACCAGGCTCAGCGTTGCGGCGGCGGCGGTGTGCCTGGTCGGGACGCTGGTTGAGAGCCGGCGGCCCGGCAGCGTGGAGAGCATGATGGAGACGTTGAGCGCCGTGCAGGTGGCCAGCGAAGTGACCCGGCGCCTTCAGGCCCAGGCGAAGTTGACAGCCCCTCCGGGGGGAGCAAGCAAAACGGCCGGCTCACCGAAGTGAGCCGGCCGCTTGTCATCGGTGCCGCGTGTCAGCTGATCTTGACGACGTTCTCGGCCGCCGGACCCTTGGCGCCCTGCACGATGTCGAACTCCACGCGCTCACCCTCGGCGAGGGACTTGAAGCCCTGGGCCTGGATCGCGGAGTGGTGCACGAAGCAGTCCTTCTGACCGCCCTCGGGGGTGATGAAACCAAAGCCCTTGGCGTCGTTGAACCACTTCACTGTGCCGTTCGTACGCATTCCTAACTCCCTGTGATGTGTAATCGGGGTCCGGTCATGCCGTACGAACCGACTACGTGTTGTTCGTGAGCAATGCCTCACGATGCATCCTGAGACCAACAAAAAGGGGCCGGCACGAAGGCCAGCCCCATGGTCTCCTCAGAGCTCCCACGCCGACGGCGCGAGGGTCCCGAGCCATGAAGATAGCAACGACCCCCCAGAAACGCAAGCCAGCATCAACTGATCCCGCACCGGGCCGGCCGATCGTCTAGATTGCCCGGCGCCGCCGGCGATTCCGCGCCGGACGTGCCGACCCCGCAGGGAGCCAGCCGATGATCCGGTATCACATAGAGCAGCGCCACATCATTCACCGTGGGCGGACCTTTCATTTCGTGTCCTACGACGGGCAGCCGGCGCATGCGGGCCGAGGCGAGCCGGCGACTATACCGACATGGTACCTGATGACCGAGGGCAAGCGCCGCGAAGTCATGCCGCACGACCCGGCGCAGCCGGCGGAGACCGTGGACGTGGCGCTGATGAGCTGGCTCGACCACAACGCCTTCGGCGCGCCGGAGGTGGCCCGCATCGCGCCGCGCAACAGCCGGCGGAGCCGCGGCGCGGGCGCCTGATCCGGACGACCATCTGGACCATCGGCCACTCCAACCGGACGATCGACGAGTTCCTCCGCCTGCTCCCGGAGTTCGGCATCGAGGCGATCGCCGACGTCCGCCGATTTCCCGGCTCGAGGCGGCAGCCGCAGTACGCCGGTGACGCGCTGCGGGACACGCTCGCCGGGCAGGGGATCGACTATCTCTGGCTGCCATCGCTCGGCGGGCGCCGCACGGCGGTCCCGGACTCGCCCAATACCATCTGGCGCAACGCTTCGTTCCGCGGCTATGCGGACCACCTGGCGACAGCCGAATTCGCCGCCGGTCTCGTCGAGTTGGTCAACCTCGGCTGCGCGATGCGGACCGCCATGATGTGCGCCGAGGCCGTCTGGTGGCGGTGTCACCGCGCACTGATCGCCGATGTGCTGTGCGCAAACGGTATCCAGGTCATCCATATTCTCGGCTCGGGCGCATCGGCGGTCCATCCGCTGACCGAACCGGCCCGCTTGATGGCGGGAGCGAATCGCCGCAAGTTGTAGCTGCCACGCCGAAGCGCCCCCTCCCCTCCCCGCATGAGGTGACAGGATGCCGCGCCTTCCCCGGTACCGCACCGACAAGCTCCAGATCATCGCCGCCAGCGAGCGGCCAGCGACGTGGACCTTCACCCGGCAGCCGGTGGCGGGCACGGAGTTCAGCTACGGTGTCGTGGACGGCAACTTTCGCAGCCGCAACCTGTGGGGGTTCACGGTTCGCGTTCCCGATGGCCGCGATGAGCGCATCGAAGTCCGCCCCAGCCTCGTCCCGCCGCTCAAGGCATGGACCGGCCTCGAGCGCCGCTCGCTGACCTTCACCCGGGCCCGCCGGGCGAGCTATCGCGGCTGGCACTATTGCCAGGTCGCGCTGGCCGACCCGAGCGGCGAGCGCACCAAGGACGTCATCCGCATCGGCGAGCGTGCCACGCTGCCGCGCTGGTTCGACGACTTCTCCGCCCGGCTCCGCCGCAAGGCCACGGTGCGCGCGACCCGCGGCCACGACGGCGACGAGCTCGTGGTGCTGGTGCGGCCCGACGAGCACGAGCGGATGATCGCGCTCTTCTTCGCCAGCAAGGCATGGATTCTCAAGGAGCGCGTGCACCTGTGACCCGGCTCCCGGACCGCCGGGAATTCGTGGCGGCCGCCGCGGCCGCCGCCGGGCTGGCCGCGCTCTCGCTCCCGGCGTCCGCATCGCCATCGCCGAGCCCGGCCGCGCCGTCGCTGACGATTCTGTTCCAGGGCGACTCGATCACCGATGCGGGCCGCACTCGTGACGTCACCGGCCCCAATCTCGCCGCCGGTCTGGGGGCAGGCTATCCATACCTCATCGCGGCCGCGCAGCTCGCCCGGCACCCCGAGCGAGGCTTCCGCTTCTTCGATCGCGGTGTCAGCGGGAACAAGATTCCCGATCTCGCCGCGCGCTGGCAGTCCGACACCCTTGCCCTCGCGCCCGATGTGTTGAGCGTGCTGATGGGCGTGAACGATTTCTGGCACCGGCTCCTGACCGGCTACGCCGGCACGGTGCAGGACTTCGAGACCGGCTACACCGCGCTGCTCGAATCGGCGCGGCAGGCGAGGCCGGGGGTCCGGCTCGTCGTGCTGGAGCCGTTCGCGCTTCGGACCGGGGCGGTGGACGCCCGCTGGTTTCCGGAATTCGACCAGCGGCGGGCGGCCGCCGCGCGCGTGGCCCGCGCGGTCCGCGCGACGTTCATTCCCCTGCAGGCGATGTTCGACCGCCTGATACAGAAGGTGCCGCCGGCCTGGTGGGCAGCCGACGGCGTCCATCCGACTCCGGCCGGCCACGCCGCGATCGCGGCGGCGTGGCAGGAGGCGGTCAGGCTGTGAGTGCGGTCACCCGGCGGCGACGGCGCCCGCCGGGGTACGATCTTCCGATCGGACCGGCACCGCGCCCTTGTTCCGCCGGCTGAAGCGCTGCTGGAACGCGTCCATGTAAGTGTAGACCACCGGCGTGATGTACAGCGTGATGATCTGCGAGAAGAACAACCCGCCCACCACCGCCACACCGAGCGGCCGTCTCGACTCGGCGCCGGCACCCGCACCGAGCGCGATCGGCAGCGTGCCCATGAGGGCCGCCATCGTCGTCATCATGATCGGGCGGAACCGCACGTGTGCCGCCTCGAGAATCGCCTCGCGCGGGCTCTTTCCCTCGTTGCGCTCCGCTTCCACCGCGAAGTCGATCATCATGATCGCGTTCTTCTTCACCAGGCCGATCAGCATGATGATGCCCACGAAGGCGTAGACTGTCAGCTCCATCCCGAAAATGTAGAGCACCAGGAGCGCGCCGAATCCGGCGAACGGCAGGCCGGAGAGAATCGTGAGCGGGTGGACGAAGCTCTCGTACAGGATGCCCAGCACCAGGTAGATCACGAGGATCGCGAGCAGCAGCAGGATCAGGAGGCCCTGCTGTGCGGCCTGGAACGCCTGCGCGGTACCGGAGAAGCCGGTGCTGATGCTGGCGGGGAGCGTCTGCCGCGCCGCCTCTTCGACCCGCGCCGTCGCCTCGCCGAGGGACACGCCGGGCAGCAGGTTGAACGAGAGCGTGACCGAGGGCAGCTGGCCCGAGTGATTGACCGACAGCGGCCCGGTGGACGGCGTGACCCTGGCCAGCGAGCCGAGCGGCACGGCCTCGCCGGTGCGGCCGCTGATGTGCAGCAGGTTGAGCGCGCTCAGGTCGCGCTGGTACTGCGGCAGCAGCTCCATCACCACCCAGTACTGATTGGTGGACGTCAGAATGGTGCTCACCTGCCGCGCGCCGTACGCGTTGTACAGCGCGGTCTCGATCTGCGTCACGTCGATGCCCAGCGCCGACGCGCGGTCGCGGTCGATCGTCACCTGCACCTGCGGGTTCTTGATCTGCAGGTCACTGGTGACGTCGGTCAGGCCGGGGAGGGTGTGCATCTTCGCCTCCATCCTGGCCGCGCCCTGGTACAGCCCGCTGATATCCCCGCCCTGCAGGGTGAACTGGTACTGGCTCTTGCTCTGGCGGCCGCCGATGTTGATCGGCGGCGGGTTGACGACGTACACCCGCATGCCCGGCACCACCCCGAGCTTGGCGGTGAGCGAGCGGGCCACCTCGTCGGCTAAGAGCGTCCGCTGGTTCCGCGGCTTGAGATGAATGAACAGGCGGCCCTGGTTGGTCGAGCCGTTTCCCACCGCCGACATGAACCCCTCGACGTTGGGATCCTCCTGCACGATCGCGGCGGCCGCCACCTGGTGCTGCAGCATGTTGTCGAAGCTGGTGCCTTCACTGGTTTCGGTCGTTGCCTGCAGCTGTCCCTGGTCCTCGCTCGGGATGAATCCTTTCGGCACCAGCGTGAACAGCACGCCGGTCGCGATCAGGATCGCCAGGCTGAAGGCCATCGCCAGGCCGCGCCGGTCCATCACCCAGCCCAGCGTCCGCGTGTACCATGCCAGCGACGCATCGAACGCACGTTCAGTGGCGCGGTAGAACCGCCCGTGCCGCTCATCGCTCGCGTGCGGCTGCAGCCAGCGGCTGCAGAGCATTGGCGTCAGCGTGAGCGAGACGAAACCGGAGACCAGGATGGCGACGCCGATGGTGACCGCGAACTCGTGGAACAGCCGCCCGATCAGTCCGCCCAGGAACAGCACCGGGATGAACACCGCCACCAGCGAGAGCGTCATGGACAGGATGGTGAAACCGATCTCCCGGCTGCCGCGGAGTGCCGCGTCCATCACCGGCTCCCCCTTCTCGATGTGCCGGACGATGTTTTCCAGCATCACGATCGCATCGTCCACCACGAACCCGACGCTCAGCGTAAGCGCCATGAGCGACAGGTTGTCGAGGCTGAACCCCAGGAGGTACATCACCGAGAAGGTGCCGACGAGCGACATCGGCAGCGCGAGGCTCGGAATGATCGTCGCGCGGACATTCCGCAGGAAGACGAAGATCACCATCACGACCAGGGCCAGCGTCAGCAGCAGCGTGAACTTCACGTCCGAGACCGACTCCTCGATCGACTCCGACCGGTCGTACAGCGTCGCGATGTCCACCGACGCCGGCAGCTGTGTGCGCAGTTTGGTGATCGCGTCCTTCACCCGCCCCGCCACCGCCACAGTGTTGGTGCCGGGCTGCCGCTGCACCGCGAGCACGATCGCCCGGCGCCCGTTGAACCAGCTCGCGCTGCGGTTG
Organism: Gemmatimonadales bacterium; assembly: GCA_038321865.1. Classification (GTDB taxonomy): domain Bacteria; phylum Gemmatimonadota; class Gemmatimonadetes; order Gemmatimonadales; family GWC2-71-9; genus JAICUF01. Next base: position 48,991 of record JBBQFH010000019.1, read on the forward strand.
TTCTGCACGCTGTCGATCACCCGGCCGAGATCGCGGAGGCGCACCGGCGCCCCGTTCTGGTAGGTCACGATCAGCGCGCCGAAACCGGCGGCGTTGGTCAGCTGGCCGTTGGATTCCACCGCGTAGGCCTTGTCCGTGCCCCAAAGCGTGCCGGTGGGCAGGCTGGCGTTGCCGTTCTGCACCGCCTGCGACACCTGGTCGATGCCGATGTTGCGCGCCGCCAGCTGCTGCGGATCGAGCTGGATGCGCACCGCATACTTCTGCGCCCCGTACACCTGCACCTGCGCCACCCCGTCCACCGTCGACAGCTGCTGCGCCAGCGTCGTCTCGGCGTATTCGTCGAGCTCCGGCAGCGGCAGCGTCGTGGTGCGGAGGGCGTAGTAGAGAATGGGGCTGGAAGACGGATCCACCTTCCGGAAGCTCGGCGGCAGCATGCCCTGGGGCAGCTGGCGCAGCGTCTGCGAAATCGCCGCCTGCACGTCCTGGGCGGCGGCATCCACGTTCCGATCCAGGGAGAACTGCAGGGTGATCGACGTGCCGCCCTGGCTGCTGTTCGACGTCATCGCGTCGACGCCCGCGATCGTGGAGAACGACTTCTCCAGCGGCGTCGCGACCGAGGCCGCCATCGTCTCCGGGCTGGCGCCCGAGAGGCTCGCGTTGACGTTGATCGTCGGATAGTCGACCGTCGGCAGGTCGCTCACGGGCAGCAGCTGGTACGCCGCCAGGCCGAAGATCAGGATTCCTACCATGACCAGCGTCGTCATGATGGGTCGGCGGATGAACAGCTCGGCGATGTTCATGGTGTTCTCCTGCGGCCGCTGTCCGCGGCTACCGTGCTGTCGGGCGCCGCCTGGATCTGCACCCGCGCGCCCGGCCTGAGCCGGAGCTGGCCGTCGGTGACGACGCGGTCACCCGGCTTGACGCCGCCTTCGATGACGATCAAGTCGCCGGCCGTGCGCAGCGGCTTCACCGGGCGCATGGCGACGGTGTCCCCGCTGACCACGAAGACGTAGCTGCCCTGCTGCCCGGCGACCACCGCCGTCGCTGGCACCGTCAGCGCGTTCTGGTCCACGTACAGCCCCAGCCGGACGTTGACGAACTCACCGGGCCAGAGAACGCCGTCGGCGTTGGGAAAGGTGCCCTTGAGGAGGATCGTGCCGGTCGTGGTGTCCACCGCGTTGTCGATGAAGCTCAGCGTTCCGTCCACTCCCTGCCCGCCTGAGGTCGGCACGGCGTGCACCGGAACATCCTTCCCCCCGCGCGACTGAATGAGGCCGAGCTGTGCGGCCGGCACCGCGAACCGGACCAGGATCGGCCGGATCTGATTGATGGTGACGAGCGACGTAGTGGCTCCGGTCCGGACCAGATTGCCCTCGCGCACCGCGAGACTGCCGGTCTTGCCGGCGATCGGCGCGCGAATCGTCGCGTACTGCAGGTCCAGCCGAGCCGCATCCACGGCCGCCTGGCTGCCGGCTTGCGTCGCCTGGGCCGCGGCCGCGCCGGTGCGCGACTGGTCGTACTGCTCCGCGGTGACGTACTCCTTCTGTGCCAGCGCCTGATATCGCTTCGCCTGCTGGTCGGCATTCGCGGCCTGGGCGCGGTCGCGCGCGAGCGCCGCCTGCGCCTGTGCCAGCGCCGCCTGGAACGGCCGCGGGTCGATCTGGAAGAGCACCTGCCCCTTCGTCACTTCCTGGCCTTCCCTGAATGCGACGCGAATGACCGGACCGCTCACCTGCGGTTGCACCGCGACCGTCTGCAGCGGCTCGACCGTGCCGTTCGATTCGATGATGAAAGGCACCGCACGTTGCGCGGCGGCCCCGACGGTCACCGGCACGGGCGGCGGCGGCGGCGGATCCTGCTTGGAGCAGGCCGCGGTGAACGCCACCAGCGACATGAGCACGACGGAGCGGGGCGAAAAGAATCTCATCATCGAGTCGGGGCCGTGTTGGTATCCGGAGGGATGGGCGCAAGGTGCAGCGGATTGCCGCCCCGGGCGTCGAGGAGGCCGGCATCGTGCGCCAGCTGCGCCAGACTCACGCTCCAGGCCAGCCGCGCCTGAACCCGCTGCGAGCGCGCGTCGGCCAATGCAGTCTGCGCCGCGAGCAGGTCGAGTACGGTGCCGACACCCTCGCGATAGCGGCCGAGTGCCACTTCACTCGACTGCTGGGCACTGGCGAGAAGGTCGTCGGCGGTCCGCACGCGTCGCGTGGCGGTCTGCAAGGTGTAGTAGGAGTTGAATACGTCGTAAACCACCCGCTGGCGCACCGCATCGGCCTGGGCACGGGCAGCCTCGGCCAGGAATTCCGACGCCCGGAGGTCGTACTGCCGGGAAAAACCGGAGAAGAGCGGAATGCTCAGCCCGAGCGAGATGGTGTAGGTGTTGGAGCCATTCGGAATGCTGCTGGTGTAGGGACGACCCGCGTTTGCCGACACGCTGAGCGAAGGCAGAAGCGCGCTGCGGGCGTCACTCACGCGCGCGCCGGCGGCCTGTGCCTGGGCCTGCGCGGCGGCCAGATCGGGGCGCCCGCGCACCGCCGCGGCGATCAGACCGTCCACGCTGTCCGCGATCTGCGCGATCGGCGCCTCGGCCGCGGTGGAGTCCACGTCGTACGGCAGATTCGCCGGGAGGCCCAGCGAGAGCGCCAGCGCGGCGCGCGTGGTCTGGATGCTCCCTTCGGTCGATTCGAGCGTCAGCCGCGCCTGGCTCGCCGCGGTCCGGGCCTGCAGCACGTCGGCGATCGTCGCGACACCCACCCGCCGCCGTTCCTCTGCGGCGGTGAGATTGGTCTCCGCCTCGCGCAGCGTCGTCCGCTGGGCCCCCAGCAGCGCCCGTGTCGCGACATACTGGAAGTAGCCGACCTCGATCTGCAGCACGACATCCTCGATCGCGGCGTTGTGGCTGAACGCCGCCGCCAGCGCCTGATCGCGTGCGGCGCCCACCCGTCCGCTCCGCCCGCCGAAATCGAACAACAGGTACGAGAGCGTGACGCTGGGCTGCAGCACCGACTGCTTGACGGCGGTGCGGCCCTGGGTCGCGGCCGTCTTGATGCGCGAGGCGGTGACATCGGCGTCGATGGTCGGCAGCCACTCGCCGCGCTGCGAGCCGTAGGACGCCGCTGCCGCCTGCGCGTTGGCCCAGGCGATCCGGGTCGCGGTATTGTTGCGCAGGCCGTAGTCCACGATGTCGGCCAGGGTGAGCTGATGGATGCGTGCTCCGAGATCGGCCGGGATCGGCGCGGTGGGCGCGGTGTCGCGGGCCAACCGGGTCAGGGTCGCGGCCGGAGGTGTCCAGGCGACATTCGGCGTCGGAGACGACGGCGCGCCTCCCACACTCGGCGTGCCGACGCAGGCGGAGAGCCCGAACAGGAGCGGCGCCGCGGCGCGGAGCGGCGAACGCGTCATCGCGCGCTGCCCGCGTCGGATCGGTGGCGGTGGGCCGGCCGCCAGCGGGCGAGCGCATGCGTGATCGCCTGCGCCATGTAGCTGTACTCGGCCTCGAACCGGGCCAGCCGCTGGCCGACGGCGGGACTACGCAGCGGAAGCGAGCGCCGTGCTTCCCCGACCGCTTCCGTGAAGCTCTGCCACCGGGCCAGTCTCTGTTCCATCATGTGGGTGAAGAGATCGGGCGTGATCCGGTAATAGTCTCGGCGGTCGCCCGGCCGGGTCATCGGCTCGAGTACGCCCTGGTCGGCGAGCAGCCTCGCGTTGGTGCTCACGCTCGCCTTGCTCACGTCCAGCGCCCCGGCCACCTCGTCGAGCGAGCACGGCTCGTCGCGCAGCAGCAGGAGGCCGAATATCCGGCCCGCGATAGGAGGGAAGCCATCTGCTTCGAGAATCTGCCCGATTCGTTCAGTGAACCGGGCGGTGTGGGCGTCCATTGGGCTCCAACGGTCAGAGGAAATCACCGTTAGATACGTTCAGTCGCGGCTGAATGTTGCATGATCGGGAAATCCGGCCTGCGGAGGGCGCCCTATTGCGGCTGGAGTCGATCACCCCAGAGATACGTCACGGCGGTGCGGCAATGGGCGGCACCAAGACAGCAAGTTGCGCGCCCACCGGTTTTTCCGGTGCCGCCGAGCGTCAGCCGAAACGCCCACTACGCGTTCGCCGGGGGCAAAGGCGATCCCGATCACCCGGACCTCCCGCCGCGACAGCATGATCACGTCGACGCGGCAGCGCCCGTCGGCGGTGAAGACCGGGAACGGCACCGCGCGCGCAAAGACCCGGACACTGTCGTCCGGGCTCAGGAGGGCGAAGAGCGGCCCCCGGGTGTCTGGGCCGCGGCCGTGCCGGCGCTGAACAAGGCGATCGCGCCGAGCAGCCCGATTCCGCTGAGGGTGACGCGGAGGGAGGACATCAGTGGCCTAGGCGTACGGGTCGGGCCCGGTGTGCGCTAGCGGTCGGTGGCGCGAGTCCGGCTGGCGAGGTCGAGGCGGGCCCGGTCGCCGCGGAATTCGAAGTGCTGCTCGTCCAGCACCCGGGCCAGGGAGCCGGCATCGCCGGCGGTCCGGATCCGGGCCAGGCGGCGAGCCGAGATCAGGGCCGCGGGGTACCATTCCCCGGGGTCGATCTCGGGATAGAGCGCGGAGAACTCGGGCTTGAGACGGGCTTCGCGCATTGCGGCTCTCATGGTGGGGCGGTCGAGGCGACCGCCGCTGCTTCAAGGTAGAAGGCTGATGCCGACCTGTCTAATCGGGGGCGCGTCATGACGATATCCGAACACCGCCTGGAGGTGCCTCGATCCGCCCGTTATTACCTCTGGGGTGACCCGGCATCCGACATCGGGGATCTGTGGGTGGTGCTGCACGGCTACGGCCAGCTGGCGCGCGACCTGCTCGCGGCCTGCCATCCGCTGGCGGGCCCCGGCCGGCTGCTGGTCGCGCCGGAGGCGCTGTCGCGATTCTATGGTGGACCGGCCGACCATGGCGGCCATGCCGAGACGGCGGTCGGCGCGTCGTGGATGACGCGGGAGGACCGCGAGCACGAGATTGCCGACTACGTGCGCTATCTCGACCTGCTGCATCGCCGGATCGTGGCGACGCTCTCCGGGCCGCCGGCCCGGCTGCACGTGCTCGGCTTTTCCCAGGGGGCGGCCACGGCGGCGCGCTGGGCAACCCTCGGCGCGGTCACCACACCACATCTCGTGCTCTGGGCCGGCATCGCCCCGGCCGACCTGGGTCAGGAGGCGCTGGCGCGACTGCGGGGCGTCCGGGTGGACTGCGTCCACGGTGAGCACGATGCCATTACACGCCCGGCGGATATCGCGGTCGCCGCCGACCGGCTCACGGCCGCTGGCGCGGAGGTGCGGACCATGACGTTTCCCGGCGGACATCGACTGGATTCAGCTACGCTGCACCGACTGGTGCCCGGCTGAGCGATCCCGACCCATGCTCCGCCCGCGCCAGGGCGGTGCCGGCGGTCTGCGCATACATTACGACATCCCATGACGCCTCCCGTGAAACCGCCCAAGCGCCCCGGCAGCCTCTACAGCGGAATGAACTGGATGGGCGGCCTGTCCCTGCTGCTCTTCTGGCTCCCGGTATTCGGGCCACTGATCGCCGGGCTGGTCGGGGGTTACAAGGCCGGCGATATCCGCCGGGCCTTGCTGGCCGTGTTTCTTCCGGGCGTGGGGCTTGGCATTCTCCTGGCCGCGGGCGTCGGGTGGCTCACCCACTTTGCGCTCTGGGGGCTTCTGGCCGGCTTGGGCGGGCTGGTGCTGGCGTTCATCAATGTCGGACCGATGCTGCTGGGCGCGCTCACGGGCGGGATCGCCGCGCAGCTCAACCATCGCCTGCGAGGAGCGCCATGACCGGGAAGTCGTCGCGACGCACCCAGCTGATCGTGCTGTTGCTGGTGGTCCTGGCCGGGCTGGGTGCCGTGTTCGGGCCCGGTCTGGTGGCCCGGCGGCGGGCTCGGGAGTTCACGCCGGTGATGGAGGCGTTCGTGGCCGCAGCCGTCGCCGGTGACTCCGTGGCGCTCGAGCGGCTCACCGTCCGGCCCGGCCCGGTCCGCTGGGCGATGGCAATGCGGCAGTCCGATCCAGGTCTCTTTCCGCTCGCCGCCCGCGGGCTTCGGCCGAGCGTGCTCGGCCCGGACACCGGGCTGGTCCGCGTCTTCTTCCGGTTCCGCCGGAATTTCGAGGTGACTGGCTGCCGGTTCCCCTACGAAGGGATCTTCTCCGCGTTTCGCCGGGCTCCGGCGGGCTGGCGGCTGGTCCAGGCCGGCCTCGGGCCCTGCTGACGGCGCCGTC
>JBBQFH010000020.1:0-54490 GCA_038321865.1 Gemmatimonadales bacterium
ATGGCGAACTCATCGAGGTTGGTCTTGGCGGCGAGCAGCGCTCCGGCCATGCGGAGCCGTTCGACGACCGTCGCGTCGTAGGGCGAGACGTATCCTTTCAGGATTCGAGATGCGCAGGTGGTCGGCGCGTCGATGGTCGCCAGGTTGTCCTTGAGCGCGACGGGCATCGCGGCGAGCGGCAGCGACTCGCCTCCGGCCAGCCGGGCATCGATGCGCGCCGATTGCTCATCGAGGCTCGCCTGGGACCAGTGCAGCGTCGCGTTGAGGCCATCCGCATCGCACTTCGCGAGCGAGGCCCCCGCGGCACGCGCGGCGAGGGCGGCGAGGCTCACTCGTCCTCCATGGCGCCGCGCCGCGGCACGAGAAAGAATCCGCCGGCGAATTCGGGCGCCATGGCGGAAATCGGATGTGCCAGCGCCGCGGGCCGGACCACGTCCTCCCGCAGGCGCACTTCGGCGGGGCCGCCGAGGTATGGCGCCGCGGACTCGCCATCGGGGACCTCATCGAGCTGGGCGACGTACTGCACGATACGGGAGACCTGCTCGACCAGGCGATCGAGCTCAGGGCCTTCGATCGCGATTTCGGCCAGCTGGGCCGCGTGCAGCACCTGGTCCCGGCCGATGCTCATGCGCTCTCCATTTCGCGCTCGAGGCCCGCATACGCCACGAGCAGGTTTTTCACTCCGATTTCCTCGTCGTCAAAACTCACGACCACCTTGAGGTCGCGTCCGGCTCCGCTGAGTCCCTGAATGGTGCCACTGCCGAAGCGGCGGTGCCTGACACGTTCGCCCTTCACGAAGCGCGGCGAGTCCTGCGACGCTTCCTCCGCGGGGAGCTCGCTCCGGGAGCTCGCCGCCGGGGTGGCACCGCTGCGCCACCCCGCCCTGCCCGCATCGCGGCGCGGTGCACCCGATCCCCACGCCGGTGCCCAGAGCGAGGTAGTTCGCTGCTCATCGATCGCGGCCGCGGGAATGGCGCGCAGAAATCGGGACGGCGCGCCGGGCCGGAGCTCGCCGCCGCGCCTTCGGGCCCGCGCCCAGGTGACGTAGAGCTTGTCCTTCGCCCGCGTGAGGCCGACGTAGCAGAGGCGGCGCTCCTCCTCGACGCCATCGGGCTGCTCGGCGGCGCGGGCCAGCGGGAACAGACCGTCCTCCAGTCCGGCGAGCACCACGACCGGCCACTCGAGCCCCTTCGCGGTGTGAAGCGTCATGATCGTGACACCGTCATCCGCTCCCTCGATGCTGTCGTGGGATGACAGCAGGGCGGCTTCGGCCAGGAAGCGCTGCAGCGGAGTGCCACCCTCCTCGTCCTCCGGCAGCACGACTTCCGACCAGTTTGCCGCGCTGGCGACGAGCTCGCGAACGTTGTCCCAGCGATCGGCCCCTTCGGGGCCCTCAGCCTGGAGCACCGCTTCGTAGTCGATGGACCGGATGATCTGTTCCAGCACGTCGGCCGGCGCAAGATGCTCGGCGCGGTCGGCGAACTCGTCAATGAACGCCGCGTAGGCCTGGAACGCGTCGCGAACGTTTGGACGCAGGTCCTGGATCGTCGAGGCCAGGCGGGCGGTGTCAAGCAGCGTCTTGCCCCAGGCAGACGCCTGCCGGCCCAGCGTGGCGAGACTGGTCTCACCCAGCCCACGGCGGGGCACGCTGACCGCGCGGAGGAAGGCCTCGTCGTCGGCAGGGTTCGCGACGAGCCGCAGATAGGCCAGCAGATCCTTCACCTCACGCCGGTCGTAGAAGCTCGTGGCCCCCACGAGCCGATATGGAATCCCGGCGCGCCGAAACGCCTCCTCAAACGCCCGGGACTGCGCATTGGTCCGGTAGAGCACGGCCATGTCGCGATAGCCCCAGTCGCCCGCGGCGCTGCGCCGCTCCAGCTCGCGCGCCACCCACTCGGCCTCGTCCCGCTCATCCGCCGCGGCCAGCACGGTCACCTGCTCTCCGCCCTTCCGGCGGGTGCGCAGCGTCTTCCCGATGCGACCGCTGTTCTCCGCGATCACGCCGTTCGCGGCGTCGAGCACGATCTGCGTCGAGCGGTAGTTCTCCTCCAGCCGAACCAGCTTGGTGGCCGGAAAATCCTCCTGAAATTCGCGCATGTTCCGCACGTCGGCGCCGCGCCAGCCGTAGATGGACTGGTCGTCATCGCCGACCGCGGCCACGTTGCCATGCGCACTGAGCAGACGGATGAGCTGGTACTGCGCCTTGTTCGTGTCCTGAAACTCATCGACGAGCACGAATCTGAAACGATCCTGATACAGTGCCAGGCGGTCGGGAAAGTCCCGGAACAGCGTCAGCGGGTGCAGCAGCAGATCGTCGAAATCCATCGCGTTGGCCGATTTGAGGGCCGGGCCGAGCGCGCTGAAAACGTCCGCCGCAACCTGCACGAGCCGGTCGAATGGCGAGCTCGCGGCGAGTCCGGACGGCTGGAGCATCCGGTTCTTGGCCCCGGAGATGATGGAGGCCACCACCCTGGGTGTGAAGGTCTTCACCGGATGGCCGCGCTGGTCCATGAGGCGGCGGATCAGGCTCAGCCGATCGTCTTCGTCATAGATCGTGAACCGCGGCGAGAAGCCGAGGAAGCCGCCCTCCCGTCGGAGCAGCCGCGCCGACAGGGAATGGAAGGTACCGATCCACAATCCGGATGGATCCCGCTCGAGGAGCTGGCCGATCCGGTGCTTCATCTCGCCGGCGGCCTTGTTGGTGAACGTGACGGCGAAGATTCGCTCGGGAGCCACACCGTGCTTGTCGATCAGGCTCGCGATCCGGGTCGTCAGGACGCGCGTCTTGCCCGACCCGGCGCCCGCGAGCACCAGCAGCGGCCCGTGCACATGTTCGACGGCCTCGCGCTGGGCGGGGTTAAGCGATCGGCTCCAGTCGCGTTCGGTCGGGCTGTCGATCATGTCGTGCGGTCCGCCAATGGCATGCGAATGAGAAAGGTGCTGCCGTGTTCCGATGGCTCGAGCGACAACTCACCCTGATGGTTGTCTTCGACCACCCTGCGCGCCAGCGCCAGCCCGATGCCCCAGCCACCGCGCTTGGTGCTGATGCCGGGCTGGAACAGCGTTCGCCGGATTTCCTTGGGCACACCGGGACCGTCGTCGCTCACGCGGACCTCGCCCATGCCGCCGGCCGCGCCCACCCGAAGCGCGATGGCCCCGGTTCGGCCCTGCAGGGCATCGATCGCGTTCTTCACCAGCGCTTCGAGCGCCCATTCCAGCAGGACCGGATCCCCCACGACGAGCGGACCCGCCCCCGGCGCTTCCACCCTCAGCTCGACCTGGTTGGCGTGCCGCGGCAGTCGAGGCCGGAAATATCCGGCAACCCTGTCCGCCAGCGCGCCAAGCCCGATGGGCTCGCGCCGGGCAGGATTGCCAATGCGCTCGAAGCGCTGTGCCACGCGCTCCAGCCGTTCCGCATCCGCCGCGAGATGGTCGGCGAGATTGGCCGGCGGCGTCGGCCGCGAGCGGACGCTCTCGATCCATCCCTGGAGGCTGGTGAGCGGCGTGCCCATCTGGTGCGCGGCCTCACGCGCCATCGCGACCCACAGCCGGTCGCGTTGGGCCGCCATGGCACTCCGATAGGCGAAGACCGCGACCGCAACCATGACGAAGATGGTCAGCGCCTGGAGGATCGCGAGCGCGGTGAGCTGCCGTTGGGCGGGCATCGGCCCGTAATGCACCGTCGTCCCAAGGAGCGAGTCGCGGATGGGTGGGTTGGTTCGATCGAGGCGGGCGGCAAACGCCTTCAGCGCTTCGGCGTCGAGCGGTGCCAGCCGAAGCGGCGATGGCAGGTTTGCGGCCTCGGTCACCCGGCCCGCGGCGTCGGTCACGACGAGCGGGAGGCCGAGGGCCCGCACCTGCTCTCCAAGCCGCAGCAGCGCCGCACCTTCACCGCCTGGTGTGGAACTGCTCAGCCCTTCGAAGACACCGGAGTAGAGTCGGCTCGTCGCGCGCGCATCCGCCTGGAAGTGGCGGGCGACGAGCATGCTCGTGCCCATGCTGATGCCAGCCAGCAGCGCCACCAGGAGCACCGCCGCCGTGGGCGCGAGCCGGCGGACCCGGTCCCTAGGCACGCGCCGCGAGCCGGTCGGACCCGAAGTACGGCGTCAACGCCTCCGGAATCCGCACCGAGCCGTCCGCGGTCTGGTTGTTCTCGAGGAGCGCGATGATCGTGCGAGGGAACGCGAGGCCCGAGGCGTTGAGCGTATGGACGAACTCGGGCTTCGCCCCGGCCTCGGGCCGGAAGCGGATGTTGGCGCGCCGCGCCTGGAAATCGGTGAACGTGCTGGAGCTCGACACCTCCAGCCAGGCATCGACACCAGGTGCCCACGCCTCGAGGTCGTAGGTGCGAGCGGCGCCGAAGCCGGTGTCGCCCGCGGCGAGCTCGAGGACGCGGTACGGCAGCTGCAGCCGCTGGAGGACGGTCTCCGCGTGGCCCGTGAGCAGCTCATGCTCTGCGGCGGAATCGTCGGGCCGCGTCAGCCGCACCAGCTCCACCTTGTCGAACTGGTGCACCCGGATCAGGCCGCGGGTGTCCTTGCCGTGGGCACCGGCCTCGCGCCGAAAACACGGTGTATACGCCACGAACGTCGCCGGCAGCGCGGCGGCATCGAGCACTTCGTCCCGGTGGATGTTGGTGACCGGGACCTCCGCGGTCGGGATCAGGAAGACGTCGTCGGCGGCGCAGGCGTAGAGATCGTCCTCGAACTTGGGCAGCTGGCCCGTGCCGGTCAGCGTGGCACGGCTCACCACGTAAGGAGGGGCGACCTCGGTGTAGCCATGCTCCCGCGTGTGCAGATCGAGCATGAAGTTGGCGAGCGCGCGGATCAGGCGCGCACCCTGACCAGTGAACAGCGGAAATCCTGATCCCGCGATCTTGGCGCCGCGCGGCAGGTCGAACAACCCGAGTGCGGTCCCCAGTTCCCAGTGCGGCTTCGGGACGAAGTCGAATGCCGGTCGCGTCCCCCAGGTGCGCACCACGCGATTGGCCGCCGCACCGCCGTCGGGGAGGTCCGGCAGCGGAAAGTTCGGCAGCCGCATCGCCGCGGCGTCGAGGGTTGCCTCCACCTCCCGGATCTCGACGTCGAGGAGCTTCACCTCATCGCCGGAGGTCTTGAGGTGGCTGAGCAGCGCATCGGCGGCCTGCCCCGCTTTCTTCGCCCGGGCGACTTCCTCGGTTGCGGCGTTCCGCTCCGCTTTCCGCTGCTCGACGTGCGTCACAAGTTCGCGGCGCCGCGCATCGAGCGCGAGCACGCGATCGAGGAGCGGGCCGATGGAGTCGTCCAGCCGGCGGCCGAGCGCGACCCGCGCCGCGTCGGGGTCCTGTCGCAGTCGCTTGAGATCGATCACGGCGTCCTACCGAAGCGGGAGGCCAGGCTCGAGACCGCTGTAACCGCAGTTGTTGTCGGTGAGTACGCGGAACGTGACGGTCCGGACGGCGGGATCGAGATTGATGGCCGTGATCTGGATCTTGCCGTACTGCGGGACGCCGAGCGTGGAACAGACGACGCGCGAGCGGGCGACGTAGACGTCGCCGACGGCGATGTGAACCGTGTCGGCGGTCGCATAGCCGTTCCGCGGCGCATCGAGGATGCTCTCGAATGTCTGGTCGGATTTGATGAAACCGGCGTTGGTGCCGGTGGTGACGCCGAGCCCGAGGACGAAGAGCGGCAGCAGCACCGGCTGGCCTGCGGGATCGATATTGAACGCAAAGTCGAATGCCGCGCCCTGATCTATGCGCACGGTGGCGGGTGCCGTCAGGGAATACGCACTGGGCGTCGCGATCGGCGTCCCGGTCAGGGCGTAGAGCGTGACCGACGTCTCGACATTGGTGATCGTCGCGTTGGCGAGGTCGTTCGGATTGCCGCAGGCGGCGGCGAGGCCGGCGAACGCCAGGGCGAGAGAGGCAGTGAATCGGCGCATTGAACCGGAAGGTTAAGGGCGGTGCCAAGAGCGGTCAACCCACCATCTTTTCTTGACTTCGACCCTGTCGGCCTCTACGTTGACGAGTCCTTTTTCCCCTGTCGCGGAGCGCAGCGAATGGCTGGTTTGGCGGAAGTCGTCCGCGCGCTCGCGGCGCGCGACGGTGTCGCTGCCGTCGTCGTCGTCAGCCCGGACGGGCTGCCGATCGACCACGCCTCCCGCCAGGGCTGCGATGCCGATGCGCTCTCCGCCCTCGCGGCCACCCTCCTTCGGCCGGCCGGCCGGCTGGGTGACACCGTGGGCCATGGAGCGCTCGCGCGCGTCGTGCTCGAATATGCCGGCGGCCTTGCCATCATCGCCGTGCTGAGTGACGGGAACGCGCTCGCGGTGCTGACGGACAGCGGGAGCGACGCCGGCACGCTGCTATACGACCTGCGCCGGCATGCGCCGGCGCTCAATGCGCTGCTCCAAGGCGCAACCGATCATTCGACCACTGGTGCCGACCTTGCCGGCTCTCCCGAACGACGTGCGTGACGTCGCAGATTTCCAATGAGGTGGGCTGTGTTGCTCGCCGGCGGATCCGGCACCCGGTTCTGGCCGCTCAGCACGCCGAACAATCCCAAACAACTGCTTCCCCTCGCTGGACCAGGGTCGACCGCGGAGGACGCGGTGGGCCGCCTCGACGGACTGATCCCGCCGGAGCGCGTACTCGTCGTGACGGGTGCGGCGCTCGCCCCCAGACTTCAAGAGCGACTGGGAGTTCCGGCGGAGAACTATTTGGTCGAACCCCGTGCCGCATCGACCGGGCCAGCGCTTTTCTGGGCATCGTGGGAGGCCAGCCGGCGGGATCCGGAGGCCGAAGTGCTCTCGATGCACGCCGACTGGGCGATCGGAGACGCGGAGGCGTTTCGGCAGACCGCGGAGACGGCGCTCGCCTGCGGCACGCTGCACGACCGGCTGGTCACGGTCGGCATCGTGCCCTCGCGGCCCGAGACCGGATACGGCTACATCGTGCCGGGCGGGCCACTGGATGGCTCCGCGCGCAACGTCGCCCGCTTTTCGGAAAAGCCCGATGCGGCCACCGCGCTGGACCTCATGGCGGCCGGGGCGTTGTGGAACACGGGGCTGTTCGCCTGGCCCGCCGCCCGCCTGTTCCGCGAAGTGGAGCAGCACACTCCGGAAATCGCGCCGCATGTCGCCGCGCTTGCGCGGGGCGACGTGGAAGGGTTCTTTCGCGACGTCACGCCGATCTCCATCGACGTGGGGGTGCTGGAGCGAAGCCGCGCCGTCGCAGTGGTCAGCGGCGCCTTCGCGTGGGATGACGTCGGCACCTGGGAGGCACTCACCCGCGTCCGGGCGAAGGATCCGGCGGGGAACGTCGTGGTGGGGTCCGCGTTCATGCACCAGTCGCACGACTGCGTCGTCTGGGCCGAGAGCGATACGATCGTGGTGAGCGGTCTCGAGGACCTGATCGTGATCCAGGCCCACGGCCGCGTCCTGGTCATGCGGCGCGACCAGGCGGCCGATGTCAAACACCTGCTCGATGCCCTTCCCGACGAGATCCGCGACGTCTGACGTGACCCCTCTCTACCTGCTCGAGCCACCGGGGCCCGGGTATGTCTGGTCCCCGTTCGACGGGGTGCGTCCCGTCGCGGAAATGCGCGCCGGCGCCTTCCGCCTGCGCGACCGCTGGCAGCGCGCCCTCGGCCTGACGCCTACTGCGATCCTCGGGGCATCGCTGGAGACCTTCCAGGACACGGACAGCCTCCCGTTGCGCCCGGCGATGCCAATCGACGGGCCGGCGATCGTCGCCGCTTCGTGGTTTGCCGCCGGACACGACGCCATCGTGCCGGCGCGCGGGGTCCTGCGTCTCACCTGTGGCGATGCGACCGTCGCGTGGCTGGTCCCGGCAGGCGCACGCTGGGAGGGCCCGACCGACCGGGGTGTCGCACAGCAGGTAGACGGCATCGTCCTCCGCGGCACCTTCGATCTCCTCACGGCGCTGGACGCCCTGCTGGCCGCGGACTGCGCTGCGCTCGCCGCCGCCGCCGGCGATTCCCTGCCGGACGGCACCATCGTGTTCGGCGAACGCGGCAATGTGGTGTCTCGAGGAGCGTCGGTCGAGCCCGGTGTGGTGTTCGACGTGCGGAACGGGGCGGTGATTCTCGAGGCCGGCGCCGAGATCCGCCACGGTACCCGCATCGAGGGTCCCTGTTACGTCGGCGAGGGAACGCGGGTGCTGGGCGGCTTCGTGCGCACCTCGGTGTTCGGGCCGCGCTGTGTCGTGCGGGGCGAGATCGCGTCGAGCGCGTTCTTCGGCTATGCCAACAAGAGCCATGACGGCTTCGTCGGGAGCAGCATCGTGGGCCAGTGGGTGAATCTTGGCGCCGGCACGACGACATCGAATCTGAAGAACACCTATGGCCCGGTTCGGCTCGATGTCGCCGGGCACCGTCTGGATACCGGCCGTCTCAACGTGGGGAGCCTGATCGGGGACCACGCCAAGACCGCGATCGGCACCATGCTGGCCACCGGCACCGTGATCGGCGCGGGCGCGAACGTGTTCGGCGATGAGGGCGTGCCGAAGTATGTCCTGCCGTTCGCCTGGGGGAGCCGGAGTGACGAGCGCTTGAGCGAGGAGGGCTTCCTGCGGATCGCGGAACGGGTCATGCCACGGCGCAACGTGACGTTCACGGACGAGATCCGGCAGTCGCTAGCCGCGACCTACCGCCGCCTGACGGACGGCCTGTGACCACGCTGTACGTCCTGGGCTCCGGCTCGAGGGGAAATTGCTTCGCGGTCGAGTGCGGCGGGGCCAGCCTGCTGGTCGATGCCGGCTTCAGCATGAAGGAGATTCAGCGACGGGCCGCGCTCGCTGGGCTTCCACTCGATGCCGTGGTGGGCATCGCGCTGACACACGAGCATGGGGACCACGCGTGCGGCGCGGCGCGCCTCGCCCGCGTGCTCGGCGTGCCGGTACTGACCGCCGCCGGCACCTGGGACAGCCTTTGCGCCGCGATGGAGGGTGCCGAGCATCGCGTGCTCAGCCTGACGATGCCCGCCGCGGCCGGAGCCTTCCGGGTCCGTGCGTGTCCCACCAGTCACGACGCCGTCGAGCCACTCGCGCTGGTGGTGGACGCGCCGGACGGCACCAGCGTCGGCATCGCCTATGATCTCGGGCGGCCGACCGCGGCGCTGCGTTACCTGTTCCGCGGGCTCACCGCCGTCGTGCTCGAGGCCAACCACGACGACGTACTCCTCCGCACGAGCGGATACCCGCCCTCGGTTCAGCAACGAATCGCCGGCGTGGGGGGCCACCTGTCGAACCGCGCGGCGGCCGAGCTGCTGACCGAGATCCATCACGATGGGCTGGGAGTCGTGGTGCTGGCGCACCTGAGCCAGCGATGCAACGACGCGATGGCAGCTCGCGCGGTGATCGAACCGGCGCTCCGGCGGGTCGGCTTTCGCGGCGACCTGCACGTCGCGCTTCAGGACGAGCCACTGTCGCCGCTCCGCGTGACCGCCCCGCGGCGGGTGCAGATGGCGCTCGAGCTCTTCTAGCGCCTGCCGGCTACCGCGCGCTCGCCCCGTCGGGATCGGGCGGCACCGGGACGGTTGCGGGACGCGGCGTTGGTGGGCCCGCGCGCTGGAAGCTTACCGGCTTTGTCAGATCGCCTTCCGAGAGCGTCAACGTCTGACCTTTCAGCTTCAGCTTGTAGTCCTCCCACTCTCCCCCGATCGCAAGCCACAACCGGTCTCCCTTGAGCCGCCACCGTGCCGTCTCGGTACCCCAGCTCGCGCTGCTGTCCTCCCGGACGATGACCAGCCGCGGGGCGTCCTTCCGCCGGGCAAGTTGTGCCGCATCGACGCGCCAGGTTCCGATTACGGTCGGCCGCGCTGACTGCGCGGTTACCGTGGTCGCCAGGCATCCGAGCGCGAGGCTTATGAGTAGTGCGGTGGGTCTCACTGCGTTTCGATCTCCGTTCGAGTGCCGGCTGATGACGCGCCGGAGCACAAATTTAATCCGCCAGCGTGGGCAGGCCAACGGCGAGAACTGCGGGCAACGCGATGACTACCTGGCGCCGAGCCGGGTAGCCAGCGTCGTGGCGTCTGCCGTCTCCGGCCGATCCGTGCCGGCGCCGTTCTCCAGCGGCGGGACCGCCTGCCGTACCAGTTTCGCCGCCGAGGCCGAGTCACTTTTTGCAAGCGCGATCCGGGCCTGCAGAAGGCGGACACGGCCAATTTCCGCGCTCAGCAGATCGTCGTGCTCGTGCTCATGCGCCCGGACGAGGGCCTGCCGGGCCAGACTATCCGCCGCGTCGATGTCGCCGTCGCCGAACGCCATCCGCGCCTCGCGGCTGATGTAGACCCAGTACCCATTCAGCCGGTCATTCCTATGCGGGAAGTCGAGCGAGCTCAGAAGGGCATGGTAGTGGTGCCGCGCCTCGCCCGGCTTTCCCTCGGCTTCGGCGATCCGGCCGCGCAGCACCAGGATCCGCAGAGGCGAGGCCTCCGGCCGGCAGACAGCGAGAGTACGCCGCTGGGCGGGTATCATGAGCGGGCTCCTGGCGAGGCACGAGGGGGTCAGCCATGGGCTTCCTGTCCTGTAATCGGATTTTCCCGGACTGAGGCGCCACGGGTCGCGCCACCGGCCCGTCGCCACAAGGCAAAACCCGCCCCGGCAAGCGCCGGGGCGGGTCTCGTGCCGCATCCTGCAGTGACCGAGACTAGTACATTCCGCCCATGCCGCCGCCGCCGCCACCGCCGGACGGCATGCCCTGCCCCTTGTTCTCGTCCTTCCGCTCCACCACGACGCATTCCGTCGTGAGCAGCAGGCCCGCGATCGACGCGGCATTCTGCAGCGCCGTACGGGTGACCTTGGTCGGGTCGATGACGCCGGCCTTGACCAGATCCTCGTAGCTGTCGGTGCCGGCGTTGTAGCCGAAGTTCTTGTCCTTCGACGCCTTTACCGTCGCAAGCACAATCGAGCCCTCGACACCCGCGTTGATCGCGATGGCGCGGATCGGCTCCTCGATGGCACGACGGACGATCTCGACGCCGATCTTCTCGTCCTCGGTGCCGCGCACCTTGTCGAGCACGTGCTGCGCGCGGATCAGCGCGACGCCGCCGCCCGGCACGATGCCCTCTTCGACCGCGGCGCGGGTCGCGTGCAGCGCGTCCTCGACCCGGGCCTTCTTCTCCTTCATCTCGGTCTCGGTCGCGGCACCGACGTTGATCACCGCCACACCGCCGGAGAGCTTGGCCAGACGCTCCTGGAGCTTCTCACGGTCGTAGTCCGAGGTGCTCTTCTCGATGGCGCCGCGGATCTCGCCGATGCGGCCCTGGATGTCGCCTTCCTTGCCCTTGCCGTCGACCAGCGTGGTGTTGTCCTTGTCGACGACGATCCGCTTGGCCCGGCCGAGATCGGCCAGCGTCGCGTTCTCGAGCTTGAAGCCGACTTCCTCGGAGATCACGTTGCCGCCGGTCAGCACCGCCACGTCGCGGAGCATCTCCTTGCGGCGGTCGCCGAAGCCCGGCGCCTTGACGGCGGCGACCTTGAGCGTGCCACGGAGCTTGTTCACGACCAGCGTCGCCAGCGCTTCACCCTCGACATCCTCCGACACGATCAGGAGGGGCTTGCCGCTCTGGGCGACCTTCTCCAGCACCGGGAGCAGATCCTTCATCGCCGAAATCTTCTTGTCGTGGATCAGGATGTAGGCGTCGTCGAGCACGGCCTCCATCTTCTCGGGATCGGTGACGAAATACGGCGAGAGATAGCCGCGGTCGAACTGCATGCCGTCTACCGTCTCCAGCGTGGTCTCGAGACCCTTGGCCTCTTCAACGGTGATGACCCCGTCCTTGCCGACCTTCTCCATTGCCTCGGCGATGAGATTGCCGATCTCCCGGTCGTTGTTGGCCGAGATGGTGCCGACCTGAGCGATTTCCTTCCGGCCCGCGGACGGGACGGACATGTTCTTCAGCTCGTTGACGATGGCCTCGACCGCCTTCTCGATGCCCCGCTTGAGCTCCATCGGGTTGGCGCCGGCCGTGACGTTCTTGAGGCCTTCACGGAAGATCGCCTGCGCGAGCACGGTCGCGGTGGTGGTGCCGTCGCCGGCGAGATCGGACGTCTTGGTCGCGACCTCCTTCACCATCTGCGCTCCCATGTTCTCGATCGGATCCGCCAGCTCGATCTCCTTGGCGACGGTCACTCCGTCCTTGGTGACCGTGGGCGAGCCGAACTTCTTGTCGATGACGACGTTGCGGCCCTTGGGGCCGAGTGTCACCTTCACCGCCTCGGCGAGGGCGTCCACGCCCTTCTTGAGCTTCGCGCGAGCATCGGTGTTGAACATCAATTCCTTCGCAGCCATGTGTCTCTCCTCGAGTGTACTGGCGTTCAGCCGATCTTGGCGAGAACGTCGGAAGCCTTGATGATGATGACCTCTTCACCATCGAGCGTGAACGGGGTGCCGCTGTACTTGCCGTAGATCACGGCGTCGCCGACCTTGAGGTCCATGGCGATGCGCTGACCCTTTTCGACACGGCCCGGCCCGACGGCGATCACTTCGCCCTGGGTCGGCTTTTCCTTGGCGGTATCCGGGATATACAGGCCGCCGCGCATCGACTCGGCTTCGTCGGTCGGCATGATCACCACACGGTCTTCCATCGGATGGAGCTTCATCTTGGGCTTGGCCTTCGTACCAGCGGACATTGCCACCTCCACAACAGGTAAAATTGGTAACGAGTTATGCGACAGGCGTTTAGCACTCACGCGTGCCGAGTGCCAATGACTGGGCGGTAAGATAAGGTCTGCCCCGCCAGAGTCAAGCGCGGTGCTTGACTTTGACCGCGTGGGACCCGACCTTCCGCCCTTCCCGTCAACGCCCGGAGAAACTGCATGTTGGTGCTCGGCACGCTGCTGGCCATGTCGCTCGGCGCGGACACCCTCCGTCCGCTGCCTCGGCGCCTCGACACGCCCACGGTCAGGGTGGCGATCGATTCGTCCCGCCATACCGTGACCATCGTCACCGGCCCGTTCGACCTGCCGAACGAGATGCCGATGGACGAGATGATGGAGATGGGCCACGACATGGCGCACGACGCACCGGTCCACCGGTTCGTCTGGCCGGTGGACGGCTGGCTGCGCGGCTTCGAATGGTCACTGGTCGACGCCCAGGGCAACACCGTGCCCCGGGAGGTGATGCACCACCTCATCATGGTGAACTTCGACCGCCGCCAGCTCCTTTACGACGCCGCCGAACGCCTGATGGGCGCCGGCAGCGAAACGGAAGACGCCACGGTGCCCAGGACGATCGGCATCCCGCTGACGGCCCGGACGCGGCTCGGCTTTTACATCAATTGGCACAACTCGACCGGCAAGGACCTCACGGGCGTATCACTCAAGCTGACGCTGCTCTGGACGCCGAGGAACCAGAACCCGCGCCCGGCCAATGCACTGCCGATTTACATGGACGTGAACCTGACGGTCGGCGGCACCAACACCTTCGACGTGCCGGTAGGAAAGTCGAGCAAGGCGTACGAGTTCACGCTGCCCGTCGGTGGCAAGCTGCTCGGCATCGGCGGGCACCTGCACGATTACGGGACCTCGGTGCGCCTGGAGGACGCCGCGACCGGCAAGGTGCTCACTCGCGTCATCGCGACGCGGGCGCCGGACGGCAGGGTGCTGAAGGTCAGTCGTCGGCTGTTCGGCGTCACCGGTGACGGGCTCGCGCTGAAGGGCAATCACCGGTACCGTGTCGTCGGCGAGTACGACAATACGAGCGGCAAGCTGCGGCCTCAGGGCGCGATGGCCCACCTGGTCGGGCTCTTCGTGCCGGACGACCTCAGCCGGTGGCCGGCGATCGATCCGAACGACTCGACGTTCCGGCTCGACATGGCCTCGCTGAAGGCGGATCCGGCAGGAGAACCGCTCATCGCATCGGAAGCGGGCCAGGCCGGGAGAGACTCGGACCATCAGCACGGAAACGCCGCGAAGCCCTGACCGCGTGACGCCGCCAGGCGAAGCTACCGGCGCCGCGCCGCTATCCGACGATCCGCCGGGCGCCGACCCACCGTTTGAACCACCACTTGCCGTAGGGATCGGTCGCGCTCAGCCGGCTGGTCTGCACGCCGCTGCTCGCGCTGTGGATGAAGCGGCCGTCGCCGACGTAGAGCCCGACATGGGTGACGCCCTGGCCCGAGCTTGAGAACGTGAGGAGGTCACCCGGCTGAAGTGAGGCCAGCTCGCGGCCGACCTCGCGGCCGCGGGTCGCCTGCTCCCCGCTCGTTCGCGGCAGGGCGATGCCGTGACGGGCGTAGGCGTACTGAATCAGCCCGGAACAGTCGAAGCCACGGCCATCCTCGCCGCGGCCACCGAGGCGGTACCGTGCCCCGATCGCGGAATCCGCAGTGGCAATGACACCGTCGAGCAGCCGCGCGGCGTCGGCATGCGTGAGCGAACTGCCCGCTGTCCAGAGCGCCGGCGTGACCCGTTCAGGCACGCCCGCCGGGGAAACCGTCCGACCCACGGCGCCGAAATTGGCCCCGATGCGCACCGAGAGCTCCAGCCCCGAGCGCGCGGCCGGCCGGAACTCGCGGTAGCGGCCTTCGAGACCGAGCGAGAGGAAGGGCACCGGAATCAGCTCGTACCCCACGCCCGCCGACCAGGCATTCCACCATTTTTCGGCGCCGCTGGTGCCGAACCCACCGGCGACGCCCGCGACCGCGTAGGCCCCGGGCCGGCCACCTCGAAAGAGCGAGAGGTCGGCCATCGCGCCGAGCAGGCGCCCATCCCTCGGCGCCGGGCCGTGCATGAGCGTGCCACCCAGCGACAGGGCCGCGGGACCGAACACCGGCTGCACCCAGGCAGCTCCCAGCGACGTCCAGCCACCGTTGTTGAACAGCCGGCCCAGCTGAAACGCGACGCCCTGCGCCATGGCCGATGGGGCGCCGGCGAGGGCGAGCACGAGGACCAGCGCGATCCGGGCCGGGCGAATCATCACGGCCGAAGCGGGGTGGGTTGCCCGCTGCGCACGTTCACGAGGTACCGGGCGACTGGGCGGCAGGCGAGGTAGAGCACGGCCTCGACGGTCGAATCATCGACGAATCGCGGCGCCTGCTCCGTATAGAGCAACGGGACCGGAGTACGGGTGGCACCGTGGCGGAATTCGATCGTGCGATCGCGGCAGGTGACGGAGCCAGGCCCGCGGTCAGTGCGGGCCAGCGTGAACCAGACTTCGGTTCCGCCGGGTCCAGTAGCGATGAGCGAGTCGGCGATGACGGGGACGGAGACGGCGGATGCGGAATCCGGCGCGCGGTCGGCCGCCGGAGCCGGGGTGCAACCGAGGCCGAGCCCGCCGGCGAAGAGCGCGCCCACTCTCACGGCGACGGCCGTGCGCTGTCCTCCGGATCGAGAACGGTGCGCTCGCTGAGCCCTGCGGTGTCGGGCGTACCGTCCGCCGTAACGGCGAGCGCCTCGCGCAACGCGGGTCTGCTCCGCAGCAGGCGCAGCCAGAGAATAAGCGTCAGAAAACCCGCCGCGGCGCCGCAGGCGGCGGAGAGGAGCAACCCTGCCTTGGGGCTGGCCATCCGTGCCGCGATGACCTCGCCGGCCACACAGCCGAAAAACGAAGCTGCCCACGCCAGGAACGGCGTGAGCAGCCACCCGAATGCACGAAAGAAAAGCCGGACCCAGCGCATCAGATCACGCGCGTGATGCCCGCAGCGAGGCGACCGCCGCTGCGATGGCTATTCCGGGCAGGAACGCGACGCCGAAGGTGCCGAGGCCCCAGTGCGCTCCCGGAAAATGCGCAAGCACGGCGATCACGCCGACGAGCAGCGAGGCTGCCACCGCCATCGCCATCCCCGACACGATGGATGGGCCCGCGCCGCGAGCCGCGCGGGCAGCGAGAATGAGGGCGCCCATCCAGGGCAGGAAGGTGCCGACCATCCACCAGACCGGATGATACCACCAGTTGCTGCCGCCGCCGATCTCGCGCCAGCGATTGGTGTAGACCCCGAACGGTTGCAGCAGCGTGACATCGAACAGCAGAAACACGGCGCTCGCGGCCAGCCCGATGCCGGCGGCGCCGGCAATGCCCTCGATGGTGCGCGCCCGCGTCCAGGTGCCGGGGCCGAAGCTCACGATCGCGAGACCGCAGAGCAGCACCAGCCCACCCGCGACGGCCTCGACGATTCCGCCGGTGAGGCGCGTAATCACCGCCATCAGCACGACGACCACCGATTCGACGGCGCCGAGCATTACCGCGGCCCGGACGATGCCGGGGAGGGCCGTCAGATCGAATTCACCGGGAAGGTCCACCGCCGAGCGCATGCCGTCTCCGAAGGTGTGAAGGCGTGAATAATACAGTGTGGCTTCCGCGCGGGCCAAGGGGGAAGGTCAGGCCGCCCAGGCCAGGACCACGGCCAGATCCGTCACCGCCCAGGCCGCGAGCGCCCAGTACATGCCACGCTGGTGATCGTTGGGCCGGCGGGCCAGCGCGGTGGCCCGCCACGGGATGAGGACGGACGCCCACGCCATCGCCGCAAGCGACATGGCGATCGAGTGCCCTGCGGCCTCGCCCCCTGCGGCCCATCCGGCCGTGCGTCCCGCGAGCGCGAAGAGTCCGAATGCGACGAGCGCGGCCGCGATCGAAAGGTTCAGACTGGGGATGACGCCCAGACGGACGGCGAGCGTGCGGTCACCGCGCCGGGTATCCTCGTCGATCTGGTACAGCTGAGTCAGGGGGTAGAGCGATGCGAAGAGCGGGCAGAATCCGGCCAGCAACAGCGCGTGCGCCAGATCCAGCGGACGGCCGGTCGCGGCCCATCCGGCGTACGGGGTGAGCGTCCCGAACCCCACCATGTTGATCAGCCAGTCGGCGCCGGCTACCGCCTTGAGGCGGAAGGGCGGCACCGAATAGAGGATCGACATTGCGACGCACACGGCGTACGCGATCAAGAATCCGCGCGGGAGCCGTGTCGCGAGGGCCAACCCCAGCAGCATGGCGCCGAGGCCGACAGCAAAGAGGTGCCGCGGCGGCGGCGGCGGCTGACGCAGGTAGGCCACGTCGCCCTCGTCACGGTCGAACGCGGAGTTGATGGCGAGGGTCCCGCCATTAAGGAGCACGACCCACACGAACAGTCCCAGTGCGCCAGCCGCCAGTGATGCGCCGGCCCGGACGCCGGCGAGGCCCACCGAGAGCACATATCCGAGCGCGGTGTGCGCCGCCATGATCGGCCACTCCGCCGGGCGAAAATGGAGGAGGTAGTCGAGGCGATGCCCGAACAGCCGGTAGCCGGCCGCGCGCGCGCCGGCCACCGGCCGGTTCACCAGCGCAGTCCGAGGTGCCCTGCCGCGAGGCGAAGGCCTCTGAGGGTGAGGTCACGCTCGATGCCGTCAATGCTGGCGCAGAATGGCACCACGAACGCCGCGAGGCCGCCGGTGGCGATCGCGCGCGGCGTGCCCCCGCCGGGCCACTCTCGGCCAATACGCCGGATCATGCCGTCTACGGCATCGGCCGCGCCGTACAGCACACCCGACTGGATGCACTCTTCCGTGCGTCGGCCGATCACGCGTTCCGGAGCCGCCAGCTCGGTCGCGGGAAGCTTGGCCGCGCGACGAGTCAGCTGATCCGCCGACGTGCGCAGGCCCGGCATGATCGCGCCGCCGATGAATCGCCCATCGGCGGTGACGCAATCGAAGGTCGTGGCGGTCCCGAAATCGATCACGATCACGTCGGCGTGGTAGAGATCGGCCGCGGCGAGCACATTGACGATGCGGTCCGCGCCGACGCTCATCGGCTCATCCACGTCGAGCACCACGGGGAGGGCCGAGCGCGCGTCAATCGCGACCGGCCTCGATCCGGTCGCGGCCTCGACTCCTTCCGCGACGCTCTGGGTCGCGGCGGGTGCAACCGAGGCGAGGCACACCGCCCGCACCTCGTTCGGGGAGTGACCGGCCTGGATGAGAAAGGCCCCGATCGCGGCCGCCCATTCGTCCGGCGTTCGGTCCGGATTGGTGGTGAGTCGCCAGTGCGCGGACAGCGACTCTCCCTGGAAAAGTCCGGCCGTGATTTCGGTGTTGCCGATGTCGAGGGCGAGAAGCATGGCTCAATCCGCCTGGAAGGAAACCGCGACTGCGGGGCCAACCCGTACCAGCTCGACCACTCCATCGGACCGGCGGATGCGCAACGCGCCGTCGGGCGCCACACCCACCGCCAGTCCGGGCACTGGAGAGCGAACCCGCCGACCGGCAAGCCCGTCGCGCCGGTCGAACCCGGCGAGCTCGCGAGCATCGAGGGCGCTGGTGACAGCGGCCGCCGCACGCACCGCCTGGACGATCGGCAGGGCCAGATCGCTCGGGCGCATGCCGGGATGCACTTCCGCCAGCGCCATGGCCTGCTGGCGCAGCTCCGGCGGGACAGCGTTTGCGACGTTGAGCCCCACCCCGATTGCAATCCATCCGAGACGCTCGCCCAGCCAGCGCGCCTCGCACAGAATGCCGCCGGCCTTGCGCCCGTTGAGCATCAGGTCATTCGGCCACTTGAGCTGCACACCCGGAATTCCCTGCGCCTCGAGCGCCTCTGCCACGTACAGTGCCACGCGCACGCTCAGCGCCTCGGCCGGCGCTGCGTTGGCCGGCCGGGCCAACACACTGAGCCACAGGCCGCCGCGCGGAGATTGCCAGGCCCT
Source organism: Gemmatimonadales bacterium (assembly GCA_038321865.1). Classification (GTDB taxonomy): domain Bacteria; phylum Gemmatimonadota; class Gemmatimonadetes; order Gemmatimonadales; family GWC2-71-9; genus JAICUF01. The sequence continues at coordinate 18,616 of JBBQFH010000020.1, forward strand.
GCCCCGCGACCCCCTGCCCTCTGCCTGTTCCCCCGCGACAACCGCCGCTCCGTCCGCGGCTCCGTCCGCACCGAGGTCATGAACGATGTCCTGCGTCGACCCGACCCGGTCCGCCCACACGATCCGATCGCTCACGCCGCAGGCCGGCCGAGGATGAAGGCGAGCAGAACGAGGCCGAACACGATGCGGTACCAGGCAAACGGGCGAAAGCTGTGACTGGACACGAAGCGAAGGAAGGCGTGAACGACGACGAGCGCGCTCGCGAACGCAACGCCGAAGCCGACGGCGAATATCGGCGCGTCGCCTGATACGAGCCCATGCCGGCTCTTCCACAGGTCGAATACGGTGGCTGCGAGCATCACGGGTATCGCGAGCAGAAACGAAAACTCGGTCGCTGTCCTGCGCGAGAGTCCCAGGCTGTAGCCGCCCAGAATCGTCGCGGCGGACCGCGAGGTGCCCGGAATGAGCGAGAGCACCTGGGCGATTCCGATTCCGAGCGCAGTCCGCCGCGGGATCCGATCGATCTCCGACGTCGTGGTCGCCGGATGCCAGCGCTCGATCAGCAGGATCACGACGCCGCCCGCCACCAGCGCGATCGCCACGACCACAGGATCGAACAGGTGACTCTTGATCCACGAATGGATCAGCAGCCCGACCACCGCGACCGGCAGAAACGCAATGAAGAGGTTGCCGATCACCGCGCGGGCACCCGCGTCGCGCGCGGCGCGGCGTGCGAGCTCGATCAGCCGCCCGCGATAGAGCCAGACGATCGCCAGGATGGCGCCGAGCTGGATAAAGATCTCGAACGCCTTGGCGCGATCGCCCTCGAAGCCGAGCCAGTGCCCTGCGAGGATCAGATGGCCGGTAGACGAAACCGGAATAAATTCGGTGACGCCTTCCACCAGTCCGAGGATCACCGCAACCAGGTAAAGGCTCACCGGAGCACCTCGCGGTAGAGCTCCTCGTACATCGGCACGATGCGGTCGGCCGAGAATTCCCGGGCCTTGGCGATTGCGGCGTCGCGCATGGCCTGGTGCCGCGCCGCGTCGCGGAGCAATTCGGTCGCCCGGCGGCCCATCGCTTCGACCGACCCCACGGGTTCCAGAATGCCGTTGATGCCGTCGTCGATCACCTCCGGCAGGCCGCCCGCTCGCGAGGCCACCACCGGCGCACCACATGCCATTGCCTCGAGCGCCGCAAGCCCGAACGACTCGGTCTGCGACGGCAGCAAAAACAGGTGGGTCGACTGCAGCAGGTTGGCCACCGTATCGAGCCGGCCGAGGAACCGCACGTCATCGCTCACCGACAGCTCGCGCGCCTCCTGTTCCGCGTCGCTCCGGTCAGGGCCGTCACCGACCATCAGCAGCGTGGCAGGCATGGCGCGGCGCACGCGCGCAAACACCCGGATCACGTCCTTGACCCGCTTCACCTCGCGAAAGTTCGACACGTGCGTCAGCACCTTGTGCCCCTCGGGGGCGAGGCCTTCGCAGTGGGGATCGGCCGACGGCCGGTACTCGTTCAGGTTCACGAAATTCGGAATGGCGCGGATATCGCAGGTGCCACAGCCGAACGCCCGATGCGTTTCATCCTTCAGAAACTCCGACACCGCCGTGACGGCATCGGACCGCTCGATGGAGAACTTGGTGATGGCGTAGAAGCCGGCCTCCTGCCCGACCAGCGTGATGTCGGTGCCGTGCAGCGTGGTGATCACCTTCAGCGGCAGCTCGCCGTCGAGCATCTCGCGGGCCAGATACGCGGTGGTCGCATGCGGGACGGCGTAGTGGACGTGGAGGACATCCAGCTTCTCCCGGAGCGCCACTTCATGCTGCTTGGACGCGAGAGCGAGCGTATAGGGAAAATGATCGAAGAGCGGGTAGCGCCCCATCCGCGTGTCGACTTCGTGGAAATAGACCCCTTCCGCATACCCGCGAAGCCGGAATGGCGAGGCGTACGTGATGAAGTGGACCTCGTGGCCGCGGCGCGCGAGGTCCAGCCCGAGCTCGGTGGCCACGGCCCCGGATCCGCCGTAGGTCGGGTAGCAGGTGATGCCGATCTTCATCCGGTCCCCCATGCCTGTGCGATCTCGGCCGCCAGCGCGTCCGGCGGGCGCGTGGCATCGAGCGTGAGTCGTTCGCCGGCCAGCTGATGCCGGAACCAGGTCTCCTGCCGCTTGGCATACTGTCGCGTGCTGACCGCGATCGCATCGGCGACGCTTTCCCGTGACCGGGCTCCGTGCAGGTACTCGACGGCCTCCCGGATGCCGACGCCGTCCAGGCCGGGAGCGTGGGCCGCGTGCCCCTCCGACAGTACAGCCGCGGTCTCCTCGATGAGTCCGCGGCGGACCATCTCCTCTGCACGGCGCTGGATGCGGGCCTGCAGCACCGGCCGGGGTGCCGTGAGAACAATGTACCACGGGTCGAGCACGCTCCCCGCCCGCGCGCTCGCCTGCCAGGCAGAGAGGGGTCGGCCGGTCAGCAGAGCGATCTCGATCGTCCGCGACGCGCGCTGCCTGCCCCCGCCGCGAAAGCCAGGGTCGAGCCGGCCGGCCCAGCGCACCAACTCGCTGGGGTCGAGGCGCGAGGTGAAGGCATCGAGCGACCTCCGGCGGCCGGCGTCGATCGACGGCTCGGCGAACAGCCCTTCCGCGAGCGCCCGCACGTAGAGCCCGGTGCCTCCCACGACGACCGGCAGGCGCCCGCGCCCGCGGATCTCCTCCAGCCACCCGCGCGCGTCTCGCGCGAATCGTCCCGCACTGTAGCGGGTGCCGGGCTCGATGAGGTCAACGCCATGGTGCGGCACCCGGGCGCGCTCTCGTGCTGTCGGCTTGGCCGTACCGATGTCCAGGCGTCGGTACACCTGTCGGGAGTCGGCTGAAATCACCTCGATCGGCCAGAACGCGGCCAGGGCGAGCGCGACCGCGGTCTTGCCGATTCCGGTCGCGCCGACGAGGACCGGTGTCCTAACGCCGCCCAAAGCGGCGCTCCATCTCCTCGCGCGGGAGCTGCACGATCGTAGACCGGCCGTGCACGTCGTGCGGCGGGAGGTCGGTCGCGAAAAGCTGCAGCAGCAACTCGCGCATCTCCGATTCGGCCAGCGGTTCCCCTGCCTTCACGGCAGCTCGGCAGGCATACGTGGCGGCAAACCGTTCCAGCCGATTGGACCATCCGCCAAACCTGCCGCGCGCGAGGTCCGCGACCATTTCCCGGAAGCAGGCGCCGGCATCGAAGCGCGGATGGGGCGACGGAACGGTGTGCAGGACGACGGTGCGTCCGCCGAATGACTCCACGTCGAATCCGACGCGCGTCAGGACATCGCGATGCGCCTCGACCGCGTCGAGCTCCTCATCCGTCAACTCGAGCGTGAGCGGCAGCAGCATTCGCTGGCCGACCGCTGCCGATTCTTCCAGCTGCCCCATGGCGCGCTCGAAGAGCACCCGCTCGTGCGCCGAATGCTGATCGACGATCACCATCCCCTCAGGCGCTTCGTAGACGATGTACGTGTTGAAAACCTGCAGCAGCGGAACCCGGAAGGCGACCGCGGAGCGCGCGCGATCGCCCGGCGCCGCACCCTCTCCGTCGTCGCCGAAATCGAACGCGGCGCCCTCGGCTGCCCATGGGGCGGCAAACAGGGACGGGGATGCGGGCATCGGACGCCAATCCCCCACCGGGGCCGCCGCGGCCAGTGCGCCGATCGCGTCGCGCACGGCCTCCTCCACCGCGCGCTCGGCCGCGAGGCGCTCACGGAAACGAACTTCCAGCTTGGCTGGATGCACGTTCACGTCAACTTCGGCCGGATCGACGCCAAGGTTCAGATAGAGGGTGGGACGATCGCCCGGGTGGATGGCCGCGCGATAGCCGGCCTCGGCGGCACGGACCAGGAACGGATCCTTGAACGGCCGGCCGTTGACGAAGAGCTGTGTGCGGCGGCCGGTGGGCCGCGCATCGCCGGGGCGCTGGACGAATCCTGCCACCTGGAATGCACCGGCCGCATATCGCACCGGCACGAGCGTGCCCGCGAGGTCACGCCCCCACACACCCGCCAGCCGCTCGGCTGCATCCTGGGCCGGCGGCACCTGGAGCCGCATGGCGGCATCGACCTCGAGCTCGAAGCCGGCTTCAGGATGCGCCAGCGCGAGGGTCGCGACGGTCTCCTGGATGGCGCGGGTTTCACTGGAGGCCGACCGCAGAAACTTGCGCCGAGCCGGGGTGTTGAAGAACAGCGCACGCACGCTCACCGTCGTACCACGCTGCCGGGCGGCCGGACCCACGCGATCGACTCGGCCACCGGCGATGGAGATTTCGGTGCCGTCGCCCCCCTCATCGCAGGTGACCATCGAGAATCGAGAGACCGACGCGATGGCCGGCAGCGCCTCCCCTCGGAAGCCGAAGGTGGTGATGCCCACCAGGTCGGCCGCCAGCCGGATCTTGCTGGTGGCGTGGCGATCGACCGCGAGCACGGCATCCTCCCGCCCCATTCCCGAACCATCATCGCTGACATCGATGCGGGTCTTGCCGCCGTTTTCGACCGCGATGCGGACGTGAGCGGCCCCCGCGTCGAGGGCGTTCTCGACCAGCTCCTTCACGACGGAGGCGGGCCGCTCGACCACCTCGCCGGCGGCGATCTGATCGGCGACGGCGTCGGGAAGGATCGCAATGCGGCGGCTCATGGGTCTCGAAATCTACTCGCTGATGACCGCCAGCGCCCCGGCCGGTACCCAGCCTTCGCGCCCATCCGGCCCCAGTACCAGCCACCATCCGCGATCACTGCGGAGCGGGCGCACCGCCGCCGCCGCGGCCAGGGGGCCGACCTCGGGCGCGCGACCGTGCGGAGAGAGACGAAGCGGACTGCTGACCGTCATGACGGCGAGCGGCCGGGCATACCAGTCCCGCAGCGCGAAGGCGGCGCCGCCAAGCACGAGCGCCGCGCCGAGGGAGGCGATCACGCGTGCGCGCAGCGCGCGGCGACGAGCCAGAAATGCGCAGCCAATGACCCAGCAGCCGGCCGCAGCCAGCGCGAGTTCCTCCGGGGTAACGGGCGCGGTCCATTCGCGCCGTTCGGACTCGTCGTCAGCCGCCGGAACCAGCTCCAGGGCGCGGCGAACCGAGCGTGACCGAGGTGCCAGCCGAACGGCCCGGAGCCAGGCAGCGGTGGCCCGAGCGTCCGCACCACGCCGGTATTCCGCTGCACCGAGATCGTACCAATGCGCCACTACCGTGGGCTCAGCTCGGGCCCGGCGAGCGAAACCGTCCGCCGCCGCACGGAGCGACCCGGCGGAATACAGCTGTTCCGGGTTGGTCTGCGCCCGAAGCGGGAGCGCCATCGCCACGAGCAGCGCGACGATGGCGACCGCCCGTCGGGGACCACGAAGCGACGTCGCGCCGAGCGCGGCCGTCAGCTCGTCGAGCTCGCGCACGACGGCGCCGACGCCGGGATCGCCGGTCTGGCCCGGACCGTACCGTGCCGCGAAATACGCCTCGCGCGCCCGCGCCACCCGCGCAGCGACCGCCGGGTCGATGCCGGCGGCTCGCAGTGCCGCGGTGAGCGCCGCACCCGAATAGCGGTCCACATCGGGAACCAGGGCGCGGAGTGCTGCCTGGAGGCGGCGGTCGGCACCCGCGGGATCAGCGGGCCGCACCGTCCCGAGCGGGTGACGACGGCGCTGCGCCGCCAGCGCCGATGCGAGCACGGCAAGCGCGGGCAGCACGGCGGCGAGCGCCCACGCCCAAACCGGAACCGCATCAACGACGCGCCGCGCGAGCGGTGGGCTTCCGGGCAGGAGCAGCGGCGGCGGCAGCGCGCGGGCCGTCAGCCCTTCCGCACCGGGTGCGACCGGAATCGTCGCGCGGGGCGCCGAGGCCGTGCGGTAGCTGCGCGTGTCGAGATCGAAATACGGATACGACAGCGCCGGAAGTGCGATCACCCCGGTGCTGTCCGGCACGACGAGATTCCGAAACGTTTTCGATCCGCCGAGGATCCCGTCGAGCGTTTCCAGGTGGTCGTCCACCTTGTCGGTGTAGGCACGAAGGCCGGCGGGCCAGCCGAACGCCGGCGCCGGCCACAGGGCGACGTTGCCGCTCCCGGTCACGCTCACGTCCACGGCAAGGCCCTCACCGGCCCGGGCGGCCGCCGGGCGGATGGTGCGACCGATGCTGAGCGATCGGCCGACCGCACCGGCAAATCCGGCCGGCCGGCCGGCCGTCGGCAGTGGCACGACCGTCAGCGCGATCGGCTTGCTTTCGAGACTGAAGTGGTCTTCCTGGCTGAAGAACTGCATGGCGACCGGCACGCTGTACCGAAGCGACGCCGCCGAGATCCGAAGCTGTCCAGGAACAAGGGGGAAGATCACCTGGTGCATGACGAAGAGGTCGTACCACGTTCCGGCGACGCGCCGGCTGGCGGCGATACCGGGCGGCACCGGCTGCGGATAGCTCCAGACGCCGTCGGCGGTGGGAGGCTGCAGGGTCGGTGGCCGGCGGAGCTGTGACCGCAGGTCGCGCGGGAACCAGGCGGCGGTGACGACGTCCACCTGCTCCCCGACGAACACGCTGTCGGCCGATGTGAGCACGGCGACCGCGGCCTTGCCCGGACGGCTGGGCGGCGGCGCCCGCTGGAGGACGCGACGAACGCGCGGGCTGAGGCTGGTAGCGGTGGAAGTCCCCGGCGTCCCGGATACCACAACCTTGAGCTCGCCCGTCTGCAGTATCTGCTGGCCCTGACGGGCCCGCACCGGTCCGAGTGACCACGTGCCCGGGCGGAGGGCGCGGAGCTGGACCTCGAGCGTCGTCGTGCGCTGCGGCCCGCTGACGGTGGAGACCTCCGTCTGTTCGGAACGACCCACGATCTCGAAGCCGTTCATCGGCGCGAGCGTGACCTGCAGCGGCTCCACCGAGTGGCTGACGGCGCGGACGGTGAGGACGATCTCGTCGCCGACCGACACGCGATCGCGATCGACCGTCGCCGACAGCGACGGTCCCTGCCACAGCAGCAGCGCGACGAGCAGGCTCACCAGTCCTTGTCTCCGCCGGTCGCGTTCGACTGCATCCGGTGCTGCTGGTCGGCCCGCGTACTCTGCTCCTGCCGGTCCATCGAGTTGAGAATCTGCTCAGCCTGGCTGCGGGACAACCCACCCGCCGGTTTCTCGGCCGCGCTGGGCGGCGGCGGACCACCACCGCCTCCACCGCCGCCTCCCCCGCCACCGCCACCACTCTTGGGCGGCGGCGGCGGGCGGCGGCGCTCGGCGAGCTCGAGATTCCATTTTGCGCGCTCCGACGCCGGCTGCAGCATGAGGGCTTCGCGCAGGCGATCGCTCGCTTCCCCGAGCAGCTCATCGCGGTGGGCCGAATCGGCGCGGGCACCGAGCAGCGCGGTCAGGCCCAGGTTGTAGAGCGCACGGTAGCGCAGGCCCGGATCGAGCGACTTTGCAGCTTCTGTCAGCGCGCCCTTCGCGACGTCGAGCCGGCCCCCCTGCAGTGCCGCCGTGCCGGCGTTGTAGAAGGCGGTGTCGCGTGCCGTGCCGCTGCGCGCCTCGGCGAGGAACGCGGCGGCGGCCTGGGTCGGTTCACCGCTTGCCATGGCGCGTTCGCCCGGTGTGGGGCGCTGGGCGCTCGATGCGCGGGGCAGCAGGAGCAGGCCGGCCAGCGCCACCAGCGCGGTGCCGCGGCGGGTGACGGTGTACAGCAGCAGCACGAGTGCCGCGGCCAGGAGTGGAATCCAGGCGCGGGGGACCAGGTCGGTGGTGCGTGTCTCGGCGCTGGGGCTCCGCTTGAAGGTGGCCAGCAGGTCGCGAACGGCGCCGGCCTGATCGAGAATGTCAGCGCCGACCAGCGTGCCGTCGCCGGCATTGGCGATCTGCGTCAGGATATCGTCGCGACGACGCGTTTCCACCACGGAGCCGGCTTCATCGCGCTTGTACTCGATGAGCGCGCCGAGCGAGTCCCGGATCGGGATCCGCGCGGGCTGGTCGGAGCCTTCAGCCACCAGCACCAGTCGGACGCCGGCCGCTTTCACCGCCTTCGCAGCCGCCAGCGTTTCGGTCAGTGTGTCATGCGTTTCGCCGTCGGTGAAGATGACCAGCACGCGGTCCGATACCTCCCCGGTGCCACGAAGCAGTTCGGTGCCCTGCGTGAGCACGCTCGCGAGGCTGGTGCCGCCTTCGCTCGCGAGGTCGGGATCGAGCGCATCGAGATTGAGCCGGATGGCGCCGCCGTCAACGGTGAGCGGAGCCAGGATGTAGCTTCGGCCAGCGAACGCGATCAGGCCGGCGCGGTCGTCCGGCGAGTCCTCGAGGAGGCGGCTCGCTTCCCGGACCGCGCGCCGCAGGCGGCTCGGCTTCACGTCTTCGGCCAGCATCGAACGGCTGATGTCGACGGCCATCACGATGCTGAGCGCATGCGAACGCGTGGTGACGGACGCCCGGCCGCCGCGCGGGCCGGCGAGCGCCACGGTGGCGATGAGCCCCATCGCGCCGAATACCACCGGCGCCCACCGCCCCCGGGCCCTGGCGGCCCGCTCGAGCCCCGCCGACCAGGCGCGCGCGAGCCGAATCCGCCGCCGGCGTGCCAGCAACACGAGGCCGGCCACCAGCAGGGCCACGATGGGCGCGAAAACCAGGAGCAGCGGGGCGTCGAAGATCACGGCACACGGACCACGAGTGTCGCGCTCAACAGCAGCTCGAGGGCCAGTGCAACCAGGCCGACGAGAATGAGCGGACGGGTTTCTTCGTCGTACCGGGCGTAGCGCGTGATCTGGATCGGCGTCTTCTCCAGTTGATCGATCTGGCTGAAAATGCGGCTCAGCGCTTCGCTGTCCGTCGCCCGGAAATAGCGCCCGCCCGTCTCCTGCGCGATCTCTCGCAGGAGCGGCTCATCGATGCGTACCGGCAGCATTTCATAGCGAAAGCCGCCCACGCCGCGCCCGGTCGGGATGGGCGCCTCGCCGATGGTTCCGACGCCGATCGTGTAGACTTTCACACCGTATGCTGCCGCGGTCGCCGCGGCAGTGCGCGGATCAATCAATCCCTTGTTGTTCTCGCCGTCCGTGAGCAGCAGCACGACCTTGGACCGGTTCGGCGTCCGCCGCAGCCGGTTGACTGCGGTCGCCAAGCCACTGCCGATCGCGGTGCCGTCCTCCAGACTCCCGATCTTGATGTCCATGACGGCCTGTTCGACCACCGCATAGTCCAGCGTCACGGGAACCTGGGTGAGCGCCTCGCCGGCGAAGGCCACCAGCCCGATCCGGTCGGCTTTCCGGCCGCGAATGAATCCCACCGCATCGCGCTTGGCGACCTCCAGCCGGTTGGAAGGAGCAAAGTCCTCCGCCAGCATGCTGCTGGATATGTCGATGGCGATCACGATCGCGATCCCTTCCTGCTTCATCTCTACGGTGTCGCCGCCCAGGCGCGGGCCGGCGGCCCCCACGATCCAGGCGGCCAGGGCCAGGCCGCGAAACGCCGTCGGCAGCCGGGTCCACCACGGCGTCACGGCGACCGCCGCGGGCAGGCTGACATCGCTGTAGGGCACGGCATCCCCGCCCTTCCGCCGGCGCCACCACCACAGGACGAGGCCCAGCAGCAGCAGCAGCAGCCATGGGCGGGCGAACGTCATGCCGTCACCACCGGCGCCTCGATGCGCGCTGCAAGCGCGATTGCCCGCTCGTACAGGGCGAGCACATCGGCAGGAGGCGCGAGGGCGAAGCGGGCGGAATCCAGCGACCCCAGGACATCCTCGATCTCGGCCAGCGGCCATCCCGGGCGGCCCTCGAGCGTCGAGACCAGCGTCGGCGTGTCCAGGCCTTCGTGAAGGTCGGGCACCCGTACCGCGATGGCGTGACGGACGCGTGCCGCGCCCGCGGCGAGCACGGTGCGTGCCTCGCCGGCCCCGGCCCAGCGCTCCAGAGGCGGTGATGACGCCTGCCGCGTGGCGACCTTCTCGGGATTGCGGCGCCCGCGCCGCCGCCACCACCAATGCAGTGGCGACAACAGCAGCGCGGCGAGCGCGGTGAGGATCAGCACCGGCATCCAGGTCACTGTGGTGCGATGGACCAGTCCGGCCCGCGGCTGCGGCCGGAGCGCGGTGTCCGCCGCCCCGGGTGGGAGGACGCTTGCAACGGTAATCGTCGTGTCGGACGCGGGCAGCGAGTCGATGCTTCCGTCGGCCGCGAGGAGGAGCGGCCCTGGCACGTGGAGGGTATGTGCCCCCGGGGTCCACGCAACGAGCGGATAGGCGATCTCAGCGCTGCCCGCGCCGGATATCACGCGCGCCGGCCCCAGCAGCTCGACGTCGCCGGTCATCTCCCATGCCGCCGCCCGGATGCCGTGCCGCGCCGGCAGCAGGAGCCGGCGCACGATCCAGATGGTGTCGCCGACCGTCGCGCGATGCGGCGCCTGCTGTGGCGCCTGCAGCGACAGCGCGAACAGCAGCGTGATCATCCGCGGCGGAGCCGGCGGGCGCGCAGGGCGAACGCCCGTCGGAGCGGTCGCGCGTAGTCGGCGTCGGTCCGGAGCAGGATCTGGTCGACGCCGGCCGCGCCGAGCAGCCGCGCGCGATCGGCGCGGCGTCGCTCCGCCAGGGCCCGCAGCCGCTCGCGCACCTCCCGGTTCCCGGTGTCCACCAGCACGCGCGCCCCGGTCTCGGCGTCGGCGATTTCGACCCATCCCGACTCGGGAAGCTCGTTCTCGCGCGGATCCTCGATGACGATGCCCACGACTTCGTGGCGGGCGGCCAGCCGGCGGAGGGGCTTCTCCCATCCCTCCGCGAGGAAATCCGAGAGCACCACGACGACCGCGCGGTGCCGCAGGAGCCGGCTCGCATAGGACAGGCTCGCCGCGAGGTTGGTGCGGCGACCGCTCGGCGCGAATGCGACGAGATCCCGGATCACCCGCAGCGCGTGGCGGCGGCCCTTGGCCGGCGGAATGACGCGCTCGACCTCGTCGGCGAACAGCAGCGCCCCCACCCGATCGTTGTGGTGCGCCGCCGCCAGGGCGAGCACCGCGCCGACCTCGATGGCGAGCGCCCCCTTCGTGACCGGATCGCCGAAGTGGGTGGACCCGGACTGGTCCACCACCAGCATGACCGTCAGCTCACGCTCCTCCGTAAAGGTCTTGACGTAGGGGCTGGCCAGGCGCGCCGAGACGTTCCAGTCGATCGCACGGAAGTCGTCGCCGGGCTCGTAGGCCCGCACTTCGGCGAACTCCATCCCCTGGCCGCGGAACACCGACCGGTATTCCCCGGCAAACAGCGACGTCACGAGCCCGCGCGTGCGGAGCTCGATCCCCTTCACCTGTCGGAGTACTTCGGCAGAAACGGTTGGCATGGCTGGAAGCGGCGGGGGCTACGGGCGGCCCAGGCGCGTCAAGGAACCCGTACGGCGTCGAGCACGCGGCTGACCACATCGTCGCTGGTCACGTTTTCCGCCTCCGCCTCGAACGTCAGTACCACCCGGTGGCGGAGCACGTCGGGCGCCAGCGCGCGCACGTCCTCGGGAACGACATAGTTGCGGCCGCGGAGAAAGGCGTGGGCCCGCGCCGCCTGCGCCAGGGAGATCGATGCCCGCGGCGATCCGCCGAACGCGATGAGCGGCTTCAGGTCGCCCAGGCCGACGCCGGAGGGATCGCGGGTGGCACGGACGACGTCGACGATGTAGTCGACGACCTTCTGGTCCATGTACAGCTCGGCGATGACGCGGCGGGCAGCCAGGATGGTGGCGGGGCTGAGCAGCCGCTCGACGCTGATCTCCTGACCGCCGCTCATCCGCAGCAGAATCTCCTTCTCCTCGTCACGCGTCGGATAGCCGACGTGCACCTTCAGCATGAATCTGTCCAGCTGCGCCTCCGGTAGCGGATAGGTCCCTTCGTTCTCGATCGGATTCTGGGTCGCGAGCACCATGAAGGGCTCTTCGAGTCCGAAGGTCGTGCCGCCGATCGTGACCTGCTTCTCCTGCATCGCCTCCAGCAACGCTGCCTGCACCTTGGCCGGCGCACGGTTGATCTCGTCGGCCAGGATGATGTGGGCGAACAGCGGCCCCTTCTTCACGTAGAAGTCCTGGGTCTTCTGGTCGAACACCATCGTACCGATGACGTCCGCCGGCAGGAGGTCCGGCGTGAACTGGATGCGGGAGAAGGATGCGTGAATGATCTCGGACAGCGTCTTGACCGCCAGCGTCTTGGCAAGCCCCGGCACCCCCTCCAGCAGGATGTGCCCGCCGGTCAGCATGCCGACGAGCAATCGCTCGACCATCATGTCCTGGCCGACGATGCGGCGGGAGACTTCCTTGACTACACGCTGCAGCAGGGCGACGTCCACCGGCCCGGCTGCGACGGCTGCTTCGGCCATCAGTGCCTCCGAAAGTTCAATCCTTGGTCGGGTCGAGCTTGACCGCGCGGTATAGCGCCCGCTCTTCTGCCGGTGTGAGGGGGCGATATCGCCCTACCGGCAGATCGGCGAGCCGCACTGGGCCGTAGGACAGGCGGGCCAGCCGTTCCACTTTGAGCCCCAGCTCTTCGCACCACTTCCGCACGATCCGGTTGCGGCCCTCCTGCAGCGTGAGGTCGATGATGCTGCGGCCATCCTTCCCCGGACGCACCCGGATGTCGTCGGGTTCCACCGTGCGCCCATCGATTACCACTTTTTGCCGGACTGCCGACGCAACCTCGGCCGGCGTGCGCCCGTGAACCAGCGCGGTGTAGCGGCGCGGGATCCGGTAGCGCGGATGGGTCAGCCGGTTGACCGCCTCGCCGTCGGTCGTGAGCAGCAGCAGACCCGTGGTCATCACATCGAGCCGTCCGACGTAGGTGAGACCCTTGGCATCCGGAATGAAGTCGAACACCGTCTGGCGGCCCTCCTCATCCGACGCCGTCGTGACGACGCCGAGCGGCTTGTGAAAGGCGAGCCAGCGTTTCGCGACGGCGCGTACGACCTTGCCCCCAACCGTGATCCTCTGCCGCTCGGGATCAACCTTGCTGCCCAGCGCGGCGACCTTGCCATCCACCCGAACCTTCCCCGCCTCGATCAATTCCTCGGCAGCGCGCCTGGAGGCCACGCCCGCGCGGGCGAGCGCCCGCTGCAATCGCATCTCGCTCATGATTCGGATGGCACGCTGATGCTGGCCCCTTCGGTGTCGCCGGTGGCCTGGTGCGGCTGCAGGGCGATGGTGAGTTCTTCGGCTTTCGGCAGGTCGGCGAGGTCGCGGAGGCCGAGCAACTCGAGGAACAACGGCGTGGTACCGTAGAGGAGCGGGCGCCCGAGGGCGTCGGAGCGTCCGACCACCTCGATCAGGCCGCGTTCCTGGAGCGAGCGCAGCACGCCGCCCGCCGACACGCCGCGGATCTCCTCGATCTCGGCGCGCCCGACCGGCTGGCGGTAGCCGATGACGGCGAGCGTTTCGAGCGTCGCGGCGGTGAGCTTCGGCGTACGCACGGAAAACTGGGCTCGCTCGATCGCGGCGGCGTGAACCGGCCTGGTCAGGATCTGATAGCCGCCTCCGAGCTCGACCAGTTCGACCCCGTGCTGGTCGAAATCGTAGTGCTCGCGCAGCTGCTCCAGCGCAACGCGCACATCGGGCAGCGTCGCGTCGGTGTCCAGCGTGCCGAGCTCCTCCACCGTGAGTGGGCGCGCGGCCGAGAACAGCGCGGCTTCAAACAGCTGAGCGAGAGGCGTCACGGGCAATGACCATCGGCGAAAATGCCGCCGGTTGAGAGATACGCAGCGCGCCTCGCTTGGCGAGCTCGAGAATCGCGAGCAGCGTGGAGAGCACATCGACGATCGTCGGCCGGGGGCCCAGCGCCTCGAGCCACCCGATCTCCTCGCGCTCCGCCAGCAGCGCTTCGATGCGGCGGGTCGCGCTTTCGACGTCCAGCGGACGGGCGACCACGTTGTGCATGACCGGCGATGGAATGGCGGCGATCACCCGCTCCACCGCCTGCAGCATCTCGAGCATGTCGAGCGTAAGCGGTAGCGGCGGCAGCGCCGGCGGCGGCGGCAGATACCCGCGGGCGAACCGCTCGGAGCGTCGCTCCGCCGACCGGCCGAGCCAGAGCGCGATCTCCCGAATCTGCTGGTACTCGAGCAGCCGCCGCACCAGCTCGGCCCGCGGATCCTCCCAGCCGTCCTCCTCGGAGCGCCGCGGCAGGAGCATCTGGACCTTGAGCCGTACCAGCCGGCTCGCCATCTCCAGGTAGTCCGCCGCCTGATTCAGGCCCAGCAGGTGGATGGAGCGCAGAAACTGATCGGCGATCCGGGCAATCGGAATGTCCGAGATGTCGATCTGCTCTTCACGCAGCAGGTGCAGCAGCAGGTCGAGCGGGCCCGAAAATGCGTCGAGCTCGACGACGAACCCGGGACCGGCGCCGAGCGCACGGGTCGGCGCGGTGGATGCCGTCACGAGCCCAGCACGTTCCACGTTGGCCCGACGGCAAACGGCGCCAGGGTCGCGGCCATGAAGCGGTAGCCCCAGCTGACTGGAGCGAGCAGCACCCGGAGCACCGGGCTGAAAAAGACCAGGAGCAGAATCACCGGAAGTGCGCCGAGGCGATCCAGGCTTCGATAGCGCGCGCCGAGTCCGGCCGGCAGCACATGATAGAATACCTTGGACCCGTCCAGCGGCGGAATCGGCAGCGAGTTGAAGACGACCAGCAGGATGTTCAGATAGAGTCCCCACATCATCATCCGCTGGGCCGTCTCGATCGCGGCGGCGGCGCCGGACGCCTGGGCGAGGTAATGCAGCAGAATGAATAGCGTGGCGAATACCAGGACCAGCACGGCATTGGTGAGGACCCCGGCAGAGGAGACGATCAGGTCCCCGCGGCGATAATTCCGGAATTTGCGGGTGTTCACCGGAATCGGCTTGGCCCCCCCGAAGACGAACCGCCCCCCGCTGGCGAAGAACATCACGCCCGGAAGCAGGATGCTCTGGATCGGATCGATGTGTGGCAGCGGATTCAGCGTCAGCCGGCCGAGCATGTACGCTGTATCGTCACCCTGGCGCAGGGCCGCGGCGCCATGCGCATATTCGTGCGCCACCATCGAGAAGACGAGCACCGGGAGAATGAGGATGAAGTCGCCGAGCAGCTGGTCCAGTGCGGATCATCCTGGTGAGAGTTCGGCCGGAAGGTTAAACGCCCGGATAGGTCAAGTCAAAACCCGTCTGCGCTTGACGTTGCGGGTTGCCTCGGCTATTCTTTCGGGCTCGTGTTACCAGCTGTCAATACGTCCAACTTCGTACCCGGGATCGTCGTGCCGAGAATCAAGTCCGCCAAGAAGCGCATGCGTCAGGCGAAGGGCGCCACGGCGCGGAACCGCACGCAGCGCAGCCAGCTCCGTACCGCCATCAAGAAGGTCCGGGCCGCGAGCGGCAGCGAGGCCACGACGGCGTATGCGGAGGCGGTGAGAATCATCGATCGGGCGGGGCGGAAAAACCTGATCCACCGGAACGCGGCGGCCCGGCAGAAGAGCCGGCTGGCCAAGGCGGTGGCGAAGGCGACGGCAGCGAAGTAGAGCAAGCCAGCGGCAGACCTGCAACGGGGGGCGCGTCGGCGACGCGCCCCCCGCTTTCATGTCCGGCCCCCTCGAAGTCGCTTGAGCTTCGCGTCCTATCCCGCAGTCCGGCCAGGGTTTCGATCGATCCTGTCAGAGTGCGGCCAGCTCGGCTCCGCAGCGCTCACAGTACCATTCACTCGGGCGATTCATCGCGCCGCACTCGGCACACTTGAGCGTCTTCGCCGGCGAGCCGGCGGCGGCGGCCTTGCCGGTCGCGGCAGCGGGGGCCGCGTTCACCGGCGGAGGTGCTGCGGCGGCCTCAGGTGGCGCGGGATGACCTCCCGACCCCCGTGACCGCGCGGCACCGGCCTGATGACCGGTGACTGATTGAAGGAACGCGAGTTCATCGTCCGGCGCGGATGGGGCGGGCCCGCGCGGGACGAAGCGCGGTGCAGCGCCGGGCTGCGGTGCCGCGGCCGCAGGCGGCTCATCAGGCATGTCGATCTCCGGTTCCCACTCGGGCTCCGGAACAGCCGGCGGCGGCGCCGGCGTATCGGCGGCGGTGGGCGTCGGCGCGGCCGCGGGGGCCACGGCGGGCGGAGCGGCGGTAATGAGCGACTGCACCTCGGCCAGCCGCGCGATCTCAGCCTGAACTCTGCCCAGCTCCGCGCGCGTTCCGGCGAGCCCCCGGTTCGCCTCCTCGCTGATGGACTGCCACTTCGACTCCTCGAACTCGCCCACCGCGTGGCGCACTTCGGCCTCGGCGATACGCTCCTGAGCCTCGGCTTCCCGCTGTTGCAGCTCCGCCTGCGACGCCCGGAAGCGGTCGAGATCGGCGCCGATGGTGTCGCCATGGGTCCGCAACTCGTCCATCACCGCGCGCAGGCGGGCCTCGTAGTCGGCCCGCACCCGGAGACGCACCGCATCGGGGGCCGCGTTGCCGGCGCCGGCAAGCCGCGACAGCCAGTCCTGATACTGTTTGCGCTGTTGCAACAGCTGCTCTATGGCGGCACCGGATTCGGTGGGTTCGACCATGGCGGCACCTTTCGATCAACGGCCTGACGCAGAGACACCCCTGCCCAATGTAACGCGCCCGGGGCGGGCGCAAAACGGGCGGCGGCTCAGATGCGGCGGAACACGATCTCACCCCGGACCACGGTCAGGTCCGCCCGCCCGCGCAGCCGTCGCCCGCCGAACGGGGTGTTGCGGCTCTTGCTGAAGAATGCTTCCGGCCGGACGTCCCACTCGACGGTGGGATCGAACACCACGACATCCGCTGGGGCGCCGACGGCCAGTGTTCCGCCCGGCAGGCCAAAGATGCGCGCGGGGGTGGTGCTCATCCGGTCCACGAGCTGGGGCAGCGAGAGCACGCCGCCGTCCACCAGCTCCGTGATCGCGAGCCCCAGCGCCGTCTCCAGGCCGATGATGCCGTTCGGGGCGTCGTCGAACTCGCGCTCCTTCGCGTCGTAGTGGTGCGGCGCATGGTCGGTCGCGATCACGTCGATCGTTCCGTCCCGGAGCGCGTCGCGGATCGCGTCACGATCCGCCGCCTCCCGGAGCGGCGGATTCATCTTCGCGTTCGTGTCGTATCCCTCACACCGCTCGTGCGTGAGCGAGAAATGATGGGGGCAGGCCTCCGCCGTCACCCGGAGACCCTGGGCCTTGGCTCGGCGGATCAGCTCGACCGAGCCGCGAGTGGACATGTGGCAGAGATGCACATGGCCACCGGTCAGCTCGGCGAGGATGATGTCGCGCGCCACCATGATTTCTTCCGCCGCGGCGGGGATTCCCTTGAGCCCGAGCCGCGTCGACACCAGCCCCTCGTGCATGGCGCCGCCCTGCGCCAGCGTGGGATCTTCGCAATGATCGGCGACCGGAATGCCGAAGGTCCGGGCATATTCGAGCGCCGTGCGCATGAGGTGGCTCGAGACGACCGGCTTGCCGTCGTCGCTCACCGCCACCGCGCCGGCGCCGACCAGTTCACCGAATTCGGCGAGCTGCTGCCCCTTCTGGCCGACCGAGATGGCCCCGATCGGATAGACGCGCGCCTTCGCGGCCCGCTGCGCCTGGCTCACGATGAAACCGACGGCCGCCTGATTGTCGGTGACAGGATCCGTGTTCGGCATCGCACAGACGGCGGAGAAGCCACCGGCGGCCGCCGCCATCGCACCGCTCGCGACCGTTTCGATATCCTCCTGCCCCGGCTCGCGCAGGTGCACATGGAGATCGATCAGCCCGGGTGCCACGACCTTGCCGGCGGCATCGATGATGGTCACGCCGTGGCCCACCGCAATGTTTCGCCCGACGGATTCGATCCGGCCGGCGGACACCAGCACGTCTGCAACGCCATCGCCGCCGCGCGACGGGTCGATGACGCGGCCGCCCCGGATCAGAATCTCGGCACTCACCGCTCCTCCCCTCCCTGCGCCTGGTGCGGGCCGGGCGAGCCGCCGGCGAGCAGGTAGAGCACCGCCATGCGGACCGCCACGCCGTTGGTCACCTGCGGCAGGATCACGCTGTGGGGCCCGTCGGCGACGTCACTGTCGATCTCCACTCCGCGATTCATCGGACCCGGGTGCAGGATCAGCAGGTCCTTGGGTGCCCGTGCCAGCCGCTCGGCCGTGACGCCGAAAACGCGGTTGTATTCCCGCAGGGAGGGAATGAAGCCGGCGGTCATGCGCTCGAGCTGCAGCCGGAGCACGTTGAGCGCATCGGCCCAGGCGATCGCGTCCTCGATCCGCGGGAGCACGGTCACGCCCAGCTCCTTCACGTCGCGAGGCAGCAGGGTGGCCGGACCGCACACCCCCACCTCGGCGCCGAGCTTGAGCAGCCCCCAGATGTTGCTCCGTGCCACCCGGCTGTGGAGCACATCGCCGCAAATGGCCACCTTGAGTCCCTCGATCTTGCCGAACCGGTCGCGAAGCGTCAGCAGGTCGAGCAGCGCCTGGGTCGGGTGCTCATGCTTGCCGTCCCCGGCATTGATGACGTTGGACCCGATGCGCTGGCCGAGGAACTGCGCGGCGCCCGAGGAGCCATGGCGGATGACCACCATGTCGATCCGCATCGCCTCCAGGTTCTTGGCGGTGTCCACCAGCGTTTCGCCCTTGGACACCGAGGAACCGGACGCGGCGACGTTGACCGTATCGGCGCTGAGGCGCTTTTCGGCGAATTCGAACGAGATGCGGGTGCGGGTGGATGCTTCGAAGAAGAGATTGACGATCGTCTTGCCGCGGAGCGCCGGGACCTTCTTGATGGCCCGCTCGCTGACTTCCTTGAACGGCTCCGCGGTGTCGAGAATGAGGCGAATCTGGTCGGCGCTGAGCGGCTCGAGGCCGACCAGGTCCTTGCCGAGCGCCGTCACTCAGGGCCCTCGAACCAGTTCAACCGCGTCACGCCCATCGAGCTCCGAGACGAAGACATCGACGCGCTCGGTGGGCGCAACGGTCATGGCGGAGCCGACGATGTCGGCCTGGATCGGCAGCTCGCGGCCGCCGCGGTCGACGAGCACGCAGAGCAGCACCCGGCGGGGCCGGCCGAAATCGGCGCACTCATCAAGTGCCGCGCGCACGGTGCGGCCGGTATAGAGCACGTCGTCCACGATCACGACGGTGCGCCCCTCGAGATCGGGCAGCTGCGTCTCACCGACCACGGGCCGCGGGCCGATGGTCTGGAGATCGTCACGGTAGAGCGTGATATCGAGTTTGCCGCAGGGGATGTTGCCGTGCTCGACGCGGTCGATGAGCCGTTTGAGGCGGTACGCCAGCTCCACGCCGCGGCGCTGGATGCCGACGAGCACCAGATCCTCCGTCCCCCGGCAGCGCTCGACGATTTCCGATGCCATTCGCGCCAGGGCGCGCGCGATGGCGGTCTCGTCGAGAAGCGGGGTCCGGGTAGTCATCTCGGGGCGAGAAGCTATCGCGCACGGCTGCGCAAAGCAACCTCGCGAGGAACGGACAGGGTGGGATTCGAACCCACGGTACCCTTTCAAGTACACACGCGTTCCAGGCGTGCGCCTTAAACCACTCGGCCACCTGTCCTGGCGGCCCCGGAACCGCATCGGGACGCTTGAGCCGGCGGCAACTTACCGGGACCGGAGTGAACGCGGCAAGAGCTAGCTCGAGGCTGCCCCGCCACCACCTGCGTGCGCTTTGGCCGCGGCGGCGGGAATGGACGCCGCACCGCCCTCGCCGCCCGGCCCGAGCAGCGTGGCGATGCCGTAGCCGAGCCCCTTCAGCGGGTTCCGCCAGAGGATGGTGCCGGTCGTCGCGTCGAGGCAGAAGGCCTGGCCCATGGTGGTGGCATAAAGGCGCTCGCCGTCGGTCATCAGCACGACGAGCTGTCCCCGCTTGAGCCGGGTGCGCCAGCGCTCCGACCCGGTGGTGCGGTCGAGCCCGACGACGGCACCCGACAGGCCCACATACATCATGTCGCGAGGAAGACCAGGCATGCGCGCTCCGGGTAGAGGATCAGGAGCCGAACGGCCGACGGCGCCCGCCGCGAACGCCGGCGAGTCCAGCCGCGACCAGGCCGACCGCCACGAACGGTACCCCGGACGAGGGTCCGGGGGACGCGACGCGCCGGCAGAACCCGGTGGCGAGACAGTAGCTGCTTCCGGGATCGTCGAGCGGGACCGGGGCCTGGCCCGCGAGCGCGAGTGACAGCGCGAGGAGGGCGATCATTCGATGGGCTGCACGGCACGGTCACAGTACCGGCACACCTGGGCCCGCGCGAGAATCTTCTCGGCGCAGTACGGACATTCGCGCTCGACGCGGGACTCGGCCGGTGCCGCCGGCAGCGGCGCCCCGCCCACTGCGCGCCGATCTTCGTTGGCCACGATCTGCGTCTGCACCTGCCGCCGAAACTCGAGCGGGGCCGCGATGCGCTCGAACGTTTCCCGGGTTCCGCCGGTGCCGACGATCGTGATGGTGCCGTAGCCGAGCATGCGGCCCCACACCGTCTGGTCGACGCTGATCGCCTCGACCTTGCTCAGGAGGGTCTCCAGCGAATCGCGCTGCAGCAGGCCGACCTTCACAAGCACACGCTTATCGGTCACGGCGAATTCGGAGGAGCTCCGCTTGAGATACGGGCCGATGGCAAACAGCAGTGCCAGGGCCGCGAGCGCGGCGGGCACCCAGAGCTTCCACGGATCCACCGCGGGCGTGGTCTGGACCAGCTGGCCGCCGATGGCGACCGCGACAGCGAGGACGACCAGCAGGATGCTCCAATGGAATGCCATCCAGTGCAGATGCGCGCGGTAGACCACGCGCTCGCCGGGCAGGAGGTGCTCATCCACGTAGCTCATCGCGACCTTCGCGTTCCGGGGAACCCGTTCGGAAAGACGAAAGGCGACCCGATGGTCGCCCCGCAAACGGACAGGGAGGGATTCGAACCCTCGATACCCTTGCGGGTATGCCGGTTTTCGAGACCGGTTCCTTCAACCACTCGGACACCTGTCCAGGCACCGCGCAACTCACGAGCCGCGGGAAGTTTACATCGCTCGCGCCAAGTTTTCCAGCGCCGCGGCGATGTCACCGCCTGGCGCCGAAAAAGCGCCGGAGCAGTTCCCCGCACTCTTCGGCCAGCAGACCGCTCAGGACCTCCGGCCGATGGTTGAGGCGGGGCTCCCGGAGCAGATCGAAAACGGAACCCGCCATGCCGCAGCGCCGGTCGGAAGCCCCGAAGACGAGCCGGTCGACCTTCGCAAGCACGATCGCGCCGGCGCACTGGGCACAGGGCTCCAGCGTGACGTACAGCGTGGCCCCGGTGAGGCGATCGGAGCGCGTCGCGGCGAGCGACCGCTGAATCACCAGCAGCTCGGCATGCGCCGTGGGGTCGTGGCGTTCGATGGTCTCGTTGTGCGCCTCGCCGAGGATATCACCGTCCCGGATGATCACGGCGCCAACGGGCACTTCCTCCCGCACCGCGGCGGCGCGAGCCAGCCGCAGCGCCGCAGTCATGCCCATCAGATCTGACGGGGACGGCGTGCCTCTACGCACTCGCCGCCGCCACGAGCGATTCCGCCCGCGAGAAGACCAGTCCCTTGTCCCCACGCTCCACCACGACCGTGTCACCATCGTGGTATCGGCCTTCCAGCACCGCCATGGCGAGCGGATTCTGCAGCTCGCGCTGGATGACGCGCTTGAGCGGCCGGGCGCCGTACACCGGGTCGTAACCCAGGCTGGCAATGAGCTCCCGCGCCTCGGGAGTCACCCGAAGATGCAGGTGCCGGGCATCCATCATCTTCTCCAGCTTGGTCAGCTGCAGCGCGACGATGTGTGCCAGATCGTCCCGCGAGAGGGGGCGGAACACGATGACATCGTCCACCCGGTTGAGGAACTCGGGTCGGAAGTGGTGTCGCAGCTCGTCGCGCACGCGCGCCTCGACACTTTCCCAGGCCTTCGCGTCGGTCTCGCCCGAATCGACGATCAGCTGGCTGCCGATGTTCGACGTCATGATGATGACGCTGTTCCGGAAGTCCACCACGCGGCCCTGGCTGTCGGTCAGGCGACCATCATCAAGAATCTGCAGCAGGACGTTGAAGACATCGGGATGCGCCTTCTCGATCTCGTCGAACAGGATGACGCTGTACGGCCGCCGCCGCACCGCCTCAGTGAGCTGGCCGCCTTCTTCGTGCCCGATGTAACCCGGTGGGGCGCCGATCATGCGCGCCACCGAATGCTTTTCCATGTATTCGGACATGTCGAGTCGCACCATCGCGCGCTCATCGTCGAACAGAAACTCGGCCAGCGCGCGCGCCGTCTCCGTCTTGCCGACGCCCGTGGGCCCGAGGAAGATGAACGAGCCGGTGGGCCGGTTGACATCCTGCAGCCCGGCCCGGCTCCGCCGCACCGCATTTGCCACGGCTTCGACTGCGGCTGCCTGCCCGACGACACGCCGTCCCAGCTCCGCCTCCAGCCGCGTAAGGCGGTCACGGTCGGACTCGAGCATCTTGGCGACCGGAATCCCGGTCCAGCGCGCGACGATCTCCGCGATATCCTCGGAATCCACCTCCTCGCGCAGGTACTTCGCCTTCGACTGCACTTCCTGCAGGCGTGACTGGTCTTCGGCGAGCTTGCGCTCGAGCTCGGGAATGCGTCCGTAGCGCAGCTCCGCCGCCTTCTGCAGGTCGCCGCGCCGGGTGGCCTGATCGACCTCGCCACGGAGCGACTCCACCTCGGCCTTGATCTGCTGCAGCTCGCCGATCGCGCTCTTCTCCGACTGCCACTGTGCCTTCATGCCGGCGGAGCGCTCGCGCAGCTCCGCGATCTCGTGCTCGACGGCGGCGCGCCGTTCGCGGCCGGCCTTGTCCTTCTCCTTGAGCAGGGACTGGCGCTCGATCTCCAGCTGCACGATCCGGCGCTCGACTTCGTCGATCTCCTGCGGCAGGCTGTCGATTTCGATCCGCAGCCGGCTCGCGGCCTCGTCGATCAGGTCGATCGCCTTGTCCGGCAGGAAGCGGTCCCCGATGTACCGGTCCGACAGCGTGGCGGCCGCGACGATCGCGTTGTCGGTGATCCGGACGCCGTGGTGAACCTCGTATTTCTCCTTGAGGCCGCGCAGAATGGCGATGGTATCGGCAACGCTGGGCTCACCGACCAGCACCGGCTGAAATCGCCGCTCCAGGGCGGGGTCCTTCTCCACATGCTTCCGGTACTCGTCGAGCGTCGTCGCGCCGACCACATGCAGTTCACCCCGGGCGAGCGCCGGCTTGAGCATGTTGGACGCATCGACCGCCCCTTCGGCCGCGCCGGCGCCGACGATCGTGTGCAGCTCGTCGATGAACACCACGTAGCGGCCCTGCGCCTCGACCAGTTCCTTCACCACCGACTTGAGGCGTTCCTCGAACTCGCCGCGGTACTTGGCGCCCGCCAGCAGCTGTCCGATGTCCAGCGACACGAGCTCGCGATTCCGGAGCGACTCGGGCACGTCACCGTTGACGATCCGCTGGGCGAGGCCTTCGACGATCGCCGTCTTCCCCACTCCGGGCTCGCCGATCAGGACCGGGTTGTTCTTGGTCCGGCGTGAAAGCACCTGCATGACCCGGCGCACCTCTTCATCCCGGCCAATGACGGGATCCAGCTTTCCCTTCCGGGCGAGCTCGGTCAGGTTTCGGGTATAGCGTTCCAGCGACTGGTACTTGTCCTCCGGCGCCTGATCGGTCACGCGGTGCGAGCCTCGCACGCCCTCGAGGGCCTCGCGCAGGTCCGCCGCGCTGACCCCCTGCGTCGTGATCAGCTCGCGCGCCGTCGTGCCCTTCTCCTCGGCCAGGGCGAGCAGCAGGTGTTCCGTCGAGATGTACGCATCCCCAAGCTGCTTCGCCTCCTGCTCGGCGCGATCGAACACCTTGTTCAGCTCGCGACTGTAGGTCGGTTCGCCGCCGCCACTCTGGGACGGAAACCGCGCCAGCTCGCGCTGCGTCGACTCCCCGAGCGCGGCCACGTTGAGACCGGCCTTCTGCAGGAGCGGCTGCACCACGCCTTCGTCCTGCGCCAGCAGCGCCGCGAAGAGATGCGCGTCGTTCACCACCGGATTGCCCCGCGTACGGGCGAGCTCCCCCGCGTCGCGAAACGCTTCCTGGCCCTTGATCGTCAGTCGCTCCGGCCTGATCATCTCATGCTCCTCGCTTCGGATCCAGGCAATGTCGCGTCACCCGCTGCAGGCAAGCGCGATGCCGGGAAACGCTGCCACTTTGGCAATGGCGAAAAGCGCGGCCGCCAGTTCGAGCGGACCGCGCTTCCTGCGTCACTTCGCACTGGTGACGCGCCGCTGCACGATCATGCGCCTCGTGTAGGGCCGCCCATCCACAATCAGCCGGCACCAGTAGACGCCGGTCGTCACATCCCGCTGGCCGTCGAGGTACTTCCCATCCCAGAATGCCTTGTAGCTGCCACAGTTGAGCCGGATGCCCTCGAGCCGCTGCGGCTGATCCTCGGCCACCGCCGGAATGGCGACGACCTGGGCGATCACATTCAGCACTTCCAGCCTCACCCGGGGGCGATAGCCCCGATTGCACACCTCCGCGCGAATCTCGAAGGGGATGGTCGTCGACGGATAAAACGGGTTGGGGTAGTTCTCCTTCAGCTCGACGGGAGGGACCGAGTCCCTGATCTGTGCCGCGGCGGGCGGACCTGCCCCGACCAGAAGCCCGAGCCACCACCCCGGCCACGCATAGCGCACCATGTGGGCTCCTTCCTGACGGAAAGGGTTAAGGTGGTGGCACCTCCATGAAAGTAGTGTCGCAAATACACTTACGCGGCTGACCTAAAATGCGTTGGAAGCGGATCGAGTGTCAAGCCGGCCTCGCCGCGGGCTTACCCGACGGCGCGGCTCCGGGTAGGTTTCAGGGTCGCACCCTACGCTACTATTCATCACCCGGCGGACGCGCCGGCAGAACGGTTTATGGCCCACCCCGCCCGGCGAGTCTTCGGCAAACCAACCGCCCTCATCGTGGACGACGACCCGGCGATCCTTGCCATCATGGCGCGTGCGCTCGAAGCCGACGGGTATCGCACCATCGTGGCAGGGGACGGGCGCGAGGCGCTGCGCCGGCTGGCCGACGAGGAAGCGGACGTCGCTGTCATCGTGGCCGATCTGCAGATGCCGCACCTGGATGGCCGCATGCTCGCGGCCCATCTCGCCGAGCGGCACAGCGCCCCTCCGATCCTGTTCGTGTCCGGCTACGATGCACCGGGCGGCTCGGGGCAGCTGCCCGGCCCATTCCTGGCCAAACCGTTCACTCCGGAGCTGCTTCGGCGGCGGGTACGCGAGCTGCTGGGCCGCTAGCCTCGAACCGGGGTGGCCGCCGGCTGGCCGGGCGCAGGAGGCGCACGTCCCCGGATCGCATCGTGACCCCCGCGGCATCGGCCCACTCGAGCAGCGGGATCAGATACTTGCGGCTGAGGCTCAGCCGATCCCGCACCATCCCGACCGTGATCTCGCCTTCGCTTCCCAGCTCGACCAGCGCATCCACGAAGCGGTTCAATGCGGCCCGGCCGAAGTACCGCTCCCGTTCTACCGCCTCGATGAGCCCAGCCGCGGCCGCCAGCCGGAGTGACGTTCGCGCGTCGGGGCGCTTGAGTTGGGCGACGAGCTCATCCGTCGTCGGCGGCGTCAGGCCGGCCGCCTCCACCAGGCCTGCCACTCTTTCGATCTCTCCCGCGCTTCCCGCTCCCGAAATACGAAACCCGGGCAGGCGGACCAACGCGCCATCGGCAAGCAGCGTGCGGCGCTCCACCGCGAGCGCGAGCGCCGCATTCGCCAGCCACGCCGGAACCCGGAGTGCCTGGCGGACGGTCTCGCCCGGCATGCCCGGCTCCGCGGCGTTTGCGCCGTGATAGTCTGAGACGATGGTGGCGACCCGAGCCGCCAGCGACGCGATCGAGTCACCGCCGATCCAATGGTCCCCGACACGGACAAGGGCGCCGTCCGCCTGGGCCGCCGCGGCACACTCCGCCGGCGAGAGGCCCACGAGCACCGGCAGGGCGCGGGCGGCCACCCCGTGCCGGCGTCGCAGCACGAGCGCCCCGAGCCGCCGGGCGAGGTCCGGCTCGGTCAGCTGCTCGAGCCAGGCGGCGCCGCGGAGGGGTGGTGCGGGATCAAGCACCTCGCCGCCACCGATAGTGCTCACCGGGCTGAAGCTCCGCAGCACGAAGCGATCGCCGCCCCTGGCGACGATGGCCTGCTCCACCGTCAGCCGGGCGACCCCGCTCCCGCCCGCCGCCACCGCTGCGCGGGGCGAGATCCATCCGATCCACTCGCCCGTACCCAGGTGGATCCGGACGCGCTGCCGGCGCCGGAGAGGCCGGGCGGCCGTGGAGGCGAGCTCGACTCGCACATCGAGAACCCGAGACACGATCCACGGCGCGTCGGCCGATACCGCGATGTCTCCCCGATGAATCTCGGCGCGCTCCAGACCCGCGAGCCCGATCGCCGTCCTCGAGCCCGGCTTGACGGCGGCGGCTGAGCCGTGCGATTCGATCGACCGCACCCTGGCGTCGCGGCCCGACGGAAGGATCCGAATCGTTTCGCCCACACTCGTCGCGCCAGACCAGCAGGTCCCGGTGATGATCGTGCCGATGCCGTCCACGGAGAACGCGCGGTCAATGGGCAGGCGGAAGAGATCGTCGCGCGGCCGGGCGGGAATCGACGCCAGGCGCATCAGCAGGCGCCGGCGCAGGTCGGCAAGGCCGTCCCCGCTGCGTACCGAGACCGCCGCTGGGCGCTCGAAGGGGACGCGCGAGAGTGCCAGTCGCTCGGCGAGATCGGCGACGACGAGGTCGAGCCACTCCGGTTCTACCAGGTCGATCTTGGTCAGCACCGGAATGCCTGCCGGGACGCCCAGCTGCTCGAGCACGAGCAGATGCTCGAGCGTCTGCGGCATGATGCCCTCGTCCGCCGCGACGACCAGCAGCGCCAGGTCCACGCCGGACGCACCCGCCACCATGGTGCGGATGAAGTCCTCGTGCCCCGGCACATCCACCACGCCGGCCATCCGTCCGTCATCGAGTGGGAACGGCGCGAAGCCCAGATCAATCGTGATCCCGCGCTCCTGCTCCTCGGCCAGCCGGTCCATGCGGTGGCCGGTCAGGGCGGCCACCAGCGACGATTTGCCGTGATCGATGTGGCCGGCCGTGCCGACGATCATGCCGCCGTCCAGGGGCGCCGTTCCCAGAAATCGAGGGCCGGGAGCACCGCACCTTCACCCAGATGATACCGGATGAACCGGGAGACGAGCCGGCGGTGGGCCGCGGCGTGCCGCGAGTCGAGCAGCGGGGGCGGCGATGCGAGATCGAGCAGCGCGTCGAGGTCGGCGCGGGCTTCCGACGGCAGCGTCGTCACGGCGTGGTCCGCCGCACACGACGGGCAGAGGGCCCCGCCCTCCCGCGTACTGAAGGCGAGCGGCCCGGCAGGATCGAGCAGCGTTCCGTCACGTACGCACGCGTCGAGCGAGGGAGAAAATCCCAGCGAGCCGACGAGCGCCCAGAGCAGGCGCAGCCCGGTGGTCTCAACCCGCTCGGCCGGGACCTGCTCGAGGAGGTCCAGCGCGTCGCGCAGCAAATCGAAACTGTCCGGATGGGGATCGGGCGGCGCGAATCGCAGCATGACCTCGCCCAGTGATGACGCTGCCGCGTATCGCTCGAGCTGCTCGGCGAGACCGATGCGCACGCGGCCGACGTCGAACGCGGTGAGCAGCTGAAGCTCCCGGTTTTCCCTGACGAGCAGATGGGCAATGCCGTCGCTTAGCAGCTGCAGCCCTCCGCCAAACCGGCTCCTGGGCCGCGACGCCCCCTTGGCGATCGCTGATTGCACGCCGCACTCCCGCGTGGCCAGGCGTACGATCTTCGATGTTTCGCTGTAGCGCAGCGACGAGAGCACGACGGCCGGCGTGGTAACGAGGGACATGCCGAAATCTATCCGGTCGATGTGTCCGACGGGCTCGCACCGCGCTGCTCAGAAATCGAGACGGGCGCCCGCCAGCAACCCTCGCCTCCGGCCGGGAAAGCCGACGACGGACTCGTATGCGGCGTTGAACAGGTTCTCCACCCGGGCCGTAAGTGCGAGACTCGGCCGGCTCGGGCCCGTGAGGACGGTGATTGCCGCCGCCACTTCGATGGTATGATAGGCAGGGAGCGTCACGCGCTCCGCCGGAAACGGGCGAAAATCCACGTCGTCCCGCCGGCCGACGAAGTTCGCATTGGCAAACAGGCTGACGCGCTCCTGCGGCCGCAGGTGCAGGCCGACCCGACCGGTGTGCGCCGGCCGCCGCACCAGCTGCTCTCCAAGGGCAAAGACCGGCGACGCGCTCGCACCGGCGTCCGTTACGCGGGTCCGGAGCCAGGTGTACTGCGCGACGAGCGTGAGCCCACGGATCGGAACCGAGCTCGCGGTGAATTCGAGGCCTCTCGATCGCGCCGCGGCGAGATTGGCATAGGTCGGCTCCCCCGGCGCCGCCGAGAGATACTGGATGAGCTGGCGGAACCGCTGATCGAAGTAGGTGGCGCCAACGGTGACCGCACGGCGCGCCAGCGACTGCTCCGCGCCGACTTCCCAGCTGTTCGAGCGCTCGGGGCGAAGGTTCGGATCCCCGACTTCGAATGGGCTGACCGCGAAGTTCTCCGAGAAGGTTGGCGCCTTGTACGCGTTCCCGGCCGACGCCCGGACCCGCGTGCCGCCCAGCCGCACGCTCGCACCGGTGCGATACGTCACGAACGTGCCGAACGCGCTGTTGTCGTCGAGCCGTGCACCAGCGTCAAGCGAGGCATGGTGGCCGAGCTCCGCAGCCGCCTCCGCATACCCTGCCCAGGTGTGCCGGGCCGCATCGAACACATTCGCGTCGGTTGCGGGGCCCCCGCCGAAATCGGAGGACGTCTGGCTCGACTGCCGCTCCCGCTCGAGCTCGAGCTGGCTTCCGGCCGTAAGCGACAGCCCCGGCTGAGGCCGGAAGACCAATCGTGCGTCGGCACTGCGTCGTGACGTGCTGGCCAGCCGATCCGACGCGAAGGCGAATCCGGTGCTATCGGCCGGACCGTCCGGTCGATCGTCGAATGCGTCATCAGTGGCGTGCAGCGCCAGGCCCAGCCGCGCGGTCAGCCGCGACGCCAGGCGCCGGCCGGCGTCGAGGCCGATCGTCACGCCATCGCCGTTCGAAACCTGGTTGCTGTCGACCGCATTGCCCGAGCCATCGGTCGGAAACCGATACGTGCGGTCGGCGTACCGGATCGTCACGGCGGCGTCGGTCAGCGAGTCCGGGCGCGCATCCATCCGGGCATCGAGGGTGGTGTTCCGGTAGTGGCTGTTGAACGCATAGCTGCCGCGCGTGTTGATCCGGGCAATCCCGACCGAGTATCCAGCCCTGGCATCCCCACCCGAAACGCTGGCGTCGAGGGTGCTCGCGCCGAGCGTGCCCCCCTGCGCTGCGGCCGTGCCGTGCGCCCGACCGATGCCACGGCGGGTGAATATCTGGACCACGCCGGTCACCGCGTCCGAGCCATAGATCACGCTGGCCGGGCCGTGCACTACCTCGATCCGTTCCACATCGGCGGTGGTGAGGTCCGAGAAGTCGAACGCGCCGCCGGACTGGTTCATCGGCACGCCGTCTACCAGCACCTTCACGTAGTTGCTGTTTCCTCCCCGAAGGAACAGCGAGGTCAGCCCGCCGAACGACCCGACCTGAACGACCGCGGCCCCCGGAACGTCGCGGAGCGCGTCGAGGACGAACCGGGTGCCGCGAGCTCGCAGCTCGTCGCCGGTAATCACCGTCGTGGCGGATGTCACCCGATCGACCGGCGCCGCGCGCCTGGACGGTGTGATGACCACCGGGGCCAGCTCGACGGTATCGGCGGGCTGCTGGGCCCGCGCCGCCGGCACGGCGATCAGCATCGTGATCACGGCGGCATACAGCTGACGGGTCATGGTTTGCCAGACTCGGTGGAAGATTCCGCGGGGCGGAGGGGAATGACCTGCGGGGACCCGTCACACCAGGTCGTGACGGCGACTGGCCAGCCGAACACCCGACTGATGACGTCGCGGTCGAGGACCTCGTTCGGGCGGCCGGTACGGACGACCCGCCCCTGATCGAGCAGGAGCATGCGATCGGCGAAACGGGACGCGAGGTTGAGCTCGTGCGTGATGACAATGCCGGCCAGGCCGTCATCCACGAGCTGCCGCACGAGCTCGAACAACTCCATCTCATGCCGGACGTCGAGCGAGACAGTGGGCTCGTCCAGGATGAGTACCCGCGGCTCCTGGGCGATTGCCCGTGCCAGCCGCACGCGCTGCCATTCGCCGCCCGAGAGCTCGTCCACGCGCCGATGCGCCAGCTGGGTCGCATCGCAGCGGGCGAGCGCGCGCGCCACGGCGTCGCGGTCGCCCGGCTGGGCCGGGGCCGTCGGACCCAGCCGGGCGTACCGCCCCAGCATGACCATCTCGCGGACGCGAAGCGGGAACACGATCTCCTCGCGCTGCGGGACGACCCCGACTTCGCGAGCCAGCGCGTCGCGCGCCCACCCGCCCACCGGGCGCCCGCCAATGAGGGCAACACCGCGCCGGAGGGGCAGCAGGCCCAGCAGTGCCCGGAGCAGCGTCGTCTTTCCGCTGCCGTTCGGCCCCGTGACGGCGAGCAGCTCCCCTGGCTCGGCGCCGAACGAAACGCCCTCCAGCGCGTCGGCCGGTGCGCTTCGATAGCGGACGGTGAGATCCCGCGCCTCGATGATCATGCCAGCGTGCGCCGGAGCAGGACGGCGAAAAGGGGTACGCCGACCAGCGCGGTGACCACGCCCACCGGAAGCTCGAGCGGCGGCAGCAGGCTACGCGCGAGTGCATCGGCGAGCACCAGGAAGATGCCGCCGGTGAGAAACGTCACCGGCAGCAAGGTGCGATGCAGCGGCGACCACACCAGGCGGCAGGCGTGCGGCACGACGAGGCCGACGAACCCGATGATCCCGCATGTTGCGACGCTGGCCGCGGTGAGGAGCGATGCGGCCACGAACACGAGCCGCTTGGTTCGCTCGACATCGGCACCGAGGTACTCGGCCGTCTCCTCGCCGAGCGCGAGCAGGTCGAGACTCCGCGCCTTGGCGAACAGGACAGCGATCGGCAGCGCCGCGTACGCGCTAAATACGCCGAGGGCCTGCCACGAGGCGCCGCCGAGCCCGCCGAGCAGCCAGAGGAAGGCGTTCCGCAGCGTCGGCGCATCGGACAACACGATGATGGCGCTCATCACCGCGGCGGCGAACGCTCCAACCACGACACCGGCCAGGAGCAGCACCCTGGGATCCAGCCGGCGCCCGCTCACGACAGCGAGACGGTAAACGAGCGCCACAGCCCCGATTGCGCCGGCGAAGGCGGAGACCGGTACCGCCCACGCACTGCCCGCGTGGAGGGCGATCGCCGCGACCGCGCCGAGGCCCGCCCCGCCGGACAGCCCGAGCAGGTAGGGGTCCGCCAGCGGATTTCGCACCAAAGCCTGGAGCGCCGCCCCGCACAGCCCAAGGCTGCCGCCAACCATGAAGGCAAGGAGTACGCGGGGCAGCCGCAGCTGGCGGACGATCGCCGCCGATCCGGCGTCGGCATCGAATATCCCGCGGATCACCTCACCGGGCGCGAGGCGTACCGATCCGACCCCAATGGCCAGCAGGATCGCGGCCGTGACGCCGACGCCGAGAAGCGCGTTCCGCGGCACGCTCACCTGGCAGCCCCGGCGAGGGCGTCGGTGAGCCGGCGAATGGCGGCGGGTGCGCGCGGGCTCGGCCGACTGAATTCGGAGCCCGTTCCGTGGATGAAGCGCCGTTCGCGGACGGCAGTGACAGCCTGCCACTCCGGACGCGCTGCAAATGCAGGAATGCCCGGCGCAGCGGTGAACACGTAGGCCGGGTTTCGCACCGCCGCGGCCTCTACGCTGATCTGGCCGGACGACGCGGCCAGATCGGCGAATACGTTGCGGGCCCCGGCGCGAGCCAGCAGCTCGCTCAGGAAGCTGCCGGCGCCGACCGTCATTGGTGGTTCGTCCCAGACCAGGATGAAAACCCCGGGTGGGTGGGCCGGCGGCGTCACGGTCGCCGCGGCGAGCTCATCGGTGAACACCTTCGCCATGGAATCGGCGGCGGCGACGCGGCCGGTGAGGTGCCCCAGCAGCCGCCCGAGGCGTGGCACGTCGGCGAGTTGGTCGCTCCGGACCCGGATCGCGGGGATGCCGAGCGCGCGCAGCCGCTCGGCGGCGCTCCCATTTTGCCCGGAGAGGTAGAGGACGACGAGATCGGGGCGCGCACCGACAATGGCTTCCAGGTTGGGATTGATGCCGTCGCCGAGGTCGGGAATCTTCGCCGCCGCGGCGGGATAGTCGCACCAGCGGGTGCGCCCGACGAGCCGGTCACCGGCCCCGATGGCGAACATGAGCTCGGTCGCGGCGGGGATGAGTGACACGACGCGGTGTGCCGGGGCGACGACGCGAACGGTATCGCCGGCATCGTCCACGACCGACAGCGAGGTCGATGGAGCCGCGGCTCGGCCACATGCCACTGCCGGCAGGACCAGCGCGAGAACCAACCAGCGACGACGGATCCACAAATGACGATCGCCCATCCCGGGCGGACCGAGATGGGCGCAGAAAGGCCGCGGACGCGGCGCTTCATCACGCCACCCGACCCTCCCCCGAGGGTTGTTGTGGTGGCGCGAACGGAGAGGTCTCCTGGCTTCGGGCCTCCGCTCGCCTTCCCGGTTTCCCAGTGGCGATCGAGCGGAGCTGACTGCCCATCACAGTGGCGGGGCCGCGCCGGTCTTTCACCGGCTTCCGAGCGCCCCGTTCGCGTTGCTTCAATTTTCTTCCAGCGGAAAGTCTAGACCCTGGTGCCGCGCTCCGCAAGCGCCGCCAGCAGCGCCGACTTCAGTCGCGCCCGCTCCGATTCGTACGCCGCTCGGACGACCGCCTCCCGCGCGTCGCTGCGGCGTGCCTGGCTGGCGTCCAGCCGGGCGATCGCCTCCAGCAGATCGTCCGCGGTAGGCGCTGCGGGCACGGAAGCCGTTCGCCGAAGGGCCCGCGCCGTACCGGCACCGAGTGTCAGGATCAGCAGCGTCACCAGAGCCGCCAGCGTCCAGCGGCCCGGCCGCAGCGGCGTGCGGAGTCGAATGGTGAGCGCCGAGCCCGCGGGCATGGGCCCTTCCCATCGGCCAAACCCCCGGCCCTGAATCGTCTGTGAGTCCGGGCGGGTGGTCAGGCCTCCCTCGACGCGGGCGGACTTCTCCTCGAGCATCACGTTCACCAGCGGAACCGCCTCATCGAACGGAAACCGCGCGGCGCCCAGGTCGCCGGGAAGCGAGTATTCCAGGACCACCTGCTTGTCACCCGGCGCGACGGGCGCGAGCACCATGACCGTGTCGCCGCGCCGAACGACCGTTTCCGGGGAAAAATCTCCCTGCCCCGCGGTGAACCCGGTTGCCGCACCCGGAATGCGCAGGACCCACGTCGGCCGGGTCGTATCGGCGGAGACCCGTGCCAGCGGCCCGGCGTTGTGCAGGACGATCACCTCGACCACCGCCCGCGCATCATGCTCGTCCGGCGCGCTCACCACGACGTGGCGGGCGATCATCCGGACCGGCGCCAGGCTCGACGTATCGGAGACCAGCAGATCGATGGCGGTGTCCGGTCGCTCCGGATTGGTGTGGATCGGGTCGGCGAAGTAGGCGATGCCGGCGTGCCGCGCGCTGAGCAGATACACCGCCGTGGTGTCGGCCACAAACCGAAATGCAAAACGACCGGCCGGATCGGTGACGATCGAATCCACCGGCCCCTGCTCCAGGCGGCCGACACGGTGCATGACGACCCGAATGCCGCCGGCCTGGATGGTGTCCGTCGGCGTGACGCGCCGCACCCGCCCCGCAGCCACCACTCGCACCTGCGCCTGGAGGGACGTGGCGGTCAGGACCGCACAGGCCAAAAGCGGACCGGACAGCTTACGGATTGAACTTGCCGAAGTCCTGCGGATCC
Source organism: Gemmatimonadales bacterium (assembly GCA_038321865.1). Taxonomy (GTDB): domain Bacteria; phylum Gemmatimonadota; class Gemmatimonadetes; order Gemmatimonadales; family GWC2-71-9; genus JAICUF01. The sequence continues at coordinate 52,567 of JBBQFH010000020.1, forward strand.
ATCTTCTCGAGGTATTCCTTAAGTGCATCCGCATCGAGGGATGGATCCGGGGCCGGATCGTCGCTCTCGATGCCGCTTTCATCGAGCAGACGATCGCTCGTGAAAATTGGAGCATTGAGTCTGAGCGCGAGCGCGATGCTGTCACTGGGCCGGGCGTCCACCTGAAACACGTGGTCGTCGCGCCGAATCAGCAGCTCGGCGAAATAGGTGTTCTCCTTCACGGAGCTGATGACGACCCGGCGCAGGTCGCCCCCCAACCCCAGGATGATCTGCTTCAGGAGATCGTGGGTCAGCGGCCGCTGGGCCTTGAGGCCCTGCAGCTCCATCGCGATGGCGCTCGCTTCCGCCGGGCCGATCCAGATCGGCAGCACCCGCGTGCCGTCCTTCTCCCGAAGGATCACCACCGGTGTGTTGGTCGTGCGGTCGAGGCCCAGGTGCGCCACAGTGACTTCGAGCATCGCTCAGACGGCCGACAGCAGGTCCTGCACGCGTCCGGTCTGCTCCCACGTGAAAAAGTCCTGCTTCCGCGCCTCATCGTCGTAGCGGCGGCTGAACGGCCGGCGCCCGAAGTGTCCATACGCCGCGGTGGGGCCATAGATGGGACGCTTGAGCTTGAGCGCCTTGATGATGCCGCCCGGCGTGAGATCGAAAACCTCGCGCACCGCCTTCTCGAGCTTGGCGTCCGGCACACGCCCGGTGCCGAAGGTGTCCACCATGACAGATACCGGCTGCGCGACGCCGATCGCGTAGGCCACCTGCACCTCGCATCGGCGGGCGAGCTTCGCCTCCACGATCGTCTTCGCCACCCAGCGCATCGCATAGGCGGCGGAGCGATCGACCTTCGACGGATCCTTGCCGCTGAAGGCGCCGCCGCCGTGGCGGGCCATCCCGCCGTAGGTGTCCACGATGATCTTGCGCCCGGTCAGGCCGGCGTCGCCGTGCGGTCCACCGATGACGAAGCGGCCGGTCGGATTGATCAGAAACTTGACCCGCGCCGAGTCCAGGCCGGCCGCGTCGAGCACCGGGCGGACGACTTCCTCGATCATCGCCTCCCGGATCGTGCCCGGGCTCAGCCGGCGGGATCCGTTCCGCTCCGCGTGCTGGGTAGACACGACGATGGTCTTCACCCCGATGGGTCGATCGCCTTCATACTCGACCGACACCTGGCTCTTGCCGTCGGGACGCAGCCAGCCGATGCCGGCCCGGCCATCGATGCCCTTGCGCACCGCCGCGAGCCGCTCGCTGATGCGATGCGCCAGCAGGATGGGCAGCGGCATCCGCTCGCGCGTCTCGTTGGTGGCGTACCCGAACATCATACCCTGGTCGCCGGCGCCCTGCTCGTGATCGGGATCGGAGTCGACGCCCATCGCGATGTCGGGCGACTGCCGATCGATGGACGTGATGACCGCGCAGGTCCGGGCGTCGAACCCGTAGGACGCGTCGGTGTAGCCGATGCGTTCGATGGTGCGGCGAACCAGATCAGGAATGTTGACGTAGGTCTTCGTCGTGATCTCGCCGGCGACGATCGCCATGCCGGTCGTCACCATCGTCTCACACGCGACGCGACCCTCCGGGTCCTTCGCGAGGATCGCGTCGAGGATCGCGTCGGAGATCTGGTCCGCTACCTTGTCGGGGTGGCCTTCAGTGACGGACTCGGAGGTGAAGACGTGGCGCTTCGCTGCGGCCATGATCGCGGGTTCTCGGTGTTGGAGTCGGGCGCCCGCGGTTCGGGCGACGGAGCAAGGTAGCGAAGCGAGGCGGCGGGTCGCAACGCCCTACATGCGGCCGATCAGGCGGAGATCCACGAAGTCCCGCACCCCTTCGCGCAGCGCCTCGACCACGTCCCGGGTGTCGATGGCGGCGAGCGCCGCGGTCGCCGCGCGGCGCGCCGCTTCTTCCGGAACCGTACGAATGACCCACTTGA
>JBBQFH010000021.1:0-52419 GCA_038321865.1 Gemmatimonadales bacterium
GAGGCGCTCTTCATCCTGACGACGATTGACACCGGGACCCGGGTCGGGCGGTTCATGCTTCAGGACTCTGCCGGCCATCTCTGGGCGCCGCTGGGCCGCACGTCGTGGTACCCGGGCGCCGTGCTCGCCTCGGCGCTCATCGTCGGCGGATGGGGATACTTCCTGGTGCAGGGCGTGCTCGACCCGCTCGGCGGCATCAACTCGCTCTGGCCGCTGTTCGGCATCAGCAACCAGCTGCTGGCCGCGGTCGCCCTCTGCGTCGGCTCGACGCTCCTGATCAAGAGCGGCAAGGCGCGCTACGCCTGGGTGACGCTGCTGCCGCTCGCCTGGCTGCTCGTCGTGACGCTCACGGCCGGCTGGCAGAAGCTCTTCGCCAGCGACCCGCGGCTGGGGTTCTTCTCCCACGCGACGCAGACCATCCGCCAGGTCGCGGCCGGGACGCTCGATCCCGCGAAGGGTGCCCGCATGCTGTTCAACGACCGGCTCGACGCTGCGGTCACCGCCGTCTTTCTGGCGGTCACGGTGCTCGTGGTGCTGTCGTCGGTCCGCGAGTGGATCGCCGTGCTCCGGCCCCGGCGGCCGCTGACGGAGACGGCCCTTGCGAGCTGAGCTCGGCCGGCTGATCGCGGCGCTCCGGCGCGTGGCGGGAATGCCCGATTACGCCGCGTACGTGGCGCACCTCGAGCGCTGCCATCCGGATCACCCCGTGCCCACCGCGCGCGAGCATTTTGCCGAGTACGTCGCCGCCCGCTACGGCGACGGGCCCACCCGCTGCTGCTGACCGTCCTGGCGCTCTGCGCCTTCGCCTTTCTCGCGATGTTCGTGGACGCGATCGCCGGGGGCGGTGGCCTGATCCAGCTCCCCGCCCTGCTCATCCTGCTCCCGGACGTCCCCGTCGCCACGGTGCTCGGCACCGCCAAGATCAGCAGCGTCGCTTCGACGTCGAGCGCGCTGCTCCGCTATCACGGCAGCGTACCGTTCCGCTGGCGTGCCACCCTCTGGTCGGCCGGCGCCGCCTTCGTCTGCGCCATGCTCGGCGCGCGCGCGGTGAGTCTCCTGCCGCAGCACGCGATTCGCCCGGCCATCCTCGTGCTGCTCGTGCTGGTCGCCGCGTACACGATTGCCCGCCCGTCGTTCGGCGCCATTCACGCGCCCCGGCTCACACCGGCGCGAGAGCGCTGGGCCGCCGCGGCGATCGGCGCGGTGCTCGGCTTCTACGACGGCTTTTTCGGTCCGGGCATGGGCAGTTTCCTCATCTTCGGCTTCGTCGGCGTGCTCGGCTTCGACTTCCTCGCCGCCTCCGCTGCCGGCAAGGTCGTCAATCTCGGCTCCGGGCTCGCCGCGGCGATCTATTTCTCGGTAACCGGCCACGTCCTGTGGCAGGTGGCGCTCCCGATGGCCGCGGCGGGGGCGGTCGGCTCATTCGCCGGGGCACACACAGCGGTGCGGCGGGGCAGCGGCTTCATCCGGCCGCTGTTCCTGGTGGTGGTGGCGGCGGTGATCGTCAAGTTCGGATGGGACACGCTGGTGGGACGGTAGAAGTGTTCGCTATCGCGGAGCCGCCGCTAGGCGGGGAGCCCCGCGCCGGCGAGCCCGAAGGTGACGGCGGCGTTCGCCGGATCGTCGATCGCGGCGTTGGCCATGAGCGCCAGCCCCACGAGCACGAAGCCGATATGCACCAGGCGTCCACTCAGCAAGCGAGGGGATCAGCGCCATGCGGTGCCCTCCATCGAACTACCGCCGTTGCTACTCCTGGCTGCGGATCATCACTCCGCCGCTCGCTGTCCGCAGTCATCAGCCGCGACGCCGTCGCTCGATGCCGAGTGCGCGGCCTCCTGGAGTTGCCGCACCGCGCTGAGGGGCTCACTGAGGGCGACCCCGTCCACGACCGCGCGAGCCGATAACGCTCGTGCATCGTGACCCGTCAGTGTCTCGAGGATGGTAATCGCGGCGAGATACGTTCCGGTCGGAGTCGGATGCTCCCCGTCCGGGGCGTATAACAGCAGCTCAGGGTGTTGCCGCAACGTGCGTTCCCATGCGACGCCGGCCGGTAGCAACACGGCATTTACCGCCGCGGCCGCCGCCGCCGAGGCGCTGTCGGTGGCGCAGAAATCGCCGCGGCGGTCCGCCGATGGCCACGTCATGTAGAGCGCGGTGCGCGCACCGGCCGCCCGCACGAGCACGTCGAACTGCCGTACGGCGTCCACCAAAACGGCACGACTCGCGGAGTCACTGCTCGCATCTGACTGGAGCACCACATAATCCCACCCGCCGCGTTGAATCGCCGCCTCAGCCGCGCTGCCCGCCCCCAGGTGGCCCGTGAGGGTGGCCCTCGGGCCTGCCACCATTTCAGTGCGAATCCGGTCGCCGTTCCCGGCGGCGATACCTGCCAGTGTTGCGGGCAGGTCGTTCACGTAGGTCAGGCTATTGCCGATGAAGAGTACGGTGAGATTCACCGATGATGCCGCAGGCGGTGGGACGGAATCGACGATCGGACCTTCGATCGTGGCATCGCCGCGGTTCGCACAGGCGACAAGCGCGACGGTATTGATCACACCAATCGCCCATCGCAGGTCTTGCGTGATCATTGCAGTCTCCTGCCGTGCGAGATCTTGCTCACTGCCTTTAACACACCGGCGGCGCGATTGACCCGCCCGGCTACGCCGGGGCCGCTTCCCGTCGGCGGCGCTGCCACCACTGCCAGAGCGGATAGGCGGGCAGCCCCACCCCCGCGAGCCCGAAGGTGACGGCGGCGTTCACCGGATCGTCGATTGCCGCGTTGGCCATGAGCGCCAACCCCACGAGCACGAAGCCGATCTGCACCAGCGGATAGCCGAATGCCTGGTATGGGCGCGTCAGCCCGGGGCGGGTGCGCCTGAGAATCAGCACGGCGAGGACGCACAGGACGTAGAACGGCCAGAGGCCGAGCAGCATTCGGTTGGCCAGCCGCTGGAAGCTGCCGCCGAGCAGAAACACGATGGACATGCCGCCGACGATCCAGATGGCGACCGACGGGGTCCCGAACCGCGGGGAGATGCGCGCAGCGGCCTTGGGAAAGAGCCCGCGGTCCGCCATCGCGAACTGGGTCCTGGGATACGCCACGGCGCACGCCAGCATGACCCCGAACGCCGAGGTTGCCACCAAGGCCGAGACGAGTCCGCCGCCGAAGCGGCCGATGTTCGGCAGCCTCCCTACCGCGTCCGCCGCGACCAGCGATGACCCCGCCAGCACGTCCACCGGCAGCACGAAGAGGTAAGCGACGTTGACCGCCAGGTAGATCAGCGTCACCAGGGCAACGGCGAACAGCATCGAGCGGGCGACGTTGCGCGCCGGATCGCGGATCTCGCCGGCGATTCGGGCGCCGTCGCCCCAGCCATCGAAGGTGAACATGACAGCGAACAGCGCGGTCAGCATCCCGCGAACGAGCGGCCCGCCCGACGGGGGCACCGCCGCGCCGGCCGCGAAGTGCACCCCATGCCCGCGGCCGAGCCCGAAGACCAGCGTCGCCAGCAGCAGCAGTCCTAGATACTTGGCCACGGTGGCCACGGTGGTGACCGCGGCGGCAACGCCGGTGCCGACCCACGCGAGCGTGGTGACCAGCAAAAGCACTCCAGCTGCCACCCAGGTGTGACCCGCCGGGCCTAGCGGCACGAACCACCCCGCATACTGGGCGAAGATGATGCTGCAGGCACCCAGTGTCGCGGGGGCGATCACGAACAGCTCGGCCCACCCGTAGGCAAAGGCGGGCGCGGGACCGTACGCTTCGGCGAGATAGTTGAAGTAGCCGCCCGAGCGCGGCAGCGCGGCGGCAAGCTCCGCCAGGCTCAGCGCGCCGGCCACCGCGATCACACCGCCGAGCCCCCACGCCAGCAGGACCAGCGACGGTGAACGAAGCGCGGCGGCGACTCCGGCCGGCGACGCGAAGATGCCGGTGCCGATCGTGAGGCTGACGATGAGCGAGGTGGCGGCGAGCACGCCGAAGCGTCGCTGCAGCCGCTCACCCCACTGGTCGCGCTCGCCGGCTGGATCCATCAGGGTGTCTGACCTGCCGCGCACCCGGTCACGGTTTCGCCGCCGGGTTCCCCTGCGGCGGGAAGCCGAGGCGCGGAATGAGCGCGAGGAATCGCGGGCTCGCGCGCAGCTTCGGGCCGAGGAAAATGTACATGTTCATCGAGCTGCCGCCGCCGTTGTGACCGGCCGCAACCACTCGCTCGAGCATCGACAGGGTCGCGTCGTCTCCGCGCAGCCACCGGAAGAAGGCCACCGCAGGCACCGGATTCTCTACGCGCGCCATGGCGTCGAGCGCGGCTGCACGGGTGGCAGGATTTCGCAGCTGGCCGAATATCCTGGTGGATGTCGTGTCGAGATTCGGCCACGCGCGAGACTTCTCGAAGGCGGCGAGCGCCTGATCCAGGTGGCCCAGCGCCAGTTCATGCCCCACCATCGCGGCCCAGGCGTAGTACGCCTCGGGCGACTGGCTGAGGCCCTGCGCGTACAGTGGTGTCGCATCGGCCGTGCGATCCGCCCCGTCGTAGAACGCGGCCAGCGACAGCGTGATCACATGGGAGAGCGGATCGAGCCGATGGGCGACTTCCATCTCGTGAATCGCCTCGTCCCACTGGTTGTAGCCCGCGAGGTAATAGGCGTACCACTGGTGGCCGGTGGCATAGCTCGGTGCGAGCGTGATCGCCTGCTGGTAGGCGTCGCGTGCCTCGTCTCGCCGGCCGCGGTACTCCACGATTTCGCCCAGTGAGGCGTAGGCCTCGCCGAGCCGCGGGGAGAGCGCAATCGCCCGGCGCGCCGCCGCTTCGGCGATCGGCAGGATCGAATCTCGCTTCATGCCGGGGACGTCGTACTCCTCCGGAATGGACAGGACGTAGGTGTCGGCGAGTCCGGCCCACGCCTGGGCGTAGTTCGAATCGAGGGCCAGTGCCTTGCTGAAGGCCGTGGCGGCTTCGATCATCCCTTGAGTGGTGCGCCGGTTCCAGTGGTAGCGACCCAGCAGATAGGCGTCGTAGGCGGCTGGATCGCGGGTACCGCCGAGTGTCTTTCCGGAGTCCGGCCTGGTCACCAGCCGGAGCTGGAGCGCGTTCACCACCGCCCTGGCCACTTCATCCTGCACCGCGAAGATGTCGTCGGCGCCGCGATCGAAGTTCTCCGACCAGAGATGCAGGCCGTCGCCCGTCTTGATGAGTTGCGCCGTCACCCTCAGTCGGTCACCCGAGCGCTGCACGCTGCCCTCGAGCACGGTGGCGACTCCAAGCTGCCGACCGATCTCGCGGACGTCCTCGCGCTTGTCCCGGAACGAAAAGGCGGAGGTGCGGGCGGCGACGCTGAGGCCTGGCACATTGGCCAATGCATTGATCAGCGTCTCGGAGATGCCATCGCCCAGATAGGCATTGGACCGATCGGCACTCAGGTCGACGAACGGGAGGACCGCCACCGAGGAGGCACCGGAAGGTCTGCCCGCGTTGCCACGACCGCGGACAAGCAGCCCGGCGACCAGGGCGACGGCTCCGAGTGCGGCGACTCCGATCCAGCGCCACTTCCCGGCGCCGGTCGAGGTGGCGATCGCCGGCATCGACCGACCGGCCGCCAGTCCGCCGCCCGGCCGCAGCACATCGGCGAACTGTGCGACAGGATTGAAGCGGTCGGCCGGATTTTTGGCGAGCGACCGGGCCAGTGCCCCCGCCACTTCGGGGGACACCGTCGGCCGCAGGTTGGTGATCGGTGCCGCCTCGGTGAGCATGTGCTGGCGCGTCACGATTTCTGCGGTCGGCCCCGTAAAGGGGGGCTGGCCGCCCAGCATCTCGTACAGCACGCAGCCGAGACTGTAGAGATCGCTCCGTCCATCGAGATCGGGATCGGCCGCGGCCTGCTCCGGACTCATGTAAAGCGGCGTGCCGATCGACAGCCCGGTCTCCGTCAGGCGCGCGGCGCCGGCGTTCAACGCCCGCGCGATACCGAAGTCCGCGACTACGGCATGGCCATCCTCGAGGAGGATGTTTTCCGGCTTGATGTCGCGGTGGGTCACGCCGCGCTGGTGCGCGTACCCGAGCGCGTCGGCGACCTCGCGGGCAATCGTCAACGCTTCGTCGATGGGAAGTTGCTTCTGGCGCGTGAGTCGGTCGCGAAGGGATTCGCCCTCGACCAGCGGCATCACGTAGTAGAGAAAACCGGCCGCCTCCCCCGAGTCGTATAACGGGAGAATGTGGGGATGCCGGAGGTTGGCCGTCGTCGCGATCTCGCGCAGGAAGCGCTCGGCCCCCAGCGCCATCGCGAGCTCGGGGCGCAGGACCTTGACCGCGACCTTGCGCCCGTGCTTGAGATCCTCGGCGAGGTAGACCGTGGCCATGCCGCCCGCACCCAGTTCGCGCTCGATGCGGTAACGGTCGGCGAGGGCGGCGGAGAGGCGGTTGTCAGGGGCGTTCGCGTGGGAATCCACGGGATGAGTTTACCCTGAGCGGCCGCGAATCGTTAGGGAGCCGCGGAGGGCAAGAAAACCGCACTGATCAGGGTGTCTTGCTGCCCTTGATGTCGCCACCCTCGAGCCCCCTGGTCCAGCTGCCCATGATGTCGTCACCGTGGCGCTGCAGGGTGAGCTTCATGGATCCGTTGGGTGTTTCGGTCACCAGCACAAGGTTGGGCTCGCTCACCGAGACGGTCATCTGGTGGGTCTCACCCTCGGACTCGACCGTGGCCCTGGTGGCTCCGAGGGAGTCGGTGGCCATCTTGAGCGTCGCGGCGTGCGGCATGCCGCCGACATCCGCAACGAGCGCGTACGTGCCGGTAGGCTTGGCACCCCAGGGCGTGACGGGGGCGGGTGCAGCGGCGGGCGCGGCGGTTCCGTTCTGCGCGGCGACCGGCCGCGATGCCAGGCAAAGGCCAAGAAACAAGGCTGCCGAAATAGGGACGCGCATCGTGTGCTCCGGGAGTAGGGAATACGGGCGGCTTGCCGAGCTCCCCTACGCAGCGTATTGAGACAGGTTTCAGGTCGAAACGAGGCTATTCGACCGCCGGCCCCCGGCTCGGCGCAACGACCAGCCAACCTGCACCGGCCACAAGCACCGCGCCGGCCGATACGGCAAAGGCCGCGGGCCCACCCAGCCGCTGATAAAGGGCGCCGAACAGCACGCCGGCAGGCAACGCGGCAAACCCTGTGAGCGCATGATAGGCCCCGAATCCGCGGCCCGTTCTGACCGGTGCCAGCCGGGTGACCATCACCCGCTCCGCCGATTCGGTGAGTCCTGCCACCAGCCCGAACGCCAGGAAGACGCTGACCGCCGCACCCGCCGTCAGGTCGAGACCGAGGGCCCCGACCACGGCGGCGAACACCGCCGCACCGGCCGCCACAGTCCAGCGCGGCCCCAGCCGATCGGTCAGCCGTCCGCCGGGATAGGAGCCACCGCTACGCACGACGTGCAGCGCCGCCCAGACGAGCGGAATGCTCACGACTGGAACGCCGAGGTCCTGGAGCCGGAGCAGCATGAGCGCCTCCGGCACTCGCGCGAGCACCAGTGCCGCGAGCGCGATCACCGGCGCCCAGAAGATGCGGCCCGCCGCGTCCTCGGATGCCGTGGGAGGCGGCTCGGCTGGGGCGCCGCGCCGCCTCCGCAGCACCACGGTAAGCGCGACAAACGCCACGATGCCCGGAACGATGCTCCACTGAATGACGGCCCGCACGTCGGCGCCCCGGCGAAGGAGATACCAGGCCGCGAGCGAGCCGACGACGGCACCGAAATGATCGGCGGCCCGGTGAAAACCGAACGCGCGCCCGCGGAGCGGCGGCGGCGTCACCTCGGCGATCAGCGCATCGCGCGGGGGCGTGCGAATCCCCTTGCCCACCCGGTCCACCACCCGAAACCCGACCACCTGCCACGCCGCCGATGCGACCGAGATCAGCGGACGGACGAGAACCGCCGTCGCGTAGCCGACGAGGATGAGCGGACGCCGCCACCCCGGACGATCAGCCAACCGGCCGCTGATCCACTTGAGCGCGGCCGAGGTGAGATCCGCAGCACCGTCGAGCGCGCCGACGAGGGTGGCGCTTCCGCCCAGGGTGTGCGAGATGAACGCCGGAAGGAGCGGGTACACCATCTCGCTGGCGAAGTCGTTGAACAGCGAGACGACGGAGAGACCCTTGACTGTCGCGGGAACGCCGGGCTCTGGTGGGATCGATGTGGTCATGGTGGATCTCCGGCGGGATGGACGCTCGGCAACTGCCACGGTATATAGCAGAATCACCTCATGACGAAAGAGGCACTAAATGCAGCCATACCCGTCGGTCACCGCGTCGGCCGTCCTCCTGCTCGGACTCGGCGGACTGGCGCAGCCCCAGCTTCGCGCGCGCGAGCCAGCCAGTCCCTGCAACCTCATGACTCGACAGGAGGCGGCCACGGCCCTGGGGGCCTCCGTGCCGGCCGGCCGGGGAAATGTCATGACCATGCCGCTGCTGGGGCGGCAGGTTCAGGGCGAGCACTGCGCCTACGGGACCGAGGTCAGCTACTTCCGTTACGCCCTCGGCGCAGACGCGGCCCGGCTGTTCGCGCAGTATCGCCAGTCGCTCACTGGTGATGAGGGCTATCAGAGCCTGTCCGGAATCGGCGACGAGGCCTTTCACGCCAAGGGCCAGATCGCATTCCGGAAGGGCCAGGCCGCACTGATTGTGGACGTCGGCCAGAACCGCGGCGGCGGGGCTCGTGAGCTCGCGGCCGAGAAGCGGCTTGCCATGCTCATGGCCGGCCGGCTCTGATCACCCTCACGATACGGAAACCAGCATGGGCATCGAGACCATCATCCCCATCAGTCTGTTCGTCAGCGTCGTCGTGGCCACGCTCGGCCTTGCGCGCGTCATCTCGGATGGCCGGACACGCCGGCGATTGATCGAGGCCGGCGTGACCGCCGAAGTCGTCCGCGCGGTCACCCCCGAGGTCCGCGACGACCTCGGCATCTACGGCGCCCTCAAGTGGGGAATCGTGGCGGTGTCGGCGGGGCTCGCACTGGTGCTCATCCAGTTCCTGCCCTACCGCAATGACTCGCCGATTCTGCCGGGGCTCGTGCTGGTCTTTGTGGGCGGAGGGCTGCTCATCTACTGGGTGGTCGCGGGGCGGCTGGGTCGGCCAAAGGCGTAATTGCCTGCCCGGGCGCCTTTGCCGCGGGCTTCACTTCGAACCAGGTCCGCCGCCGCACCTGATGGCCGGTGGCGTCCGTCACGACGAGATCGAGCCAGTAGGCGCCAGGCTTGAACTGGCGGAGGTCGAGCGTCCGCCGTCCGCTGGTCACGCCTTCGCCGGCCACGCCGCCGAAGCGGAGCCTGACGCCGGCCGGCCCGGCGCGGGTTCCCTTTTTCTCGGCGACCAGCACGTCGGTCTGATAGGCGGCGCCGGATGGCATGCCGTACACCTCGTAGTACAACTCGAGCTCGGTCGCTCCGAAGTAGCGGTGGAACGGGCTGAAGAAGACGGTGTCCGCCCCGCGTGCCCAGTTGAGGGCGATGGGCCGCCAGCCCAGCACTGGGTCGCTCATGGAGAGCGGGCCGTCGTAGCGGCCGACGCTCAGGGTGTCCCGCGGCGTCACGACGCCGCTGCTGTCTCCCTGTTGAAGCGAGAGCCGGTAGCGCCAGCGGCCGGGTGGCACCGGGAGGGCGAACCGCCCGAAGAGCATGGCGCGCGCCGGTACGGCCGCGTCGGTCGTGAGGATCACGGCGGTGTCGGCCGATGCGACGACTCTTCCCGCGGAATCGAAGGCCACGAACCGGAGTCGCACCGGATAGCGCCACGATCCATTCTGCAGCATTCCCGTCAGCCCCTCCCCGCCGAGCCCGTAGATCACATGCACCAGGGTGCGGCTTCCCTCGCGGCCGACGGCCGCGAGGCTGATCGCCGCGGGGAGGGCGCGGGCGAAGCCGCGTTCGTAGGCATCGGTCCTCGTACCCACGGCGATACTGGCGGCGCCGATCCGTGCCTCCTCGCGCGCGAGCTCCGCCCCGGCGATCGTTCCCGCCCAGGCGCTGAGCCTGGCGTACATGGGACTCAGGGTCTGGCGGGAGAGGTACATGTCGGACACCGTGACGGCCTGACTGGCATCCAACTGTCTCGTTTCGGGCCGGCAGGCACCGAAGAGCTCCAGCACGCTGGAGAACAGCCGGTAGTCGTCCACGGCCGATGGCGCGCCGAAATGGAACAGGAGATCGCCATCGGCGCGCGCATAGCGCCACGATTCGTTCGGCATGATCTGGAAGAGATAGGTCTTGAGCCGGACCGTCGGCTCGCCCTGGCGGATGTAGATGATGCCGCGGTCGTCGAAGTCCATGCTGCCGGATCGGTAGATGCAGCCGATGGGATAGTAGCGCCGGGTGACGGTGAGCCCGAAATTCCTGCGCGCGTAGGCCAGCCGGCGATAGTGCTCAGGCAGGCGCTCGCCGGGAGAGCGCAGGTCCAGCCGGTCGCGGTCGGTCCAGAAGTTCCGGAGCCAGGCCGCGCGCTCCGCCCCGCGGGTGGTGTCGAAGGCCGCCAGCTCGTCGTTGGCGAGCATGACGGCGATGTCGTTCCGGTAGCCCCGGACCGCCAGCGTGTCGTCGTCGGCCGCGCCGGCGTAGTACGCCGAATCACCGCCAGGGCCGCCGGCCGCGAGGCGCGTCCGCGCCAGCTCGAGCAGCCCGAGGCCGCGGTTCCCGCCTGCGGCGAGATAGGCGGCGAACGCCGCGGCCGCCGAATCGGGGCTGCCCGCTTCCCGTTCCAGCCGGCCGAGGGCGAGCAGCACCTCCGGCCGCCGGCGCGCGGTGGAATCGGCGCGGCGCGCCGCCATGAGCGAGCGCTGCCAGAAATCCGGCCGCCGGAACCGCTGGGCGAACCGTCCCATCGCGCCGAGTGCCGGCGCGAACGAGGGGTCGGCCGCGAGCGCCGCGGTGAGGGCAGTGACGGCATCGTCCAACGCGCCCATTCCGACCTGGGTCCCCAGCTCGAGCGGCTCCGCCTCCAGCGCCTGGGAGATGCCGTACTTGGCGAGTGCCCGGCCAAACGGCGGATAGGGCCATGAAGGCTCCAGCCGGGCGGAGGCATTGAAGGCCGACTCGGCCCGCCGATAACGGCGGGTATTCCCCAGCTCCGCCAGCCGCAGCTCGAAGAAGCCGCGGCGCAGCTGGCCCAGTGCCTGCGCCTCGGAGTCGGATGACACCATGCTGAGCCTGGCCGCGGCCGTGAGAGCGGCGCTGTCGGTCGTTGCGGCGAGCGAATCCCGCAGGCGCTCCAGCTGGTGGCGATCGGCGGGGCGCTGCGCCTGCAGCCCGGCTGAGAGCCCGGCGACGGCGAGAAGGGAAGCAGCGGCGCACCGCGCGCGCCTCATGGCTTTCCCGCCTGCCGGTGTATGTTTGCGGGGAACGCACCCTGAGGCCCCCGAATGACCGAGAGCACGCGGTTTCACGAGACGAATCTGTGGTCCACGCCGATCCGGGACATGGGTCTCCAGATCGCGGGGACGCGGCTCGAGCCGATCGTGGCGGAGTTCGAGGCCGAGCTGGAGCAGGCGGGCATCCACCGCCTCCGGCCCAGGCTCTACCTCTCGACGGAGTGGGGCGTGCCGTTCGAGACGACGGCGATCGCGGTCCCGTTCTACCTGGCGCGGGCCGACCTCACCGCGCTCCAGGCAGAGCGGGTGGGCCACGTCGAGGGCTTCAACCGCGCCGATATCCTGCGCTACCTCCGGCACGAGATGGGGCATGTGGTCAACTATGCCTACCGTCTCTACGATCGTGAGGAGTGGGTCCGGCTCTTCGGCTCGATCACCCAGCCGTACGAGGAGGAATATCATCCGGAGCCGTTCAGCCGCCGCTACGTGCGGCACCTGCCCGGCTGGTACGCCCAGAAGCATCCGGACGAGGACTGGGCGGAAACCTTCGCCGTCTGGATGACGCCGGGATTCGACTGGCGCGCCGAGTACGGCGGCTGGCCGATCGCGTGCGCCAAGCTGGAATACTGCACCCGCGTCATGGCCGAGCTGAGCGAGCAGGATCCCTACGTCACCGACGATGAGCTGGACGAGGACGTCGGCGAGCTGGAATACTCGGTCGAGCAGTTCTATGGCTCCGCGGCGGCCGAGGGGGCGGATATGCCGCCGGGACTGGACGGGGCGCTGCGCGCGATCTTCGAGGACCTCGACGACCCGGATGCGGATGTCGCCCTGCTCCGGCCGGCGGCGGGGCTGATCGCGCGGGTCGAAACCGAGCTGATGGCAAATGTGTACCGCTGGACCGGGCACTTCCCGGAGCGGACCCGTCCCCTGGTCCGCCACCTCACCGACCGCGCCGGGCATCTCCGGCTCGGCTACCCCGAGGCCCGTGAGGTGTCGGCCATGATTGCGCTCACCACTCTGGTGACGGCGCTGGCAATGAATCACGTGCACCGGGGCCGGTACCTGCCGTAGGCTCGTCCGGCCCAGCGGGTCATGCCGTTGGAAGATGGGAGCCTAGCGCCGGTACCGCGCCACCGCCGATCCCACGATCTTCCCGATCAGATCGACGTACTCGATCCCCGCCGCGCTCGCCGCCATGGCGAACTCGCCGGTCTTCTCGAGATAGCAGCTCGCGTTCACCTCCAGCACGTAGATCTCGCCGGTGTTGGTGAAGCGGAGGTCCACCCGGCCGTAGTCGCGGACCCGGAGCGCACGGTACGCCGCGAGCGACACCTTCTGCAGCTTGGCCTTGAGCTCGTCCGGGATGTCGGCCAGCACCGACTTGGTGCCCTTGTATTCCGCGCTCCGCTTTTCCCACTTGGCCCGGCTGCCGAGGATCTTGGGCGCGCCCTCCGGAAAGCCGGTGAAGTCGACCTCGATCGGCGGCAGGGCCATCGGCACTCCGTTGCCCAGGACGCCCACGTAGAACTCCCGCCCCTCGATGTACTCCTCGGCCAGCGCCGCGTCGTCCACATCCTTGTGAATGGAGGCGACCCGCTTCATGAGCGTGGCGGCATCGTGCACCAGCGAGTCCCCGCCGATACCGATGGAGGAGTCGGCGCGCAGCGGCTTGACGAAGAGCGGCATCCGGCGGTTGCCGCCAGTTTCGAAGTCGGAGGCGGTCTTGGAGAAGACGGCGAAGCGGGGATACATGACGTCCTCGTACCCCAGCAGCTTCTTGCTGAGCCCCTTGTCCTGGCTCAGGTACAGCTCGCCGGGGCCGCTGCCGGTGTAGCGCAAACCCTGTGTCTCCAGCACCGCCGCCACCAGCATGTCGCCGGAGACGTTGTCGCCGAACATCTCGGCCAGGTTGAAGACCAGCTCCGGTTTCCGTCGCGAAAGCCCCGCGATCATTCGCTTGACATCGGCGTGCACGCCGAGCACCGAGACGCGGTGCCCGAGCTTCCGGAGCGCGCGCGACACCTGGCCGACGACTTCGTCGAAGTCCTTGGCGGGGGCGTTTTCCTTCTCGGCGTGGGTGAGGACCGTGATCCTCATCGGGGGACCGTCGCTGGTTAGAGGTGGGAGCGTCGCTGCCTAATGGTAATATCGCAGCGGCGGTGAAGTGTGTGCGAGCGGTTACAACCCCATCCCCCATCGCGACAGCGACACAGGGAGTCCGCCGTAGCTCAGCAGCTCGGCGTGAAAGGCCTCCGGCCGGAATGCCGAGCCGGCGCGCTCGCGGTAGGAATCGCGGAGCCGGAGAATCTCCCGGCGGCCGACGGCATACGACAGGTTATACGTCGGCATCGCACAGTAGCGCCGCACCTCGGCTTCGGCGTTCCGGCGCTGCATCGGGAGGCGGCCGGCCAGGTCGTTCACCGCCTCGAGCGGTGTCATGCCTCGCGTGTGGAGGCCGACGTCGAGCGTGATGCGAACGGCGCGCCAGAAGAGGCTGATCAGGTGGAACAGCCGCACCTCCGGCTCCTTGAAGAACCCCGCCTGCGCCATCAGCGACTCGCAGTAGAGCGCCCAGCCCTCGACCGTGAGCGGCGTCCACAAGTGGCGGCGGACTTCGGAGTCGAGTGCGTGCGCGGTGAGGAGCTGCAGATGGTGACCGGGATAGGCCTCGTGCACCACCAGCGAGGGGATCTCGAACGCGCAGTGCTCGAGTGCCTGTTCGCTGGAGCCGCCGGCAGGGGCCGCCTGGGGAACGGTGACGTAAAAGCGGCCGGTGCGGTCGGGCAGCTCGACCGGCGGCGGATCGTAGGCGGCGAACGGCACCAGCGCCGTCAAAAACGGCGGCGTGGGCACCACGGCGACCGGCCCGTCGGGAACCGGCACGACGCCGTGCTCCCGCACGAATCGCTCGGCGTCGCGGACCTGGTCGCGGTAGGTGGCGAGCATCACGTCGTGCGGCACCCTGCCCCGCTCGCGCGCCCGCTCGGCCACATCCCTCCAGTGGCGTCCCGGTTCGAGCGTGGCAGCCAGCTGCGTGATCTCCGCCTCGATCTCGTCCTGGAGGTGCAGTCCGTAGCGCCAGATCTCGGGCGCCCCGCCGGTCAGCGCATGCTCGTGATGCAGCCGGCGCTCGAACTGCGCCTCCCCCGCGGCGAAGGCGAGCGGATCGTCGCTCGGCGTGATCTCGCTGCCCAGCGCCGCGCCGAAGCCCTTGAGCGCCGCCAGAGTCGCGGCGGCCGCCTCGTTGATCTCGGGCACCAGCGCGGGCGCGGCAGCCCCGAAGGTCGAGGCCACCTGGACAACGAGCTCCCCGCCACCGCCGAGAGAGCCGAGGGCGGTGTCGACGAAGACGGATGGCGGCTGCTTGAGCGTCTCGCGAGCGGCATCGAGAAACTTCGGGGCGGCTCGAAGCCGCTCGAGCGCGGCCGGTGCCCGCTCGGCGTGGTGGCCATCGGCGCGGGCCAGCAGCGTGTAGAGGGACTGAAAGAGGTGGGAAAGCCAGAACTCCGGATTTCGCTCGTGCGGCCGCTCGTGCTCGAAGCGGAACACGGCCACCCGCATGTCGTCGAGCAGCGCGGTCCGGTCGATCTCCTGCTGCACGTTCTCGACTTCGAGCTCCTCCGCCGCGCCCGCCAGCGCGCGGAACGCGGCCAGGTGCTCCCGCATCGACTCGGCATCGAACCGGCCGAGGCGCGCGTCGTACTCGGTGGCGCCAGCCCCGCTCGCCTCGGCGGGATCGAGATGGCGGCGGGCGTCGAGATACGAGCGGCAGAGCTCGTTGACGGCGCTCACCCTAGGCGATCACTTCGGCGTCGTCTCCCAGACTCACGGAGCCGGTCACACCGGACAGCGTCACCCGGTTGCCCAGCATCGAGCGGTCGAGCGTGGCGTCGGTCACGGTAGTGTCCCGGCCGACGACGGTGTGCGTCAGCGTGCTGCCGACGACTTTCGCGCCGGCTTCGAGGGTGACGTTGGGACCGATGGTGCTCCGCTCGATCGTCACACCCTCCTCGATCAGCACCGGGTCGTGGATCGTCACGCCGGGAAACTCGCGCCGGCGCGCGGCGCCCTGGGCGAGCAGGACCTCGTTGGTCTCCAGCAGCGTATCGAGCTTGCCGCAGTCGTACCACCCGCCGACCTCGGCGGTGAGAATCCGCTTGCCGTGCTCGATCATCCACTGGAAGGCGTCGGTCAGATAGTATTCGCCCCTGTTCGCGGGCGCCGCCAGCGCGGCATCGATGCCCTGCCAGAGACTCTCGACATCGCGGATGTAGTACAGCCCGATGTTGGCCAGCTTCGAAATCGGCGTGGACGGCTTCTCGACGATCCTGGTCATGAACCCGTCCTTGTCGGTGACGACCACGCCGAAGCGCTGGTAGTCCTCGACCTCCTTGGCCCAGATGATTCCGTCGGCGTCGGTGCGGTTGATCAGCGTCAGGTCGGCCTCGAAGACGGTGTCCACGAAAATGATCAGCACCGGCCCGTGCACATGGGGGCGTGCCAGGTTGACCGCGCCGGCGGTGCCGTCCTGCACCTTCTGCTCGATGAACCGGGACGGAATCGGGTAGCGGCTCCGCGCGTACGACTCGATCTGGTCCTGGAGATGGCCGGTGATGAAGATCAGCTCCTCGACGTCGAGTCCCGCAAGCCGGTCCATCACCCAGTCCATCACCGGCCGGCCGGCCACCTTGAGCAGCGCCTTCGGCACCAGGTGAGTATGCGGCCGAAGCCGGGTGCCCTTGCCCGCCAGCGGAATGATGACCTGCATCTCAACCCCTCCCGTATCGGTCTTCGAGGCGTACCAGATCGTCCAGATGATCGGTGGAGGCCTCCAGCACGTCGCTGTCCACGACTGCCTCGATCTGGTGCACCAGCGTCGGCGGAATGTGCGCGCTCTCACCCGCCCGGAAGGCGCGGGAGACGAGCTGGTCGCCCTGCTTCGTCCGCAGGATCAGCTCGCCGGTGAGCACGTGCATCGTCTCGTCCTTGTGATTGTGATACTGGAGACTGAGCACGTGGCCGGCCTTCACGTGCAGCACCTTGCCCACGTACTGCGGCGTTCGGGCCCACACCAGCTCGTACCCCCAGGGCTTCTCCACCTTGTACGGCACGTCCGGCATTACCCCTCCGCTTTGGTCAGAACATAGGATGACGGCGACGTCACGCAGGCGCGAACGCAGATGCCGCAGCCCACGCACCCCTCGCGACGGATCACCGGATGGCCCGCCTCGTCGATGGAAAGTGCCGCGGCGCCCACTGGGCAGGCATCGGCGCACGCGGTGCACGGCGTTCCCTGGAAGGTGATGCACCGCTCGGGAATCAGCTCCAGCCGCCCCAGACGATAACCGGACCAGCCCCGCTCGGGCACCGTCAGCGCCTCGGTCGGACAGGAAACGGCGCAGGGCATGTCGGGGCAGACCGTACAGGGCTGCAGGCCGGGGTCGATATACGGCGTCCCCGCCGCGAGCCCGCCCTCGGTGCGGACCGGCATGATCGCGCTCGAGGGACAGATGTCGATGCAGGCGCCGCAGCGGGTACAGGCGGCGAGGAAGCCGATCTCGGGCAGCGCCCCGGGCGGGCGGAAGTAGTGGCGCGGTGCAAAGCGCTCCTCCGTCCGCTCGACGACCTGGCCGATCCACCGGTCCAGCGCGGTGCGGAGAATCTCGCGGCGCCCGCCGGTGCCGCCGAACTCCATCAGTGCACTCCCGGCTCAGTATGGCGGCTGGAAGCTGAAGGTCCAGCGCCAGCCGAACCGCTTGCCGGTGACCTGATCATGGGCCAGGTAGCCGAAGCCGACGTACAGCGGCATGTCGAAGCGGGTAACGAACTGGGTGGTGCCGATCCGGTGCGTCGCGCGAATGCCGACACCCGCGTCCCCGCCAACCCGGGGAGCGGTTCCGCTCGGCCGCTCCGAAAAGTCGCCATCGGCCAGCGCGGCATCGGCGAAGACGGCGATGCCCACGGATCGGAACAGCTTTGCTCGCGGGCGCGCGATCACCTGGCGCTCGAGATCGAGGTTGACGGCGACGGCGCTCAGCGCACTCAGCATCGGATCGTAGCCCCGGAGCCCGGCGCCGCCCGGCACCTGGTACTGCACGTGCTCCTGGCGGAAGAGCGAGCCGACCGAGCGGGTGAACGGATTGTGCAGCTGCTCATACGGATCGGCGCCGCCGAGATAAATCCGGCGCTGGCGGACGACCGTGTCCTTGGCGAGCGCGGTCCCGGCGTAGAATCGCAGGCCGAGGTTGAGCTTCCGGCCCAGCGGGCGCCTGGCCGTCGCCTCGATGGTGCCGCGGAAGTAGCCCTGCACATCGTACCGGTTGGCCGCGCGGACACCCGGCCCGGGGTTCATGTAGGCCAGGCCGCCGCCGACCGACGTGCGTGCCGTGAGGCCCCACTTCCCGCTGCGGGTGCCGGTGGCGGCGTGCAGCTCGCCCTCGACGGTGCCGGCGTTCTCCCAGGCCCGCGGGTCGAGGTAGGCCATCTTCTGGGTGCTGACCCACATGGCGGAGGCGCCGAGGGTGTGCGTCGGCCCGAACCCGAGGTGCGCGCGCGTCGTCTTGTCGAACGCCAGACGGCCTCCGAGCCGGCCTTCGATGCGGAAGGCGTCGAGCGTCTGCGACATGCCGGGTGAGCGGAGCCAGACCGGGTTCCGCAGCCGCAGATCGAAGTCGAAGTCCTTCCGGTCCGTCACCGTCGAGGGGTTGGCCGCACCGGTGGACTGGGAGATCATCAGCCGGTCCTGCTCGAAGCGGCCCAGATAGTCGTTCCGGGTACGGAGCCCGACCGTGAGGCCGCCGACGTCGTTGTACCAGACCGCGGGAGCGACGCCGAGGGTCATCCGGTCACGGCGGGACCGACCGCTGAGATAGGTGTCGAGGTAGAGGTCCGGCGCGCGACCCGGGCCGAACACCAGCGTGAGCGGGCGAAATCCGAGCGCGCGATAGTTGTTGAGCATGTTCCAGTCGTGTGCCCGCACGCGCGGATCGACGACGATGGCGCCCGGCTCGTGTGCCGTCTCCAGCACCACCCACTCTCGCGTGGCCAGCCCCGGCGTGCGCACGACCGTGGTGTCGGTGCCCGCGATCGCGGCGACCTCCACCGGTATCCGCCCGGGCGCCAGCCGCACCACCTCGACGCGCGTGCGCCAGCGCCCGCCGGCGATCCGCTGGCGATCTACCCGGCCCACCTTGTAATCGTACAGCACCACGTCGTGCAGCCACTGGCCGAAGAAGGTCGAGAGGTCCTTGCCCGAGACCTCTTCCGCCACCGAGCGGAAGGCATCCTCATCCACGTGCTTCAGCTTCCAGCGGTCGTAGTAGGTGCGGAGGATGCGGCGCATCGTCTGATCGCCGACGATGTAGCGGAGCTGCTGGTAGAACAGCTCACCCCGCGAGTAGATCATGATGTTGTAGCTGGTGAAATCCTTGTAGTCCTCGCTGACCAGGCTGGTCGGTTCCGACGCCCCGTCGAGGTCGAGCCCGAGGATGCCGGCTTCGGTGTTCTCATAGCCGCCCTTCCGGCCCGCCGCTTCGGCAAACCAGGTGGACTGGAAACTGGTGAAGCCCTCATCGAGATAGCCCTCGCGCCATTCGTTGTTGGCGAGGATGCCCATCGTGTAGTTGTGGCCCAGCTCGTGGACGATCAGCCCCTGGTCGGCCGAGCCGTCGTGGATCATCATCGGGAACTCGGTGCCGCCACCTTCGATGCGGTGGACGTTGGTGATCTGGGGCCACTCGAACTTCCCATACAGCTGGTCCAGCCAGGCGAGCGCCGTCTCGGTGCGCTTCACGGCGATGCCGCCGCCCCAGCTCTTCTCGTCGCCGGGCTGATACAGGACGTGCACGGCGACGTCGTTGTACCGGCCGCCCTCGTACCGATAATCGGGATTCAGCGACATCGCGAAGTGGTGCACGTCGCGTGCGTACCAGACGATCGTCTTTCGCCCGGCGGCGCGGGCCGTGCAGTCGGCGCCGAGGGCGGCGGCATCCACGTGATAGAAATCGCGCTGATAGTCCACCGGCGTCGCCGGCGTGCGGTTGGCCTTGTCCCATCCGGGATCGCCGCACAGGGCGACGCCGGTCGCGCCCACGACCTGATCGGCCGGCACGTCCAGGGAGACGAGAAAGGAGCCGAACTCGCCATAGAACTCGCCCGCCGGGTAGACCGGGTGTTCTTCCCAGCCATATCGGTCATACACCACGACCTTGGGATACCACTGCGCGAAGTCGAACCGCCGCCCGCGCCGGCCCTGCCGGCGCGGCGTGGTCGACGGGCGCGCGTCCCAGCCCATCTCGACCGTCATCGAATCGCCCGGCGCGAGGGGCCGCGGCAAGGTGTAGCGAACGATCGTGCTGTCGGGCGCGAACGGATACACCGCCGTGACCGGCTGTCCCATGATCCGGACGTCGCTCACATGATTGAAGGCGAAGTCGGGATCCCGGAGATCATTGAAGCGGCGGTTGCCTTCGACGGAATCGGCGTCGGCCCAGCGGGAGCCGGGGCGAAAGGCGTTCAGATAGAGATGGAGTGAGAAGGTCGCCAGCGTGTCGGGCGAGTGATTCACGTAGACGATCGCCTCGTGCCCGCTGAGCACGCCGCTCGGCTCGTCCAGGCTGGCACTGATGCGGTAGGCGACCTGCTGCTGCCAGTACGGCGCGCGGGGATCGGCGGCGCGGGACGGCTGCTGGGCGGCGAGCGCGAGGAGCGCGAGTGGCAGAAGCATGGGCTCGGAAGTCTGGAGGTGGTGTCGCTGACGACGGCCGCGGCCGGAAACATAACGGCACGATCCCCCGGACGGCCCTGCCCGGGGGATCGTTTCGACGCTGCCGATGCGCCGGTCCTACCGGACGAGCAGCTGCCGCCTCAGCTTGGTCATCCGCCGGCGGATCGAGCCGTCGTAGATCCGGTCGCCGACGCGGACGATCGTGCCGCCGAGAATCGCCGGATCGGTGCTGAAGCGGGCGATGACTTCCTTGCCCAGCATCCGGCTCAGCGCCTCGGTGATGCTTGTTTCGAGCGCCGCATCCGGCGTCCGCGCCAGCGTCACGCCCGCGCGGATCCGGTTGTGCTTCACGTCCACCAGGGCTGCGTGTTCCCGCGCGATCTCGCGCAGCAGCCCGTGCCGCCCGCGCTGCACCACCGCCTGCAGGAAGAGCACGAACTCGCGCGGCGCCGACTTGAGCGCCTCGCTGAGCAGCCGGGACTTGGCCGCCTTCGGCACCCGCGGCGACATCAGCACCGCCTGCACCTCGGGCGAGTGCTGGATCGCGGCGGCGACGGCATCGATCAGATCGGCGTACTCCGCCGTCCGCCCGCTGCCCTCACCGAGATCGAAGAGCGCCTCGGCGTAATTCCGGGCGATCGTCGCCGCGCTCAATGCGTGGGCTCCAGCGTGTTCAGGTAGTTCATGACGAGCGTCCGGTCGGCATCGCTCTCGAGCCGCTGGCCGATGAGCTTCGACGCCGCGGCGAGCGAGAGATCCACCGCCTCGCGGCGGAGCTCCTGCACCGCACGGTCCCGCTCGGCGCCGATTTCGCGTCGGGCGCGGGCCAGCAGCTCTTCCTGCTCCTGCCGGGTCTTCTCCATCGCCACCGTCCGCTCCTTTTCCGCCATTCCCTTGGCCTCGGCGATGAGACCGTGCGCCGAGGTGCGCGCATCCGCCACCAGCTTCTTGTGCTCCTCCAGCAGCTGCGCCGCCTCCGCCTGCATGCGGGCGGTATCGGCGAGCTGACGCTCGATGGCCTGCTCGCGCTCTTCCGTGGCCTTCAGGATCGACGGCCACACGAACTTCTTCAGCAGGAAGAAGAGCGTGATGAAGACCAGCCAGGTCCAGATCGCGAGACCGGGATTCACCTGGAACGGGGAGGTCGGTGCGCCGGCGCCTTCCGGGGCGGCCAGCGCGAGCAGTGCCATCGGCATGGTCAGTCCGTCAGATGAGCTTGAACAGCAGGGCGAACACGAGCGCGATGATCGTCGCGCCTTCGAGCAGCACGGCGATGAGCAGCGCGGCGCCGCGGATCTCGCCGGCCGCTTCCGGCTGGCGCGCGATCGCTTCGGCCGCCGAGCCGCCGATGCGGCCGAGGCCGAGGCCGGCGCCGAGGACGGCGAGGCCGATGCCGATGCCGGCGCCGAGGAGTGCATTCGTGTTGCGGGCGACTTCAACCCCGGCCGGGACCGCGTCCTGGAACAGCATGAGCAGGTTCAGCATGTGGTCGTCCTTGCGAAGTGGGAGAATTCCTTGCCATGGGCGCCGATCCGGTCAGCCGCCGCGTCTCCCGCGCCGCGGATCCCGGAGCCCGCCAGTGCCGATCCGGCAGCGGGTATCGCCGGCCATTCGGCCGGCTACGAACGGAGCCGCGCGTCGCGCGCGGGCGGCTCCTAGTGCTCGTGCTGCATCAGCCCGATGAACACCGAGCTCAGCAGCGCGAAGACATACGCCTGCAGGAGTGCCACGATCAGCTCGAGCATCATGATCCCGGTGACCAGGACCGCCGTGACCAGGCCGATGCCGACGTTCCAGATGTAGAGCTGCCCGAAGAGAAAAATGATGCCGAACAGCGACAGGATCACGAAGTGGCCCGCCGTCATGTTGCCGAACAGACGGACCGCCAGCGCGAACGGCTTGACCAGCTTGCCCAGGATCTCGATGGGAGCCATCGCCACCGACATCACCGCCCCGCCGGCACCCGAGAGTCCGGGAACCTGGGGAAAGATCGTGTGCAGGTAGCCCTTGGGGCCCAGCTTGACGAAGCCGCCCACCTCGACCGCGATGAAGACCATCAGCGCCAGCGCCGCCGTGACGGCGAGATTGCCCGTGGCGGAGGAGCCCCACGGGAGCAATCCGAGCAGGTTGGCGAACAGCACCAGGAAGAAGAGGGTGAGGATGAAGGGGGCGTAGCGCGAGCCCTCGTGACCGATGTTGGCGATGGCGATTTCGCTGCGGACGTAGAGCACCATCGCTTCCACCGCGTTGCCGAAGCCCTTCGGCGCCTTGCCCAGCCGGTGCTGGCGCTCGATTGCCCGCGCGCCAAGCCAGAGGACCAGGAATACCAGCGTCGCGGCCAGCACCAGAAACACCACGTGCTTGGTGGGTGACAGGTTCAGCGTCATGCCCGCCATGTGAATATCTGGCCAGCGCGGCAGATGGATGACGCCGAACGGCTCGAAGTCGAGCGTCCAGGCGTCAGCCGTATGGTGCAGCACCATCTCGCCGATGTTGAGCTTGCCGGATTCCTGAATCATCGTGCCAGCCGGATCTCCATGAAGAGCAACGGGATGAGGACCGCGACGAAGGCGAACGCCGCCGGAATCGGCGGGAAGATGTCCCGCCGCGCCAGGACCGCAACCGGAATCAGCACCACCCCCAGCAGCCGAAGGCCGGTTCCGGCCGCGTGCTGCTGCAGAAAGCGGCCGAGCGGCGCCGACTCGCTCCCGCGCCCCAGCCGGGTGGCGGCCAGCTGAATAAGCGTGGCGATCCCGCCGAACACGAGTGCCGGTACTACCGCCGGAGGCCCCATCCAGAGATAGAGCGCCATCGTGACCGCCGCCACTAGCGCCACGCCGAGGATGAGGGTCTTCATCACGGGCGGGTCTGCTTCCTGGCGGCCTGCTCGGCGTTCAGTCGCCGGAACACGCTGAAGAACCCCAGTCCGGTCCCCGCCAGCGCTCCGATGATCGTGCCGGCCGGCAACGTTCCAAGCCAGCGATCCAGGCCGTAGCCGCCGGCCGTAAACAGGATTACCGCGCCGGCCAGTGTCAGGCACACCCCGAGGTAGCGGTAACCCGCACCGATGTCCGAACCAGGATTGTGGGCCGCCATAACGACGCAAAACTAGGCGCTTGTGAAATATTTCGCAAGCAATTCCCGATTAGGTTTGGTGCAACTTCGGTCCTCCCTTCCGCGTACGCGTGGGAAGTCCCGTTTTCGAAGCCCTGTCTGCCAGGAACTCATGACCGCCGCACCGACCACCGCGCCCCAGGATGATGTTCAGCAGCTGTCCCAGCTCGTCTCAGCCGTCGGGCGGCTCAAGGCCCAGGTCGCGCGGCGGATCGTGGGCCAGGCTGACGTGGTTGAGGGGATCCTCACTGCGGTGCTGTCGGGGGGCCATGCGCTCCTGATCGGCGTCCCCGGGCTGGCCAAGACGCTGATGGTGCAGACGGTGGCGGAGGCGCTCAACCTGTCGTTCAACCGGGTCCAGTTCACCCCCGACCTGATGCCGAGTGATATCACCGGCACCGACATCATCGAAGAGGACCTCACGACGGGACGGCGGGCGTTCCGCTTCATTCATGGCCCGCTCTTCGCCAACGTCGTACTGGCCGATGAGATCAACCGGACACCGCCCAAGACCCAGGCCGCGCTCCTGCAGGCCATGCAGGAGCACCAGGTCACCGCCGGCGGGACGACCTACCCCCTGCCCGACCCGTTTTTCGTCCTCGCGACCCAGAATCCCATCGAGCAGGAGGGCACCTACCCGCTGCCCGAAGCCCAGCTCGACCGGTTCATGCTGGAGCTCAGGGTGGCGTATCCGAGCCGCGCGGAAGAAGAGGCGATCGTCGAGCAGACCACCGGCTCCGTGCGGGGGGGGCTCGAGCCGGTGCTGGACGCGAAGACCCTCCTGGCGATGCAGGCGCTGGTGCGGCGGATCCCGGTGTCACGCGGGCTGATTCGTGCGGCGGTGGCGCTGGCCCGGATGACACGCCCCGGCGACGGCGACTCACCGCCCCTGGTGCGCGAATACGTCGACTGGGGCGCGGGTCCACGCGCGTCCCAGTATCTGGTGCTGGGCGCCAAGGCGCGCGCGGCGCTGGCCGGGCGGCCCATGGCCGACCTCGACGACGTGAGGAGTGTGGCGCTCGCGGTGCTCAGGCATCGCGTCGTCACCAACTTCGCCGCGGAGGCGGCAGACCGGACCAGCGAGGACATCGTGCGCGAGCTGGTGGCGTCGAAGGGCTGGGCGAGCTCAGGGTAAGTCCATGGGAAGGATGATGTTGCCACGCCACTAACGCGTGGGTGAAAGGGGACTATATTCCGGGCACACCAGAGAGCGCCGTTCACGGCCGCCGCGGCGGCGAAACTCTCGGGGTGCAACCTCCGTGATGACGGCCGGCCACTCGGCGTCACGCGGGCAAAGGCGGGGGAAATGGTCGGGATCCTCATGGAGGGCGTGCTGTTCGTCGCGATCGTCGCGGCGATGGCCGCTCTCCTTTTTTATGCCGCGGTGGCGTTCACGCCGCTCGGCAGGCGGATCCGCGAGACACGGAACCGCAAGCGCCTCGAGCAGGAGCTCGAGCTGACCTGCCCCTTCCATGGGGCGCAGCGCGAGGACGAGATGGTCCGCCTTCCCTCGGGCGACCGGCTCTGCCCCGTCTGCTACAAGGAGGCCATCCATGGGTAGCTCGCTCGGCAGTCGGCTCGGGAACGGCAGCGGACGGGGCCTGATGCGGCTCGTCGCCGTTGTCATCGGCGTGATCCTGCTCATCCTGCTCACCGCGTCGTCCATGACCTACGTGAACCCCGGCTACGTCGGCATCGTGATCCACCGGGCCGGCGGCGGCGTGGACGTGCAGGCGCTGGGCCCGGGACTCCACGCACGCAATCCACTGACTACGGGCATCGTCGAGTACCCCGTGTTCATGCAGACGCTGCTGCTGGCGCGGACGCCGAGCGAGGGTTCGCCGCGCAATGATGAAATCAACGTCAACTCGGTCGAGGGCCAGCCGCTGTCGCTCGACGTGTCGATGTCCTTCGAGCTGAATCCGGCGGCGGTGCCCAAGCTGTACCAGACGTTCCGGACCGACATCGCCACCATTCAGCACGGCTACGTGAAGCAGGCGATCCGGCAGGCGCTGCAGGAGGTGGTGGGCCACGAGGCGATCGCCGACATCATCGGCCCCAAGAAGGCCGAGGTCGTGGCCCGGGCCCAGCGGCTGATCGAGGAGCGGCTGTCGCCCTACGGGATCGAGGTCAAGCAGCTGACGCTGAACGAAACGCGGGCGCCCGAAGCGGTGATGCAGGCGATCAGCCTGAAAAACGTCATGCAGCAGCAGGGCCTGACCGCGCAGAACGAGCTCCAGAAGAACCAGTTCCAGGCCCAGGGCGACTCGATCAAGGCCGCCGGCCGCGCCAAGGCGATCACCGCCGAGGCCGAGGCGCAGGCCAAGGCCAACCGGCTGCTGGCGGAAAGCATCACCCCGACGCTGGTGCAGTACGAGATGGCCAAGCGGTGGAACGGGCAGATGCCGCAGGTGACCGGCGGCGCCATGCCGATGATTCAGCTGCCGACGAAATAGGAACGGCCATGGAGCTCTACACCTTCTGCCTGGTGCTCGGCGCCGCGGGA
Source organism: Gemmatimonadales bacterium (assembly GCA_038321865.1). Lineage (GTDB taxonomy): Bacteria > Gemmatimonadota > Gemmatimonadetes > Gemmatimonadales > GWC2-71-9 > JAICUF01. The sequence goes on from JBBQFH010000021.1 coordinate 25,695, forward strand.
CTCGCCGTCATGGCGTTCTCGGGGCTCGGGCACCACGGGCCGGGACATGCGCACGGCGGCCACGGTCACGCCGGCCACAGCCATGCGGGTCACCACCACGGTGCACCCGCGAACAGCCACGGGCACGACGCCGGCGGATCGCGACTGCTGTCCCTCCTGTCGCCCCGGGTGATCTTCAGCGCCCTGGTCGGGTTCGGAGCCACGGGCATTCTGCTGCGGCACCTGCTGAGCGGGCCGCTGCTGCTGGGCGCGGCGCTGGCGGGCGGCATCGTCTTCGAAGCGTTGCTGGTGGCGCCGCTCTGGAACCTGCTGTTCCGGTTCGCCTCGAAGCCGGCGCTGACGCTGGAGAGCTGCATCACCGACGAAGCGCGTGCGGTGAGCGGCTTCGACCGCAACGGCCAGGGGCTGATCGCGATCGATCTCGACGGGCAGGTGGTGCAGGTGCTCGGCACGCTGCGGCCGGAGGACGTGTCGGCCGGCGTGCGGGTGCGGGCCGGGGACAAGGTGCGGGTGGAAGAGGTCGATACCGCCCGGAATCGCTGTACCGTGTCACCGCTCGGCGGCTGATCGCCGGCGAACTCTCTCAGTACAACGGAGCGTGAGATGACGAAAGACCTGGTGATCGTTGTCGGTGTGCTGATCGGCGTATTCGCGGTGCTGCCGATGATCGTCGCCGCCTTCCTGCGCGACGTGCAGGCCGGCACCATCCGGCTGGTCAGCTGGCTGCAGGGGTCCACGGTGATCTACCGCGGTCCCGGCAAGTCGAAGGAGATCCCGCTGCTCACCACCGGCACCACGATCTCGAGCAAGGTGATCAACATCGACCTCGACATCACCGACCAGACGGCCGATGTGGACGACAACGGCATCCCCCGCCCCATCAAGGTGCGGGTGCTGGCGAGCGCCATCGTGTCGGTGGGCGACAGCGACGAGCTGATCAAGACCGCCGCCAACCGCTACTTCTCGAAGCCGGAGGCGGACCAGCTCAATACGCTGACCGACCTGCTCTCGAGCTCCGGCCGCCGCGCCATGAACCTGCTCACCCACGATCAGCTCTTTTCGGCCAAGACGGCGCCCAGGGCGCTCACGGCCGGCGGCACCAGTGGCACCGCCGTGGTCGAGCGCTCCGCAGCGCAGGCGGTGCAGGCGGCCGAGGACGACGACGATCCGCTCGCCGTGATCATCCGGAAGGCCTGCTCGCGCGAGCTCACCGATCTCGGCCTGATCTTCAACTCGCTCAACATCAAGGTGGTGCAGAGCGAGGTGGCGGAATCCCGGCGCCGCCAGTCGGCGGCCGAGGCGCAGGCCAACGCCGATATCGTGGCGGCGCAGCAGACCCGGCGCGCCAAGGAGGCGCAGCTGGAGGCCGATCGGGTGATTTCCGACAAGCAGCGGGAGCTGGACCAGACGCGGGCCGCGAATGCCGCGCTGATCGCAGCGGCAGAGGCGAAGAAGCAGGACGCCCTGGCCCTCCAGCGCACGGCCGAGCTGGGGGCGACCCAGATCGCGGAAGCACGAGCCGATGCCGAGCGGGTACAGATCGAGGCCGCCGCCGCCGCGCAGGCGGAGGCGATCCGGATCACCACGGTCGCGACGGCGACGGCCGAGAGCATCCGGAAGGTGAACGAGGCGATCCAGGCCGGCGGCGACAGCTACTTCAGGTATCGCCAGATCGAGATGCTGCCGCAGGTGGTGCCGGCCATCGCGGAGGCGCTGGCGCAGGCGCGCCTGGTGACGATCTCGAGCGACGGCAAGGGGGCGCCGGGCTCATCGGCGAGCAACATCGTGGAGGTGATTCAGACAGTGCTGACGGCGCAGCTGGTGGCGAAGGGCGGCATTCTCGACGCCTCTCCCCAGGCGCCGGCACCCGGCACGAAGGGTTCCGACCGCAGCTGATCGGCTCCGCCTGGAGCGACGGCCCGGCCTCCCGTTTCGGGGTGCCGGGCCGTTCTGTCTTGCGGACTCATCCGGCGGCGCGATAATGGGTTGACGACAGATTGCGAGTGCGGCGCCACAGTAGGGTCCTCCCTATCCACGGACGGTCACATGGAACCGCGCCTGAGCCTGCGCTGCCTCGGAGAGCCGGTGCTGGCCGGTCCGGACGGCGAGCCGATCCGGTTCAAGGTCCGCAAGCATCTGGCGCTGCTGGTCTTCCTCGCGGTGGAGCAGAAGGGGCGCCACCACCGGGATTTCCTGGCGGAGTTGCTCTGGGCCAATCTCCCCGAGCGCGACAACCGCCATTCGCTCGCCACGGCGCTGTCGATGATCCGGGCCAAGGTCGGCGGGGACGCGATCGAGGCTGACCGCGATCATGTGCGGTTTGCCTGCATGCGGATGGATCTCGACCTGCACCGGCTGGAGGTGGGCGACGTGCTGGCGAGCGAGTTCCAGCCGGCGTTGCAGATCGCGGGCTTTCTGGACGGGTTCGAGGTCCCGGGCTCGGCGGAGTTCATGCTGTGGCGGGAGCGGCAGCGGGCGCGGTGGCTGCCGCTGGTGCGGGAGGCGTTGGTCAAGCGCATCGACAAGTGCCGCCGCACCGGTGATTTCAGGCAGATCGAGCACCTGGCCGACCGGATGCTGCACCTCGACGAGCTCAGTGAGGAAGCGGTACGCGCCAAGATGGAGGCCCGCGCCTTTGCCGGAGACCGGCTGACGGCGCTCAAGGTCTTCGAAGCGTGGAAGGACCGGCTGGATGAGGACCTGGGCGCGTCGCCCTCCGCACTGGTCGAGGGAATGGCCATCCGGCTTCGGCAGCGAGGGTGGGAGCGCCCGGGCTCCAGCCCGATCCCGGCGGTGCACACCGATCAGTGGAAAAACCGGCCGTTCGTGGGGCGGGCCAACGAATATCAGGCGCTCTACGAGGCGTGGGAGCGGACCCGGAGGCGTGAGCCCGGTCATGCGATCCTGGTGGGCGATTCCGGCATCGGGAAGACGACGCTGGCCGATCGCCTCGCCACCGCGGCGGGCCTCGAGGGGGCGGTCACCAGCCGGGTGCAGTGCTACGAGCTCGAGCGCGAGATCCCCTACGCCACCGTTTCGGGCCTGGTGCATGGGCTCCTCGACAAGCCCGGGGCGTCGGCGACCCCGCCGGAGGCACTGGCCGAGCTGTCGCGGACGGTGCCGGAAGTGCGGCTCAAGTTCCCCACGATTCCGCCACCAGGTGACAGCCAGGGCGAGACGGCCCGTATCCTCCTGACGGAGGCATTTCACCAGCTGCTCTCCGCGCTGGCCGACGAGCAGCCGGTGGCGCTGATCGTGGACGATCTCCACCTGGCGGACGATGCGAGTCTGGCGGTGCTGCACCTGATGATGCGGCGAGCGCGCGGGCAGCCCATCATGGTGGTGTTCGCGACCCGGGGAGAGGGTCTCGACCAGTCGCCGCAGGCGTCGCGGCTGCGGGAGAGCGCCGAGCGGCTGGGGATTCGCACGATCGAGCTGGGCCGCATGAGCGACGAGGAGAGCTCGGAGCTGCTGACGTCGTTCATTCCCGCCGGCGAGGAGCAGCCCGGCCTCGCGGCGCGCCGCGCGCTGCTCCGGGCCGCGGCGGGGTATCCGATGGTGCTGGAGCTGCTGGTGCAGGACTGGCAGGCGAACGGGGAGCGGTCGTTGGCGTTGTCGGTGGAGGCGATGACCAAGGAGCCACCCAGCAGTCGAGGCTCAAACGAGTCATATAGAATAATCCTCGACAGGATCACAACCGCTCTCGATCCGGCAACGAGAAATGTCTTGAACCTCGCATCAATACTCGGGCGCCGGTTGAACGACTTGGATTACTATGGGTTGGCGAGCCTTTCGATTGGCGAATCGATGTCTGGTATGGCGACTCTTGTTCAAATTCGACTGCTGCGGGAACGGGGCGATGGACTTGAGTTTGTCAACGAGCTTATTCGTGCTCATGTCTACCTGAATATCCCATCTCCATTAAGACGGGCGATACACGGGCAGATTGCAGGACGGCTGCTTAGCGACGCCAGGCTCGGAAGTAGTCGGTCGGGACTAGAAGTCGCGTGGCACTGCTTTCGAGGGGGTCGGGAACCTGATGGAATTCCCTATCTCCTGTGTGGCGCTCGCGATGCCATTCGCGATGGCGCGCCCCACGAAGTTGAATTGGCACTCTCGTCGGCTTTGTCCTCTCTGTCGGGCGTGCAAAGGGATCAGGCAAAGCTGCTTCTAGTCGAGGCATTTCAGGAACAAGGTCGCTGCCTTGATTCTCGCATCATAGTATCGGAGCTGCGGAGCGCTGGTTACGTCAGTACTGACAGGCTTCTCGATGTGCTCGACTTAACTGCGAGACATCGCGCGGGTGACATTGGCAGCGACAACGCTGAGCACGCGTTGTTTGCATTGGAAGAGATCGTCGGGTCCAGCACGGACCCATCAGTCAGCGCCCGGGCGCTAACCATCGCGGCGCTCATTGTTGACGACACGCAAAACAGGCGTTTCGCGCCACGGCTCCACGGCCTACTTGAACAGCTGGACCCATCCACACTTGATGAAGCCTCAACACTTCGACTGCTAATGGCGAGATCAATTCTATGCTACTGGACGGGTCGTCGTGACAGCGCGCGCGTCGAACTTCTGGACGCGGTGGCAAGGCTCCGCACAACGACCGTTGCAAATTTGGCGGCTGTTCAACTTGTACATTGCTCATCCGCTATGAACTGCTCGGCCGGGGCGTACGCGTTGGCACTGGAGGACGCATCCTTTGCTCAGAGGATGGCTGTTCGTCTCGGCAACGATTTGGCCTCTGCGACTGCAGCCGCGAACCTTGCTTTATGCCATGGTAGGCTCGGAGCATATGAAGATCAGGTGCGGTGGGCCTCCTGGGGTGAGCAGCTCCTAGGGCCAACATTTACTGGGCATCGGGACATTCAGCTAGGGTTTGCCCGTGCATTCGGCAACGCGATGGTACTGCAGGAGGACCCCGCCCTCGCCGCGGTAAGCAAAGTGGACTTACGAATTGCCGGAGTGGCGCCGGAGTGGATGAGGCAGGGCTGGCAACTCCAGCGCGCTGATGTGCTTCAATTACTTGGTCGGAATCGCGAGGCGCTTGCACAGGTTGGGCAGCTAGTCGCGTCAGGAAATACGCCGGCCAGCTCATTTGCCGGAGCGTTTGCTCGGTGGACTGTCCTCGTCGCCATTGCGGTTGGCGAACCGCAGCGGGCGCAAGCTCCACTCAAGAAGTTAAAGAGTCAGCTGACTAGCTATGACGCCGTAGATCAGGCTGAAATTCTGGCCTCAAGCTGGTGGTTGAGGTCCCAGCCTGGAATGCGCACTTCCGCCGCTGAGCTCAGACATTTGCGCAATCAATTAAGCCAACTCTTAGGAAACATGCCTCCCGCGGTAAGTAATCAACTCGCCCGGCTAGGCGTTTTGGCCCTGTCCGCCTAGGCTCTCCGGGCCTTCCACAATGCCGACGCCGGCCAACTAACGCGCTTCGACCTACTTGGGGTATTCGAATTGATCTCAACGCTCGGAGAGTTTCCAGCGATAAGACGCCGAATCGCGACCGACGAGATCACGACATCGATAAGTTCTGGGTCAAACTGAGTCCCTTTGCACTTCTGTAGCTCGGCAATTACGACATCCAGACTGAGCCGCTTGCGATACGGCCGATCAGTCGTCATGGCATCAATCGTATCGGAAATCAGAATAATGCGCGACCCAAGGGGAATCTGCTTTCCCGCTAATCCCACAGGATAGCCTTGGCCATCCCAGCGCTCGTGGTGATGACGGACTGACTCCTGAATCAGTCCACGAAACTTCGTGATGATACCGACGAGATCCGCACTCTTAGATGAGTGCGTCTGCATTAACGCGGTCTCTTCTTCGGTGAGGCGACTCTCCTTTCGAAGCAGCGGCGCAAACTCTTCGTGAATCTTGCCAACGTCATGCAGAAGCGCTGCTGTTTCAATCGACTCCACGTCCTTAGCCGCGAGGCCTAGCTCGAGGGCGACTGTCCGCGAGAACTCGCTGACTCGAACCGAGTGCCCGGACGTATACGGGTCACGCGCTTCGATGGCCTTAACCATCACTTGCAACAGCTCCTGGCCGCTCGCTTGCAATTGATGATAGAGTCCGTAAACATGCCGAACAATGACAATTGGGATGAACACGCAGAGAAGCCCGAAAGATCCCAGTCCCCAGTGACTGGCGGTCCAGACGTAGGCGTAACACACGAACAGTGCGATCGCACTCGCACCAAGATCGTATCCGATTACACCTCGTGTATTCAGATTCCAAACGTCACGGAACGCACGCCGATTGCTTAGAGCTATTACTCCGCTAACAGCAAGAGTATTGACAGCGAAATAGGTAGCCGCAAAGACAAAAAACAGCAGCAGGTCAACTTGAAGCGCCGCCGTGTCGACTCGCCCAGTGACTTGGAGGTACGCTGGAGGGAGCCCGCCGCCCAAGGCTGAATAGACAGCGATCGCAGCCAATACTGACATTGCGCGCTGCGCTGCGTTGAACACCAGCTTGACTGGGCTGCCTCCAGAAGCTAGCCCGGTCAAAGCAGTAGATATCGCCGCAATCAAGGCACCCCAAAAGCCGCCAAACAGGACGCCTGCCGCCATATGAATCACGAATGACGTAGTGCCTGTAGCTGCGACCTTCAACTTTGTGCTGCTTTGATCAAGTAACCATGCGACAACAATGAAACTGCTAAGCTCCCAAATCCCCGGATTTGCCGCGCGCACAGTCCACGCAACTGCCCCAGCTGCCAAGGCAGCCGTGACAGAGAGCGCGACAAATGCAAGGATTTTGGTTTCGCTCTTCATGTCGAGAGTAGGAACGGGACCCCGGGCTTCACATTAGCTCCAGTTCTGCCCTTCGGCCAAGAACAAGTTCGCGATGAAATTCACCATCGCTCCGAGCCAGTCGATCTGCAACATGAGCGTCACCCCCCTTCGGGTAGCTTTCCGAGTACTTCCGGGAAGTGGCAACCCTCGCTATGGGCCACCAGACGCTCCGCTCATCACTTGTCCGCTCAGTCTCCGCTCGTATTCTCGAAGACCGGGGTCCCCTCCTTGCTTCCTTTCCTATTGTGCGGCCAGGTCGCCCCGGCCCGCGGTTCGGATCGTGCCTCAGCTCCGCCCCACACCACCTGCTGCTATAAGGGCCGGCGCGCCTCGGTCCACCGGTTCGTGGCGTCCAGCACCGCGAATACCGCCGCGCGCTCTGCGCTCTCCTTGATTTCCGCCGTGCCGGTGAGCAGCAGCGATTCGCGCCCACCCAGCCCCTGGACACCGACGAAGGCGAACTCCCGATCGAAGACCTCGACGATCTTGGCGCCCTCGAGCGCCACCGACGCCCCCTGGTCCGCCAGGAGCCGGTCGAGCACCGTCACGGCCGCCTTGGCCGCGGCTTCGACCCGGCTCCGCGGCGTGTCGCTGCTCTCCTCCTCCGCCGACTCGGTCTGCTCCCGGAACGAGAGCGTCACCGCGATCATGATGCGGTGCTGCCGGCGACCCGGTGCGACCGAAAGATTCTCGAACAGGACCGAGCGCCGGAGCGCCTGCTCCCGCACCGCCTCGCGCTCCAGCGTCTCGATCGGCTTGACGTCTGCCGTCTGCGCCACGCTGATCTTCCGATGATCGACCTTGAGGCCCAGCTGCGCCAGCAGCGCGGACTCGATGTTCCGCACCAGCTGCTTCGGCTGCAGGCCCGCCTGCGCCAGTACGTGCACCTCGGTGACCTCGCCGAGCGGCGACGTGACGACGCGGGCCGACAGGATACCCTCGAGGGTCGTCAGCAGGTTCTCGGCCCGCCGCACGCCCCACGGATCGGGTACCGGATCGGCCGCGGACACCGAGCGACCCATCTGATTGAACGGCCCCGACTGGCGGGGCGAAAACGATCCACTCACGTATGTGCGTCCTTCAGTCGCGGTCGGTTGGTCCGCTACGCTACCAGGTTGCGTCCGGACGCCTTCGCACGGTACAGCGCGCGATCGGCGGCCGCCAGCAGGTCGTCTTCCGAGGGCTGGAGCGGATCGAATTCCGCCAGCCCGATACTCACCGTAATGACGCCCGCCGGATAGCCCAGGCGCCGGCCGACCCCTTCGATCCCCGCCCGCAGCGCCTCGGCGACCCGCACCGCGCCCGCCAGGTCGGTCCGCGTCAGGATCACCACGAACTCGTCGCCGCCATATCGTGCCGCGACATCCGAGGCCCGTACCGCGCTCTTCACCTCGGCCGCGACACCCCGCAGGATGTCGTTGCCCGCTTCGTGGCCGTAGGTATCGTTCACTTCCTTGAAGCGGTCGAGATCCAGAAACATGACCGCGAAATGCTCGGTGCTGCGCTTGCTGCGCTCAACTTCGTAGGCCAGCCGGTCGCGCAGGATTCGGTACGTCGACAGGCCGGTCAGAATGTCCACGGCCGCCGCGGACTGTGCCTCTTCCGCCCGGCGCTCCTGGTACGGCGTGCACTGCCGGAGCGTCGCCCGTCCGAGCACCGCGATCTCGGCGAACCGCTGACAGGTCGCGAACCCGCAGGCGCCACAGTCCCAGGGCCGTCCGTTGGGTCCCAGTCCGATGGCGTCGAGCACGGTCGCGACCGCGGCAGGGTCCGGCTGCATCGGCCGAGGCTTGATCGCGAAGACCGCGCCCACACTGGCCACCACCGCGCTGTCCACGATCGGGAAACGGCTCCGCGGAGGCTCGGTGCTGGCCAGCAGCGCCCGCCGCCAGTACAGCTCTTCCTTCGGCCCCGACAGCGGATGGTCGAGCGACCCTTCGCTCGACAGTATGTCGACAAAGCCCAGCTCGATCCGGTCGACCGACACCGCCCGCGCCAGGCCCGGCAGGCCGTCCAGGCCGCGAATGACGCGGAACCGGCCATTGGTGCGCCGGAATTCCTCCAGCATCGCGAGCGGCATTCCGCCCGCCGCACTCAGGTGGCGGCGGCGCTCTTCCGGCACGCGATGGAAGTACGTCGGCTGGGTCAGCACGCTCACGCCGCGTGCCCGCAGCAGCTCCTCGAGATCGGCGAACGTCACGACGGCATCGAGATCGCCGCTCCGCTCCGGCGGGCAAAGTCCGGCGTAGACCACCTTCAACCCCGGCCCCTGCCGGGCACGGAGGTAACGGGCCTCGGCCACCGCCGGCACCGCAATCGGCGCCAGGTAGGGTATCAGTTCCGGGAAACGGGCGCGTACCGTGTCGACCACCACCGGGTCGGTCGACCGGATCATCGTGCCCCAGGATTCTTCCTCCCACAGGCGGAGGTATTCCGCCGCCACCAGCTCGTCGCCGATTACGCCCCGGCTCACGGTGCGGAAACCGGCCTCGTAACAAGCGTTGACCAGCTGTTCCGGCGTGGCGGGGTAGAAATGCGCCGCCGCTTCCGGACTCAGGATCAGGATTCCGTCGCCCTGGCTGGCCACGGCCAGGGCCCGCCCAGCCTCGCCCCCGACCCGGACCGCGTCATGCGGACACGCCGCATAGCACTGGCCGCAGCGGATGCACAGCTCGTCCACCACCTGCAAAAGCGGCGCCTCACCCGAGACCGCGATCGCATCGGTCGGACAGGTGCGCACGCACGCCAAGCAAGCGACGCACGCGTCCGCGTCGATAGCGAAATTCAAAAGGGCGGTACCTGGGTTGGAGAGCTTCGAGCGCTCCACAATATTGACGGTCGGGTCCGGAACTGTCAATAGCTCACCCTATGCAAATATTTGACAGGTCGAAACTTAGGCAATTTTGGGCTATCGGCTACCGGTGGCCTAAATCATTCTAGCTGATAGGCTTTGATTTTCCGGTACAGGGTCCGCTCCCCGATCCCCAGGACCTCGGCCGCCCGCCTCCGGTTGCCGTCGAATTCCCGCAGGGCCGCCCCGATCACCGCCTTTTCCACATCCTCCATCGTCATGCCCGACCGGTAGAGGACCTCGTCGGAGCCCCCGGTGTCGGTCTCCGAGTCGGTCAGATTGCCCAGAATCGGGCCCTCCGACAGGTCGATGACCTGGACTCGCTGGGGGGCCTGGTCGAGCCGCCGCCGCAGCTCCTCCACCTGGAGTTTCAGGTCGACCAGGCTCCGGAGAATGAATTCCAGCTCCTGGCCGCCAGCCATCTCCCGGGAGCCGTTCTGCAGCCGCGCCGGGAGCAGCGTTCCCGGCCCGTCGAAGACGTCGGCCGGGATGTCGCTGGCCCGGATTTCGGTACCCGGAGCCAGCACCACCATGGACTCGACCAGGTTTCGCAGCTGGCGGACGTTGCCGGGCCAGGGTGCGCTGACCAGCCGCTCCATCGCCTCGGGGGTAATGCCGCGGAAAGTCCGGTCGTGCAGCTTCGCGAATTCCCGGATGAACCGGAGGACCAGCAGCGCAATGTCACCCCGCCGCTCGCGGAGCGGCGGCAGGTAGATGTTCAGGACGTTGAGGCGATAATAGAGATCGTCGCGGAATTCGCCGAGCTGAACCGCCTCGCGCAGGTGACGGTTGGTGGCGGCGAGCACGCGGACATCGACCTTGATGGGCTGGGTTCCCCCCACCCGAAAGAACGTCCGGCTCTCGAGCACGCGGAGCAGCTTCACCTGCACGCTGAACGGAACCTCACCGATCTCATCCAGGAAGATCGTCCCCGCATCGGCCAGCTCGAATCGGCCCAGGCGGCGCTCCGCCGCGCCGGTAAAGGCGCCCTTCTCGTGCCCGAACAGCTCGCTCTCCAGCAGCGCTTCCGGCAGCGCCGCGCAGTTGACCGCGATGAAGGCCTTCCCCCGCCGCGGTGAGAGGTCGTGGATGCCCTTGGCGACCAGCTCCTTCCCCGTTCCGCTCTCGCCCTGAATGAGGACGGTGCTCGAGACCGGCGCCATCTGCTCGATCTTGACCAGGACTTCCTGGATCGCCTGGCTCTCGCCGATGATGCCGGTGCGCTGCTGCAGGCCCCGACGATCCAGCAGGCGGTGCACCGTCGCGACGACGTCATCCGGCGCGACCGGCTTGACGATCACCTCGGTCACCGGCAGCCGGCCGACCCGCTCGGCACGCTCGGAGTCGGTGGGCTCGAGCAGCGCCAGCGTCGAGATCTCGTGGTCCCGGGCATAGGCAGCGAGCTGGAGGGCGGGGGGCTCGTGCACGGCGCCGGTCAGGAGCACGAGGTCGGGAGCGTCACGGCGCAGCGCTCCCCGCGCGTCGTCCAGCGACGAGATCATGCCGGTCGTGTGGCCGGACGCCTCGAGCGCCGCATTGATGCGTACGGCGGCCTCGAGATCATCCATGGTGATCAGGATGCGGGCGCCCATCAACCGTGCTCGGTGCGTACGCCGCGGACCAGCTCCACGGCGTGATCCACCAGGTCGGCGAGCACCTCGAGCCCGTCACGTACGCCACCGGGGCTGCCCGGCAGGTTCACGATGAGCGTGCGGCCCCGCACACCCGCCGTACCGCGCGAGAGCGCCGCGCGGTGAAACCGCGGGTAGATGGCCATGCGCAGCGCCTCGGCGATGCCGGGAGCCTCCTTCTCGAGGATACCACGGGTGGCTTCAGGAGTGACGTCCCGTTGAGTGAGCCCGGTCCCGCCGGTGGTGAGCACCAGGTCGGCAGCGTCGCCGTCGGCCCAGGAGGCGAGCGTGCCGGCAATGGAGCCGGGCTCGTCCGGCACGACCGCCCTGACCGCGATCTCGTATCCACGGACGCCCGCCCAGGCGGCGATCGCGTCACCCGAGCCATCGGGGCGCTCGCCACGGCTGCCGGCGTCCGAGATCGTGAGTATCGCGAGGCGCATGAGCTAGTGCTTCTTGGCGCTCCCCTGCTTCCAGAAAGGACGGGCCACGACTTCAGCCGGGACTCGCTCGCCGCGGATCTCGATCTCGAACTTGGTCCCGTTCTTCGCGACAGCCGCAGGCAGATACGTCGTACCGATCCCGATGCCGAGGGACGGACTCACGGTACCGCTACGGACGGAATCGACCTGGCGGCCTTCGTGGAACACCGGGAATCCGTGCCGGGGAAACACCCGGCCGGCGGTCTGGAATCCCACCATCTTCCGGGTGACGCCGTATTCCTTCTGCGCGCGCAGCGCTTCCGCCCCGACGAACGGCGAGCCCTTGTCCAGCTTCACGATCCAGCCCAGCCCGGCTTCGAGCGGCGTGAGGGTGTCGTCGATGTCGTTGCCGTACAGGGCGTATCCCATCTCCAGCCGGAGCGAGTCGCGGGCGCCCAGCCCGATGGGCTCGGCGCCGGCCTTGATGAGCGCGTCCCACAGCTTCGGCGTATCGCCCGACCGGCAATACAGCTCGAAGCCATCCTCACCGGTGTAGCCCGTACGCGAGATGAAGCAGTCGACGCCGGCGATCTTGCCGACCGAGAACTGGTAGTACGGAATGTCGGCCAGGGGCTGGTTGGCCAGCGGCTGCATGAGGGCCTCGGCCTTCGGGCCCTGCAGCGCGAGGAGGCCGATGTCGTCGGAAATGTCACGCAGGCGGATGTTCTTGCCGCCCTTCTTCTTCACGAAGTGGGCCCAGACCTTTGCCCGGTTGGACGCGTTGACCACCACCATCAGCTTGTCCTCGAACCGATAGACGGTGCAGTCGTCCATGAAGGTGCCGTCGGCGTTGAGAATCGCCGAATACTGAACCCCGCCGGGCTCGAGCGCGGACACGTCGTTGGTGGTCAGCCGGTTGACGAAGGCATTGCGGTCGGGACCGGTCACCTCGATCTCACCCATGTGCGAGACGTCGAACAGCCCGGCGCCGCTCCGGACGGCCAGATGCTCGGCGACGATCCCGGCCGGGTACTGCACCGGCATCTCATACCCGGCGAACGGCACCATCTTGGCGCCGAGTGCCTTGTGGGTTTCGTAGAGTGGTGTGCGCTTCAGTTCAGTCGAGGTCATGTCGGGGCGTCTCCCATCAGTGTCGCCATGAGTGCCTTCTGGACGTGGAGCCGGTTTTCCGCCTGATCGAACACCCGGGACTGCGGCCCTTCGATCACTGACTCGGCCACTTCTTCCCCCCGGTGGGCCGGGAGGCAGTGCAGGAAGATCGCGTTCGGATCGGCCAGCGCCATGAGCGCCGGATCCACCATGAAGGTCGCAAATGCGCGCGCCCGCTCGGCCTGCTCCGCTTCCTGACCCATCGAGGCCCAGACGTCGGTGTTGACGACGTCGGCGCCCCGTGCCGCTTCTCGCGGGTCGCGGGTGACGCTGATCCGCGCTTTCGCCTGGTTCCGGGCGAGTATCCCGGGGTCCGGATCGTACCCGTCCGGACAGGCGAGCCGAAGCTCGAACCCGAGCGAGCCCGCCGCGTTGATCCAGCTGTTCGCCATGTTGTTGCCGTCGCCGATCCAGGCCACCGTCTTCCCCTCCCACCCGCCCAGCGATTCCCGAATCGTGAGCAGATCGGCCAGGATCTGGCAGGGATGCAGCAGGTCGGTCAGCCCGTTGATGACCGGAATCGATCCGAAGCGGGCCAGCTCCTCGACGTCGGCATGCGCGAACGTGCGGATCATGATGCCGTCGAGATAGCGGGAGAGCACGCGGGCCGTGTCTCGAATCGGCTCCCCGCGGCCGAGCTGGATGTCGCGGGAGGACAGGAACAGTGCGTGGCCGCCGAGCTGATACGCCCCCACCTCGAACGAGACGCGGGTGCGCGTCGAACTCTTGGCGAAGATCATCCCGAGCGTCTTGCCGGCCAGCGGCTTTGCGGTATACGCCCGGCTCTTCATCCGCGCGGCCAGATCAAAAACGGCGTATAGCTCGTCGCGGGAAAAGTCGGGAATCGCCAGAAAGTCGCGCTTGGGCATACAGTTACGGCCGGGTGGAGGGACGGTCAGTTTGGCAGGGGATTCTACCCGGGCGGCTCGGCGGGGGGCAAGGGCTCGACGAAAGATCGGCTCACGGCCCCGCGAGCAGCGCGTTCCGCATCGCGTCCGCGCTTTGCCACCGGTCGGCCGGGAGCTTCTTCAGCGCGCGGGCGATGGTGCCGGCGAGCGCGGCCGGTGTCCCAGGCGCCCGGGTGCGTACGTCGGGCGCGGGGGCGGTCAGATGCAACTGGATGGTGACGTTGTCGTTGCTGTGCTTGAAGGGGGACGCCCCCGCCAGGCACTCGAACAGCACGCAGCCGACCGCGTACACGTCCGCCCGCTGGTCGATCGGCTCGGCCGATATCTGCTCCGGACTCATGTATGCGCAGGTGCCGACCGCCATCCCCGACTTGGTCAGCGAATCGTTCCCCGAAGTGGCGATCGCCCGGGCGATGCCGAAATCGAGCAGCACGGGTCCGTCGGCGCCGAGGACGATATTCTCCGGCTTCACGTCGCGATGCACGATCCCCTCGCCGTGCGCGTATGCCAGCGCCTCGAGCAGCTGGGCGCCGAGCTGGATCGTCTCGGATACCGGGAGACGACCGCGCGAGGCGATGGCGCCGGCCAGTGTTGGCCCTTCGATGTATGGCATCGTGTAGTACAGGAGCCACTCACTCTTTCCGGTCGCGAGGACCGGGGCAATGTGCCGGTGGTGGAGCGCCGATACGAGGCGAATCTCGCGCAGGAACCTGTCGGCCGTGATGGTCAGCGCAAGCTCCGGACGCAGGACCTTGAGCGCGACCGGGACACCATCGGCGCCGCGCGCGAGAAATACCCGTGCCGCTCCGCCGCGCCCCAGCTCGCGCTCGATGACGTATGTCCCGGCAAGCGCCGCCTGGATGGCTGGAAGCAGGTCACGAGCCATGAAGGAGTCCGGTTACTGGGGTGACCCGCTGACGGAGTCGGCCTTCGCCTGCACGCTCAGCGAGCATGATACCGGACGGCCCAGGGAGTCGGTGCACGTCACCGCCGCCGACTTCAGCGCGACGGGCGCACCGCTCGTGTCGTGGAACGCCACCTTGAGTGACCGGGTCGAATAACACGGAACCGGGGTCCCGCTCACCGAGTCGGTGCAGGTGCCGAGCGACGCCATGGCCATGGAGCCGGTCCCACCGCCCGACTCACGACGGCCACAGGCTGCGGCACCAAGCGCGAGTGTCGTGACCATCACGAGGATATTGCGGGAAGCAGTCATGCTCCACCTCCGGCGAAACTGCGTGGAACGACAGGCCCGGCTACCCGGGCGGCGACGCGCGTACCAGCGACCGGCCCACATCGAATCGCCGGATCGGGCGATTGTCCCGAGCTCCGGCGCCACTGAAGCAGTCGGGGACCCGCGAGGCCACACACGATCCCCCGCAGAGCGACGGTACCCGGCGGGACCCGGATCGCCGCGATCGCGGCACTGGCGAGGGTGGCGGCGGAATCGGCATGCCCGGCCATCGCGTAGGCATCGGCCGCGACCACGCGAAGCGCCATGGTGCCGACCCGGTCGAGGTTGGTGGCGTCGTCTTCCCCGGCGGCGGCGGCTGGACCGATGAGTCGAAGCGTCGCACCAGATTGCCCGGCGCGCAATGCGCCGAGCGCCTCGAGCAAGGCGGGCCCGTGGCCCAGCCGGGCCAGCGAGAGGGGCGGCAGGCGGCGGAGCGAGTCGCGCCGGCCCGCGGCCACGGCGGTGTCGCCGGTGGCCGCCGACCAGAGTCCCCGCAGCAGCAGCGCGCCCGGCATGGTGTCGCGCGCGACGCGGAGCGAGAGCGGGCCGGGCGGCTCCCGCCTCGCGAGCGCCAGCAGCAGTCGCGCGTGCTCGTACCAGCGCGCCTCGGCTCCGGCATTCACTTCCGCGGCGTCGTGAAGGATCCGGTCGGCGTCGAGCGGCCGGCCCGCCATGACGCGCGCCGACGCCATCACCGCCAGCGCCTGCATCCGCAGCCAGGCGGGCGCCGCCGGGTCGCTGGCCGACGCGGCGGCCAGGCTGTCTCCGCGCCGCCAGTCGCCGGCGTACGCGGCCAGCAGCAGCGCGGCGTAGCTCGACGCGGGCGGCACCAGAAGGTGGGCGCTGTCGCGCGCTTCGGCCGGCCGCCCCAGCACCACGAGGATGGCGGTCTCGTTGAGCAGCGGAATCTGGGCGACGGCGGCACCGAAATGTTCGTCGGCCACCGCCCGCTGGAAATCGGCGAGCGCCTCGTCGTAGCGTCCCAGGGAGCAGAGGAACAGGCCGCGGTTGTTGCGACCGCCGGTGGAATGAGGCATCACCTCCAGAAACAGCCCGTACCAGCGGACGGCGGCCGGGAGGTCGTACCGCAACGCGTACGCCGCGTCACCCTCGAGACGGTAGCGCTGCGCGTCGCTGAGGCGCTCGGGCCGGCGCAGCGCTTCTCCCAGGGCGAGTCGGGCCGAGTCGAGGTTTCGCATGCTGATGTAATTCATGCCCATCGCACCCCATGCCGACGCGAAGCCGGTGTCGAGCGTCACGGCCTCGCGGAGCAGCTGGTTGCTGTTGATGAGCTGTGACGCCGCCGCCAGCTGGATCGCATCGGCAAACTTGCGGTACGCCGCGAACGACGGCGTCGTCACCTGGGTGAGCGGCCGGTTGGCGGCGATCGCCGACGCGCGCTCGCCGAGCCCGCGGCGGACCCGGCGAGCGAGCTCCCCCATGACGGCGATGAGGGTCGTGTCAGAGGCCTCCGAGTGTTCGCTCAGGACGTCGCTCCCGGTCTCCGCGTCCACCACGCTGAGCACGATGCCATAGCCGTGTGGCCCGATCGGCTTCACCGTGCCGCTCATGACGGTTCGAATCGAGTTGCGGACGGCGAGCTCCCGTCCCGCGTCGAGCGAAATGCGTGCGGTGTCCGACATGCCGGCGGCGCCCATCGCGGCCCGGAGCTGGGAGCGGGGCATCGCGGTGAGCACGCGCGACTGGTTCAACTCGGCCGCGACCAAAGCCTGCACCGCCGACGCGAGGCCGGCATCACCTGCCGGGCCGTCAAAATCAGTCACCAGAATCGTACTGCGCTCCGGGACCCCCGCCCCGGAGGTGCGGAGCACCATCGCGAGCGCCGAGAGCGCCACGACGACGACCAGCGCCAGCAGGCCTCGGACCCATCGGCGGCGCTTCCCGCCCCGAACGGCGACGGCGTCGGGCACGGCCGGCGCCGGCGTGTCCCGGCCAAGCGCCTCGGCGAACGCCGCGGCGGTGGCAAACCGGTCCGCCGGCAGCTTCGCGAGGGCGGTGGCGACGGCCCGCTCGATGAATGGAGGAATAGCCGGGCGCACGACCCGAAGCGGCCGGATGTCCTCCAGCCGCATCCGTGCGAAGACGGCCTGCGGCGTCGCACCGGCGAACGGCGCCTCGCCACCCAGCATTTCGTAGAGCACGCAGCCGAGGCTGTAGATGTCGGAGCGGGCATCGGCATCCATGCCCTGTACCTGCTCCGGGCTCATGTAGAGCGGCGTGCCGATTGCGAGGCCCGGCTCCGTGAACCGGCTCTCCGAGCCCGCCTCGATCGCGCGCGCGAGCCCGAAGTCGGCGACGACGGCCTCACCATCCTGGAGCAGAATGTTCTCGGGCTTGATGTCGCGGTGCACCACGCCGTGCGCGTGGGCGTGGGCCAGCGCGGCACACACGTCGCGGGTGATGGTGACGGCGTCGTCGAGCGGCAGCGGACCTTCGCGCGCCAGCCGCTCGCGCAACGATTCGCCTTCGGCGTAGGGCATGACGAAATACAGGAGGCCGGCGGCGTCTCCCGAATCGTGCACCGACAGGATGTGGGGGTGGGTGAGCCCGGCGACGATACGGATTTCCCGGAGAAAACGCTCCGGCCCGATCGCGGCGGCGACTTCAGGGCGCAGCACCTTCAACGCGACCTGGCGGTGGTGCCGGAGGTCCCGGGCGAGATAGACCATCGCGGACCCGCCGCGGCCCAGCTCGCGCTCGATCGCATAGCGCTCGGCCAGTACGGCTTCCAGCCGATGAAGCAGCTGCTGCATGGGCGACCAGTCGCGGGGAACCCCGCCAACATACGCCGCGGCCCGGCGGGCAGCCAGAGCCCGCGGTCACCGGGTCGCGCTAGAGAATGTAGCGCCTCAGATCATCGTCGTTGACGATACGCGCCAGACGCGTCTTCACCGCCTCGGCGTCGTACACGATCGTTTTCTCCGGATGCTCGGGCAGATCGAAGAGAAGATCCTCCATGAGCGCCGCCATCACGGTATGGAGCCGGCGGGCGCCGATGTTCTCCATCCGGTCGTTGGCCATGAATGCGACCCGCGCGACTTCGGCGATCGCGTCAGGCAGAAACTCGATCGTCGCGCCCTCGGCCGCGACCAGCGCCTGATATTGCCGCGTCAGGGCATTTTCCGGCTCAGTCATGATCCGGATGAAATCCTGCTCGGTGAGCGGCGTCAGCTCGACCCGGATGGGGAAACGCCCCTGCAGCTCGGGGATCAGGTCGGACGGCTTGGAGACATGGAACGCCCCGGCGGCGATGAAGAGGATGTGATCGCTGCGGACGTAGCCGTACCGGGTCTGCACCGTCGAGCCCTCGACGATGGGCAGGAGGTCCCGCTGCACCCCTTCGCGGGAGACGTCGGGGCCGCCGGCCTGGGAGCGCTCGCCCGCGATCTTGTCGATTTCATCGATGAAGATGATCCCGTGATTCTCGGCGCGGTCGAGCGACTCGTTCACCACGTCGTCCATGTCGACGAGCTTCTTCAGCTCCTCGTCCACCAGCACGCGGCGGGCCTCCGGCACCTTGACGGTCCGGCGCTTCTTCCGCTTCGGCATCATCTCCTGCAGCATCTCGGTGAAGTTGATGTCGGCGCCTTCCATCCCCTGTGGCGGCTGCATGAACTCGAGCATCGGAAAGTTCTGCGGGGCGACCTCGATCTCGACCTCGCGGTCATCGAGCTTGCCGTCTGCCAGCATCTGCCGAAGCTTTTCGCGCGAACGGTGCCGGCGCTCGTCGTCGGGTGACGCCGCCTCCGCCGCCGCGGCACCCCCCGGCGCCACGACGAACACCTTCGCGCCGTCGGCAGGAGATGGCGGGGCCGCCGGTGGCGGGGGCAGGAGGAGATCGAGCAGGCGCTCGTCGGCGCGGGATTCGGCCTGCGGGAAGACTTCGTCCTCACGTTCGGTCCGCACCATGTTGATCGCGGCGTCCACCAGGTCGCGGACCATGGATTCGGCATCGCGCCCCACGTAGCCCACCTCGGTGAACTTGGACGCCTCGACCTTGATGAACGGCGCCCCGGCGAGCCGCGCCAGCCGGCGCGCGACCTCCGTCTTCCCGACGCCGGTCGGGCCAATCATGATGATGTTGTATGGCGTGATCTCGTCGCGGATGTCGTCGGGCGCCTGGGCCCTGCGCCAGCGATTCCTGACCGCGATGGCGACCGCCTTCTTGGCGGCGTCCTGTCCCACGATGTACCGGTCGAGCTCGGCGACGATCTGGCGCGGAGGCATCTCCTCGAGCCAGGGCGGTGGTGTCTCGGCGGCGTCGTCCCCGGGTTTCGGCGTCAGGTTGGCGGTCATGGGCGCAAGATAACTCAGCCGGCCGGAAGCTCGAGGATCGTGATGTGGCGGTTGGTGAAGACGCAGATGTCGGCCGCGATCTCGAGGGAGCGCTGCACGATGTCGCGCGCGGAGAGGCCGGCATGGGGCAGCAGCGCACGCGCCGCCGCGAGCGCGTAATTGCCACCCGACCCGATCGCCACGATGCCGTCATCCGGCTCGATCAACTCGCCCGAGCCGCTGAGGAGAAACGCATGATCGACGTCGGCGACGACCAGCAGCGCCTCCAGCCGACGCAGGATCCGGTCGCTGCGCC
Organism: Gemmatimonadales bacterium; assembly: GCA_038321865.1. Classification (GTDB taxonomy): domain Bacteria; phylum Gemmatimonadota; class Gemmatimonadetes; order Gemmatimonadales; family GWC2-71-9; genus JAICUF01. The sequence goes on from JBBQFH010000021.1 coordinate 45,326, forward strand.
AATCCTTGGCGAGCTCGACCGACGCGCGCGGCAGGTTGGCCGGATAGCGGTCGAGCTTTTCCTCGAATTTTTCATAGAGCGTCAGGGCGTCGGCGACGGAGCCGGCGAAGCCCGCCAGCACCTTGCCGCCCTTCAGCGTGCGGACCTTCGTGGACTGCGATTTCATGACCGTATCGCCGATGGTGACCTGCCCGTCACCGCCGACCGCGACCCGGCCGTCCTTCCGCACCGCGAGAATCGTCGTGCCGTGAAACTGCTGCATGACCTCTCCTTGCATGGACCCGCGGGCGGCTATGCGCGCGGATGGGCCTGATTATACACCTTCTTGAGTCGCTCGATGCTGGTGTGCGTGTAGATCTGCGTGGTACTCAGGCTGGCGTGTCCCAGCAGCTCCTGCACGGCGCGGAGGTCGGCACCGGCGTCGAGCATATGCGTGGCGAAGGTGTGGCGGAGCGAGTGCACCCGGAGCTGATCGCCGCCGACGGCATCGAACATCGCGTGCATCGCCCGCTGGATGGCACGGGGGCCGAGCCGGCGGCCGTACCGCGTGACGAAGACGGCCCGCCGGTCGCTGCCCGGCCGGAGCACGACCCGCTCGCGCGCCGCGAGATACGCCCGGATGGCCAGCACCGCCCGGGCGCCCACCGGCACGATTCGCTCCTTCCGACCCTTGCCCATCACGCGTGCCTGGTCCGACAGCAGATCGAGCATATCGAGACTCAGGCCGGCCAGCTCGGAGAGACGCATGCCGGTCGAGTAGAAAAGCTCGAGCATCGCCAGGTTCCGCAGCGGCTGAAACTCTCCGGCCTCCGCCCGCGCTTCCGCCCAGGCGAAGAGCCGCTCCGTCTGTCCCTTCTCCAGGTAGGTCGGGAGCCGCTTGTCGAGCTTGGGCACGCGGGCGGCCTTCGCGATGTTGACGGCGAGACCGTGGTGCACCTGGAGATAGCGAAACAGGCTGCGAACGGCGGAGAGCGACCGCGCCGCCGATCGCTTGGCCAGGCCGCGCCGCTGCATCTCGCCCAGAAACCCGCGCAGCCCGAGCCGATCGACGGTGCACCACTCCCAGTCGGGCCCGTAGTGCCGCCCGCAGAACTCGACGAAGGCGTCGAGATCCCGCCGGTACGCCTTCACGGTGTGCGGCGAATGCTGCTTTTCCTTCTCGAGGTGGACCAGAAACGCCTCGATCCCCGGGTGCGACTTCACAGCTCCGCCTTCCACTGCTCCAGGTCGGCAAGCGCGCGGGCCGCCAGCAGCTCGCGCTTCCGCTCTTTCTTCACTTTCCCCTGAAGCGGATCGAGCAGACCGAAATTCGCGTTCATCGGCTGGAAATGCGCCGGGTTCGCGTCGCTGAGGTAGCGGTAGAGGCCGCCCAGCATCGTGGTGGGAGGGGGAACCAGGGCAGACTTGCCGTCCAGCCGCCGCGCCAGGTTGATGCCGGCGAGCAGCCCGGTCCCGAGCGACTCGGTGTACCCCTCGACGCCGGTGAGCTGGCCGGCGAAGAAGAGGCGGTCGTCGTCGCGCGCCGTGAGCGCGGGGCCAAGGGTCGCCGGGCTGTTGAGATAGGCGTTCCGGTGGATGCTGCCGAAGCGGAAATACTCGGCGCCCGCCAGCCCCGGGATGGTGCCGAACACCCGGCGCTGCTCCGGCACCCGGAGGCGGGTCTGAAAGCCGACCAGGTTCCACATCTGCCCCGCGCGGTCCTCCCGGCGGAGCTGCACCACGGCGTAGGGCTCGCGGCCGGTTCGTGGATCCGGCAGCCCGACCGGCTTCATCGGTCCGAAGCGGAGCGTTTCCCTCCCGCGCCGGGCCATCTCCTCCACCGGCAGACACCCCTCGAAGTAGGGCACGGCATCGAACTCGTGGCCATGAAACTGATCGGCGGCCGTGAGCGCGTCGATGAACGCCTCGTACTCATCGGCGCTCATCGGGGCGTTGAGATAGTCGTCTCCCGCGCCCTTGCCGTACCGCGACAGGCGGTACAGCGCCGAATGATCGAGCGATTCGGACGAGACGATCGGCGCGATCGCATCGTAGAAGGCCAGCGCCCCGGCACCGAGCCGCTGGGCGATGGCGTCGGCCAGCCGATCGGAGGTCAGTGGCCCGGTGGCCACGATCCCCGGCGACGGCAGCACCGCGGCTTCTTCCCGGACCAGGGTGATACGCGGATGCGCAGAGATGCGATCGTGCACCTTCCGACTGAATACGTCGCGGTCCACGGCCAGCGCCGTCCCGCCCGGGACACTCGCGGCATCGGCGCACTCGAGCAGCATGCTGCCCAGCGCACGAAGCTCTGCCTTGAGGAGCCCGTGGGCGTTGGTGACGTCGACCGATTTGAAGGTGTTACTGCAGACGAGTTCGGCGAGACGATCGCTCGCGTGCGCCGGCGTGCGGACGACCGGCCGCATCTCGACGAGCGTGACGTCGATGCCCCGCTCGGCCAATGCCCACGCCGCCTCCGAGCCGGCCAGCCCGCCGCCGACTACGGTCGCGTTCACGCCAGCGCCACCTCTTCCGGCTCGGCGACGAGCATCTTGTGCCCGCACTTGAGGCAGACCCGGGTCTCGCCTTCGGCCTTGTTCTTCCGCTTCTCCATGCCGACCCACTGGCACTCGGGACAGGTGTCGGGCACCGGCATGTTCCAGGTGGAGAAGTCGCAGGCCGGATAGCGGGCACAGCCCCAGAACGACTTGCCCTTCCGGGTGCGGCGCTGGGCCAGATCGCCGATATCGCACTTGGGGCACTTCATGCCGAGCGGCACCGACCGCGTGCCCTTGCAGGTCGGATAGGTGGTGCAGGCGATGAATTCGCCGAAGCGTCCCGTCTTGATCACCATCGCCGAGCCGCAAAGGTGGCATTTCTCATCGGTGGGCCGGTCGGGCACGCGGTCTTTCTTGAGCGACTTCACATAATCGCAGGTGACCTTGTAATTGACGCACGCGAGATACGGACCGAACCGGCCGGTCTTGAGCTCGATGGCCGAGCCGCACTTGGGGCACTTCTCCAGCGCCAGCGACTCCGCTGACAGGCCGTGCGCTTCGGCCACCAATGCGTTGATGTCCACGGCCTCGAGCGCCTTGGTGAACGGGCCGTAAAAGTCCTGCAAGACTTCCTGCCAGTCGAGTCCCTGCTCCTCGATCCGGTCCAGCTCCTCTTCCATCCTCGCCGTGAACTCCACGTTGAAGATCTCGGGGAACTTGCCCACCATGAGCTTCTCGACGGTCTCGCCAAGGCCGGTCGGAAAAAACCGGCGCTGATCCACCCGCACGTATTCCCTGGCAGACAGCGTCGAGATGATCGAGCTGTACGTCGAAGGGCGGCCGATCCCCAGCCGTTCGAGCTCCTTGACCAGGCTGGCCTCGGAAAAACGCGGCGGCGGGTCGGTAAAGTGCTGCGACGGCTTGATCTCGCGCACCTCGACAATGTCGCCGTTGCTCAGCGGCGGAATCGGCGGCAGATCGTCCATGGTCTTCCCTTCCTCGACCTCGCGGCCTTCGGAGTAGAGGACATGGTAGCCGTCGAACACGAGGACCGAGCCGGTCGCCCGGAACAGATACTTGCCCAGATCGAAGTCCACGATCGTCATGTCGTAGACGGCGGGCGTCATCTGGGACGCGACGAAGCGCTGCCAGATGAGCTGGTAGAGCCGGTACTGATCCGGCTCGAGGTACGCCTGGACGCTCTCGGGACGCCGGCGCACATCCGTCGGCCGCACGGCCTCGTGGGCGTCCTGCACTCGCGCAGCCTTCTTCGAGCTGTAGCTGTTGGCTGTCTCCGGCAGGTAACGCTTGTCGTAGCCGGCCGCGATGAAGTCGCGGACCGCCGCGATGGCGGTGTCGCTCACCCGGACCGAGTCGGTACGCATGTAGGTGATGAGACCGGTCTGGCCGTCCTCGCCGACGTCGATGCCTTCGTACAGATCCTGCGCTGCGCGCATGGTCCGCCGGCTGGAGAAGCCGAGCTTCTTGGCCGCCTCCTGCTGAAGCGTGCTGGTGGTGAACGGCGCACCCGGCTTCTTCCGCCGCTGTTTCTTCTCGACGCTGGTGACGACGAACGGGCGGTTCCGTACGGCATCGACCACCGTCTGGGCCTCGGCCGCGTTGCTCAGCTGCGGCTTGTGGCCGTCCACCTTGTGCAGGCCCGCCTCGAACGTCTGGCCACCCGCGGCGCAGAGCGCCTCAATGGTCCAGTACTCCTGGGCCGTGAAGGCGCGGATTTCCCGCTCGCGCTCCACCAGCAGCCGAAGCGCGACCGTCTGGACGCGGCCGGCCGACAGTCCGGTCTGGATGCTCTTCCACAGGATCGGACTCGCCTTGTATCCCACCAGCCGGTCGAGAATGCGCCGGGCCTGCTGGGCGTTAACCTTCTGGTCGTCGATCTCACCCGCGTTGGCGATCGCCTCCTGAACCGCCTCCTTGGTGATCTCGTGGAACAGGACGCGCTGCATCGAGGTCCCCGGAGCGAGCTGGCTGGCGACATGCCAGGCGATCGCCTCGCCCTCGCGGTCGGGGTCCGTGGCCAGGTACACCCGGCTGGCGCCCGCGGCCGCCTTCTTGATCTCGGAAACCGTCGCGCTCTTTCCTTTGATGATCACGTATTCGGGCGTGAACCGGCCGCCCTCGATCTCCACGCCGAGCTTCCGGGTCGGGAGGTCGCGGATGTGCCCCACCGTGGCCTTCACCGAATAGCCGCGGCCGAGGTACTTGCCGATCGTCTTCGCCTTGGTGGGCGACTCGACGATGACCAGGGCATCGCCCGAACGGACGACCGGGTCGGCCGAGCGCGGCCTGACCGATTTCCGGGCCGGTTTCGTCGCCTTGGCGACCTTGACGGCCTTGGTCGGTTTCACTGTCTTGGCCACCTTGGGCGTCTTGGCCACCTTGGCGGCCCCGGTACCCCTGGATGTGCCCGTCTTTTTCGTCGTTGCCATACCGCCAGAATAGCCCGCGAGGAGCATGCAAGGTCAAAGGGTGCGAGGTAGCAAGAAAGCGCGGCGAGCGGAGGCTGGCAAGGACGTCACGCGTAATTGCTTGTACCTTCGATACTTACCAGCCTGCGTGCAGCTGGGCCAGGTTGGTAATCTCGGTAGCGACCGCCTCGGGAGTGCGCATGTCAGTCACCACCTCGTGATCGGCCCGAGCGTAGAACGGTTCCCGCGAGCGGAGCACCTCCCGCAGCCGATCAAGCAAATTGTCGCCCGCCAGAAGGGGACGTGAGCTGTCGCTTCCGATCCGCTTGGATGCGGTGGTGACCATGGTCTTCAGATAGACGAGCATGGCGGACGTGCGCGCCACCTCGATCTGCCCCGGTTGCGCCGACCAGCCGGCTCCGGGGGCGATCAGCGTCGGCGTCCCACCGGTGAGCACGGCTCGGACGGCCAGCCGCTCGAGCTCCCGGAACCGCGGCTCCCCCAGCTCGCCGATGACACTCGCGATCGGCATCTGTTGCTGCCGCACGATCACGGCATCGATATCGACGAACGGCGCGCCCAGCGCGGCCGCGGCGATCTGCCCGACGGTCGTCTTGCCGGACGCCGGCAGGCCCATGAGGATGATGTGTCGTCTGTCGCTCATGTCGGCGCCTCACTGCCACGAAGTGCCGTCCATCGGGCGCCGAGGCCGCTCTGATAGCCATCCACGTTGCGGCGAAGCTCGTTCAGTGAGTCTCCTCCGAACTTCTCCAGCACCGCGTCGGCCAGCACCAGACACACCAGCGCCTCGGCGATCACACCCATGGCCGGCACGGCGGTTACGTCGGACCGCTCGCTCTGCGCGCTGGCCGCCGCTCCCGATGCGAGGTCCACCGTTCGAAGCGGTGACATCAACGTCGAGATCGGCTTCATCGCAACCCTAACAATGAGCGGTTCCCCGGTCGTCATGCCACCCTCCAGGCCACCGGCGTTGTTGCTTTCCCTCCGGAAGCGTATCGCGTCGACGCCGTCACCGTCAGTGAGGATTGCGTCGTGGACCGCGGAGCCGGGCCGGCGGGCGGCTTCGAAGCCGAGCCCGACCTCGACTCCCTTGACTGCCGGAATCGACATCAGCATGCCCGCGAGGCGGCCGTCCAGCTTGCGATCCCAGCTCACGTGGCTCCCCAGGCCGAGCATGAGTCCCCGGGTGACGACCTCCACCTCGCCACCCAGGGTATCTCCGGCGGCCTTCGCCCGGTCGATCGCCGCGACCATCAGCGCCTCGGCGGCGGCGTCGAGCGTGCGCACCGCTGAGCGGTCGGACACCTCGTTCAGCGGCGTCGGCAGCTGGCCCTGAGGCGCCGCCCGCACGCCGCCGAGGGACACGACATGACTCCCGACCTCGATGCCGAGCTCGGTCAGGAGCCGGCGGGCCAGGGCCCCGGCCGCCACGCGGGCGGTCGTCTCGCGCGCGCTGGCGCGTTCGAGGATGTCGCGGGCATCGAGACGGTCGTACTTCAGCACCCCGACCAGGTCGGCGTGGCCTGGACGCGGCCGCGTCACCCGGCGGCGTCGCAACTCGCCCGGGATGCCTTCGGCGGCCATCACGTCCTGCCAGTTGGCCCAGTCGCGATTGGTGATGAGCATGGCCACGGGCGACCCGATCGTCTCGCCGCCGCGGATGCCCGCGAGCCACTCCACCTGATCGTGTTCGATTATCATCCGCGCGCCGCGGCCGTAGCCCTGCATCCGCCGGGCGAGGTCCTGGTCCACGGATGCGCCGGTCACCGGGAGCCCCGCCGGCAGGCCCTCTACGATCGCGACGAGGGCCTTGCCATGGGATTCTCCGGCGGTCGTGAAGCGCAGCCTCATGGCATCCTCCGGCCCGGGGCGGCGGCCGGCCTGCTGGTGAAAAGCACACGAGCCCGGCGGTCGCCGGGCTCGTGTGGAGATCGGGTCATGCGCGTCTCAAGGGGCCGAGACGCCGTCGTCAACGATGCGGGGCGTGACCAAGATAATCAGATCCCGCCGGTTCTCGGATTCCGAGCTGAAGCTGAACAGCTTGCCGACGATGGGAAGCCCGGAGAGGAGCGGGATGCCCGAGCGGCTCTTGGTGACGGTGGTGACGGTGAGGCCGCCGATCACGCTGGTCTCGCCGTCCGCGACGAGCAGCTGATTGTTCGACGTC
>JBBQFH010000022.1:0-51372 GCA_038321865.1 Gemmatimonadales bacterium
GCAGACGACAACGCGTCGGGCGCGGCGGAGCTGATACACATCTCCGAGGCGCTGGCGGCGGATCCTCCGGCCAGCACCGTCGTGTACATTTCGTTCAGCGGCGAGTACCTGGGGATGTTCGGCTCCTCCTACTACGTCAAGCATCCGATCTATCCGCTGAACACGACGCTGGCGATGCTGAACCTCGACATGGTGGGGCGGCTCAGAAATCGCCGGCTCATCGTCTACGGCACCGCGACGGCCCGCGAGTTCCCCGCGCTGCTCGATTCGCTCAACACGCCGGCCCGCTTCGACCTGCGCAGCCAGGGAGACGGATACGGCCCGAGCGATCAGTCGTCATTCTTCGCCGCGCGCCGGCCGGTGCTGCACTTCTTCACCGACCTGCACACGGACTACCACCGGACGACCGATGACTGGCAGAAGATCAACGCGGCGGGCGAGGCCGACGTGATCGATTTCGTCACCCGCGCGGCGACGGCGCTGGCCAACCGGCCCGGCCCGCTCACCTTCGTCGATCAGGCGCCCGCGGCCGCGGCCCACGCGGCGGCGGCCGTGACGCCGGGCTACGGGGCGTATCTCGGGACCATCCCCGACATGACCGATAACCCCGGCGGCGTGCAGCTGAGCGGCGTCCGCGCCGGAAGCCCCGCGGACCAGGCGGGCCTCCGTGCGGGCGACATCATCACGCGCATCGGCGACCGGGACGTGACTGACCTTCAGGCGATGACCGACGCGCTCCGCAGCCACAGGGCCGGCGACGTGGTCGAGATCCGCATCCGGCGCGGAGCGGAAGCGGTCGTGCTGAAGGCCACCCTCGGCACGCGGAGTTGATGCCGATGGCGATTCTCGACGGCGACCGGGTGGTCGCGGCCCTGCGCGGCGCCTTTGCACGGGACGAGGTTCGCGCCGACCTGCTGCGTATCGGGGCGGAAAAAATCCGCGCCGCCGGCGCCCCGTACACCTCCGTCTACATGTACATGCTGCACGGGAATGAGCTGGTGCTGGAGGCGTTCGCGGGCCGGGAGACGGAGCACACGCGCATCGCGGTCGGTCAAGGTGTGTGTGGAACCGCCGTGTCGGCCGGTGCGGACCAGAACGTCGGCGACGTGCGGGCCATCGGCAACTACATCGCCTGCAACATCTGGACTCGGAGTGAACTCGTCGTGCTGATCCGGCGCGGCGCGACGATTCTCGGACAGATCGACGTGGACAGCGACGTGCCCGACCCGTTCACCGCGGAAGAGCAGGCCGAGGTGCGGAAGGTGGCCGATGCGCTGGCGGTGCTGCTGTAGGTGCGGGCCCCGCCGCGAGCCATGGATGAACGGACCGCCACGCGCCAGGTGAATGGCGTCGCGCTGTTCGAGCGCCGTGTCGGCGAAGGGCCCGCGACCATCGTGCTGCACGGGGGGCCGGGGGCGGATCATGGCTACCTGCTGCCCGGCTTCGATGCGCTCGCCGACGGTCGCACCCTGGTGTACTACGACCAGCGCGGCGGCGGACGGTCGCCGGTTGCGCGCGAGGTGCCGGTCGGCTGGCGGGAACAGGTGGCCGATCTCGAAGCGCTGCGCCGGCTCTGGGGCACCGACCAGCTCGCGCTGGCCGGATATTCCTGGGGCGGGCTTCTCGCGATGCTGTACGCGATCGAACATCCCGATCGCGTGTCGCACCTGGCGCTGGTATCTCCGGCACCGGCCTGGCGGGAAGCGCGGGACCGGTTCGAGCGCGAATTTGGCCGGCGCAATCTCGAGCCGTCGCTGCAGGCCGCTCGCGCCGAGCTGCGGGCGAGCGGGCTCCGGGAGCAGGATCCGGACGCGTATGCACGGCGGATCTTCGAGCTGAGCGTGGTTCCCTATTTTCACGACCCGTCGCGGGTCGGTGAGCTCACCCCGTTCCGCGTCACCGGCCGCACCCAGCAGGAGGTGTGGGCAAGCCTCGGTGACTATGACATCCGGCCCGGGCTGGCCGGCCTGACGGCACCGGCGATCGTCCTGCACGGCGACAGCGACCCGATTCCGCCGGACAACGCGCGCGCGATCGCGCTGGCGCTCCGCGCGCCGATCCACGAGCTGGCCCGGTGCGGCCACGTCCCCTACGTCGAGGCCCTCGGCGAGTTCACCGCTCGGCTCGACGCGTTCCTGCCCCGGGCGCGGTAGCCCCAAGGGCGGAGTGATTTACCTTCCGGCATGACGTCGTCCCGTCCCACTCCCTTCGACCTGGTGTTTGCACCGCTGGCGGACGATCGCTTCCCGCCAATCCAGGCCGCGCTGGCTGCCGGCGGATCCGATCCGCGTGACCGCGACGCCTTCCTCATGACCCGGGAAGTGATCCAGTTCATCCGTGACCTCCGGCCCGAGGACGGCGTCGGCGGGGAGATCGACCAGCTCATCGCGCTGGTCCATCACGCCTATCTGTTCTGGCTCGCCGGCACACCAGCCCTGGAGCTGACTACACCCGAGCTCGACACCCTGCTCGGCGCCGCGCCCGCCGCACCGCTGCGCGGCGACACCCCTCCGGCGTACTACACCCAGCTGCCGGAACGGCGGGTGTGGGCGGAAGTCGTCCCCGGCGCCGCGCATGAGCCGCTCGACGGGCTGTTTCTTACTCTGACACCGGCCGGCCCGTTGCGCGTCCTCGGGGCGTTCGGCCTCCACGAGGACCGCATGGGCCTGAGCGTCGTGGAGGTCACCGGCCCCAGGCCTGTCGGCCTCGAGCGGCCCGACGGCACCAGCCTCTTTTCGGCGGCACTCCCAGGGGGTGCGGCGGCGGGTCTGGCGTCGCTCGTGGGCGCGGAGGAGCTCCTGGAGCTCGGCTGGCGCGCCCACGCCTTCGCGATCGAGAAATCGCGGTGACCGATAGCCTGGTGGATTTTCTGGACAGGAAGGCGATCGCCAATGTGCTCGAGCAGATCGCCGGCCTGCTCGAGCTCAAGGGCGAGAACGCGTTCCGGGTGCGTGCGTTCCGCACCGCCGCCCGTGCCGTGGCGACCCTCGGCGTCGACCTCGCGCCGGCTCTCGCCGGCGGCTCACTGGCCCGGACTCGCGGCATCGGCCCGGTCACCCTCGCCATCATCACCGAGCTGGCCGGGTCGGGCCGGTCCGCGATGCTCGAGCAGCTCCGCGCCGAAATCCCGGCGGGCCTGGTCGAGATTTTCGAAGGATCCGGACTCAGCATCACCAAGGTCCGGCTGATTCATGAGCGGCTCGGCGTCGATTCGTTGCCCGAGCTCGAAGCGGCGGCGCGCGACGGGCGACTCGCGGCACTCCCGCGCTTCGGCCCGAAGACGGCGGCGAACGTGCTCAAGACCATCAGCTTTCTCCGGAAAGCCAGCGGATTTCGCCTGATGCATCACGCCGCCGCCGAAGCCGAGGCTCTCCGCGCGGCGCTGGCTCGCCTGCCCGGAGTCCTCGAGGTCACGGTCGCCGGCGAGGTGCGCCGCCGGTCGGAGGTCGTGGGCGAGCTGGTGCTGGTGGTCGTGTCCGACGCCTCGCCGTCCGAATTGTTTCGCCGGCTGGTCGAGCTGCCTGGCGTGCATGAGTTCGCGGGACAGGATGAGCGGCGGATCACCCTCCGCTTCGCCGGGGGTGGCACTGCCCAGGTGGTCGTGACCAGGCCGGTGAACGCCGGCGCTGTCCTGGTTCAGGCCACCGGCAATGATGCCCATCTCGCCGGGCTGGCCGATCGAGCGGCCACCCGCGGCTTCAGCCTGCACGGCGCGGCGCTCTGGCAGGGGAGTGCGTTCGTTCCCACGGCGGATGAGGCGACGCTCTATCGGGCCCTCGAGCTCGATCTGATTCCACCGGAGCTGCGTGAAGGCCGCGATGAGCTGGATCTCGCGGCCCGACACGCACTGCCACGGCTGCTGGAACGCGCCGACCTCCGGGGGGTCCTGCACTGCCATTCAAAGGACTCGGATGGCTCCAGCACGATCGAGGAGCTGGCCGGCGCCTGTCGCGCCGCCGGCTACGAATACGTCGGCATCACCGATCACAGCCAGGCCGCTTTCTACGCCGGCGGACTCAGGACCGATGCGCTCCTGCGCCAGATGGACGCGATCGACCGGCTCAACGATCGGCTCGACGGTATCCGGGTGCTCAAGGGCATCGAGGCGGATATCCTGCAGAACGGACAGGTGGATTACGAGGTGGCTGTGCTCGCGAGGCTCGACTTCGTCATCGCCTCGGTGCACAGCCGCTTCAGCATGGGCCAGCGGGAAATGACCGCGCGCATGCTGGCGGCCATGGACAATCCCTGCCTCACGATCCTCGGGCACCCGACCGGCCGCCTGCTCCTGTCGCGGGATCCGTATCCGGTGGATCTCGACGCGGTCATCACGCGGGCCGCCGAAACCGGCGTGGCCCTCGAGATCAATGCCGATCCGCACCGTCTCGACCTGGATTGGCGCCGCCTGGCGCAGGCGCGCGCGGCGGGCGTCATGATCTCGATCGGTGCCGACGCCCACAGTCTTGCCGGCATTCCGAACGCCGAGTTCGGCGTCGCCATGGCGCGGAAGGGCGGCCTCGGACCGGCGGACGTTCTCAACACCCGTTCGGTGGAGGAATTTCTCGCTTTTGCACGCCGGCGGCGGGCATGAAGACCGGCAGGAGCAAGACGGCCCGGAAGGCGCGCGCGCTCGAAGTGCTCGCGCGCCTCGGGCGCGAGTATCCCGACGCGCGTTGCGCCCTCGATCACCGGAACGCATTCGAGCTGCTCTGCGCCACCATCCTCTCGGCGCAATGCACCGACGTGCGCGTCAACCTCATCACGCCGGCCCTCTTTTCCCGCTATCCCACCGCGTTCGAGCTGGCCCGCGCCCGGCCCGCCCAGGTGGAGGCAATCATCCGGCCCACCGGATTCTTTCGCAACAAGACGAAGAGCCTGCTCGGCATGGCGCAGGCCCTGGTGGCCGACTTTGGCGGGGGGGTGCCGCGCACGATGGACGAGCTGCACCGGTTGCCGGGCGTCGGGCGAAAGACCGCAAACGTGATCCTGGGCAACGCCTATGGCATCAACGAGGGCGTGACCGTTGATACGCACGTCGGACGCCTGAGCCGGCGGCTGGCACTCAGCGCCGAAGACGATCCGGTGAAGGTGGAATCGGATCTCATGTCACTGATCCCGCAGGATGACTGGGCACTGGTCTCCCATCTCCTCATCTTTCACGGGCGCCAGATCTGCGTCGCCCGGAAGCCGCGTTGCGAGCAGTGCGTGCTGTCCGACATCTGTCCCTCCGCATTCAGGATCCCATGACGCCGCCAATGTCTGTCGCCTGGAGCCTGGTCGCGCGCGAGTACGCACGCCACATCATGCCCGGCTTCGCCGACGCGGCGCGCCAGCTCTGTCAGTTCGTCGACATCGAGCGCGGCGACCGCGTGCTCGACGTAGCCTGCGGCCCCGGAACGGCGGCGCAGGCGGCGCGCGCCCTCGGCGCGGGTGCGGTGACCGGAGTGGACTACGCAGTGGAGATGCTCGTCGTGGCGCGGGAGCTCACGGCCGGGCAGGCCGGCTTCACCTTCGTCGAAGGCGACGCGCTTGCGTTGCCGGTCGAGGATGGGGGCTACGATGTCGCGATTTCGAGCTTCGGGGCCATCTTCGCGCCGGAACCGATTCGTGCCGTCGCCGAGCTTGCCCGTGCGCTGCGGCCCGGCGGCCGGGCCGGCCTCCTCGCCTGGCTCGATGGGGGAACCACGCAGGAGTACTATGAGCTGATCTACCGCCACATCCCGAAACACCCTGCGCCGCACGATCCGTGCGATTGGGGCGTGCCCGAGCGGGCGGTCGCGTGGCTGGGCACGGCGTTCACCGCGATCGAAACACGGTCGATCAACGTGCCGTTCGCCGCGGCGTCTCCCGAGATGGCCTGGAGTATTCTCAGCAGTGCGGCCGGGCGCGTGGCCGCGGGCTATCGCGAGCTCGGCAACGCGGCACGGCGCCGCCTCGATGACGAGATGCATCGACACTTCGAGCGATTCCGCGGCGAGGACGGCACGGTCGACTGGCCCCGCGAGGCGCTGCTGATCCGGAGCCGCAAGCCCGTGCCCCGCACCAAGGCTCCGGGCGAAGTCTTCATATGAGTGCCAATCGCCTTGGCGGCGCCGCTTCGGCATACCTCCGCTCGGCGGCGCACCAGCCCATCCACTGGTATCCGTGGGGAGCCGAGGCATTCGCCGAGGCGCGCAGCGGCGACCGGCCCGTCCTGCTCGATATCGGCGCAGTCTGGTGTCACTGGTGCCACGTGATGGATGGCGAGTCGTACGAGGACGCCGCGCTGGCGGCGTTTCTGAACGAGAACTTCGTCTGCGTCAAGGTGGACCGCGACGAGCGGCCCGACGTGGACGCTCGCTACCAGCGCGCGGTGCAGATGCTCACCGGCCAGGGCGGGTGGCCGCTCACCGCCTTTCTCGTCCCCAGCGGCGACGTGTTCTACGGCGGGACCTACTTTCCGCCCGACGGGCGTCTGGGGCGTCCCGGCTTTCGCACCGTACTGGCGAGCGTGCTCGAGGCGTATCGCGCGCGTCGGGACCAGGTGGTGACGCAGGCCGCGGCGATCCGCCGCGCGGTGGACGCCGGACTCGACGAATCGATGGCCGGGACGCCGACCAGCGGCCTCCTCGACCGCGCGGAAGCGCAGATGGCCCGCGCGTTCGATCCGGCGCATGGCGGCTTCGGCTCCGCCCCCAAGTTTCCGCATCCGGCCGCCCTGGTGTTTCTGCTGCATCGCTGGTCCGACGCCCCGACGCCCGAGCGCCGCACGATCATCGACCGTACGCTCCAGGGAATGGCGCGGGGCGGCATGCACGACCATCTGGGCGGCGGATTTCATCGCTACAGCGTGGACCGCGAATGGATCGTGCCGCATTTCGAGAAGATGTCCTACGACAATTCCGAGCTGCTGCGGATCTATGCGGATGCGGCGGCGGCGTTCGGCGACGCCGAATACGCCGCGGTGGCGCGCGGCATTGTCCGATGGGTGCGCGAGGTACTCGCCGATCCGGCCGGCGGCTACGGCGCGAGTCAGGACGCCGACGTCGGCCTGCATGACGACGGAGATTACTTCACCTGGACCCGCGATGAGGCGGCGGCCGAGCTCGCACCGGCGGAGTTCGAGGTCGCCTCGGCGTACTACGACATCGGCACCGCCGGCGAGATGCACCACAACCCGGGGAAGAACGTGCTCTTCATCGCGTCCACCGTATCGGCGATCGCCGCGGGCGGGGGCCGTACCGAAGGCGAAACGCGCGCACTCCTCGCGTCGGCTGAGGCAAAGTTGCGGCTGGGACGAGCGCGCCGGGCGGCACCCTTCGTCGACCGGAGCCGCTACAGCGCCTGGAACGCGATGATGGCGTCGGCGCTGCTCCGAGCGGCGGCCGCGCTGGAGGACGGATGGGCGTGGAGCCACGCACTCCTCACGCTGACGCGACTTCGATCGGAAAGTGCCGCGGCGGACACCATCGCGCACGCTTCCGGTGGCGTCACCGGCCTCCTGGACGACCAGGTCCACGTTGCCGCCGCGGCACTCGACGCCTTCGAGGCCACTGGCGATGCGAGCTGGCTGGACTGGGCTGAACGGCTGATGCACCGCGTCTGGGCCGACTACTGGGACGACCAGGCCGGCGGGCTCTTCGATATCGCGCGCGGTCGGGAGGGCGAAGGACTGCTGCCCGCGCGCGCAAAGCCAGTCCAGGATGCCCCGACACCGTCGGCCAACGGCACGGCGGGGATCGTGGCCGTCCGGCTGGCGGCGCTGACCGACGCATCGCTCTGGGCCGAACGTGCGCGCGCCCTGCTCGACGCCTTCGGCGGGCGGGCCGAGGACCTCGGCCTCCATGGTGCGACCCTGCTGCTCGCGGCGGACTGGGCGATGAATCCCGCCACGCACTTCGTGGTGACGGGGCCGGCCCGGAGCGAGGCGGCCGGCCGGATGCATCGGCGGGCGCTGGCCACCTACGTTCCGCGCCGGGTGGTGCGCCGGGTCGTGCCTGGCGACGCGCGGCCGCTCCCGGCTGCGATCGCCGGGATGCTCGGACTGGCAGGCGACGAGCCGCGCGGCTTCCTCTGCACTGGTACCGAGTGCCGTGCGCCGGCCGACGAGGCGGCCTGGTCCGATCTCCTCGACGACCTTCTCGCGGGCCCGCGGGGAGGGATAGATTCCCCTCGTGCGGCGAGCGACTCCCGCGCCTGACCTTCGACCAACTCCCGACGAGGCTCCACGTGGCGAAAACCGCGACCATCGAAACCAGCAAGGGCACCATCGTGGCCGAGCTGTTCGACACCGAAGTGCCGGGGACCGTGGCCAATTTCGAGAAGCTGGCCAACAGCGAGTTCTACGACAAGACCCGGTTCCACCGCGTCATCAACGACTTCATGATCCAGGGCGGCGACCCGCTGTCGAAGGAGCCGGGAAACGCGCGCGTGGGGACCGGAGGGCCGGGCTACCACATCAAGTGCGAGACCCACCTCAACACCCATCGCCACGTGGCCGGCACGCTGTCGATGGCGCACGCAGGCAAGGACACCGGCGGGAGCCAGTTCTTCATCTGTCATTCGCCGCAGCCGCACCTCGATCGGAAGCACACGGTGTTCGGGCAGGTAACGACCGGCATGGACGTGGTGAACGCCATCAAGGCCAACGACGTCGTCAACTCCATCCGCGTCGCCTGACCATCCAGCTCGACTTCGCGGTCATCGCCGATTACGCCCTGATCGACCAGCAGGGCAAGCTCAGCGTGCTGGGGATGTTTCAGCATGTCTGGGTCGGAGAGTTCCCGGCCCTTCACCCGCGCACCCATCTGGTGCTGCGGGTGAAGGGCCGGCGCACGGAGATCGGGATGCATACCATCCGCATCCGCTTCGTGGACGATGCCGGCACCGAGCTCTTGGGTGGCGAGGGCACCGTGCAATTCGGGGAGCCGCCGGCCGGCGTGGTGGACGTCGAGGCCGGTGCCGTGCTGGTTTTCGATGTGCCGCTCCCCCGCCCCGGAGCGTACGCATTCCAGATCGCGCTGGATGGCGGCGCCAGCACGACGGTGCCCCTCATCGCCTCCCTCGCGCAGGCGATGGAATCACAGAATTGACGGCGATTCGAATGCTTTGACAAAGCCCCGTCCGGGCGGTAGACTCAGGCGCTTCCCGTCCCACCACCCTCCAGCGGGCGCAGTCCCCAATCGGAGTGCAACTATGCGACGGTTTTCTGTCAGCTTGGCCGTAGGCCTCATCGCGGCGGCGGCGATCCCGCGCGGCGCGGTGGCGCAGGGCTATGGGGTGTACGAGCAGGGCGCCTGCGTGATGGGACGGGGAGGCACCGGGGTGGCGTCGCCCTGCGCGGACGGCTCCAGCATCTTCTTCAACCCGGCCGGCATCGCAGCGACTGAGCGCCAGCAGTTCAGCGTCGGCGGGACGCTGATCGCACCCCGGGGCGCATTCACCAACGATCTCACCGGCGTGAGCGGCGCGCTCAAGAAGTCGGTCTATCCTGTTCCCAATCTCTACTACGTCCGCTCCGTCGGTGGCGGCCGCGCCGCGGTCGGCCTGGGGCTTTTCGCGCCATACGGCCTCACCACCGAATGGCCCGATAATTTCGAGGGCCGTTTCCTCGGTTACAAGAGCCGGATCGCCGCCGTCTACGTCCAGCCGACCGCCGCGATGAAGATCGGGAACAAGGCGAGCATCGGGGCCGGGCTCGACGTCTCCTTCGTCAAGGTGCAGCTCCGCCAGCGGCTGGATCTGTCGTCACAGGTCGCATCGCCGCCGTTCGTCACCTTCGGCAATCTCGGCATCCCCTTCGGCACCGATTTCGGTGATGTCAACCTGAACGGGAGCGGACACGGGATCGGTTACCACGTGGGCCTGCAGCTCGAGCCGATCAGTCACGTCACCGTGGGTGCCCGCTATCTCTCGCGCCAGCTGGTCAAGGTCAACAACGCGAAGGCGGAAATCACCCAGATCATGACCGGCATCGTGCTGCCGGCCAACAATCCCATCTCGGCAGCCGGCGGCGGCACCGCCCCGCTCGCGATCGACGGCCTGCTGGCGCCGCAGTTCGGCACCGGCGGCCCCCTCACCAACCAGGGCGGTTCGACCTATCTCCGCATGCCGGAACAGCTGGTCCTCGGCGTCGCCGTGCAGGCCACGCCGAAGCTCAAGGCCCTGTTCGATTTCCAGTACACCAACTGGACCGTGTTCAACCAGCTCGTCCTCAACTTCGACCTGCTCGGCCAGCGCGTCCTGCGCGAGGGGTACCGCAAGGCGTACGGCTACCGCTTCGGCGGGGAATACGCGCTGTCGCCGGGCGCCACCGTGCGGGCCGGCTACTACACCCACGGCGCCGCGGCGCCGCCGGAAACCGTGACACCAAACCTGCCCGAGGGCGGCCGCAATTCGTTCAGCTTCGGCCTCGGCACGCACCTGATGCGCAATCTCAGCGTGGATCTCGCCTACCAGTACATCTCGCAGGCGGATCGCCGCGGCCGCACGGTGGATGGCGGCCTGGCCGAACCGACCGCGAGCGTGAACAACGGGCTCTACACCTTCCACGCTCACCTCTTCGGCGCGACCTTCGCGTACGCCTTCTGACCGGGAGATTCGACCGTATGATGTTCCGGACTCTCGCGGCCTCCCTCCTGGTCGCCCTGCCGCTGATCGCGGGGTGCCGCCACGACGAGGCGCTGGCCGCGCCCGACCTGACCACGACCAGCGGGCTGCTCGCGCGCTACGTGGCGATGGGCAACAGCATCACCGCCGGCTTCCAGTCCGCCGGTATCAACGACAGCACGCAGCAGCGCTCCTACGCGGCCGTGTTCGCCCGCCAGGCGCACGCGCCCTACTTCTACGCGTCATTGAGCATGCCGGGTTGTCCCGCACCCTTCACCAACAATCTGACCGGAGCTCGCGTCGGGGGACAGAACTCTCCGACCGGCTGCGCACTGCGCGCGTCGAATCAGCTGCCGTATCTCAGCAACGTCGCGGTACCAGGTGCTCGGGTGATCGACGCGCTGTCGAACACGGATCCCGCGTCGAGCCCGAACGCGCTCACATCATTCATCCTTGGCGGCCGGTCGCAGGTCGCGGCGATGCGTGCCGCTCAACCCACTTACGTATCGATTTGGCTCGGTAACCAGGATCTACTCGGAGCGTTGACCAACGCGGCCAACTATGGCAGTTCAACGCTGGTGACACCGGTCGCGGCATTCCAGGCGGCCTATACCGAGATTCTCGACAGCATTGCTGCGACCGGCGCCAAGGCGGCACTCCTCGCAGTCGTCGATGTCACGACGATTCCCTTCACCAGCAGCGGCGCGACGTATTGGTGCCTCAAGACCGGTTTATGCCCCGGCGTCCCGGCGGGCGGATTTCCGTCGTCGTTCACCGTCAACAACAATTGCGCGCCCGGCGCGGCGATTCCCGGTGCCAAGGGTGACTCCATCCTGGTGCCCTTCAGCGTAGGCGTGCCGAAACTCGCCGCAGCCACACCGACTAGCCCGCAAAGCCTTGACTGCTCGATCGACAACCAGGTCGTATCCGCGGCGGAGTACAAGGTGCTGCGCGACGCCGTTGCGGGTTATAACGCGTTCATCGCGGCCCAGGCGGTCCAGCGCAACTGGGCCTACGTGGATGCAAACCCCGCCCTGCTGGCGGCCAAAGCCGAGATCCCCGCGCCCAGCTCGTTCCCTAAGATCGCCGTGTTCCCGTGCCTGCCTGGCAAGACCTGCGGCACGCGAACCAATCCGAATGCTTTCGTCCTGTTCGGAACGTTCTTCTCGCTCGACGGCGTGCACCCGACCGACGTGGCGCACCGCATCATCGCCGACTCGCTGATCTCAGCCACGAATCGCACCTACGGCACGACGATCCCGTTCGCCGGACCCTGATCCGGCGGGCCGGTCGTTTGCGGACGGGGGCGACCATGCGTCGCCCCCGTCTTTTTTGCGCGGTAGATTAGGGACGTCCTCAACCGGAGCTGCCGTGCCGATCACCCGTGACCGCGCCCTCGCGCTCATGCAGGAATACACCGCGTCCGACGCCCTGCGGAAGCATATGTATGCCGTGGAGATCGCCATGCGCGCGATGGCCGAGAAGGCGGGCGAAGACCCCGACGCGTGGGGCGTAGTGGGGCTGCTGCATGATTTCGACTACGAACGGTTCCCCAACGACGCGCATTCCGCCACGGAGGAGCACCCGGCTGAGGGGGTGCGAATTCTGGCGCGGGAGGGGCTGCCGGAGGCGGCGCAGGAAGCCATTCTGGGTCACGCGTCCTACACTGGTGTGCCGCGCGCGACGCCGCTGGCCCGGGCCCTGTTCGGCGTCGACGAGCTGTGCGGCTTCCTGGTCGCGTGCGCGCTCGTTCGGCCGTCGCGGAGTCTCGCCGACCTCGAGGTGGCGAGCGTGAAGAAGAAGCTCAAGGACAAGGGTTTCGCCCGCGGCGTGAGCCGCGAGGACGTGACCCGTGGCGCCGACGAGCTGGCGGTGCCGCTGGACGAGCATATCGCCTTCGTGCTCGCCGCGCTCCGGCCCCACGAGCGGATGCTCGGTCTCGGCGGCCCATGAACCTCCGCGCGCCGGACCTCGGACACCAGCCGATCGAGTGCGCCATCAACCGCTCCGCCGGCGGTCGCCCGATTCCGGGCAACGGCGTACAGCTGCTCATCGATGGACCGGACGCCTACACCGCCATGCTCGACGTCATCGCCCGCGCCGAGCACTGGATCCACTTCGAGAATTACATCATCCGGAGCGACGCCGAGGGGTGGCGTTTCGGCGAGCTGCTGGCGCGGCGGGCACGCGAGGGTGTCCGCGTGCGCGTGCTGTACGACTGGCTTGGATCGCTGAACACCTCGGGCAAGCTCTGGCGCTTCCTGCGCGACGCCGGCGTCGAGGTTCGCGCGTTTCATGCGCCGCATTTCCTCGACGTCATCGCCATGCTGGCGCGCAACCACCGAAAGCTGGTGGTGGCGGACGGCACGCGGGCGGTGATGGGCGGGCTCTGTATCGGGCGCGAATGGACGGCGGGAGATGGCCCCGGGCATGAGCCGTGGCGCGATACCGCCCTGTCGGTGGATGGCCCCGCGGCGGCGGCGCTCGATCAGGCGTTCACGGTCACCTGGCGGGCCGCAGGAGGCACCATCCCGCCGGGAGAATCGATCGGCGAGGTACCCCAGCGCGGCGACGCGGATGTCCGGGTCATCGCCGGCGAGCCGGGCCGGGAACGCGCCTATCGGGTGATCGAGTTGCTGGCGGCGGGAAGCGCCCAGCGGCTCTGGATCACGGACGCCTACCTGGTCGCCCCGCCGCGGCTGTTCCAGGCACTGCGTGATGCGGCGGAGGATGGCGTGGATGTACGCCTCCTCGTGCCCGGCTCCAGCGACATCCCCTTCGTCCGCAACCTGACCCGAATCGGCTATCGCGATCTGCTCGGCAGCGGGGTGCGGATCTTCGAGTGGGAAGGGCCGATGCTCCATGCCAAGACCATCACCGTTGACGGTCGCTGGGCGCGGGTGGGCTCGAGCAACCTGAATGCGTCGAGTCTGCTCGGCAACTACGAGCTCGACCTGCTGGTGGAGGATCCCGGAGTCAGCGAAGCGCTGGACAACCAGTTCCGTCGGGACATCGCGCGAAGCCGCGAGGTGTCGCGCCGGCCCCTCCGCGGCCCGCCCCGCATCAGCCAGCGGTTGCCGAGCGCCCTGACCCGGCTGGCGGCGGAGGTCCCGGTGCCCCATCGTCGTGGCCGCCGCGAAGTGCAGCATCGGGCCATGCTGGCCGTCAGGGCCCTCGCCAGCAATGCCCGCCGGTCGGTTTTCGGGCCGCTCAGCGCAGGCCTGCTGATTCTGGCCGTCCTTTTTCTGCTGCTTCCGCGCGCCATGGCATTCGGTTTCGGGATCATATCCGCCTGGCTGGCTATCGGAGCGGCGAGGGAAGCCTTCCGCCGGCGGGCCGAAAAGGCGCTTCCCCCGCCCCAGGCCCGAACGTGAGTGCCATTCTGGCCCGACCGCCCAACGCCCGCCGGCCCCGCCGCGTATGACCCTCGTGAACGACGCCGAGCTGGCCGCTCTGGCTGCGCGGGGAGACGGTGACGCCTTCGGGCGATTGATCGAACGTCACGCGCCGGGCGCACGCCGCGTGGCCCGGCTGTTCCTTCGCGATGCCGATGACGCCGATGACGCGGTTCAGGACGGGTTGCTCTCGGCGTGGCGAGCCCTGGACCGATTCGATACCACCCGGCCATTCCGGCCCTGGCTGATGCGGATCGTGCTCAATTCAGCTCGCGACCTCCGACGCCGGCGCACGGTGCGCCAGACCGACCAGCTGCCGGAGAGCCAGGCCAGCCGCACCCCCGGTCCGGAACGCGAGACCGAGCGGCGCCTGCTCCGGAGCCGCCTTGACGCGGCGCTGGCGACGTTGCCGGAGCGTCAACGGCTCGCCGTCACGCTGTTCGATGCCGAGGGCTACCCGCATGCCGAAATCGCGGCGCTTTTGGGCGTCCCGGAGGGAACGGTGCGGTCCGATGTTTTTCACGCCCGGCGCGCGCTTCGCAAGGTGCTCGCGCCGTATCTCGAGGAGGTTCCATGACCGCGCATGATCCGTTCGAGTCCGATCCGGATGTGGCGCTCGGCCGCCTGCTGCGCGAGCATCTCGATGCCGGTGACGAGGGCCGCTTCGTGGCCCGGGTGCGGGCCGCGCTGCTTGCCGAGCGGGACACCAGCTGGGACGTGCTGGCCCGCTGGGCCCGGCCGGGGCTCGCCGCCGCCGCGTCCGTCGTGATCGGCCTGGGCCTCTGGCTCGCGATGCAGCGTGGCGGCGAGGTCGCGACGCTCGCGGATGCCATGCAGCCGGCCGGCGCCCCGACGCAGCTCCTTGCGGGCGCACAGGCGTCGAGCAGCGATGTCGTGCTCGGCGCGCTCACGGAGGGCCAGTGATCGCGTCCCGCGGACGGGCGGCGGCGCTGCTCACGGCTGTCTTCCTCGCCGGCGTGCTCGCGGGCGTCGGCGGGGCGGTGCTGGGACGAAGCTACCTTCCCGGCCCCCGCCGCCATCGTGGCCCGGAGGATTTCGTCGCGCGGCTGTCGCAGGACCTGCGTCTCTCGCCGCCGCAGCGCGACAGCGTGAAGGCGATCCTCGGTCGCCGACGCGGCGGCATGGATTCCCTGTGGCACGAGGTGGGCCCGCGCTTTGAAACTTTGCAGGCGACGGTTCGTTCGGAGATTCGCGCGCAACTCAACCCGGAACAACAGCGAAAGTTTGCCGAGATGAACAAGCGGTTCGATTCGATGCGCCGCCCCGGGGGTGCTCATGCGCCGCGGTAGCGCTGCACTGGTCCTCATGCTCGCCGCCGGCGCGGTGACGCCGCTGGCGGCGCAGGATCGCTCGGTGTCGCTCGGCGACGCCATCCGTTTGGCCGAAAAGAGTCAGCCGAGCGTCATCCAGGCCCAGGCCAACATCCTGACGGCGGAGGCGCGGTTGCGTACCGTGCGCGCCGCGTACCTGCCGAACCTGTCGTTCTCGTCGTCGGGCAGCAAGAGCCGGACGGACGGCACGGCCCGGATCGATCCGATCACGAACGAAGTGCTTCCCGGCGGGAGCAGCAACACCAGCCTCAACACCAGCGTCAACGCCAGCGTGGATCTGTTCACCGGCTTTCGGCGCGGGGCCGACATCGGCGCGGCGCGCGCCACCACCGAAGCGGCCAACGCGTCGCTGATCAACGCCAAGTATCAGCAGCGCCTCAACACGACTAACGCCTTCTTCGACGCGCTGGCCGCGCGCCAGCTGCTCGTCGTGCGCCAGGCCAGCGTGCGCCGCGCCGAGGAGCAGCTGAAAATTTCGATCAGCAAGCTGGCCGCGGGCTCGGCGACACGCTCCGATTCGCTCCGCTCCCGCGTCACGCTCGGCACCGCCCAGCTGCAGCTGCTGCAGGCGCAAAGCAATCTGGCCACCACGGAAGCCGCGCTGGCACGCACGATCGGCGCGACCGGCCGAGTGCAGGCGGCGGACGATTCCACGCTGTATCGGGTCGCCCCCGCGGTCGATAGCGCCGCGCTTCGCGCCGAGGCGGTCCAGGGCTCACCGGCGGTACAGGCGGCGCTAGCCAGCTCACGCGCGGCCGAGGCGGCGCTCAAGGCGTCGCGCTCGACGTACTGGCCGACGCTGACCCTCGCGGGCGGCACCAGCTTCAGCGGAAGCAACAACACGAACTACCATCTCTACAATCAGCGGAACGTCAGTCTGCAGCTCAGCTGGAACATCTTCAACCGGTTCGGGCGGGAGCAGCAGATCGTCACCCAGCAGGCCAATTTCGACATCGCGGCCGCCAATGCCGCCGATCTCGGCCGGTCGGTCGAGACCACGCTGACGGGCCAGATCGCCGCGCTCGAGTCGAACCGTGCCGCGATCGACATCGCGCAGACCAGTGTGTCGGCCGCCACCGAGGACCTGCGCGTCGTGCAGGAGCGGTACCGGCTCGGCGCCGCCACGATCGTGGACGTGCTCACCTCGCAGGAAGCGTTGAACCAGGCGGAGGTGGATGCCGTCGCCGCCCGGTTCAACTACCTGCGCTCCAAGGCCCAGATCGAAGCCCTTCTTGGACGGAGCCTATGACCGCCGCCATTCACAACACCGATGAGCGGATGGCCATGCTGCCGTCCGACGTGCCGCGTGACGCCGTCATCGTCACGCGGAACCTGCAGCGCGAGTACGACATGGGCGGCGAGGTCGTCCGCGCGCTGCGCGGGGTCGACCTCACGATCCGGAAGAATGAATACGTCGCGATCATGGGGCCGTCGGGCTCGGGCAAGAGCACGCTCATGAACATGATCGGCTGCCTGGACAGCCCGACGGCCGGCGAGTACTGGCTCAACGGGCATCGCGTATCCGAGCTCTCCGACGATGAGCTGGCCCGGATCCGGAACAAGGAAATCGGCTTCGTATTCCAGACATTCAATCTGTTGCCGCGCGCGTCCGCGCTGCACAACGTCGAACTGCCGCTGGTCTATGCCGGCATCGCCACCCGGCAGCGCCGGGAGATGGCGAGCGAGGCACTCGATCGAGTCGGCCTGGGCGATCGCATGACGCACCGGCCCAACGAGCTGTCCGGCGGCCAGCGCCAGCGTGTCGCCATCGCGCGGGCCCTGGTCAACCAGCCCAGCATTCTGCTGGCGGACGAGCCCACCGGCAACCTCGACAGCACGACCAGCACCGAGATCATGGGACTGTTCGAAGCACTTTATGGCGAGGGCCAGACGATCGTCCTGGTGACGCACGAGCCCGATATCGCCGCCCACGCCCTCCGGCAGTTCCATCTCAAGGATGGCCGGGTGGAGCGAGACTTTCTTACCGAGAGGCCCCACCGATGACGCGCACCCGTACCGCCGCCGCCCTGGCCCTGATCGCCGCGATGGCGGCCTGCAAGAAGGCGCCACCGCCGGTGGCCTATCAGGCTGTGCCGGTCGAGCGCCGCGACATCATCGTGTCGGCGCAGGCGGCCGGCGCGATTCAGCCGGACACCACCGTGGAAGTGAAATCCAAGGCCTCGGGCGAGGTGCTGCAGATGCTCGCGGAGACCGGCCAGGAAGTGAAGCAGGGTGACCTGCTCGTGCGGATCGATCCGCGGATTCCGAACAACAATCTGTCCCAGGCCCGGGCCGATTACAGCGTGGCCCAGGCGACGCTCACCAATGCCCGCGCCCAGAAGCAGCGCTCGGATGAGCTGTACAAGTCGCAGTCGATCACCCAGCAGGAGCACGAGACGGCCCAGCTGGCCTATGCCAACGCCAGTGCCGACGTGATCAAGCAGCGTGTGGCCGTGGAGAACGCCGGGATTCAGGCGGCGGATGCGAACGTCCGCTCGCCGATCACCGGCACGATCATCGAGAAGGACGTGGAGCGCGGCCAGCTCATCCAGTCGGCGACGGGCAACGTCAGCGGCGGCACGGTCCTGCTCAAGATGGCCGACCTGAATCTCGTCCAGGTCAACGCGCTGGTGGACGAAACCGACATCGGCAAGGTCAAGCCGGGCATGCAGGCCACGGTGACCGTGGACGCCTATCCCAACCGTCCGTTCGAAGGCACGATCCTCAAGATCGAGCCGCAGGCCACGGTCCAGCAGAACGTGACGATGTTTCCGGTGCGGGTCCGGATCCAGAACCAGGGCGGACTCCTCCGCCCCGGCATGAACACCGAAGTACAGATCCACATCGGCGAGCGGGACAGCGTGCTCGCGATTCCCAACTCCGCGCTGCGGACGCTGAAGGATGTCAGCTCGGCCGCGCAGGTCCTCGGGCTGAACGCCGACGCCGTGCAGAAGCAGCTTGCCGCCGCGCCGGCGCCCGCGCCGGTGACCCAGCCCGCCGGCGATTCCGGCAGCCGCGCCTCCATGGGGGCTACGGCGCCCGGGGATTCGAGCGCCAAGGGCGGCAACACGCTGACGCTGCCCAACGGCACCACGGTGCCGCTGCCGGCGGGCGTCACGGCGGCCCAGATCCAGAAGATCATGCAGAAGCGGATGAGCGGCGGCACGCCGACGGCGGAAGAGACCGCGCTGCTTCGGAAGGTCTTCCAGGGGATGCGTGGCGGCGGTGGCGGCCGCATGGGCGGCAACCGCAGGAACAACGCGGCGGATTTTGGCGGTAGCTACGTCGTCTTCGTCAAGCGTACCGGGCAGATCGTGCCGGTCAACGTTCGCACCGGCCTGACCGATCTCGACTACAGCGAGGTGGTGGCCGGGCTGCAGGAAGGTGATTCGGTCCTGGTTCTGCCCAGCGCCGGCATGATCCAGTCGCAGCAGGACATGAAGGAACGGATCAACCGGGTCACCGGGGGCGGGGGCGTCCCGGGCATGCAGCAGCAGACCGCCACGCCGCCGCGGACGGGCGCCGCCGCCGCTGCACCCCGCGCGGGGGGAGGCAGGTAACCATGCTCGTCGGCGAGACGATTGCGGTCGCGTTCCAGTCCATTCGGGCCAACAAGCTTCGGGCCGGGCTCACCATGCTCGGCATCATCATCGGCGTGGCCGCGGTCATCACGATGGTGGCACTGGGATCCGGTGCCCAGAAGGCGATCGAGGACCGCATCGCCGCGCTCGGCGCCAACATCCTGACCGTGTTTCCCGGTCAGGGCTTCCGTGGCGGCATCGCGTTCAACGACAAGACCGCCATCACCACCGACGACTACGAAGCGCTGCGCCGAGACGCCAAGCTGCTCAAGGCGGTCGTGCCCGAGCTGCAAAGCAACCAGCAGATTCAGTTCGGCAGCCAGAACATCAACACCGCCGTGCTGGGCACGACAGCCCAGTATGTGCCGATGCACAACTACACCATCCCGTACGGCCGCATGTTCACCGACGGGGACGAGCAAGCGCGGCAGCGGTACGCCGTGCTCGGCGCGTCGGTCCCCGAGATGCTCGGCGGCAATCCCGCCGCGATGATCCATCAAACGATGCTGGTCCGGGGCGTGCCCTTCGAGATCATCGGCGTGCTGAGCTCGAAGGGCTCCTCCGGATCGTTTTCGAATCCGGATGAGCAGATCCTGATCCCGCTGCAGACCGCGCAGTTCCGCATCAACGGGACCAAGCGCATCCGCTCGCTGTCGGTCCAGGTGTCGGATGGCGTGCCGGTCCAGCAGGGCATGGTGGACATGGAGCGTGTCCTACGGCGGGAGCACAAGATCCGCCCGGGGGCGGACAACGATTTCCAGGTGCGCAATCAGCAGGACTTTCTGGCGACGCAGCAGCAGGCGACCCAGGTCTTCACGTCGCTGCTCGCCAGCATCGCGGCCGTCAGCCTCATCGTCGGCGGCATCGGCATCATGAACATCATGCTGGTGTCGGTGACCGAGCGGACCCGGGAGATCGGTGTCCGCAAGGCGCTCGGCGCCACCCGCATGAACATCATGCTGCAGTTTCTGATCGAGGCACTGGTGCTCTGTCTCACCGGCGGGGTCATCGGCATCCTGCTCGGCACCGGCGCCGCCGTGATGCTTTCACGCCTGGCGCACTGGAACGTGCTGGTCTCGCTCACGTCCATCTTCGTGGCCTTCGCCTTCAGCGCGATCATCGGGCTGTTTTTCGGCATCTGGCCCGCCCGGCGGGCCGCCAGTCTCGACCCGATCACCGCACTCCGCTACGAATAGCGGTCCGGGCTCACGGCGTTATCTTGTCGCCCATGAGCATCCTTCCCATCCTGCTCCTCCAGATCCAGGCCGCCGCGTCCCCGATATCGGGGCGCGGCTCGCCTGTGGTCGTGATTCCGCGGATCGAGGCCGAGATTGTGGTGGACGGGCAGCTGAGCGAGCCGGTCTGGGCTTCGGCCACCGCGCTGGGCGGCTTCTCGCAGTATCAGCCGGTCGACGGCCGGCCGGCCGAGGAGCGGACGGAGGTGCTGGTCTGGTACAGCCCGACCGCGATCCACTTCGGGATCGTCGCGCATGACCGGCAGCCGGGCTCGATCCATGCCAGCGTGTCCGACCGCGACAACATCGCGAACGACGACAACGTCACCATCTACCTTGACACCTTCAACGACCGGCGGCGAGCATTCTTCTTCGGCGTCAATCCGCTCGGCGTGCAGGATGACGGCGTCCGCAGCGAGGGGGCCGGGACCGCGGCCGGCAGCCTGGGTGGCGGCAGCGTGGACCGGAATCCTGACTTCATCTATCAGTCGAAGGGCGTCATCACCGACTCCGGCTACGTCGTGGAAATGCGCATTCCTTTCAAGAGCCTGCGCTTTCCGGGCAGCGGTCCCCAGCGATGGGGCATCAACATCGTCCGGGACACGCGCCGCACCGGGTACGAAGACACCTGGACGGACGCCAGGCGCGCCAATGCGAGCTTCCTGACGCAGTCGGGCACGCTCGACGGCCTGCATGACCTGCGGCGCGGCGTCGTCACCGAGGTGCAGCCGTTCATCACCGCGACGGCGAACGGCGCGGTAGACCCCGCAACCGGAACCTTCTCCCGCGGCAGCGTCGACCCGAGCGCGGGCGCCAACGTCAAGCTCGGCTTCACCAACATGGCGCTGGACGCGACGATCAATCCGGATTTCAGCCAGGTCGAGTCCGACGCCGGCCTGGTGACGGTGAACGAGCGATTCGCCCTTTTCCTGCCGGAACGCCGCCCGTTCTTCCTCGAGGGCATCGAGCTCTTCTCCACACCGAACCAGCTGGTCTACACCCGTCAGGTGGTGGATCCCGCCGCGGGCGCCAAGATCACCGGGAAGTTCGGCAAGCTGAACGTGGCCTATCTTGGCGCGCTCGACGATGTCGGCAGCGACTACGCGCTGTTCAACATCGCCCGGTTACGGCGCGACCTGCGTGGCACATCCGCGGCGGGGCTCACGTACACCGACCGGCGGAATCTGGATGACTACAACCAGGTGCTCGCCGCGGACGCGCGGATCGTCTTCGGGCGCCTCTACTTCGTGCAGGGCCAGCTCGGGGGATCGCGGACCCGGGACGCATTCGGGTATCGAAGCGCGCCGATCTGGGAGGCGGAATTCGACCGCACCGGCCGGGGCTGGGGATTCAACTATCAGCTCAATGCGCTCGGTGAAGGATTCGAGACCCGGTCCGGCTTCGTGCCGCGAGCCGGCATCGTCTCGGCCCACGCCTTCAACCGATTCACCCTGTACGGCGCCCGCGGGGCGCTGGTTGAGGCGGTCACGACGTTCATCGGGCCCACTCGCCTCTGGCGCTATCGGGACTTCCTGTCGGATGCGCCGATCGAAGGGACCGACATGATCAACATCATGACGCGCATCCGCGGCGGCTGGGCGGTGGATGGGAGCCTCAACCGCAACTTCGTGACCTTCGATTCCGCGACCTATGCGCCACTCTCGGTGGGCAGCGGCGGACCGAGCTATCAGCCCGCCGCCCGGCTGAGCAACACCTTCGTGGGCGCCTTCCACGTCGCGACGCCGACGTTCCGCCTGTTCAACGCCGACCTCCGGCTGCAGCGGGGAGAGGTGGCCATCTTTCCCGAGGCGTCCGAAGGCCGCGAAACGCGGGTTACCTCCACCGTCGAAATCCGGCCGAGCAGCTCCGCGCGGGTGGGTCTGTCGGGCACCTACTCCCGCATCACGCGCCGGCGCGACGGCAGCGAGTTCGCGCGGACGCTGATTCCGCGGCTTCGCGCCGAGTACCAGCCGAGCCGGGCGCTGTTCTTCCGCTTCGTCGGCGAGTACCAGTCGCAGCGGAGAGCGGACCTCCGCGATGCGTCGACCGGCATACCGCTCTTCGCCGGGGCGGCGCCGCAGAGCGCCACGGGGTCGGGACGGTTCCGGATGGACTGGCTCGCCTCGTTCGAACCGACACCCGGTACCGTGGCCTTCCTGGGCTATGGCTCGACCCTCGCCGGCACGAGCGCAACGGACCTCTCCACGCTCACCCGA
Source organism: Gemmatimonadales bacterium (assembly GCA_038321865.1). GTDB lineage: Bacteria > Gemmatimonadota > Gemmatimonadetes > Gemmatimonadales > GWC2-71-9 > JAICUF01. Next base: position 22,367 of record JBBQFH010000022.1, read on the forward strand.
AGCGCGGACGGCTTCTTCCTCAAGCTCGCGTACCTGTTCCGCCGCTGATCGACGCGTGCAATACGACCATTCCGGCCCGGTTCTGGCGAACGGCGGCCGCCGGCGCTAGCGTAGAGAACCGCCAGCCCGGCTACTGCGTCTTCTGTCGTCCCGCTTCCGGCCAGGAGTGCCCATGGAGTCAGTACCGGATAACGCCGGCGCGTCGTCATTCGTCGACCCGACCCCAGTGGTGGTCACGGAAGCGGCGCCGCCGGCCCGGCTGGTGAAGCGCCATCACTGGATCGTCCGGCTGACTCACTGGGCCAACGCGATCGCCCTCACCGGCCTTATCGCCAGCGGGCTCCAGATCTACGAGGCGTTTCCGCATTTCGGACAGAAGGGACAGGTGTACGATGTGCCCAACCCGTTCGACATGTACGTGTTTCCCCGCTGGTCGCGGCTCGGCGGCTGGCTGGCGGGCGGACTGCAGTGGCACTTCGCGCTCGCGTGGGTATTCGTCCTGAGCGGGGTGCTCTATCTCGGCTACATGCTGGTATCGGGTGAGTGGCGTACCCTGCTCTTCCGGACCCGTGACATCGGGCCGGCGGCGCAGATGCAGCTCTATTATCTGCGGCTCCGCAAGGAGCACCCGCCGCAGGGCAAGCACAACGCGCTGCAGAAGGGGGCGTACACGTTCATCATCGCGCTCGGGGCCATCAGCACGCTCACGGGTTTCGCGATCTACAAGCCGGTACAGCTCGCCTGGCTCACGGCGCTGTTCGGCGGATATGAGCTCGCCCGGTACTGGCACTTCATCGCGGTATGGCTGTTCGTCGCCTTCACCATGCTGCACGTGGTCCTGGTGTTCCTGGTGGATCCCGCATCACTTCGCGGCATGATCAGCGGCTGGTACCGCGGGAGGTTTCCGAGCCATGGCTGACCGCGAGGGGCTGAGTCGTCGTGACTTCGTGCGGCTGGGGCTGGTCGCGGGGTCGGCGTCGCTGGCGGCGGCGTGCGGATGGGATGGCGGTGCGCTGCTGAGGCCACGGCTGGCGGCCATCAGCACCGGCAACGACTGGGTCGGCGAGCACGTGCTGCTGTCGGGGCACAGGCTCTCCCGCGACTGGCCGGTATCGGCGCGCAGCGCCACGATGCCGAACTATCACGTGGCCGCGACCACCCCGAGGCTGGATGATCCGGCGGCCTGGGCGCTGAACGTCGCCGGGCTCGTCCGGAAGCCGATGCGCCTGACGCTGCCGATGCTGCAGGCGCTGCCCCGCGTGACCTACACCGTGCCGCATCACTGTGTGGAAGGCTGGACGACGGTGGCCACCTGGAGCGGCGTGCCGGTGAGCGCCGTCGCGGCGCTCGTCGAGCCTACCGCCGAGGCGCGCTATCTCCGCTTCGATTCGTTCGACCGCTCAGCGCAAGGAGTCGTGTATTCCAACGGCTGGGACGCGAAGAGCGCGATGCATCCGCAGACCATCCTCGCCTACGGCTTCAACGACCGTCCGCTCATGGCCGAACACGGGGCGCCGGTGCGGCTGTATTCTCCGATCAAGCTCGGCTACAAGCTGACGAAGTACGTCACGACCATCACCTTTACCCGCGAGCGCCCGGGCGGGTACTGGGAAGATCAGGGATACCCCTGGCTCGGCGGCGTGTGAGTCACCGCTCGGCCTCGAGCTCGACATAGGCCGAGCCGTCGTCGGCGTAGGTCACACTCACCTTCCAGGGCCGGCAGCACACCTGGCAGTCCTCGACATACTCCTGCGATGTGCCACCGCCGGGGTCAAGGGCGATTTCGTTCGCCTCCCGGCAGAACGGACAGTGGACCACCGCCTCTGTGTCGGCCCTGCCGTCGCCAAGCGGGAACTCCTCGTCCGGAGCATCTCCACCATTATCATCGGTCATTCGGCACTCCTGTCTGGACGTGCGGCGCCGGGTCTTGCGGCCATGGCGGCCACGGGCGAAGATACCCCCCGCACGATGCCCTCCTTCCCCCCGATCGAAGGCCAGGATGACGCGCACGGAGTTCCTCGGAACCGGTATGGCGGTGCCCGACCGGGTCGTCACCAACGACGACCTGAGTCAGGTCATGGACACGACGGACGAATGGATCCGGACCCGCACCGGAATTCAGGAACGGCGGTGGGTGCGCGACGGCGAAACCGGCGCGTCCCTCGCGCTGACCGCCACGCGCCGAGCCCTCGAAGCGGCGGGGCTCGAGGCGGGCGACCTCGATGCGATCGTCTACGCCACCTCGACGCCGGATCACTTTGCCCCCGGCAACGGAGTCTACCTCCAGACCGCGCTCGGGGCGGGCAGCATCCCAGCCATCGACATCCGCACCCAGTGCAGCGGGTTTGTGTACGCGCTGTCGGTCGCTGACGCGTGGATCCGCGCCGAGATGTATCGCACCGTACTGGTGGTGGGCGCCGAGGTCCAGTCTACCGGAATGGACGTGTCGAGCCGTGGCCGCAATACCGCAGTGATCTTCGCAGACGGGGCGGGCGCCGCGGTCCTGCGGGCGACAGACGATGCCGACCGCGGCATCCTGAGCTTCGACCTTCATTCCGACGGCGCGCACGCGAGCAAGCTCTGGGTGGATGTACCCGGCTCGATGTACCACCCGCGCATTTCCTGCGAGCAGATCGAGCAGCGCCGGCATTTCCTCGAGATGGATGGCAAGGAAGTGTTCCGCCACGCCGTCGTCCGGATGCCCGAATCGGTGCACACGGTGCTCGCGTCGGCCGGCGCTTCCACCGCGGAGCTCTCCCTTCTGATCCCGCACCAGGCAAACCTTCGCATCTCCGAAATGGTCCAGAAGACGCTCGGCCTGCGCGACGACCAGGTGTACAACAACATTCAGCGCTACGGCAATACGACCGCCGCCACCATCCCCATCGCACTGGATGAATGCGTCCGGGCCGGGCGGGTCCAGCGGGGTGATCTGCTGGCGTTCACCGCCTTCGGCTCCGGATTCATGTGGGGCAGCGTCGCGCTTCGCTGGTGACGGAGAGCTACGAGGCCGCCTCGACCGGATACTTTCGCCCGTAGTATTCGGCGGTCCGCGTCGCACGGGCGCGGTACAGCTGCTCCTCGCCGTCCTCGCCCTCATGCACGAAGAGGTGGAGGGAGCCGGGCCAGAGGGTGGCCTGCAGCGACCAGTTGCAGGTCGGGGCGTGCAGCACCCACTGCAGCGCTCCGCCGCCCGCATCCGTCAGGTGGATCCGGCTGGCGCGCTCCAGGGCCACGCTGGCCGGAATTCCGGCGATCGCCGCCTCGATCGGGTCCCAGGCCAACTCGGCATCGGCCCAGGAGTTGAACCTCACGATGCCGTGAACCGGCGCTTCCCCTTCCGGCACCTCAAGCTCGGCATCCCATTCGCCCAGGAGGTCCCACGCATGGTCCATGGGACCGATATTCGGCACCTCCACCGTCGGATGTCTGAACATGGTGACTCCAATCGTCACAGGGCGGATCGGCGGGGCGTTCGCCGGAACTGAATCTTTCGCATTTACGTTCCGTACTGTAACGCACGCTGGACCCCTTTGCCCTTGGTGAGGCTACTATGTTCGGAGCGCTTTTCAGCACTATCGCCTTCGCCGCTGCCGTGATCGCCGGCTTCGGCGGCTATCTGGTATCCCGGGCCTTTGTTCGGCGCCGCCTGCGCTTCGTGGATGCGGTGCAGTCTCCGTTGGCACCAGTCGTGGCCGGCGCCGTGGCCTTCCTGCTGGCCTGGCCGCTCACCCTGCTTCCCGTCGTCACCATCGCGACCGCCACGCTGTTCGCGCTCGGCTGCGGCTTCGGCACCGCGAGCGGCGTCCGGGCCCTTCGGCGCGGCGAGTGGCAGGGTCACCGGTTGCGGCCCTGATACAGTCTAGGCGGCCGTCCCGTTTCGTCCTGTCTGCTGCGTCACATTTTTGAGGCGAGATTCTGCCGGTCGGCTATCTTTGCCGCATGGCGACCGTTACTTGTGCCCGCTGCGGCCAGACGCGGGATCAGATGCCCTTCCGCCCCTTCCAGAATGACCTGGGGCTCCGGGCCTACGAGCAGATCTGCAACGTTTGCTGGAGCGAATGGCTGAAGCTCCAGCAGCAGCTCATCAACCACTACGGGCTCAATCTTCGCGACGCCAAGGCCAAGGAGTTCCTCTTCGCACAGATGGAGGAATTCCTGTTCGGCAAGCCTGGGTGATCACCAGGTGCGGCCCAGCTTCAGGATGAGATCGATGCCGGGATCGCCTGGGGCCAGATCTTCCGTGAACACGACATACCATCCCCGCCCGTTCCGTTCTCGCGCCACCCAGCCGAAGTCCGCCGTCAGCTCGCGCGAATCGAGCGAGCGCAAGTGCGTATCGTGGTAGTACGGCGTGTGGAAGTAGAGGGACCCGTATATCGACTGTGCGCCCCAGAGCCGGACCGCCATGCCCGCCGACAGCGATGCGAAGACGGTTCGCTGATAGGGCGACAGCTGCCCGTGCCGAGGGGTCAGGCCCAGGCCAAGGGTGCCTTCGTAGGTGATCCTCGGCGACAGCTCGACGTGCACCGTCTGCACGGTGCTGAGCGAGATGGTCCCACGGCCGTATCCCTCCGGGCCGCTCGCGGTGGGCAGGGTGAGGGAGACGACCGACTGCAGTGACTGCCCGAACCGCCTGCCCACGGTCGCCCGGAGATCACCGATGGCGAGCGCGGAGGCCGGCCTGGTGACCTGCCGTCCGTCCGGGAGCCTGAACTCGTAGGCGAACTGGTTTCGAGGTCTGGCGGCGCGCTCCGGCTGGCGAAAATGAATCAGCCCATGGTACCAGACGAAGAAGGCGTCAGCGAAGCCGGCGTACGACCCGGTCACGCTCGCGTCGCCGCGGACGAACAGCCGCGGGCTGAGGTCGTGTGCGGCCCAGATAGTTGTGCGCATGAGCTCGGCGTCGAGCAGGTACGACCGGGTGGACCCGGTGTCCGAATCGATCGCGTTCCCGTACTCGAATGCGAGGCCACCGCGCCAGCGGCCCGGAACGAATCCCTCGAACGGCGCGGCGAGGAGGCCGCTGCGGGAGCGGCTGGTCGGGTTCAGCGGTTCGTGGGGGGGAAATCCCTGGCCGGGAAGCGGGTGGGCCAGCAGCAGGCAGGCGGCGAGCAGCAGGCAGGTCTTCACACTGAAGATTACCCGGCTTCGGGCCGGGGATGAAGCGGGCGGAAACACGACGGGCGGCCCCGCACCGGGCCGCCCGTGTGTCCTGCGCCGCGCGACCGCTTCAGGGCACTGTGGTGCCGCGGCGGCCGACGAACAGCCGGTAGATGAACAGCAGGATGACCGCGCCGATGACCGAGGCGATGATGCCCGGGCCGGATCCGGCGGTGCTGTACCAGCCGAGCGAACGGCCGAGGAACCCGGCAACGAAGGCGCCGGCAACGCCGAGAAGCATCGTCACGAAAATGCCACCCGGGTCACGGCCAGGCATGAGGAACTTCGCAATCGCGCCCACGACGAGACCGATGATCAGGGTCCACAGAATGTTCATTTTCATCCTCCAGTGTGAACCGACAGGTGCCAGCGAGTTGGACGATAATACGTCCGGACCGCCGGGGGGTCTGTGAGGGGGCGCACATGAGCGGGGAGACCCCAGCCGCGCTCACCAACTCTCATCGCGTGCAATCGGCGCTTTGGGCGCTCGTGGCAGCGTGGGGCCCGCAGCTCGTTCCGGCGGCGGTGGCGGCGCACGATTTCCGATCCCGTTGATCAGGGTGGAGAACATCGCGGTCAGAAACGCGGCTGAGTCCTCCGGCGCGCCGGACATGCTGATCCGGGTGAGCGCTCCGCCGACCAGCGTATCTCCCACCAGCCGGGCAACGGCGGCGACGTCCACCGACCGGAACGCGCCCGCGGCCATCCCCAGTCTCAGCACGCCGCCCAGTTGCTGCTCCAGCCGCGTGCGGACTTCACGCGGGTAGCTGGTGACCGACTCGGGTGCCTCCGCCGCGCCGGTCAGGGTGGCCCGGAGGAGGACGGCCTGGGGTGTATCCGACAGAAACCCCCACCAGCGGTCGATCGTTTCCCTGAGCAGCCGCGCCGGATCCCGCTCAGCCACCGCCCAACCCGAGGGGAGCCGTTTTCGGCTCTCCTCCAGGACCGCCCCGAACAGCGCTTCCTTGTTGGGAAAGTACCGATAAACCGTCCCCACCGTAACACCCGCGCGGAGGGCGATTTCCTCGACCCGGGTGGCCCCGTAGCCGCTCTCGCCGAAGCAGGCGACGGCGGCTTCGAGCAGCTCGGCCGGGCGGGCGTCCCGTCGGCGCTGCCACCGGGGTGCTGAATCGGTACTCATTTGGGGAGGTTAGCGGGGAACGCAGGAGCCGGCAAGCGCGGTCCCGGACGCGACCGAGGCGAGAAGCCGGATGCGGCCTCTCGCCTCGGTCCTTCGGAGCCTCCGCCGCGGCTACTCGGCGAGCCGCCCGGTCACGGTGTCCCGCCGGTGGTTGCGCATGACCTCGATCCGGAAGCTCTCGCGGTTGTCGTAGCTCTGCAGTATGCGCATGAGGTGCGAGGGACCGGTCGGCTTCCGGCCGTCCACGCTCAGCACGACGTCGCCGCCCTTCAGGCCGAGCTTCGAATCCCTGGGGGCGCTGATCACCAGCACGCCATCGGTCGCACCGAAATAGCTTCCCAGGTCGGCATTGAGCGGTGCGAGCTCCAGGCTGCCGAGCCGTGAGTTCATGACGGCGTCCAGGCGAGTCTCCATTAACGGCAGCATCCGCTCCAACTCGAGTTGGCCGGCAATCTTCGGCGCCGAGCGATACATCACGAAGTCGCTGTCGCGTTTCCACATCTGGCCCGGAGCAATTCGGTTGAAGCCGTACCCGGCCGCGTCATCGAGGGTGATGACCCGGACGGTGCGGCGATCCTTGCCGCGACGCAGCTCGACCGCCACCGTATCGTTCGGCCGCAGCTTGGCGGCGAGTTCGATGAGGCGCAGTCCGGGCAGCGACTGGCCATCGCGCGCCGGGCTCTCGCGTGAGACGGCCGCCATCAGCGACTGGCCGTCGAGGCGGGTGATCACGTCGCCGGTCCGGATGCCGGCCTTGGCTGCCGGTCCGCCGGGCGTGACGCTCATGATCCGCGCGCCGATCGAATCCGACTCGTTGGGAGTGAGGTCGACGCTGACCCCCAGCCGGGGCCGGCTGCCGACGATATACATGAAGCTGTCCGCCTGGAACGTCATCCGCGGGAGCGCCATCTCGATGCGCTGCCGGCGCGCTTGGGAGCCGGGTTCCTGCTGCGCGACCAGCGGCGTTGCAGCCACCCACAGGGCCACGGCCGGAATCATCCACTGCACCTTCATCGATTCTCCTCGGGGCTCAGAGCCCCACGTTGCTGGCACGAGTGACGTGCACGTCCACCAGAGCGTCGAGCAGACCCACCCGCTCGCGCCACAACTGAAGCACCTGTTCCTGCTGCACCGGCTCAACCTCCCGCATCTGGCGGAGCTGGGCGTCCTGGAGCTGCCGGTCGAGCGCCCCGATGCGGTCCTCGAGCTCCTGGGAGAACCGCGCCGTGCGGCCGTCCAGCACCCGGGCGTCGGGGTTGTACTGGTTCAGCGCGCTCTCGAGCACCTGCGAGCGCTGGCGCACCGCCTCGATTTGCGCCGCGGCGTCGGCTTCCGGTGGCCGGGCGATGTCCCGGACCACGACCGTGAGGGCGATGGACGCCGCGGCCAGCAGGCCCGCCATCGCGGTCCAGCGCGACCGCCGGTGCCGTGCGTCCCCCTGCCGCCGCGCCTCGATCGCGGGCCAGCGATCTCGCGCCGGGCGGAGCGCCGGGAGCGCCCTGAGGCGGGCCACCCGCTGGTGCAGGCGCTCCAGCTCCGTGCGGCAGGTGACACACTGTTCCAGGTGCTGCCGGGCGGATCTATCACCCGGCTCCAATCCCGGTTCCCTCAGCGCGAGCAGCGCCTCGATCGTCAGATGGCTCATGCCTCAACCTCCTCACCCAGCCAGCGCCGGAGCCTGGTGTGCGCGCGGGCCAATTGCGACTTCGAGAAGCTCACCGTCTTCCCCATCATCTCCGCGATCTCGTCATGCGTGTATCCCTCGACGTCGTGCAGCCAGACCACGGCCCGCGACGTCTCGCCCAGGCGCTCGAGCGCCGCCTCGAGGTCCATCCGGAGGGCGGTATCCTCCCGGCGAGAGGGGACGAACTGGTCGTCAAGCTCGTCGGTATCGCGGTACTTGTTCCGCCGGAGGCGCATCAGCGCCTTGCTCGCCGCGATTGTCCTGATCCAGCCCCACAGGCTTCCCTCGCCCCGGTACCGCCCGATGCTCCGGCACACCTCGAAAAAGGTCTCCTGCATTACGTCTTCCGCGTCCTCCGCGGTCCGGCAGATGCGCCGTGCCAGACTGTACACCGGACTCTCGAAAGCGCGGAACAGCTGCTCGAGTGCCGCCGGATCCCCCCGCCGCGCCTGGGCGAGGACGGCATCGGCGTTCGCCACGAAGTACGAATCCATGGACAGGGTCCGGGAGAGGGTCATGGTACCGGTAAGGATGCCGACGAGGCCGGAAGGGTCGCAGCGCGGTCGCGGCTGTGCCCCGGTCTATATTGAGCGATGCCCGAAACCGAGACACCCCCCGATCTGAACATCTGGCTGCACCATCTGGCCGACGAGGCCGATGCGGCCTTTCTATACGCGGAACTGGCCAAAACGGAGTCGGATCCCAAGAAATCCAGGCTGTACGCCCAGCTGGCCCACGTGGAGGAACGTCACGTGGAAATGTGGCAGAAGCTGCTCCGCGCGCAGGGCCATGCGGCGACGGTGCCGCCGCCGTCCTTCGGTGCCAGGTCCCGCGCCTGGGTGGCCCGCCGGCTCGGCAGCAGGGTGCTGCTGCCGATGCTGCTCGAGGAAGAGGGCCGCGAGGTCAAGGGGTACCTGAATCTGTACCGCGAAGGCCCCGACTCCGCCAGCGGCCCGACTGCGCTCCGGCTCGCCAAGGAATCGAAGGAACACGCGGAAACGCTGGCGCGGATGGGTGGCGGATCCAGCGAGCCCTGGCACAAGACCGGCGCGGGTGGGTTCCTCCGCAACGTGGTGTACGGCTTCAACGACGGGCTGACGGCCAACTTCGGACTGGTGGCCGGCATGATCGGCGCCCAGGTGAGCCTCAACTCGGCCAGTCACGCGGTGATCGTCGCGGGGCTCGCCGGCGCGGTGGCCGACGCCCTGTCCATGGGGGCATCCGGGTACCTCGCGGCCAAGAGCGAGCGGGAGGTGTTCGAGCACGAGATCGCGATGGAGCGGGAGGAGATCCGCCTCATGCCCGAGATCGAGCGTGAGGAGCTCAGCCTCATCTATCAGGCCAAGGGCATTCCGGAGGCACAGGCCGAAGTGCTCGCCACCCAGGTGATGGCCGACCCCGAGCGCGCGCTGGGCGAGAAGGTCCGTGAGGAACTGAAGATTGGCGAAGCGACGAGCACCCCGCTGCGCGAGGCCTGGATCACCGGCACCGCCACGGCGCTCGGCGCATTCATTCCCGTGGCGCCGTTTCTGTTCAGCCAGGGGCGGTGGGCCATCTGGACGTCGTTCGCCGTCGCGATGCTGTCGCATTTCGCCGTCGGGGCCGCGCGCAGCTTCTTCACCGGCCGCGGGATCTTCCGCAGCGGGCTCGACATGTTCGTCGTCGGGCTGGGCGTCGCGGTGGTGGGATATTTCGTGGGTGAATGGATCACCCGCATCCTCTGACGGCCCGCGCCCGCCCTATCCGACGACCAGGTTCAGCAGGCGGTTGGACACGTAAATCCGCTTCCGCACTTCCTTGCCCGCGACGAACCGGAGCGTCGTTTCGTCCGCCATGGCCGCGGCCGCGACATCCGCCTCGACGGAGTCGCGCGGCACGGTGACCGTCGAACGGGTCTTCCCGTTCACCTGCACGGCGACCTCGACCTCCTCCTCCACCACCAGGCGCTCATCCCACTCCGGCCAGAGCTCGTCGAAGACCGAGGTCCGGTGGCCCAGCCGCTCCCAGCATTCCTCGGCGAAGTGCGGAGCGAACGGCGCCAGCATCACGACCAGGTCGGCCACGACCGCTCGCTCCGAGCAGCGCTCCTCCCGCAGCAGGTTCACCAGCTCCATGTACGCTGCGATGGCCGAGTTGTAGCGCAGGCCTTCGACGGCCTCGGTCGCGCGCTTGACGGTCTGGTGCCACTTGATGACGATCGCCCGGCGGATCTCGCCCCCGCACATGTCGTCACGCACGCACTCGCCCACCAGCGTCCAGACCTTGTCGAGAAAACGCCGGGGCCCGCTGATGCCTTCGTCGCGGAAGTCCCCCCCTTCCTGGAACGGGCCCAGGAACATCAGGTACATCCGGAAGGTGTCGGCGCCCCAGCGCGCGATGTACTCATCGGGCACGACGACGTTGCCGCGCGACTTGGACATCTTCGCGCCATCCTTGACGATCAGGCCGTGGGCCCGGAAGCGGGCAAACGGCTCGTCGAACTGCACCTGCCCGATGTCGTGCAGGACCATCGCGATGAATCGCGAGTAGAGGAGGTGCAGCACGGCGTGCTCGTTGCCGCCGATGTAGGTCGTGACCGGACACCAGCGCCGCGTGCGATCGGCGTCGAACGGACGGTCGTCGAATTCGGTGCTGGGGTAGCGCAGGTAGTACCACGCCGAGTCGAGGAAGGTGTCGGAGACGTCCGTCTCGCGGCGGGCGCGCTTGCCGCACACCGGGCACGGCACGTAATACCACTCCTCGTGGCGGGCGAGCGGCGATATGCCGCTGTCGTCCGGCCGGAAGTCCTCGATCGGCGGCAGGATCACGGGGAGGTCGGCTTCCGGCACCGGCACCACGCCGTGGTCGTCGCAGTAGATCATCGGAATCGGCGGACCCCAGTACCGCTGCCGCGAGATGCACCAGTCGTGCAGCTTGTACTGCACGACCCCGGTGCCCGCGCCACTTTGCTCCAGCCAGCGGATGACGGCGGTCTTCGCCGCGTCCACGGTGAGGCCGGAGAAGCGGTCCGAGTCGATGACGATGCCGTTGTCGTCCACCACCGGCACGATGGACAGGCCGTAACGCTCGGCGAACTCGCGGTCACGCTCGTCGTGGGCGGGCACCGCCATGATGGCGCCGGTGCCGTAATCCATGAGGACATAGTCGGCGATCCAGACCGGGATCATGCGGCCGGTCGCCGGGTTCTTGGCGAAGGAGCCGGTGAAGACGCCGGTCTTCTCGCGCTCGCCGACCCGCCGGGACACGACGTCCCGCGCGGACGCCACCGCGCGATAGGCCTGTACCGCCTCGCGCTGCGCCGTGCTGGTGAGGTCCCCCACCAGCGGGTGCTCCGGCGCGAGTACCATGAAAGTGGCGCCGTAAAGCGTGTCCGGCCGGGTGGTGAACACCCGGATGACCCGATTGTGCTCGACCGCGAAGTCGATTTCGGCACCCTCCGAGCGGCCCAGCCAGTTGCGCTGTGCCGTGCTCGTGGTCTCCGACCAGTCGAGCTTGGTGCGATCGTCGAGGTTGGCCAGGAGGCGGTCGGCATACTCGCTGATCCGGAAGAACCACTGCTCCAGCGTCCGCTGCTCGACCCGCGTCTCCGGATGCCGCTCGCAGAAACCGTTGATCACCTGCTCGTTGGCGAGGACGGTCTTGCATTCGGGACACCAGTTCACCGCGGCGAAGCGCTTGTAGGCCTTCCCCGCCTTGAAGAGCTGGAGGAACAGCCACTGCGTCCAGCGATAATAGGCCGGATCGGTCGTCGAGAGCTCGTGCCGCCAGTCGAACATGCCGCCGATCTGCTTCAGCTGCCGGCGGAAATTCTCGATGTTGGCCGGGATCAACCGGGCAGGATGGGTGCCGACCTTGATCGCGAAGTTTTCGCTGTGGATGCCGAAGGCGTCGAAGCCGATGGGCTCGAAGACCTGGTAGCCCTGCAGCCGCTTGAACCGGCCGTACACGTCGCTGCCCGTGAACGCGAACATGTTCCCCACGTGCAGCCCTTCGGCCGACGGATAGGGGAACATCATGAGATTGTAGAATGGCCGCTCGGCATGGTCGAGGTCAGGCTCGTTGGTGCCCTGCTCAGCCCAGCGCGCCTGCCATTTCGCCTCGACGACGTCGGGCTGATAGATCTCGTCGCTCACATCCCCCTCACTTCGATGGCCAGCGTGAATCGGGAATCTAATGACCCATGGCATCGTCCTTGATAGTAGACGGGCGCGGCACCCCGTGCGCCGCCTGAGGGCCACCGGCTGGACATGGCCTAACTGACTTCATTCGCTGCACTTACGAGGACTCATGCCGACGTCGACCCATGGCCACTGACCTGCGCCATCTCACCCGCGCCTTGCACCGCATCGGCGCGCTTGCGGTGCTCGGCCTCGGCGCGGGCGTCGGAGCCGTCGTCTGGTACGTGCTCACGCGGATGCCGGCGGGAACCTCGACGAGCACGGCGACGCTCACCGCCGTGCTGCTCTTCCTCGTGCTCGGGCTCAGCGTGGAGCTCGCCGCGGTGGCCTGGCTGACCCGGCAGATCGTGGCGCCCTTGATCGCCGCGGAAGCGGTCGCGTCCCGGGTTGCGCGGGGGGACCTGACCCTGCCGGACGAAAATCTCCACCGGTCGGCGCACGGCGGCCAGCTCGTGGCGTCGGTGACCACCATGGTGCAGGCGCTCCGGAGCCTCACCGGTGCGATCCAGAGCGCTGCGGGTGACGCCGCCGCGATGGCGGAAGAGATCGCCGCGTCCACCGAGCAGATGACGGCGTCCACCCAGGAAGTCGCGAGCACCACCGGCGACCTGACCGAGCGGGCGGCACAGCAGGCCGTGATCGTCCGGGGCGCGGCGGATGACGCCGGGAAGATCCTGGAAATCGCGGAGGCCCTCGCCGCCGGGGCGGTGCAGGCCGCCGACCGGAACGCCGCCCTGGCCCGCCTGGCGCGTTCGCACAAGGAACGGCTCGACACCAGCACGGCTGAGCTTGCGCGGCTCACCGAGGAAGTGGAGCGCGGCGCGGAGGAAGCGGAAGCACTGGCCGCCTCATCCACCGAAATCGAGAAATTCATCAGTCAGACCAAGGCGATCGCCAAGCAGACCCACATGCTCGCGCTCAATGCCTCGATCGAGGCGGCGCGGGCGGGCGAGGAAGGGCGCGGCTTCAGCGTCGTGGCGGAAGAGGTGCGGAAGCTGGCGAACCAGGCGGCCGGCGCGGCGACCAGCACCAGCCACACCGTGCAGGAGGTCCTCGCCCGGGTCCATACCGCGCGCGAGCGGCTGCTCCGGCTCGGTCACGGCGGCATGGTCGCACGCGACGCCGCGCATGCCGCTGCGGAAGGGCTGATGCGAGTGGCGTCCGACGCCGACGAGAACGATCAATGGACCCGCCGCATCTCGGCCTCGGCCGGCGAGGTGCGCGGACTCATCGAGGGGATCGCCGGCCGGATGAAGGAAGTGTCGGCCGGCACCGAGGACTATGCCGCGGCCGCCGAGGAGATCGCGGCGGCGGCGGAGGAGCTCAACGCCTCGACCAGCGAGATCTCGTCGTCCGCCGGCCACCTCGCCCATGCCGCGGAATCACTGACGTCGGCGGTGGGAGGGTTCCACCTGTAGCGCAGGTGATCGCGGTCACCGCTGGTTCACGGCCGTTCCCGGTATATCTTGGCTCTACTCTGACCGGGAGCATTCCGTGGGCCGAGGCCGATTGCTGATAGGCGTCGTCGTCGCATTGATCGCGCTGCTCGGGTATTTCGGGAACAGCGTCATCAACCCGGTGACCCAGGAGAAGCAGCATGTGGGCGGCGTGACCCCCGACCAGGAGATCGCCATGGGTCTCCAGGCCGCGCCGGAAATGGCCCAGCAGTTCGGCGGCGAGGACCCCGATCCCCGGATCCAGGCGCTGGCCGACAAGGTCGGTGAGCGAATCGTATCGCGTACCGCCGCGGGCACCACCCCCTACAAATTCGATTTCCACGTGCTCACCGATCCCGAGACGATCAACGCCTTCGCCCTGCCGGGCGGCCAGGTGTTCATCACCGACGGGCTGCTCAAGAAGCTCGAGACCGAAGGCGAGCTGGCCGGCGTGCTGGCGCACGAGATCGGGCACGTCGTGGCGCGCCACAGCGCGGAACAGATCGCCAAGTCGCAGCTCACGCAGGGGCTGACCGGCGCCGCGGTGCTGGCCACCTACAACCCCAACGATCCCAACAGCCGCGGCTCGGCCGGCGTGGCGATGATGATCGGGCAGCTGGTCGGGATGAAGTTCGGGCGCAACGATGAGCTCGAGGCCGACAAGCTCGGCGTGCGGTTCATGAGCGAGGCCGGGTACGACCCGCGCTCGATGGAATCCCTGATGAAAGTGCTGGAGGCGAGCGGAGGGAGCCGCCAGCCCGAGTTCTTCAGTACCCACCCCAATCCGGAAAACCGGATCGTCAAGATTCGTGAGGCGATCCAGGAGAAGTTTCCGAGCGGGGTGCCCGACGGGCTGGAGAAGTAACTCCGCAGTGATCCCCGCAACCGAGCACGTGGCGGTTGCGGGCGAAGCCACGGTACAGGCGGTCGGCAATCCCACCCGCAAACGGCAGGCGGAAAACCCATCCCGCCAACCATCCCTTCGGCAGCAGCTCGAGCAGCCGCTCGACGGCCTCGGCGCCGGCCCAGGTCCGGCCGCCGGGACCGACGAGCTGCATGGCGTCCGCGTAGGCGCCGGCCGGTATCCAGGGAAACCGGCCGCCCGCGAGCGCGTCAGCTGAGGTCATGGGGGCGATCGAACGCCCGCCGTCCCAGCGCTCGACCATTCCCACCAACCGGGTACAGACCCCGCACGTGCCGTCATAGACCAGCGTGTGGGTCGGACCGGCCGTGCCGCGGTCAGCCACGCGAAGTGTCACCGCCGGCGCGGCGCGCGCGGCAGGCTGAGCGTCTGCCAGTCCGCTCCCCGAAAGTGTTTCGCCAGTTGCACGATCTGCCCGACGTGATAGGCATAGTGGCGGGTCTGGCGGAGGAGCGCCTGCAGCACCGTATGTGGCTCCCCGCGGATCGTCACCACGCGAGCCAGATCGTCGGGCGAGAGCGGCGTGACGGCGTCGAACAAGGTGCGCCATCCCGCCTCCCAGCGCGCCATCAGGGCGGCGCGTGACAGCCCGGGAACCAGATCGAATTCGCCATCACGGTCGCGGCCCGGCTTCTCGCCGTCGCTCGTCAGAAAGTCCGACCAGCGTGAGAGCGCGTTGCCGGCGACGTGCGCCACGAGCACCGCCAGGCTGTTCGAGCCGTCGTCCAGCGACGCGAAAAAGGCGCGGTCGTCCGCCTGCGCCAGCGCGCGCTCGGCCTGGTCCTTGAGCGTCCGGAATCCGGCCAGGCTTTCGGCCAGGAAGGCGGCGCCTGCGGTCACGGCTGCGCGGCGCGCTCCGGCACCGCGGCGATCGCCTGGATCTCGATCCCGTACCCGTAGTGAAGCGAGCCGACAGGTACGATCGCGCGCGCAGGCCGGTGCGCACCCATGACCCGGGCATACACGGCGTTCACCCGCGCCCAGTCATCCATGCTGGATACGTAGATCGTCATCTGCAGCACGTGGCCCAGGCCGCTCCCGGCCGCTTCTAGAACGGCTTCGACGTTTCGGAGCGTCTGTTCCGCCTGCTCCTCGATCGGGCCGGGCGGCCGATCGCGGTTGGCCGGGTCGAACGGCAGCTGCCCAGCTACGTAGACCACCCCGCCATGCACGATCGCCTGGGAATAATGCCCACCCGGCGCGGGAGCCCGCGGCGTCAGGATCGGTCGGATCTCGCTCATGGCTCGCACCAACAGATCGTGGCCACGTAGGCCGACGAGTCCGCCGCTACCCCGGCGGCGGGCACCGGCGCGAGTCCGCTCAATCGCAGCACCTTTTTCATCAGTGGCACTTCGCGCGGGATCTGGCCGGTGTTAAGCACCACGACTTCCGCCGCAGCCCTTCCTGTCTTGACGTCGAACACAACCGCTGCGTTCCCGGCCTGGATGCATTGCACGTCGCGCGGGCAGCGGGAATCGCTCTGCACCGTCCGGAAGGTGACGACGGCCGAATCTCCCAGACGAACCGACTGGCCTCGCCGGAGCTGGACTTCGGTTCCGGCCGGCCCGACCTCGACGGCCGTGGGCACCGGGTGCGCGGGAGCGCACGCGGTGAGGACCGCGGCGCTCACGAATACCACGAATTTGGTCATGCGGAAAGATGCGGCAATGAATGGCGCACGTCGAGGCCGCGCCGCCCGACTCAGGAGCGGTCAACCTCGTCCGAGCCGGTGCGCATCGTATCGTGCCGTGCCGCTGTCCCTTCGTGGGCGTGACCCGTCACGCGGTCCCAGGCATCCCGCACCGCATCCTTGATCTCCTCCCAGGCGCTTCGATGCCCACCGGCGTGCTCGTACCGATCCCATCCCTCTCTGAGATGCGGCTCGGCATCGTCGAAGGAGCGGCCGGCACTGTGGCGGGCGGACTCGAACCCATATCGATAGGCCGGCCGGAAGCGGTCGTAGTAGTCCGGCCCGATGGCATAGGGACGGCTGGAGAAGTTCTCATGCCAGAAGTTGTCCTCGGTCTCCCAGGCCGCGGTCCAGTCGTCCCGCAGCGGGTTCTCCGGGTCCAGGTGGTCGTTGCTGTCCATGGTTGCGATTCCTGTCGCTAGGGTTGGCGGCGCGGAGGAACGTGCCGCAGGGTGCGTTTGGCCGCGGGGCGCGGTGCGGCCGGTTTGACCACGGCGCTGTCCGTAATGACCCGGACACTGTCCCACCGCGCACGTTCGGCCGCCGCCGCGGGAAGGCTGTCCGACGGAAAAGTCGGCGTCTGTCCCCGCGGCACATTGGCCGTGGGAGGCAGCTGCCGACCGCCCAGCGTGTCTCTCGGCAGGGTAGGCGCGACGACGCCGCGCGGGACGCTCGACTCGGGCGGAAGCTTCCGACCAAACAGGGTATCGCGCGGAAGCGTCGGTGCCACCTGCGCGGCGAGCGGCGAGGCACAGGCGGCGAGCACGAGGATTGCCGGGATAGACCGGCCCAATAGCGAATGGCGCATCTGCTGGCTCCTGAAACAGTGTCGTCGTGCATCCTAGCTCCCTCGCGCGGCGCCCTCTGTGACCCGGGCCACCGATCGGCGTGCTTATCTTGGGAGCGATGAATTCTGGCTCCGCTCTCCGGGCTTTGTTCGGCGCGACCGGGCGTCTCGCGCCGACTGTCGCGGCCCACTGGGCCGAGATCCTGTTCTGCCGCCCACCGTCACAGGCGACGCGTCCGGGCGAGGACGAGTTCATGGAGACCGGCCGCCCATTCACGATGCTGCACGCCGGCGAGGATCTGCACGGATGGGACTGGGGCGAGGGGCCGGCGGTCCTGCTGGCCCACGGCTGGGGGAGTCGGGCGGGCCGCTGGTCCGCGCTGGCGCCGGCGCTGGTCGCGGCGGGATATCGGGTGATCGCCTATGACGCGCCGGCGCATGGCCGCTCCGGCGGAAGCGGCTCCTCGCTGCCGGAGTTCAGCCGGGCGCTTCGGGCGATGGCCGCGCACGTCGGGCCGCTCCACGGCGCGGTGGGCCATTCCCTCGGCGGGGCGGCGATCGCCGTCGCGCTGAGTCACGGGCTCCGGCTCGAGCGTGCGGTGCTGATCGCCGCGCCCGCCGACGCCGTCTCCTATGCCGACCGGTTCGCCGAGTACCTCGAGCTCTCGCCGGAGGTGCGGACACTCATGCGGCAGAACCTCGAGCGGCGGCTTTCCGTGACCTGGGACCAGCTGCACGTGCCGACGATTGCCGGCGCGTTCACCACCCCCGCACTGATCATCCACGATCGCGACGACAAGGATGTGCTTCCGGCCGATGCCGAGGCGATCGCCGGCGTATGGCCGGGAGCCGAATTGCTGCTGACGACCGGGCTCGGCCACCGGGCGATCATCCGCGACGCGGAGGTTGTGCGGCGCTCGGTCGAGTGGCTGGGCGGAACTGGTCCGTGATCGTGATGGACCGCCACAACCTGCATGCGCCGGGATGGTCACACGTCGTCTCCACCACCGGGGATATCGCGGAGCTGGACGCCTTCCGGCGGCGCGTAGGTGCCCCCGCCGCCGCACTCCAGGTTGCAAACGAGAAATGGCCCCACCTCGATCTCAAGGAGGAGCCCCGCAACAGGGCGCTGGCCTGCACCGATATCGTGATCGTGGAGCGGACTCGCGACCTGATCAGCTACGTGCGGACGGTGCGCTCGAGCGTGTAGTCGCGGCCCCGGATGGCCACAAGAAGCGTGGGGATCGCGAACAGCGTGATCGGTGTCGACAGGGTGAGCCCGCCGATGACCGCGAGCGCCAATGGCCGCTGCAGCTCGCTCCCGGCGCCGAGGCCCAGCGCCAGCGGCAGCAATCCGAACAGGGTGCAGAGCGTCGTCATCAGGATGGGACGCAGGCGGACCCGTGCCGCCTCGCGAATTGCCGGCTCGAGCGCGAGTCCGTGCTCGCGCATCTGGTGGCGGGTGAAATCGAGCAGGATGATTCCATTCTTGACGATGAGACCGACCAGCAGGATCAGCCCCATGAAGGACGACACGTTGAGCGGCGTTCCCGTGACCAGCAGCAGGACCATCGCACCGACGAACGACACCGGCGCCGCCAGCACCACGATCAGCGGTTCCACGAACGACTCGAACTGCACCACCATCACCGCCACCACGCTGACCGCCGCGAGCCCGAGTACCACCAGCAGTGCCCGGAACGCCTCCTGCTGGCTGGCATACTGTCCGCCGATCTCGAGCCGGATGCCCGCCGGCGGCGGTGACGCGGCCAGCACCGCCTTCACGTCGGCCATGACGCCGCCGAGCGACCGGCCGCTCACGTCGGCGGTGATGGCGATCATCTGCTGCTGGTTCTCGCGCAACAGCTGCGCCCGCGATTCGGCCGGCGTCAGGGACGCGAGCGCCGACAGCGGCGTGGCCTCGTGCGATGGCCCGACGACCGGCAGCGCGTTGAGGCGAATGGGATCGAACCGGACCGAATCGGGCGCCCGCACACGGACGCCGATCGTGCGGTCGTCGAGCCGCACCTCGCCCGCGGGCACCCCGAGGAGCGGCGCGCTCACCGCCGCACCGACGTCCTCCGCCGTGAGGCCGGCGCGCCGGGCGTCGGCCGGCCTGACCCGCAGGAGCAGCTCGGCGTTCGGCTCGCTCACGCCGCTGTAGAAGTCCTCCAGCCCGTCCACCTTTTCGAGTCGCGGCTCGAGCCGGTGCGCGTAGGCTTCCAGCACATCGAGCTGCTCGCCGAACAGCTTGATCTCGACCGGCTTGGCGTTCCCGGCAAGATCGTTGATCACGTCGGACAGAATCTGGACGAATTCGAGGTGCAGGCGAGGCGCCGCCGACTCGATCGTCGGGCGGACGTCGTCGATCACTTCGAAGACGCTCCGCGATCGCTGGCCGCGAGGCTTGAGCCGCGCGACGATGTCACCGGTGTTCTGCTCGGTGGCGAAGAGGCCGAGTTCCGCACCGGTTCGGCGCGAGGTTCCCTCGATTTCGGGCGTACGCGACAGGATCCCCTCCGCGAGCTTCACCTGCCGGTCGGTTTCGGCCAGTGCGGTGCCGCCGGGGGTGAAGTAGTCCAGCACGAACGCCCCTTCGTCCATCTCTGGCAGAAACCCCGAGCCGACGAACCGGTGGGCAAGGATGCCCACGGCAATCAGGGCGACCGCGCCGACGAGCATCAGCCGGGGGTGGTGGAGCGACGCACCGAGGGCCCGCTCGTAGCGGTCGGCGAGCCCGTCGATGCCGCGCCCGATCCGCGCCAGGATCCCGGGATGTGCGTTGGCGTCTCCGTCGTCCTCGATATGGCTCAGAAACTGATCGCCGAGCAGCGGAACGATGGTGAGGGCGAGCACGAGGGACACGAGCACCGCGATGGTGAGCGTGAGCGACAGGGCCTTGAAGAACTGCCCCACAACGCCCTGCAGCATGCCGAGCGGCAGGAAGACGACCACCGTCGTAATCGTGGATGTCGTGACCGGCCAGATCAGCTCCTGCACCGCCTGCCGGATCGCGACCCTCCGGTCATCGGTCAATCGAAGGTGCCGCGCGATGTTTTCCGTGATCACGACTGCGTCGTCGATTACCAGCCCGATGGCGATGGCCATGGCGCCCAGCGTCATCAGGTTGAACGTCTGGCCGAAGAGCCGCATCACGAACACGGTGATGGCGAGCGTGAGCGGGATGGACGTCGCGCTGATGGCGGTAATGCGGCCGTGGCGCAGGAAGACGAGCAGGATGAGCGTGGCGAGCGCGGCGCCGATCAGCATCGCGTCGCGGACCGAGCGGACGGCGTCGCGCACCAGCAGCGCCTGATCGTACACCGGCTTCAGGCGCACGCCCGGGGGCAGCGTCCGCCGGAATGCCGCCGCGACCTTCGACACGCTGTCGGCGATGGCGACGGTGTTGCCGCCGATCTGCCTGGTGACGTTGATCAGGGCGGCCGGCCGGCCGCCGTCCCCGGCGATGGCGCGGACGTGATCCTCGGTGCCGACCACGACGCGGGCGACGTCGCGCACCGTGAGGCCCCCCGGCAGCGCGACGGACGCGATGTCGTCGGCGGTGTGCGCTTCCTGGTCGGTGACCACGAGGTACTGCCGGTAGTCCTTCGCCACGCGCCCAACGGCCTGGACCGAGATGGTCTTGCCGATCGCATCGGCGAGATCCTGATAGCTGAGACCGGCCGTCACGAGCCGTGCGGGATCCGCGATGACCTCGATCTCGCGCACGTCCTGCCCCTGCACGTCCACTCGCCCAACGCCGGGGATGCGCGAGATCACCGGCTTGATCTGATACCGGGCGATATCGTACAGTGTCGCGGGGTCCCCGCCTTCGAGATTGTACGAGACGATCGGAAAGAGCGACGGTGTCATTCGCTCGACTTCGACATCGATCCCGGCGGGAAGATCGGTGCCGGCCTTGTTCACGCGCGCCTGCACCAGTTGCAGCGCCGTGACCATGTCGGCATCGGGCGCAAAGTCCACCGTGATCTCGACACCGCCGCGAATCGTCTTCGAGCGCACCCGCCTGACACCCGGCACGATGCTCACCGCTTCCTCGATCGGGCGGGTGACACTGAAAACCAGCTGGCGCGCTCCCAGCGCCGATCCTTCCGCGACGATCGTGACGCGCGGAAAGACGAGCTCGGGGTAGATCGCCGAGGGGAGCCGGAGCGCCGCCCAGATGCCGGCCGCGCTGAGGAGCGCGATCGCGAGATAGATGAAGCGCCGCTGGCCGACCAGCAGATCGAACAGCTTCACTTCGCGCGTCCAGCGGCCGAATCCGGCCTCCCGGCGGCGGCAGGCGCGACCACCCTGGCGCTGTCCTGCATGCCGTAGGCGCCGTAGGTCACCACGGTCTGGCCCGCCGCCACGCCTTTGGTGATCTCGACCGCGCTCTGGGTCCGTCCGCCCACTTCGACCGGGGTTCCGTGGGCGATCCCGCCCGCGTCCACCACGAACACCTTGTAGCCCTCGCCCTCCGGCACCAGCGCTTCCGGCGGCACCGTGACGGCATCCGCGTGGCTGGCCACGGCGATGCGCCCGAACACCGTCTCACCGATGCGAAGGGTGCGAGCCGGCGCGGTGACACGTACCCGGACCGGCACGCCGTGTGACGCCGAGTCGACGGCGGCCGCCACATCGGCGACGATGCCCGATCCCAGCGCCTCGCCCGCTGCGTTCTGACCGCCGCTGAGCGTCACCGCCGCGCCGGGCTTCACCTGCCCTGCCTGCGTGGGAGACAGCGTGAGGGTAACGTCGAGCGCCGCCGGGTCGGCGATCTCCACCAACGGCTTTCCCGCGTCAGCCGAGGCGCTGAGCACCGCGTCCATCCGGGTGACGACACCTCCGATCGGGGCGCGGAGCGTCGCCAGCGCCTGGGCATGTGCCGCGACCGCCGCCGTCCCCCGCGCCGACGCGAGATCGGCCGCGGCCTGCTCGGCCTCCTTCCGCGGCAGAATGCCCGCCTCGGTGAGTCGCTGCGAGCGCTCGTAGGCATGCTGCGCGTTGGTGAGCGCGGCGCGCGCGGTCTGGGCTTCGGCCGCGAATGTCGTCTGGTCGAACGCCACCAGCGGCTGCCCCGGGCGCACCCGGTCGCCACGGGCGACGTAGACATGGGTGACGCGCGTGGCCGCCGGGGCGCCGAGCTCGGCCACGCTGCCGGGCCGCGGGGCTACTTCGCCGATCGCATCCACGGTCTGCACGAACGTCCCGCTCGCGGCCACCGCCGTCCTGGCGCCGACGACCGCCGGTACCCCCCCATCGGCGGCCGCCTCGTCGTCCCCTCCCTTGTGGCAAGCCGGGAGCAGCAGGAGCAACGCGAGCGCACGCGATCGAGTCATCGGACCGGTACCGTGAGGGTGAAGAGACGGACGGCGGCGGCCGCGATGTTGGCGGCCGCGAGATCGTCGATGTACTGCGCCAGGGCCTCCCGGGCCGAACGGCGCGCTTCCAGCACGTTTGGCAGCGCGATCGCCCCCTCGGCGTATGCCACGAGCGACATCGTCGCCACCCGGACCGCGCTGCCGACGAGTGCGCTGTCCCGCGCGGCGCGCACAAGCACGGAGCGCTGCTCCCGGAATGCGCGCGCCGCGGCCGCGGCGCCTTCCCGCCGCGCCACCGCGAGCTCGGCCTCGGCCCGCGCAATGTTGGCGCCGGCCAGCGCGATCGCCGCTCCATTGCGATTGAACAGCGGCAGCGGGATCGAAAACCCGACCAGCGGCAGCACGCCCGGCTCATCACCCTTGGGGTCTCCGGTCTCGAACCCCGCCGTGATGCTCGGCGCGCCGAGCCAGCCGCGGCGGGCAAGGAGCTGCCCCTGCTGCTCGGATCGCAGTGCCGCCTCGGCTGCCGCCACCTGGGGCGGAGAGCCGGAGTCGGTCATGATGGCCTGCGACGGCGGCATGGTGAGTGAATCGACCGGAATCACGAGCGGGCGGTCGGCCGGCAACCCGATCACGGCTTGCAGATCGAGGATCGCCGCGATCACGGCGAGGGAATCGTCGGTCGCCGTGTTGGCGGCCTGCCCCGCCGCGACGGTGGCGAGCTGCACGTCGAGCTCGCTCGCATCCCCGGCATCCCGACGAATCGTCGCCATGCGGAGCAGGGTGTCGGCGTCCATCGCGTTGCGCCGGGAGAGGCGGGCGTGGGCCGCGGCCGACAGCGCCCGGGTGTAGGCGGTGTCCGCGTCGAACGCGGCAGCCGCGCGCTCGAACGCGAACCGGTAGCGCGCCGAAACGAGTGCCGCGCGCGCCACTCCGACACGGGCCGCGCGGAGCCAGAGGAAGTCGAGGGGGATGTCGAGTGATGCGTGGTATTGCGGTACCGACTTGCTGTAGCTGGCGCTCGCCGTCGGGTTTTCGAGCATCCGGGCACCGGCCAGCGTCGCTGCGCTGATCGCGGTATCCGCCCGCGCGAGCGCGAGACGGGAGCCGCGTGTTTCCGCGGCCTGTACGGCATCAGCCCGGGTGAGCGGCTGCTGCGCGGTCGCCGGGGCGGCGACCGCGAGCGACAGCATCAGCGTGAGCGGAGCCCTCACGCGCCGGTCGCCTGCGAAACGGCGGCGAGCGGCAGGACGAGCGCGTAGGTGTTCCGACCGCCATTCCGCGTGTGTACCACATCTCCTCCGTGTTGTTCGGCGATCCAGCGCACAATTGCGAGTCCAAAGCCACGCGACTCTTCGGTCGCGGCTGCGGCGGCCGTCGGTGGCGGCGGCCCCTCGCTGGACACCGCCAGCAGCCCGGAGCGGCCGTCGCCGAACGTTGAAACTGCCACGGCCGCGCCCGGAGCGCTGTGACGTAGCGCATTTTCGAGCAGCTCAAGCACTGCCTCCAGCAGCAGGGGCCCGCTGCCCTGCACCGCAACGGTTTCGACCCTTTCCAGGCCGAGCCCATGTCGGAGACTCTGCGCCCGCTCACGCATGAGGTCGGTGGCTTCCAGCGCCAAGCCATCCAGATCTACCGCGGATGTGAGCACGATGGGCTCGCCGGCCTCGGCCTGCGCAAAAAGAAACAGCTCATCCACGCGGTGGCGCATCTGCTGCGCTGCACGGTGGATTCGGTCCAGCGTTGCGCGCTCCGCCCGCCTGTCCACAGACCGGTCCAGGGCGAGCTCGGACTCGCCCAGGACCAGGGTGAGCGGTGTCCGGATCTGGTGAGCGGCTCGTTTCAGAAAGAGCTGACTCCGGGCCTGCGACTGTTCGAGACGCTCGAGCAACTGGTTGAATTGTGATGCGAGCCGGCCGATTTCATCCGGCGGCTCGCTGACCGTGAGGCGCTGATCCAGGGTGTTGGGCCGGATCGCGGCCACAGCCCGGCCGAGCTCCTCGATAGGCCGCAGCGCGCGGTGCGAGATCAGATACCCGGCGATGAGCGAGAGGAAGCCGACCAATGGTGAGCTGATCGCCAGCCACCAGGCTAGGGCTTCGTCATCCTCCGACAGCCGCTCGGTCGATCCGATGGCAACCGCCATGAAGGCAGGGCGCCCGGCGACGGGGACCGACACCAGCCGGGCAGAGGCTTCATCCCCCATGGGGAGGTCACGCGGCAGCGGCTCCGCCATCCTCCGCGGGGCGAAATGCGCCAGCGCAGCGGCACCGCCGGCAGCGAGGAGATTTCCGCTGCTGTCGTAGATCGCGACCGCTTCGGGTCCGGCCGGCCACTCCGCCGTCGCGTTACCAGCGGCGGCGGAGAGGCCCTCACCTGGCGTCTCGGCGTATTCGCGCCGGGCGGCGATGACCAGCTGGCTGGCGACCGCAATCAGATCACGGGTCAGACGCCGATTGGATTGGTCCCGGAGGTACCAGTAGAGCGAGAGATCGAGGATCGCGAGACCCGCAAGGAAAATGACGGCGAACCAGGTGGCCAGGCCGAGACGGACACGGCTAAGCGCCACTGGCCGGCGCCTCCGCCGACAGGAGATAGCCGGTGCCGCGGATTGTGTGCAGCAACCGCGGCTCACCCTGGCCGTCGACCTTGCGGCGGACCCGGCCTACCAGCACGTCCACGGCATTCGCCACGGGGTCAAAGTTGTCGTCCCAGACGTGTTCGAGGATTTGACCGCGGGTGACAACGCGATCGGGATTGCGGAGGAGATATTCGAGCAGCGCATACTCCCGGGCGGTGAGCGGAATTTTTCG
This sequence comes from Gemmatimonadales bacterium, assembly GCA_038321865.1. Lineage (GTDB taxonomy): Bacteria > Gemmatimonadota > Gemmatimonadetes > Gemmatimonadales > GWC2-71-9 > JAICUF01. The sequence goes on from JBBQFH010000022.1 coordinate 47,505, forward strand.
GCTGGCACGGCGGGCGCCGCGCGTGGCCGGCTCCAGCTCGAGAGTTCCGAGGCGGAGTGTGACACCCACCGCCGTCGGTGGGCGCCGCAGCAGCGCCCGCAATCGGGCGAGCAGCTCGGCCACCGCGAACGGTTTGGTCAGATAGTCGTCGGCGCCGGCGTCGAGTCCGGCTATCCGATCCGTCAGTCCGCCGCGTGCGGTCAGCATGAGAACGGGGGTCCGCCCGCCGCGCTCGCGCCATTGACGGCAAACGTCCCGGCCGTCCATGTCCGGGAGGCCAAGATCCAGCACGACGAGATCGTAGTCGGTGGTTGCGAGCGCCACGAGGGCCGCGTGACCGGTCCGCACCACGTCGGCGGCCCAGGCGGCCGCCTGCAGGGCCCGGCCGAGGAACTCCGCGAGCTCGGGCTCGTCCTCGACCAGGAGTACTCGCACTGCGGACGACTAGCGGGCCGGCCGCCGCCGTGCGGCAGCGATCGAATCGGCGCGGTGCTCGCGGGCCTCAGCAGCGGGACCCTCGTGCTCGACCCCGATCACGGCGCCAGTCAGGGCGTTGACGTTGACCTCGTCAATGCCCGCCTTCCCCGGCACCTTCATGTCGAACGAGTAGATGAGCTTGCCATGCTCCATCTCGATCTCGCGTGCGGCGACCTGACCGCGGGGCACCCGCGCCTGCGCGATGCGCGTGGCCGAGTCGGCCGTGATCCGGGCCTGGGCCGCGAGGCCCGGCTTGTCTTCCTTGAGTGTCGGCAGCGGGCGCTGCGCCGCGAGCGTGCCGGCGGCGAGCACCGTCAGCACCGGACAGGCGATGAGGCTGAGGCGAAACAAACGCATGAGATGGGCTCCACGATGATAAGGATACGGCTGACGAGTCAGAGCGCTGAATGGTAGCCCGGGCGGATGACGGGAGCGTGACAGCCTGCCTGACCCAGGGGCGTTCTGCGCGGCGTCACGATTTGCCGATGAGGGACTGGACCCGCTCCAGCAGCGCCTCGAGGGGGAATGGCTTGGAGAGGAACTGGGTCGTCGGCGGGAGCCGTTCCGGCTCGGGAAAGGCAGACATCATCAGCAGCGGGATATCGCCATGCTGGCGCCGGACGGCAAGCGCGAACACCAACCCATCCATGGCCGGCATCCGGATATCGGTGATGATCACGCTGAAGGCGATGCTCCCGTCGAGCAGCTCGAGCGCTTCCAGGCCGTCGGTGGCCTCCACCACCCGGTAGCCGGCTCGCTCCAATCCTCGAGCGAGCACACTGCGCACGGCGGCTTCGTCCTCGACGAGGAGGATGGCGGCACGGCGTGGGGCGGCTGTCGGCATGGTCCCGCAAGGTAGTTACGGCGGTGCCCGGCGCTAGGGAGTATCGCGGCGAGCCTCGTCACAGGCACCGGAAGAGCTGCGGAGCCTCCCCTCGGCGCACCGAATCCTGCCGCGAAGTCGCGCCTCCCCACCCGACCCGACCGCGGATACCTTTGGCGGAACCAGCCTCGGAGCCGTCCGGATGTCGCTGCTGCGCAATGGTGAAATTTATGTTCCCGAGCCGCTTCGCGGGGTGTTCACCGGCACCTTTGAGGAGGTGGCCCGGTGACGCCGCCGAAGCCATCGCCCCGCCCGCCCCGGAGCGGTCCCGACCGCGGCTACATCATTCCGGTCGGCGGGGCCGAGGAGAAGGTGGGCGACGTGGCGATCCTCCGCCGATTCACGGCGCTCTGCGGCGGCCCGAAGGCACGGATCGCGATCATCCCCACCGCGTCCGAGCTGACCGACACCGGGGAGCGGTACGTCGCGCTGTTCCGGAGCCTCGGTGCCGCTTCGGCGGTGTCGCTTCCGATCCAGACGCGCGCGGATGCGGACCGGCCCGATCTCGTGTCCGCCCTGGACGAGGTGGACGGCATCTTCCTCACCGGCGGCAACCAGCTCCGGCTGTCTACCACCGTCGGCGGCACCAATGTCGCCCGCGCGATCCGCCGGCGCAACGCCGAGGGCGTCCACGTGGCCGGCACCTCGGCGGGCGCCGCTTTCCTGTCCGAGCACATGATCGCCTTCGGCAAGGAAGGGGCATCGCCGCGGGCCAAGATCGTGACACTCGCCCCCGGGCTCGGACTCACCAACCGCACGATCATCGACCAGCACTTCCGCCAGCGCGACCGTCTCGGCCGCCTGCTCACCGCGCTGGCATTCAATCCGTTCGCCATCGGGATCGGGCTCGATGAGAACACCGCTGGGTTCGTGGCACCGGATGAGACGCTCGAAGTCGTCGGTGGTGGCGCGCTCACGATCGTGGACCCGTCGGAGCTCCAGTTTTCGTCGATGGCGCGCGTCCGCAAGAATGACCCGGTCTGCCTCATCGGCCTCCGACTCCACATTCTGGATCACGGGGCGACGTTCAATCTCCATACCCGCGTCGCCGCCGCCGCACCGGAAATCGCCGTCCGCGTTCAGCCCTGAGGAAGTCGCATGAAGATCCTCGAGCGATCCGTTTTCGTCGGCCCAAGCCTCTACGCCCACTTTCCTGTGATCCGACTCGATGTGGATTTGGGCGCGCTCGAGGACTGGCCCTCGGCGAAGCTGGGGCCCGCCTTCGCCGACGGCCTGGTCGCAGCGCTGCCCGGGCTCCGGACCCACGGCTGCTCCTACGGAGTCCCCGGCGGCTTCATTCGCCGCCTGGTGGAGGACCGGGGCACGTGGATGGGGCACATCCTCGAGCACGTCGCCATCGAGCTGCAGAACGTCGCGGGTCACCCGCTCACGTTCGGCAAGACGCGCTCGCTCGGTTCGCGTGGCCAGTACCTGGTGGTCTACCAGTATGAACAGGCCGAGGTCGGGATCGAGGCGGCTGATCTGGGTTTGACGCTGCTGCACAGCCTCCTGCCCGGCGAGCTCCGTCCCGTGGGCGCCGTGCCACCCGATTTCGACTTCGCCGCGGCCCGCGACGAGTTCATCCGGTACACCCACCGTCACGCACTGGGCCCCAGCACCGCCGCGCTGGTGCACGCCGCCGAGGAGCGCCGCATCCCCTGGATCCGGCTGGGGAGCAACAGCCTGATTCAGCTGGGCCACGGCCGCTACCAGCAGCGCATCCAGGCGACCGTGACCAGCCATACGTCGCACATCGCCGTGGACCTCGCCTCCGACAAGGAGGAGACCAACAAGGTGCTCGCCCGGCTGGGGCTGCCGGTGCCGAAGCAGGAGCTGGTGCGCCGCGCCGAGGATGCGGTCTCGGCCGCGCAGCGGATCGGCTATCCGGTGGTGGTGAAGCCGTGGAACGCCAACCACGGCCGGGGCATCTCGATCGGGCTGACCGACGCCGCTCAGGTGGCGGTCGCGTTCGACGTCGCCGCCGAACACAGCCGGAGCGTGATCGTCGAGAATTTCGTGAACGGGTTCGACCACCGCATGCTGGTGATCAACGGCGAGCTCGTCGCCGTCTCCCAGCGGGTGCCGGGCCACGTGGTCGGGGACGGGGTGCGGAGCATCGCGCAGCTGGTGGACGAGGTGAACGCCGACCCGCGCCGGGGCATCGGCCACGAAAAGGTGCTCACCCGCCTCGAGTTCGACCATCAGGCCGAGCTGCTGCTGGCCAGCAAGGGGTACACGCGGGAGACGGTGCCGGCCGGTGGCGAGCAGGTGTTCCTGCGGCTGACCGGCAATCTGTCGACCGGCGGAACCGCGACGGACATGACCGATCTCGTCCACCCCGACAACGCCGACATGGCGATCCGGGCCATCGGCGCGATCGCGCTCGACGTGGGCGGCGTGGATTTCCTCACCACCGACATAACCCGGTCGTACAAGGAGGTCGGCGGCGCGATCTGCGAGGTCAATGCAGCCCCCGGCTTCCGCATGCACATGGCGCCGAGCGAAGGG
>JBBQFH010000023.1:0-50768 GCA_038321865.1 Gemmatimonadales bacterium
GCGCTCGACGTGGGCGGCGTGGATTTCCTCCCCACCGACATAACCCGGTCGTACCAGGAGGGCGGCGGCGCGATCTGCGAGGTCAAGGCAGCCCCCGGCTTCCGCATGCACATGGCGCCGAGCGAAGGGAAGCCGCGCGACGTGGCGGGGCCGGTAATCGACATGCTGTTCCCGCCCGGCACGCCCAGCCGGATTCCGATCGCGGCGATCACCGGCACCAACGGCAAGACGACGACCGCGCGCATGCTGGCGCACATCCACAAGCTCGCCGGCCGTCACGTCGGGCTCACGACCACCGATGGCGTGTACATCGACGGCCAGCGCACCGTCGGCGGCGACATGACCGGCCCCGTGGCGACCCGCATGGTACTGAGTGATCCGTTCGTCGACGTCGCGGTGCTCGAGGTCGCCCGCGGCGGCCTGCTCCGCGCCGGCATGGGCGTCCGCCACGTGGACGTCGGCGCCGTCATGAACGTCAAGTCCGATCACCTCGGCCTCCGCGGCATCAACACCCTGGAGGGGCTGGCGAAGGTCAAGCGCATCGTCGTCGAGGTCGCCCGGGACACGGCCGTACTCAACGCCGATGACCCGCTGTGCCTCCGCATGGCGGACCACACCGACGCCAAGCATGTCTGCTACGTCACCATGAACCCGGCGCACGAGCTGGTGCGCGAGCACATCCAGGCCGGCGGCCGCGGCATCGTGCTGGAGGCGGGAATGACCGGGCAGATGATGACGCTGTACGATCACGGCGCCCACATCCCGCTGCTTCCGGCCCATCTCGTTCCCGCGACGCTCGAAGGTCGCGCCATGCACAACGTGCAGAACGCGATGTTCGCCGCGGCGATGGCATTCAGCATGGGCCTCAAGCTGGAGAACATCCGTCACGGCCTGCAGACCTTCGACACGACGTTCTTCCAGGCACCGGGCCGCGGCAACGTCTTCGACGACCATCCGTTCAAGGTCATCCTCGATTACGGCCACAACGCCGCGGCGGTGGAGGCCATGGTGCATTTCGTCGAGCGACTCGATCCGGGCGGCAAGCGGATCGTGGTGCTCGCCGCGCCGGGCGACCGGCGGGACGAGGACGTGCGCGACATCGCCCGCATCGTGGCCGGCTGCTTCGACCGGTACATCTGCCGGCGGGACGACGGCCTGCGCGGACGCGGCCCCGACGAGATTCCGCTGCTGCTGCAGGAAACGCTGCTCGCCGAAGGCGTCGCGCCGGACGCAGTCGACGTGATTCCCGACGAAGTCGAGGCGACCGACGCCGCGCTCCGCTCGGCGCGCGCCGGGGACCTCCTGCTCGTGTTCGGCGACAACGTGAGCCGCTCCTGGGAGCAGATCGTCAGCTTTCGGCCGGAAGATGCCGAACGGCGCGCGGCGCGGCGGCCGCGGAATCGTCCGGCGCCGGGTCCGCTGCCGCCGCAGGAACGGCCGCCCGATTACGTCCGTGACGTGCGCGGGGTGCGCTACGCCCGCGACGTCGACGTCGAGGCGGAGGATTGAGCCGCATCGTCGACTCCCGGCGATTGAACGGTCCTCACCTGCTGGGGGACCGCCCGGGCGCCGCGCTTGACGTGGCCGTGGACGGCGATGTGGGCCAGACCGTGGCCGCGTGGCGTCAGGCGGCTCGCCGCATGCTCGAACTGGTGGGGTGGGACGGCGAGGAGATCGCCACCAGGTCATTCGAAGGCGGCGCCAGCCTCGTGATCACCGCGCCCATCGATGGGCTCTATGCCGCGACCGAAGTGAACGAGGCGGCCTGGAACGCCGCCGCCGCCGCGCTGGAGGGAAAGCCGCCTTCCGACGAGGGCGCGACCGCCGACCGGCTCCGCGCGGCGATCGTCCGGGAGCACGATGTCCGGCTCCGGGCACTCCGGGACGCGGCGCGGGCCCGCGGCGTGCTCTTCCTGGTGGATGACGAGCTCGTGTCGGTCGGGTCGGGCCCGGGGGTGCGCGTCTGGCCGCGGGGTCAGCTGCCGGATGTGCGCGAGGTCGACTGGGAGCGGGTGGGAGACGTACCGATCGTCCTGATCACGGGTTCCAATGGGAAGACGACCTGCACTCGCCTCGTCGCCGCGATCGCGGAGGCGGCGGGCCTGACGCCGGGGGTGACCTCAACCGACGGGGTCCGCGTAGGCGCCGACACGCTGGCGGACGGCGATTACGCCGGGCCCATGGGCGCCCGCCTCGCGCTGCGGGATCCGCGGACCGGGATCGCCGTGCTGGAAACGGCTCGCGGCGGCATTCTCCGTCGCGGACTCGCGCCGGGCCACGCGGATGTCACGATCATCACCAATATCGCGGCCGATCATCTCGACGACTTCGGGGTCCACGATCTCGCGACGCTCGCCGCGCTCAAGCTCGTCGCGGCGCGCGTGGTGCGGCCCGGCGGCCGCGTAGTGCTCAACGCCGATGACCCCGGCCTCGGGACCTTCGCCCTCGGCGTCGCGCCGGCGACCTGGTTCGCGCTGGACCGCGCCACGCCGCTGCTGGCCACCGAGCTGGCCGCCGGCGGCGACGGATCCTTCGTCGAGGATAGCGTGATCATGCTGGCGACAGGCGGGCAGACCGTAGCGGTGATGCCGCTCGAAGCGGTGCCGATCACCCTCCGAGGCGCCGCGACGTACAACGTGTCGAATGTGCTCGCGGCCGTCACCGCCGCGGCTGCCCTGGCACACCTCCCGGCCTGCCGGGGGATGACGATCTCCGCAATGGCCGAGGCGCTCGGCACCTTCGGCGGCGTGCGCACCAATCCCGGGCGAGGCAATCTGTACGATGTGGGCGGAGTCGGCGTGCTGGTGGACTACGGCCACAATCCGCACGGTCTCCGCGCGCTGACCACGCTGGTCGACGGCATCGCGGCCGGCCGTCGGCTCGTCGTGGTCGGGCAGGCCGGCGACCGGGGCGATGACTCGCTGTGCGACCTGGCGCGCGCCGCATGGGAGCTCCGGCCCGAGCGCGTCGTGCTGAAGGAGCTGCCGACGCTGTACCGCGGCCGGACGCCGGGCAGCACGTGCGCGGTGCTCGCCGCCGAGTTCCTCCGGTTAGGACTTCCGGCGGCCGAGCTGGTGCAGGTGGATACGGAAACGGAGGCGCTGTCAGTCGCGCTCGAATGGGCCCGGCCGGGAGACCTCATCGTGATGCTCACGCACGAGGATCGCGCTGCCGTGCTGGGTACGCTCGATCAGCTCGGACGCGAAGGCTGGCGCCCGGGGGCGCCAGTACCCGCGAGTTGAGGTTCGGACACCGCCAACGGAAGGAGGCGATATGCGACGTATTTCACGCGCGTCGGCCCTGACCCTGGTCATCGCGCTCTCGGCGTGCAGCGGAAAGGAGGCGCCGGCAGCCAACGCCACGGGCGCCGGGACCGTTTCACCGTCGACCGGCACCATGGGCACCGGAACCGGCACCACCGGCGCCGCGACGACGGGCACCGGGACCACCGGCAGCAGCGCGAGCGGCACCGGCACGACCAGTCCCACCGGAGCCGCCGGCACCATGGGAGACACGACGGCGCGCACCAAGCCCGACACCGTCCACGCGCGTTAGACCGCTTCGAACACCAGCCGGAAGTGGTCCATCAGCTCGCGCTCGAAGCAGATCGAGTTCGGGCTGATGCCCGACGTGAACGCGCGGCGAAATTCCCGGCTGGTCGCCCAGCGGGGAAGCAGGGAAAGCTTCACGCCCAACTTTCGCAGTCCGAATTGCCCGAAGCGCCGACGCCACTGGCGAATCGTTTCGATGTAGTCGAGCCGCCCGCTGCTCGCCGACACCAGGCGGAAATTCGGCGCGGCTGCCGTGACGATCTGGTCCTTGCCCGACGGCAGCCACGAGCCGGGAAACTGCGACGTCATCAGCGAGAGTACGTGGGCGTCGGAGAGATGAGGCGCATCGGCCGAAATGTCCGAGACCGGGATCATGTTGCGGCCGAACACCATGGTCTGCAGAAACAGCCGGCCACCTGCCGGCAGCGTCCCCCGCAGCGACTGGAAGAGCGCGGCGTAGAGCTGCTCCTGTCGGCCGGCGCGGTACTGCTCCGGCGAACAGAAGTGCTCGAACGCCCCCACGCTGACGATTCCGTCGAACGGGCCGAAGGTGTCCCGTCCCAGCTGCAGGCAGTCGTGCACCCGCACGTCCAGGCCGTTCCTCACACATGCGGCCGCCTGCGCGGTCGAGAGCGTGACGCCCAGCCCGATCGCACCGCGCTCCCGGGCGAAATTGAGGAACGGACCCCACCCGCATCCCAGATCGAGCACCCGGAATCCGGGTTTCAATCCGATGCTGTCCGCCATGAATTCGTGCTTCCGCCGCTGCGCCTGTTCCAGCGACATCGAGAAGTCGCCGTCGTACTTGGCGCCGCTGAAATCACCATGCTCGCCCAGGCTCAGGCGGAACAGCCGGTCGATCTGGCTGTAGGTGAACTCGAGGTCCGCGGCGGTAGCCATGGGGCCCTATCGGTGGCCGGCGGTCGCGAGACTGGCGCCGAAGCTGGCCTTCAGCTCGGACGCGCCCTGCTCTTCCGCCTCCTTCGCCTTGTCCACCACCGCGCCCATGCCGAAGAATTCATGGGTCACGCCCTCGTAGACCGTCCGGGTGACATGCACGCCGGCCTTGCGGAGCGCGGCCTCGAGCATGGCGCCATCGTCCCGCAACGGGTCGATCTGGGCATTGATGATGGTCACCGGGGGGAGCCCGGCGAGGTTGGCGTGGACCAAATCGATCCGTGGATCCCTGAGGTCGGCAGGCGTCGCGGTGGCGTTCGTCGCGAACCAGCTCATCATCGCCCGGTTGAGGGGCTTCGCCTCTGCGTTCTCGACGTAGGACGGCGTCGTGGTGTCCGGCTGCGCGATCGGGTACACCGCGAGCACGTGCACTGGAAGCTTCACACCCTTGTCGCGGGCGCTGAGGGCGGTCGCCAGCGCGAGGTTGCCGCCGGCGCTCTCACCGGCCACCGCGACCCTCGCGGAATCCCCGTGAATCGACCCGGCATTCTTCAGTACCCACTGATAGGTGGCGAGCGCGTCGTCGTGAGCCGCAGGAAATTTGTGCTCGGGGGCGCGGCGGTAATCCACCGACACGACCACCGCCTCGGCCCCCATCGCGAGCGACCTGGCACCGCCGTCATACACCTGCTTGTCGGCGATTACCCAGCCGCCGCCGTGATAATAGACCACGACCGGAAAGGGGCCTGCGCCCGCAGGCGTATAGATGCGCACCGGCAACGGTCCGCCGGGCCCGGGGATGGTCCGATCGTGCGATGTCACCCCCGGAACGAGGGCTTCGGGCGCGGTGGACTTGCCCTGCGCCTTGAGCAGCGCCATGACGGCATCAGTCGGGGTCGGCTGCTTTCTCGCTTCAGCCGCCGTCAACGTTTCGATGGGCTTGCCGCCCATGCTCGCAAGCTGATCGAGCACCGCCTGCATTTGGGCGTCTGCCTTGGCTGGTGCGGCGGGGGGGGCGGAGACGGAATCCATCGTGGCCTGACCTGTTTCTGCTTTGGGGGGCGAAGGTGGCAAGCAGGCCAGGCCGAAGCTCGCCGCGAGCGCGGCGAGCACTTCGGGCCGACCAACTGTACGATTGAGGCGATACCGCATGATCAACGTCCTTTGGAGGGAGAACCGTGCAGATTTCACTACGATGCGTTGACCGGTCACACGCGACCATGATGTGCATCACACATCGGCGATACTGGCCAACCGCCCGGCAAGCCCGCGCTGGCGCTCACGAAGCCCGGCAAGCAGCTCCGGATGCCGCCGCAACAGGAAGAAGCGTCGTGCGTCGATCCAGGCGTCACGCCACCGCTCCCGCACCCACAGCCCCGCGGCACCGAGCAACGGGAGCCCGGTGAACACGGCCAGCCCGGCCACCGGCGACCTCAGCCACCCGGTCAGGCACGTGGCCGCCAGCAGCCAGCCGATGTACAGCAGCGCCCCAATGCCGAATTTGTAGGTTGCGCGCACATCGCGCGACGCCCGGGTCCGCTCTGCAATGATGCCGGTGAGCCGGTAGGGCGGCCACCAGGCGGCGCCCCCTGCCCAGGCGAGTGCGATCACCGGCAGCGCCGCGAGGGGAAGCCGCCGCAGCGTCCACCCGATCGCCGTCGCCGCATCGGTGGGCTCGTGAAGGTCCGCGGGCGCCAGCCCGAGATGACGGAGCGCACCGAGGTGATCCTGGACCTCGTCGACGATGGGAACCGGGTTGCCATCGGACGAAGCGCGCAGGCGCGCGAGGATCCTGGCCGCGCCGCCCAGCCGCCGGATGCGCTCCGCCGGTACGCCGACGTCACCGTATTCCGCCGCATACACTGCCTCGGCGCACTCGATGACAGGCGCATCCTCCCACTGCTCCAGATTGACGGTCACCTCCCGAAGCGCGGCCTCAATCCTGGCCGTGAGCTCGCGCGTCACCTCGGCATCCCCCGCTGTGCCTGCCCGCAAGTCATTCCATTCGACCTCGCGGCCAACGATGATGAGCGCCTCCGACCGGTAGGTCGCCTTGTCCCGCAGGGTGAGCCCGATGGGGACGATCGCTGTTCCAGCGCGGGCCCGCTGGCCCAGTGCGATGCGCGCGGCCCCGGTGCGAAGCTCCGCCAGCGACGGGCGGTCGTGGCTGACCCCTTCCGGAAACACGGCGATGGCCGATCCTGCCGCGAGCGCCGCATCCGCCGCGTCGAACATCTGTTCGTTGCGCGCCATGGCGCGCGGATCGTCCTGCTGGCGATAGACCGGAATCGAGCCGACGGCGCGGAGCAGCCAGCCGATGCGCCGATCATCGAACAGCGGTGCCTTGGCGAGAAAGCGCACGGGCCGCCCGGCCGCGGCGGCCACGAGCAGGGGGTCGAGCAGTCCGTTGGGGTGATTGGCCACGAGCAGGAGGGGACCCGTGGCCGGGACCGGCTCACCCGAGACGGTCACACGGTAGTACGCCCGCGCCGCCGCGCCCGCCAGGCGCGGCAGCAGGGGCAGGAGGATCACGACTTCATCAGCTTCCGGAGCGCGGCCCGCGCGGAATCGAGCGCGGCGTCGGCCACGGGCGGGCCCAGTCTCGCGATGGCACGGGCGTCGGCCCCGTAGGGGTCGTCGCGGAACTGGATCTGCCCATCCCGCGCGAACGCCGTCAGGTACACGATGTAGACCGGCAGCTTCCGCCTGACCGCGACCTGCCGGGAGCTGTCCGCCTCCATCGCCTCCCGGATCTTCTCCGGCGGCCACGCGGGATCCCCTTCGAACACATAGTCGGCGAGCCGATCCGGGTGCTCCAGGCGAACGCAGCCGTGGCTCAGTGCCCTGGCGTTGCGCCCGAAGAGCGAGTGAGCCGGCGTATCGTGCATGTAGATGTCGAACTGGTTCGGGAACATGAATTTCACGCGGCCGAGCGAATTGTCGTCACCCGGCTTCTGCCGGACGCGGAAGTCCACCTTGCTGGTGTCGAGATCGCCCCAGTCGATCGAGCCGGGATCGACGACCTCGTCGCCCTTCCCGCGGACCACCTCGTAGTGATGCTCGTCGAGGTAGTGCTTGTCGGTCCGCATCTTCGGCACCACTTCTTCATTGACGATGTCGCGCGGCACGTTCCAGTACGGACGAAACACGACGGAATTCATCGTGTCGGCGAACACCGGCGTCGCGTGGCCGTACTCGGAGCCCACCACGACCCGCATGGTGAGCACTTCCTTGCCCGCGTCGAATGCGTGCAGGGTGTAATCCGGGATATTGACCAGCACGTAGCGCTGCCCGAAGTCGTTGGGAAGCCAGCGGAGCCGCTCGAGATTGAGCTCGAGCTGGCGAATACGAACCGCAATGGGGACGTTGAGCGCAGCCAGCGTTGCGGCATCGACCGTACCCGTGCTGTCGAGTCCGTGCCTCGCCTGGAAGCGCCGGACGCCGCCCGCGACCGATCCGTCGTAGGCGTCGCCCGTACCGGACAGGTCTCCGGTGGCGGCGAGCCGTGCCCGCAGCGCGGCGACGCGTGCTCCCTGCGCACCGGGCTTGAGGGCCGGGCCGGCCGGCACCGTGGCCCATCCGCCCTTCGCGCCAAGCTGGCGGTACTGGTCGAGCGCGTGGACCAGGTCGCCGTACTCCTTCAGCTGCGGCGTCAGTGGTGCCACCATCGCGCTGAAGCCGCGCTGCCCGATGGCCGCACGAAGGGTGCTGTCCACGGCCGACCGGCGGTTCCTGATGTACCAGCCGCTGTCCACGGCGGCCGGATCGAGCCGGCCGGTGAGCAGGTCGTTGCCGTAATCGAGGAACAGCGAGGTCAGGCGAAGATCGAGATTCGCCAGTTCCTGCTCGGTCGTCTTTCCCTTGTGGTAGGCACTGTCGAGCGCGTTCCGGAGGCCGGGCAGGTCGTAGTCGCGCATGCGCAGCCCCTGCGCGTCCGCCTGCGTGAGGGCGTCGACCAGATCGCGGGCTTCCTGCCTTGGCCGGTCGCGGCTGAGCCAGATCGGCGCGTACTGGCGGTCGAGGTAGATCGCCTGCATCGCCTTCCATCGCGGGCCGGCGTAGCGGGGAACCGCCTTGGCGCTCACAGTCTGTTCCAGCGCGGCAGTCATTTTATCGGAATTGAACTTGTGACACCCGGTCAGGATGCTCGCAAGCACAACGAGGGACATAAGGCGACGCATGGATTCGCACCGGTTCGGGAAATGTCTCGCGGGAGCAGGCCTCGCATCGCAAAGATGTCCCGATCGGTTGCCGGCCGCCGTAAGCATGGTCACACCGGCCGGGCGGGCTATCTTCCGCCGGATGCCCCTGCCAACGCCTCTTCCCGCTCCGCGCTGATCGCCGTGCGCGCCGCCCGACGCGTGCTCCAGCTGGGCGTGCTCGCCTGCGTGCTCGCGTCCCTCCCGTCCCCGCTGTTCGATCTCGATCGCCATCAGGTGCCCAAGGAGCTGGTCCTGCACGTCGCTGCCGGCCTGGCAGCGATCCTCGCGCTCCGCCACAGCCGGCGGCTCTCCCTGTCACTGGTTGATCTGCTCCTGCTGGCCTACCTCGGCCTGTCGCTGCTTGCCGCCGGCGGGGCCACGAACCATTGGCTGGCGATCCGCGCGCTCGGCGTCACACTCTCGGGTGCCGCCGTGTTCTGGACCAGCCGCGCCATCAGCCGCGCCGGGCTCGGCCGCCCGCTGCTGGCCGCCGTCGCCGGCGCGGCCGTGATCGGGGCCATCACCGGGCTGCTGCAGGCGTACGGGGTCGATCTTCCGCTGACCGCCACGACGAGAGCGCCCGGCGGCACCTTCGGCAACCGCAACTTCATGGCGCACGTCGTCGCGATCGCGCTGCCTGCGCTGGTGCTGCTGACGGTCGAAACCCGGTCGCGCGGCCGAGCCGTGCTCGGGGCGGCCGGCCTCGCGCTCGCGGCGGCGGCGCTCCTGCTCTCACGCTCCCGCGCCGCCTGGCTCGGCGCCGCCGTCTCCAGTGTGTTCTTTCTGGTCGAGGGACTCTGGGTCGGCGGCCTGGGCTCCGACCGGCGGTACCGGACACGGATCGCCGGTCTCGCCGGCGCCGCCGCGGTGGGGGTCGCACTGGCACTGACGCTTCCCAATCGGCTGGACTGGCGCTCGGACTCGCCATACCTCGAGTCACTGGTGGGTGTGGCCAACTTCCAGGGCGGGAGCGGCCGTGGCCGCCTGATCCAGTACCGGAACACCTTCCGCATGGCCGACGACCACGCCCTGCTCGGCGTGGGCCCGGGGAACTGGCCCGTCGCCTATCCGCGCTACACCACCCCCGGCGATCCGGCGTACGATCCCGGCGATATCATGCCTACCAATCCCTGGCCCAGCAGTGACTGGGTGGCCGTCGCGTCGGAGCGCGGGTTGCCGGCGCTGCTGATGCTGTTCTCGCTCGCGGGCGTGATGATGTTCGTGGGATGGCGGCGGGCCCGGCGGCAACTCCGCACCAGCGACGCGCTGGCGGGACTCACTTTGGTGTCGACGATACTGGCCATCGCCGTGGTAGGATCGTTCGATGCCGTGCTGCTGCTGGCGGCGCCCACCATGTGCGGCTGGGCTCTGCTTGGGGTCCTGCTGCCGCCGCAGCGGGAACTCCTGGGGGTGGCGCTCACCGACGGTCGTCGCAGGGGGCTGGCGGTCACGGTGGCGGCGGCTGCGCTGCTGTTCGCCTTCCGAAGCCTCAGCCAGGCGGGGGGAATCCTGATCGCCGGCTCGGGCCGGAGCGCGCGATCAGTCACCTGGGCCGCCCGCATCGACCCCGGAAGCTACCGGCTGCAGATGCTCCTGACCGGCACCTGTGCGCGGGTGCGGGTGCACGCCGCTGCCGCGCACGGGCTCTTTCCGAATCACGACGCGCCGATCCGCCTGCTCCGCTCCTGCGGCATCCGGGTTCGGCGCGGGGAGTAGCGCTCGCGCGTGACCACGGAGCCGTCAGCCGTTGGGATGGGCGGGACCGGAGCTTCCGGGATTGGGACGGTCGTCAGGATGATCGCCGTTCTGCAGCTCGCCCCCGACCATCGGCTCGGCGTTGTACTGCGCCGGGGTCCCGTACTGACGCTGGTTGCCGTACTGGGTCGCGGCGCTGTAGTTGCTGAGGCCGGAGGCGAGTGCCGGCTCATCCGACCGCGCAGGCGCGACCGGCGTCTGGCCGGAATCCGCATGTCGGACCGCGGGATCGCTCGGCCCGCTGGCGTCAACCCGCGGCTCGGTTCCCTGGCCCAGTCGCTGGCCGGTGCCGGTGCCGGTGGTGGTGGTGGATTCGGGGTTGGACTGGATCTGTTCGTCGCTCATCGTAGCGCTCCAGAGGGCAGATAGAACACACATCATCGCCCCCGCGGCGGCCGCGGGCGATGACGTGCATCACCCTGATCGCGGCCGGGCGGGACCGGTCTCGACCGGGAGGTCGGCGCGTGCCCCCCATTCGGTCCAGGAGCCGTCGTAAACCGCGGCATCAGGATGGCCCGCGACTTCGAGCGCGAGCACCACCGCGCACGCCGTCACGCCGGAGCCGCAGGTGGCGACGACGGGCCGGGCGAGATCCACCCCGGCATCGGCGAATCGGCGCAGCAGCTCCGCCCGCGGCAGCATCAGTCCGTCGGGATCGACGAGGGAGGTGAAGGGAACGTTCCGGCTGTGTGGGATGTGGCCGCCGCGGAGCCCGGGCCGCGGTTCCGGTTCGCTCCCGTCGAAGCGTCCCGCCGACCGGGCGTCAATGATCTGCGATGCACCGCTCTCGCTCACCCGGGCGACGGCCGCTGCGTCCCAGACGCGGCTGTCGTCCGGCCGCGTCGTGAAGGCGCCCTGGCGGATGACCGGCGGGCCGGCCTCGATCGGACGCCCTTCGCTCGCCCAGCGGCGGAACCCGCCATCGAGCACCGCGACATGCCGGTGGCCAAAAGTGCGAAACATCCACCAGGCGCGCGGAGCACTGAGGTTGGTGCCGGACCGATCGTAGATGATGAGATCGTCGTCATCGGTGAGACCGAGCGCCGTCATGGCGTCGGCGAACCGCTCCGGCGACGGAAGCATGTGCGGGAGCGGTGTATCCGGGTCGCTGGCCGCGTCGAGGTCGAAGCGGATTGCGCCGGGAATGTGACCGGCGGCAAACTCCGCCGCGGCGTCGCGTCCCGATGCCGGG
This sequence comes from Gemmatimonadales bacterium, assembly GCA_038321865.1. GTDB lineage: Bacteria > Gemmatimonadota > Gemmatimonadetes > Gemmatimonadales > GWC2-71-9 > JAICUF01. Next base: position 11,598 of record JBBQFH010000023.1, read on the forward strand.
AGATACCAGGAGGCGTCCACCGGCCGCACCCGTGGCTCGGCCAGCCGATCGGCGAGCCACGCCGTGGACACGACCGGCGGAAACGCCATCACCCCACGGCGGCGGCCCTGTTGGCCCGCTCGAATTCCTTCATGAATCTCACCAGCGCGTCGCAGCCGGCCTTGGGAAAGGCGTTGTAGATGCTGGCGCGCATGCCGCCGGCCGAGCGGTGGCCCTTGAGGCCTTCGAATCCTGCCTTGGTGGCTTCGGTGATGAATCTGCCCTCGAGCTCCTCGGTCGGCGCCCGGAAACAGACGTTTATGAGCGAGCGGCTTCCCACCTCGGCGGTGACGCGGAAGAAATCGCTCGCATCGAGATAGTCGTACAGCACCTTGGCCTTTGCCGCGTTCCGCTCGGCCATGCCGGACAGGCCCCCCTGCTCCTTGATCCACTCGAAGACGAGCCACATCACATAAATGCCGAAGGTCGGCGGCGTGTTGTAAAGTGAGCGCTCCTTCACATGGGTCCGGTACTGGAGCATCGTCGGCAGATCCCTGGGCCCCGCCTCCGCGAGGTCGTCACGAATGATGACCAGGACTACGCCGGACGGGCCCAGGTTCTTCTGCGCACCCGCGTAGATGAGACCGTACTTCGACACGTCGATGGGCCGGCTGTACATGTCGCTCGACGTGTCGGCGATGAGCGGCACCCCGGCGGGCGGCACCGGCTCCCGCGTCCACTGGGTGCCGTAGATCGTGTTGTTGGTGGTGAAGTGTACGTACCTGGGGGCAGGCGAATACCGGATCGAGTCGGCCGGCGGGATGTAACTGAAATGCCGGTCCTGACTGCTGGCGGCCTGGTGCACCGTGCCGAACAGCTTCGCCTCCTTGACCGCCTTCTCCGCCCAGACGCCGGTGACGAGATAGTCGGCGGTCGCGTCTTTCGGGAGCAGGTTCATCGGCACCATGGAGAACTGAAGCGACGCCCCGCCCTGCAGGAAGAGCACCCGATAGTTGTCGGGAATGCCCGCGAGGTCCCGGCAGGCCTGCTCCGCCTCCAGCACGATCCGGTCGAACACCTTGCCCCGGTGGCTGTGCTCCATGATGCCGATGCCGCTGCCGGCGACATTCCACAGGTCCAGCTGTGCCTGCTTGAGCACCGATTCCGGCAGCACGCCGGGGCCGGCGCCGAGATTGAAGATGCGGTCACTCATGGGGTCAGGCCTTCCTTCCGTCCAGCGCGGTCAGATCCACGCTGATGATGTGCGGGTTCCCTCCGCGGATCGCTTCGATCGCCGCGGCGTCCGGCAGACTGTCGAGATGGACACGGGCCAGGGTGGCCTGGGCACCGTGATAAATGATGTTTTCGACCTCTTCCACATTGATTCCGCGATCGGCGAGCACGCGAAAGACGTGCGCCAGCACCCCGGGCCGGTTCTGGTGCCGGACGGACAGCACGTGCGTCGCCGTGCTCTTGGCCAGCCGGTTGACGCAGTTGGGCACTTCACCCGTCTCCTTGAACGCGCCGACGATGCGCAGCACTTCGTGGGCGATCGCGACCTGCGCCTGCTCGGTGGACGCGCCCACGTGGTGCGTCCCGTAGACCCCCGGCTCCTTGACGATGGCGGAAGTGAACTCGCCGCGGGCCCCGGCCGGCTCGTGCTCGAATACGTCCAGCCCGGCCCGGATCCCGCGCTCGCGCACGGCACGTGTCAGCGCCGCCTCGTCCACGACGGACCCCCGCGACGTGTTGATGAGGTACGATCCCGGCCGCATTGCCGCCAGGAATTCATCGTTCACCAGATGCCGGGTCTCGCTGGTGGCCGCGACGTTGATGGAGACGGCGTCACTCATCCGGGCTACCTCGATCGGCGTCTGACAATACTCGGCGCCGAGCCGATCGGCCTCCTCGATGGTGAGGTTCCGCGACCAGGCGGCGATCCGCATGCCGAACGACTGCGCCCGCCGGGCGATCTCCCGGCCGATCTGCCCCAGTCCGACGATGCCGAGGGTGCGGCCGTAGAGACCGCGCGCCCGGGCGTACTCGCCCTTGCTCCACTGGCCCGCCCGGAGGTCGGCGACCTGATCGGGGATGCGCCGGTCGCAGGCGAGCAGGAGCCCCATCACCAGCTCCGCCACCGCGAGCGAGTTCTTGCCCGGACAGTTGGAGACGAAAACGCCCCGGGCGGACGCGGCGACGACGTCGATGGTATCGATGCCCGCTCCGGCGCGGATCACGAGCCCGAGGCTGGCCCCCGCCGTGAGCGCCGCCTGGTTCACCTTGGTGCTCCGGACGATGAGAATCGCGGGGTCCACCTCGCGGAGCGCTTCGGGAAGCTTCTCCGCGCTGAGATCAGGCTGCAGTGAGACCGTGCAGCCCAGCTCCTTGAGCCCGTCCACGCCCACCTTTTCAAACTTGTCGGCGATCAGCACCTTCATGCGGGCTCCGGCGAATCCAGGGTATGAACGAACAGGCCACTGCGCAGCTTCGGCTCGAACCAGGTGCTCTTCGGCGGCATGATCGCACCCGCGTCCGACACCGACATCAGCTGGTCGAGGGTGGTGGGGAACAGCGAGACGGCCAGGGCCATTTCGCCCGAGTCCACGCGCCGCTCGAGCTCGGCGGTGCCGCGGATCCCGCCGACGAAGTCCACCCGCTGGTCGGTTCGCGGGTCGCCGATGCCGAGGATCGGCCCGAGGATCCGGTCGTGAAGGAGGCTCACATCGAGCGACCCGATGGGATTCGACGCATCCACCGACCTGGCATCAAGCTCCAGCAGGTGCCACCGGCCGTCGAGGTAGATCGCGAACGATCCCGCCCGGGGCGGCACCGGATCCGCGGTCTCCCGCAGCGTGCCGAGCGCGCCCAGGCGCCCGAGCACCTCGGCAGGGGTCTGGCCGGAGAGGTCCCGGACCACACGGTTGTAGGGCAGGATGCGCAGCTGGTCGGCCGGAAAGAGCACGGCCAGGAACCAGTTGTATTCCTCGTTTCCGAAGTGATTCGAATTGAGCCCGCGCCGCTCGCGGCCCGCGCGCCAGGCGCTGGCCGAGCGGTGGTGCCCGTCGGCGACGTAGGCGACCGGAATGTTGCCGAACGCTTCGGTGACCGGGCGGGTGTCCCGTACCCGCCAGACCGTGTGACGCACGCCATCGGATGCGGTGAAGTCGTAAAGCGGGGCCTCCTGGACCGCGCGTTCCACCAGCCGCGTCACGTCCGGCGTGCCGCGGTAGGTCAGAAACACCGGCTCGGCGTTCGCGTCCAGGGTGAGCACGTGGCGGGTCCGGTCGTCCTCCTTGTCCTTCCGCGTCTTCTCGTGCTTCCGAATGACGTCGCGCTCGTAGTCGTCCACATGCACGCAGCCCACCACCCCCGTCTGCACCCGGCCATCCATTTCCTGGCGGTAGACATACAGCGACGGCTCGTCCTCCCGGAGGAGCGTACCCTCCGAAACCATGCGGTCGAGCGCCGCCCGGGCCGAGGCATAGACACGATCGTCGTGCGGGTCGGTATCGGCCGGCAGGTCGATGTCCGAACGGCCCACGTGCAGGAAGCTGTGCGCATTGCCGGCCGCGAGCTGCGCGGCTTCCTCGCGGGTCACCACGTCATAGGGAACGGCAGCGACCTTGGCGGCGAGGGCGGGCGCGGGGCGGAGTGCCTTGAAGGGATGGAGACGCATGTCGCTCACATCCTAACCGCGAGGCGCGGTCCGCCGCAAACCAGCGCGGCCGGTTAAGATCGAATGATGTGCGAATGGCTCGTCACCAACGGTCTTGGCGGATACGCCTCGGGCACCATCGACGGCGTGACGACGCGGCGCTATCACGGTCTTCTGATCGCCGCGCTCGCCGAGCCGGAGGGCCGGACCGTGCTGCTCAACCGCCTCGACGAGCGGCTCCGGCTGCCGGACGGCACCAGCGCACGACTGACGGCAACCGAGACGGTCGCCGGCGGGATCGAGCCGCCTGAGCCGGGGTTGCAGCTGACGTTTCGGCTTGAGGCCGGCCTCCCCGTCTGGCGGTTCGACATCCGGAACACCGTGATCGAGAAACGCATCGTGATGCCGCACGAACGGAACGCCGCCTGCATCATGTACCGGCTCGTGAGCGGCGTCCCTCCGCTCGCGATCGAGCTGGAACCCGGCGTGCACTTCCGATCCCACCACGGCGCCCTCGCCATGCCGGACGAGGCACGATACTCGGTTTCCGGTTCCGACCTCCGATACGTCGTGGCATGCGAAGGCCGCGGGCAGCAGCTCCATCTTGCTTTCGGCACGGCAGCGGCGCTGTCGGGCCGGGCGGGGTGGCTGCCAGAACTGGAGTATCGCGTCGAGGCGAGCCGCGGCTACGATCATCGAGGCGTCCTCTGGACGCCGGGGGCGTTCGTGCTGCCGTTCGGCCCGGATGGGATGGCGACGCTCGTGGCATCGACGGAGCCGCCGGATGGGATTGAAGCCGCCCCGGTACTCGAGACCGAGCTGACCCGGCGCCGGCAGCTGGTCGCGGCGGCGCATCCGGCGGCACGCACCGGTGTCGGCGCCCGGCTGGTGCTCGCCGCCGATCAATTCATCGTCGCACGGCCGGGCGGCAGCGGCCGGACGATCATCGCCGGCTACCCCTGGTTTACCGACTGGGGCCGGGACACGATGATCGCGCTCGACGGACTCACCCGGGCGACGGGGCGCAGCGCTGAAGCCCGGGAGATTCTCCAGGCCAGCGCCCGGCTGGTACGCGATGGCCTGATCCCGAATCTGGTTCCTGAAGGTGGGACCGACGGGCTGTACAACACGGCGGATGCGACGCTGTGGTTCTTTCACGCGATCGACCGCTACGTCCTTGCCAGCGGGGATCGGCCGCTGCTGCGCGAGCTGCTGCCGACCCTGTTCGACATCATCCGGCGGCACGTCGAAGGCACCCGGTTCGGTATCGGTGCGGACCCGGATGACGGCCTCCTCCGCCAGGGGGCGGCCGGCGTGCAGCTCACGTGGATGGATGCGAAGGTGGGCGACCGGGTCGTGACCCCGCGCCGGGGCAAGGCGGTGGAAATCAACGCGCTCTGGTACAACGCGCTCCGGCTGCTCCAGGGGTGGCTCCAGGACGAGCGCGGCAGCGCCGCTGCCGACCCGGTTTCCCGCCAGGCAGATCTGGCACGCGACTCGTTCAACCGGCGCTTCTGGTACGCTGATGGCCGCTACCTTTATGACGTGGTGGACGGGGAACAGGGCGACGACGCGACCGTCCGGCCGAACCAGCTGCTGGCGATCTCGCTCCCGCATCCGATTCTCGATCGGTCCCGCTGGGAATCGGTGCTCGCCGCAGTGGGCGAGCGGCTGCTGACGCCCTTCGGCCTGCGCTCATTGGATCCGGCTCATCCGGAGTACCGCGGTCGGTGCGAAGGCGATCAGGCCGCCCGTGACGGGGCGTACCACCAGGGCACTGCCTGGGCCTGGCTGCTGGGACCCTGGGCCGACGCCCACCTGGCCGCGCACCCGACGGACACCGAATCAGTCAGGGCCATGGCACTGGCGCTCTGCACCGCCCTGGATGGCTACGGGGTGGGCTCGATCGGCGAGATATTCGATGGAGATGCCCCCTTTGCGGCCCGGGGGTGCATATCGCAGGCGTGGAGTGTCGCCGAGGCGCTGCGTATCTGGGTGCGGACCAGTGCACCGGAGGCCTTGTGACCGGCATCCTGCGGGCGCCGGAGCGTCACATGCGAGTGGTTTGAGTATGATTACAGTGCGGTCATTGGCCGACAGGTGCTGTACGGCAGATCCGATTCAATCGTGAGGTGGTGAGATGGACGAAATGAAGGAGGCGGTCCGGATGACGCTGGAGTGCGACGGCGATGAGTACGAGATCACCCATGCGGCGGTAGCCGAGGGGCCGGCGGCGCAGGCCGTCCCGTGCTGGGTGGTTCGATCACGCGGTCACACGGTGGGAAGATTTCCGGTGACCGAGGGCCAGTCCGAGGCCCAGATCCGCGAAACGGCCTGCTACGTCATCCGCCACGGCTCGACCACGACGTTCCCCTGCCCGCCGGAGCGCTGAGCGGCGGCAAGCGGGTCAGACTTCGGCCAGCCGGCGTTCCGGCCCGGGGTAAGTCAGGTCGTCGTGCTGGCGGCGGTCGTCGTGCCTGACCGAGGCGCCTACCGGCTCGGCCAGTGCCATCGGATCGAGGTTGGCCCCGTGCGACCGGAGAATGGACAGTGCCTCATCCAGCCGGTAGTCGCCCTCGACCGTGACCAGCGCGCCTCCGTCCTGGGTAGCGATCTCCACGCGATCGTCCCCAAAGCCGGCGTATCCAAGTGCGCGAATCGCCTGCTGCGCGCGTTCGCGGTCTGAAAAAAGGCCGACCACGGTGCGTCCAAACTGCTCGCCCTCAGCCGCTTCCTCTGTATCGTAGGTCATGTTGGCTCCTGCAATAGCGTGTCAGGGCCGCCGCGATGCGCGCAACCCGTCATTTGCCTGTGAATGGAGGCAAGCTACCGCCGGTTCGGGCGCCCGTTGGTGCTAGCGCTCACATATTATTCTCCATTATGCCCTCGCTCGAGTCGCTGATCCCCCGGTTCAAAGCAGCGGACCGCAACACCCGCCTGGAAACCCTGCTGGACTACGCCAGGAAGCTCCCGCCGCTCCCGGCGCGACTCGAGGCGGAAAAAGCGTCGGGCCGGAACCTGGTGCATGAATGTCAGACCCCTGTATACCTGTGGACCGAGGTGACCGACGGGCTGGTGTACATCCACGCGGACGTGCCGCGGGAATCGCCGACGGTGCGCGGATTCATCTCCCTCCTGGCGCGCACGCTCGATGGGCAGCCGGCCGAGGCGGTGGCGCGCGTGCCCGACGATCTGCTCGATCAGCTCGGCCTCACCGAGACGCTGGGCATGACACGCACGCAGGGCCTGAGCGCCATTCTCAGCCGGATCAAGCGCACCGTGGCGGCGGGGAGCGCATCGTGATCGCCCGTGCCCTCGCTGCCAGTCTGGCCCTCAGCCTGTTCCCGGCGGCCGCTCCGTTGGCCGTCCTCGAGTACCCGATTCCCCGGCCCGGGAACTTCCCGCACGATCCGGCGGTAGGGCGTGACGGGATCGTATGGTTCACCGATCAGGCCAACAGCTTCATCGGCCGGCTCGATCCCGCCACCGGCCGCATTACCGATTACCCGACGCCTACCCCACAGTCCGGCCCGCACGGCATCGTGGTCGCGCCGGACGGGGGAGTCTGGTACACCGCGCAACGGGTCGGCAAGCTCGGACGACTGGATCCCGCGAGTGGGCTGATTCGCGAATACGACGTGCCGGACGAAACCCGGAATCCGCACACGCCCATCGTCGTCGGCAGCAGGATCTGGTTCACCGACGGCAACAACAACAGCTACGGCTGGCTCGATCCCGCGACCGGGGAGACCCGCGCGTTCGTCGCCCCGACAGCGGGATCGATTCCGTACGGGATCCGCCTCGCCCCCGACGGCGCGATCTGGATCGCACAGCTCGGCACCAACATGCTCGGACGGGTGAATCCGGCGGACGGACGCATGACCGAGTTCACGCTCCCGGATCCGGGTGCGCGCCCCCGGCGCCTGGCGATCGGCGACGACGGGACCATCTGGTACACCGACTTCGCCCGCGGGTACCTGGGTGCGCTCGACCCCGCCACCGGCGAGGTGCGGGAGTGGCCGTCGCCGGCCGCCGCCAAGTCGGGACCTTACGCGATCGCCATCGGGACGGACGGGCGCATCTGGTACAATGAATCCGGCACCAGCACGATGGTCGCGTTCGACCCGAAGACGGCTCGGATGGAGACCGTCGCCATCCCGACGCGTGGCTGCGTCGTCCGGCACATGGTGCTGGATGCGCCGCGCGGGCGGCTCTGGCTCGCGCTCAGCGGTACCGGGCGGATCGGGCGGATCGACCTGCCGCACGACTGATCGTGGGATCCGGGCGGTCGCCCGATTACCATTACGGCTCGCGAGCGCCCGGCGCTCTTCCTGCATGCGGAGGCATCATCTCAGAGTCCGACCTGACCTCGCTCGGCATCCTCGAAATCAGCAACCGTGGCGCCGGCTTCCTGCGCCGGCGCGAAGAGAGCTATCTCCCCTCCCAGGGCGACGTGCACGTCGGCGAGCGGCTGATCCGGCAGTATCACCTGCGCACCGGCGACGAGATCAGCGGCGTCGTGGGCCGCGCGGGCAAAGGAAAGGGACCTTCGCTCGAGCGGGTCACCGCGATCGACGGACGCCCACCGGAATCGATCGGCGAACGGCCGGAGTACAGCCGCCTCACCGCGACGCATCCCAGCGAGCCGCTCAAGCTCGAGTGCGGCCTCACCCGGCTGGGCCAGCGCGACTACACCGACCGCGTCATCGACCTGCTCTGCCCGTTCGGGAAGGGCACGCGGGCGCTGATCGTCGCGCCGGCCAAGGCGGGCAAGACGATGGTGCTCCAGGCGATCGCCGAGGGCGTGAGCCGGAACTATCCGGCGGCGCTGCTGCTGATCCTGCTGGTGGACGAGCGGCCGGAAGAGGTGTTCGAGATCGAGGCCGGCGGCTTCGGCGAAGTCGTGGCCTCGACGTTCGATCATCCGGCGGAGCGGCACGTCGCCGTCGCGGAACTCACGCTGGAGCGGGCCCGGCGGCGGGTCGAGCTGGGGGACGACGTCGTGCTCATCGTGGATTCGCTGACCCGTCTGGCGCGGGCCTACAACACGGTGGAGCGCGGCACCGGCCGGACGCTCTCGGGCGGGCTCGATGCCCAGTCGCTGGAGAAACCCAAGCGCTTTCTCGGCAGCGCGCGGAAGATCGACCCGGCCAAGGGCGGCGGGTCGCTCACCATCATCGCGACGGCGCTGGTGGACACCGGCAGCAAGATGGACCAGGTGATCTTCGAGGAGTTCAAGGGGACCGGCAACAGCGAGCTGGTGCTGAGCCGCGAGCTGGCCGAGCGGCGGGTCTTCCCGGCCATCGATCTGGTGGCCAGCTCCACGCGCCGGGAGGAGCTGCTCTTCTCCGCCGAGGCGCTCGCGGCCTCGCGGCAGATCCGCTCCCGCATCGCGGGGATGTCACCGATCAACGCCATGAACGACCTGCTCACCGACCTGCGAAAGACCCCGACCAACGAGGCGCTCGTGCGCTCGATGGCCGGGGTCGCGTAGGGCGGCGCGGGTCAGGCTGCCTGGAGCGGCTCCTGTCCGAGGCGCTTCAGCATACGGTAGTGTGAGCCGATGGCGGCCATCAGCGTCGGGTGCTGATTGTACGGAATCCGGTACTTCGTGGCCACCTCTTCCACGATCGGGCTGATGGCCGGATAGTGGACGCTGCAGGTCCGCGGGAACAGGTGATGCTCCACCTGAAAGTTGAGCCCCCCCACATACCAGCAGAGCAGCCGGTTCCGGCGCCCGAAATTGGACGTCGTCTCCATTTCGTGCACCAGCCACGCATGCTCCATCATGCCTTCGGGGTCGGGCGCGGGATAATCGGTCCCCTCGACCACGTGGGCCAGCTGGAAGACGACGCCCAGGATGAGCCCGGCCGTCAGGTGCATCGCCAGGAAACCGATGGCCACCTGCCACCAGGGAATCGGCAGCAGCAGCAGCGGCAGCGCGACGGCCCAGGTGTAGTAGATCAGCTTGGTGATGACGAGCGTGACGATCTCGCTGCGCGGGTGCTGCTTGTTCTTGTAGGGGCCGAGGTCGCGCTGCAGGAAATACTTGTAGTCCTTCACGAAGACCCAGAAGAGGGTCGACATGCTGTAGGCGGCGAAGGCGTACAGGTGCTGATAGCGGTGGATCGGCTTGTACTCGGAGGACGGCGAAAGGCGCAGCAGCGGGGAGACGGTGAGATCCTCGTCGATCCCTTCGATGTTGGTGTACGTGTGGTGAATCACGTTGTGCGTGATCTTCCACATGTATCCGTTGGCGCCGCAGAGGTCGAAGGAGAGCCCGATCAGCCGGTTGACCCACGGCTTCGAGGAGTAGGCGCCGTGGAGTGCGTCGTGGGAGACGGAAAAACCGATCCCGGCGAGCCCCACACCCATGACGATCGCGAGTGCCAGCATCGGCCAGGCGGCAAGCCGGCCGCTCATGATGACACCGTAGGGCACAAACGTCAGCGCAAGCAGCGTGAACGTCTTCAGCACCATGGCGCCGTTGGCCTTCTCCGACAATCCCCGTGCTTCGAAATACTCGGCGACGCGCCGCTTCAGCTCCTCCGCGAACTTCGCCGCATCGCGCGGAGGCGCGAACGTGATCTTGGCGGGGGCTGCAGCGACGCTCAGCGGGCCGCCCGTCCGCGGGCGTCCTTGCGCTGGCGCCGCTGCGCGGCCGCCGACTTGAGCTGGCGCGCCTCGCTCGGCTTCACGTAGTACCGCTTCTGCCGGAGTTCCTTCAGAATCCCCGAGCGCTGCATCTTCCGCTTGAACGCCTTCAGCGCCCACTCGATGCTGTCGCTGTCGGACAACTTGATCTCGATCATGTGCTCCCGCTTCCAGTGAGTGACGTTGCTTCGGGTCCAACGGAGCGGGGCCGCCCGCTTCCGGGCGGCCCCGCCTTCACTTCGGCTTCGGCGAAGGGCGGATCAGCGAATCTTGACGACGTTCTCCGCCGCCGGGCCCTTCTGGCCCTGCACGATATCGAACTCCACCGCTTCACCCTCGGCGAGGGACTTGAAGCCCTGTCCCTGGATGGCCGAATGATGCACGAAGCAGTCCTTCTGGCCGTCGTCCGGAGTGATGAACCCAAAGCCCTTCGCGTCGTTGAACCACTTCACCTTGCCGGTGGTACGCATCACGGTACTCGCTTTTTGCTGTTGTTGTCGGAGTCCGGTGGTGCCGTACGTGCCGACAGGTTGATGCGCGGAAGGATGTTCCCGCGCCGCTCGCCAACGAACAGGGGACCCGGCGCTCGCCAGGTCCCCGATAACGCTGGTTCTCGGTCAGCTGAAGCCGCCTTCCCGAGCCCTGCAAATCTACGATAAGCCCGGGGAGGTGTCAATTGGGCGCCCTGGCCGTACGCTGGCTGGGGCCGGCTCGTCGATCTGCACCCTCGCCAGCTCCCGCCGGAGTCTCCCGCGGAGCCGAACCAGCAGTCCGACGCTCACGACAATCAGCCCCACCACGACACCCCACCAGAGCCCCCGGGCGCCGAGCGGGGTGCGAAAACCCAGAAACAGGCTGACCGGCAGCCCGAGCAGCCAGAAACCGAGCAGGTTCATCGCGAACGGCGCCCGGGTATCGCCGACACCGCGCAGCGCGCCGATGCCCACCACCTGCAGGCCGTCGAACACCTGGAACACGCCCGCGATCGGCAGCAGCACCGACGCGAGCGCCACGACACCGGTCTCCTCCGAATACACCCGCGCCAATGGCCCCGGCATCAGCAGGAAGACCAGCGCCGTGAGGACCATGAACCCGACGCCGAACACCAGAGCCGTCCGGGTGGCCCGGCGGGCGCCGGCGGCATCCCCCCGCCCCACCGCCCGGCCGACCAGGACCGCCGCCGCTCCCGACACCCCCAAAGGCACCATGAAGGTGAGCGAGGCGAGGTTGAGGGCGATCTGGTGGGCGGCGACCGCGACCGTCCCCAGCCGCCCCATCAGGAGCCCGATGGCACCGAACACGCCGAACTCGAGCTGCATCTGGGCCCCGATCGGAGCACCCAGGGCGAATATCCGGCTCAACGGCTGGAGCGCCAGCGTCTCGGGCCGCCAGCGGGTGAGGTGCGGCGCGAGCGCCGGCCAGGCGAGCAGCGCGAGACCGAGCGTCATCGCCCACCGGCTGATGGTCGTGGACCAGGCCGAACCGAAGGCGCCGAGGGCCGGCGCCCCCCAGTGGCCGTAGATCAGGAGCCAGTTGAGGCCGACATTGAGCAGGTTGGCCGCCACGATGGCGGCCACGATGGCGCGCATTCGCCCCATCGCCTGGAGGGACTGGCGCAGGACCGTGAAGGCAAGAAACGGGAAGACGCCGGGAATCTCGCGCCAGACGTAGCCGCTCGCGATCGGCACCACCAGGTCGGGCTGCCCCAGCAGCACGAGGGCGGGACGGACGGTGAGCAGAATGAGCGAAATCGGTATGGCCAACCCGATCGACAGCAGCAGCCCCCGCTGCAGCGCGCGGCCGATGGCCGGCTGATCGTCGGCACCGACCGCCTGCGACACGATCGGGTCGAAGGCCAGCAGCACGCCCATGCCGAAGATCGCGCCGGCGAAGAAATAGACGTTGCCCAGCGCCACGCCCGCCAGCGCGGCGGCCGAGAGCCGGCCGACCATGATCGAATCGACGACGCCCATCGTCATGAGGCCGACCTGCACCGCCACCACCGGCAGGGCCAGCTGCAGCAGCTCCAGAGCCGCAGACCGGGATGGAATCAGGCGTCGCATCGCGACAACTTAGCGGGGTCCGTTGCGGCTCGCCGCCAGGCCGGAGCTGCCTTTGCAGCGTTCGGCGCCGGGCGTAGGTTCAGACCACCTCGCATCAGGATACCGAGTGCCCGATCCCGAATCCACGCGCCTCCAGGAGGACGCCCGGCGCCAGAAGAACTGGCGCAGGTGGGGGCCTTACCTCTCGGAGCGCCAGTGGGGGACCGTGCGGGAGGACTACTCCGCCGACGGCTCGGTCTGGGCATCGTTCCCGCATGAGCATGCCCGCAGCCGTGCCTACCGCTGGGGCGAAGATGGACTGCTCGGCATCTCCGACCGCGAGGGCCGCCTCTGTTTCGCGCTCGCGCTCTGGAACGGACGGGACGCCATCCTCAAGGAACGCCTCTTCGGGCTGACCAACCCGCAGGGCAACCACGGAGAGGACGTCAAGGAGTGTTACTACTACCTCGACGCGATACCGACCCACGCCTACCTCCGCGCCCTCTACAAGTATCCCCAGGCCGCCTTTCCCTACGATGATCTCGTGGCGGAGAACGCACGTCGCGGGCTCGCCGATCCGGAATACGAGCTGACCGATACCGGCATTTTCGACAGCCACCGCTATTTCGACGTCACCGCCGAATACGCCAAGGCGGGACCGGACGACATTCTCATTCGCATCACCGTGGCCAACCGCGGACCCGAATCCGCGGCGATCCATGTCCTGCCCACGCTCTGGTTCCGCAACACCTGGTCGTGGGGACGGAGCGGCGAGGGCTATCCCGGCCGTGGCTGCCTCACCCGCGAGGCCAACGACACGATCATCTCCCGGCACCCCACACTGGGCGAGCATCGGCTGGCGGTCGGTCTCGGTCCCGAAGGCGAAGCGGAGCTGCTCTTCACCGAGAACGAGACCGACGCCGCGCGTCTCTTCGGCGGTACCAACGCGTCCCGGTTCGTGAAGGATGCGTTCCATGAGCGCGTGGTCAGCGGCCGGGTGGAGGCGGTCAATCCCGCCGGGAGCGGGACCAAATCGGCCGCCTGGTATCGCTTCACCATCCCCGCCGGGGCGGAGCGCACGATTCGCCTCCGGCTGACCGCCGAGGCGGAGCGCAAGGGCCCGCCGTTCGGGCCGGGATTCGACCGGCTGTTCCAGCGGCGCCGCCAGGAGGCCGATGCCTTCTACGCCGACCGGATTCCCGACGCGGCGGGGCCCGACGAGCGGCGCGTCGTCCGTCAGGGGTATGCCGGATTGCTCTGGTCCCAGCAGTACTACGGATATGTGGTGAGTGACTGGCTCGCCGGTGATCCGGCCAGCCCGCCGCCGCCGGTCGAGCGCCTGGCCGGACGAAATGCCGACTGGACCCATCTCTACAATCGCGACGTGATTTCGATGCCCGATACCTGGGAGTATCCCTGGTACGCGGCGTGGGACCTCGCCTTCCACATGATCCCGTTCGCCGCCGTGGATGCCGATTTCGCCAAGAAGCAGCTGGTGCTGTTCCTCCGCGAATGGTACATGCACCCGAGCGGCCAGCTGCCGGCGTATGAGTTCGCCTTCGGCGACGTGAACCCGCCGGTGCACGCGTGGGCCTGCTGGCGGATCTACAAGATGACGGCGGCGCGCGGCGAGCGTGATCACACCTTCCTGGCACGCTGCTTTCAGAAGCTGCTGCTCAACTTCACCTGGTGGGTCAATCGCAAGGACGTGAACGGCCGGCATATCTTCGCCGGCGGCTTCCTCGGCCTCGACAACATCGGCGTGTTCGATCGCTCGAAGCCGCTGCCCGGCGGGGCGACGCTCGAGCAGGCGGACGGCACCGCCTGGATGGCGTTCTTCTGCGCCACCATGCTCTCGATGGCCCTCGAGCTCGCCACACACGATCCGGCATACGAGGACATGGCGTCCAAGTTCTTCGAACACTTCATCGCCATCGTCGATGCGATGAACGCCGTCGGCTCCCGTGGCCTGTGGCACGAGGAGGATGGGTTCTACTATGACGAAATGCACGTCGGCGACCTCGAGGTGCCGCTCCGGGTCCGCTCGATGGTGGGCATCATCCCGCTCTTCGCCTGCGAGGTGCTCGAACAGGACGTGATCGACCGCCTGCCCGGCTTTGCCCGCCGAACCGAATGGTTTCTGACCAACCGGCCCGACCTCGCCCGCTACACCTCCTATATGGAGGCGAGGGGCACGGACGGGCACGGCCACCGGCTGCTGGCCGTCCCCTCACGCGAGCGGCTGGAGCGCGTGCTCCACTACGTTCTGGACGAGAATGAATTTCTTTCACCCTTCGGCGTGCGCTCCGTGTCCCGGGTCCACGAGGCACATCCCTTCGTGCTGGAGACCGCGGGCATGACGCACCGGGTCGACTACGAGCCCGGCGAAGCGACGACTCCGCTGTTCGGCGGCAACTCCAACTGGCGCGGCCCGATCTGGTTTCCGCTCAACTACCTTCTCATCGAGGCACTGGAGCGCTACCACCATTTCTACGGCGACGACCTCACCGTCGAATGCCCGACCGGATCGGGCCATCGCATGACCCTTGCCCAGGTGGCGCGAGAGCTTCAGCGGCGGCTGGCGCGCCTGTTCGCGCGGGATGCGGCGGGCGCGCGGCCGCTCCATGGCGATGATCGGCGTTACGCGGACGATCCGCACTGGCGCGACCTGATCCTCTTCTATGAGTACTTTCATGCGGAGACCGGCCGGGGGCTCGGCGCCAGCCATCAGACCGGCTGGACTTCCCTGGTGACCGGCATGCTATGCGACCTCGCAGCCAGCAGGAATCGATGACCACGACACTATCGATCGACATCGGCGGGAGCCGCCTGAAGGCCTCGGTCCTGGACGACGCCGGCCAGTTTCTGGTGCCGCCGGTGCGGGTGGATACACCGCACCCGGCCGATCCGGCCACACTTGTCCAGTCACTCACCGACCTGGTCCAGCCACTGCCGCGATGGGACCGCGTGTCGGTCGGCTTCCCGGGCGTGGTGCGCGACGGTGTGATCCGCACTGCGGCCAACCTTGGCACCGATGTCTTCCGGGGTTTCGATCTCGCCACCGCATTGACGGACGCCCTCAAGGCACCGACCCGCGTCTCCAACGACGCCGAGGTCCAGGGACTCGCCGCCGTCTCGGGCAAGGGGGTGGAACTGGTGATCACGCTCGGGACCGGATTCGGCTCGGCGATCTTTCTGAACGGCCGCACCTGTGCGCACCTCGAAATCGGCCATCATCAGTTCCGGAAGGGGCGTACCTACGAGGAAGCGATGGGAAAGCGCGCGCTCGACAAGGCCGGCAAGCGCAAGTGGCGGAAGCGGGTGCACCGCGCCATCGCCCAGTTGAAGACCCTTACCGACTTCGACCGGCTCTACATCGGCGGCGGCAACGCCCGGTTACTGGCGGATGAAGACCTGCCCGGCGATGTCTCGCTGGTGGACAACACCGACGGCATTCTGGGTGGCATCAGGCTCTGGCAGGACGAGCTCATCAACGGGAGGACGACATGACCGAGACACGGACCGAAGAACACGTGGTCAGCGGCGAAGGGCTGGTCGCACGGGTCAAGGAGCTGATCCGCGAGGGCAACGTGCGCCGCATCAGCATCAAGAATGAGGAAGGCCGGACGGTGCTGGAAATCCCGTTGACCATCGGGGTGGTGGGAGCGGTGCTGATGCCCGCGTTCGTGGCCCTCGGCGCCATCGCGGCGCTGGCATCCCACCACACCGTCGTGGTCGAGAAGGAGACCTGAGCGACTAGTCCTCCCCTCGATCGCGGAGACGGATGATCCCGTCCAGCGGGAAATCCGCTCCGCGTTCCTGTCGCACCCGCGTGATGAAGCCCACGGTGACGCCGTGGTCGCGGAGGCGAATCACCTGGTCGAGCGGAACGTCGCGGTAGCCGGCCCGTCGCAGCGCGACCAGGAAGTCGGCGCCGACGCCGTGGTCCCGGGCGCGGACGATGTCGCCGATCTCCGCGCCGGCGTACCCCGCGTCCGCCAGTCCGGCGATGAATTCGCCGTCCACCCCGTGGTCTCGCACCCGCACCAGGTCGGCTGACGACAGGTCATGGATGCCGTGCTGCCGAAGCTCCGCGACGAACGCCGCGTCCACGCCATGATCGCGCATGCGGATCAGCTCCTCCAGCGACAGTCCGCGGTACCCGGCCGAACGGATCGCTTCGATGTAGCGGATGTCGGCGCCATGGGTGGTCAGGCGCACGAGCTGCAGCAGTGAGGCGTCGCGGTACCCGATGCTGGCCAGATGGCGCACGTCCTCGGTCGTCAGATTGCCGGCCGCCAGCATGAACATGGTGTCGGACGAGATCGAACCGTAGCCCAGCGCGCGCATCGCAACGCGGTATGCCTCACTCGGAACGAAGCGGAATACGCCGGCGCCTTCGCGGCCGGCAAAACTTCCGTCCATCACGAACACGCCCGCCTCGCGCGTCAGCGAAACATGCGCGGCACCACCCCCGCCGGTCACGGCCTCCGCCGACAGGCCGCGCAAGTCGCCGATCGCCACCTCGAACCCTTCCGACCAGTGGTGATTGCGGTCGCCCCGTTCGAGCTGAAGCTGGATCGAGTCCCGCGCACGGGCATGTGCGGCGCTCCAGCGTCCCGAAACATCATTTGCAGACGGGCTCTGGCCTGCGGCACGCTGTGGAGCAAGAATGGCGGCCATCACGGTGATCGTGCCAAAAACGCGCTTCAACATGAACGGGCTCCGGAGTCGGGAATCGGGTGACGACATGCGTTGGAGGCGTCCGGCTCCCGAAGGGTTGGAACCGGCGCCCCCTTTCTCGTCACTTTCCGACTATTGTTTCCGTATGGAACGTCAAGTCCAGCAGAGAGAGTGCGCATGAAGGTGCCGGAGTGGGTCGGACAGGCACGGGCGGCAGCCGGTCGGATGGTTGCCCGCCTCACCCCATCCAGCGAACGCTGGATCCGCCGCCATTGGCGGCTCGCTGCCGCCGGCACGACCGCGGCCATGATGATCCTCGTCTTCACCTGGGCCGAGACCTGCGGCTTCGCCGGGTGTCCGTCTGCGGCATCGATCCAGGCGTTCCGGCCCTCCGAAGGGAGCCGCATTCTGGACCGGTCTGGCCGGACTCTGGGGCGGCTCACGTATGTCCGGCGGGTCAACGTCCCGCTGGCACAGGTGCCTCGCCAGGCCCGGGCGGCGTTCATCGCGGTCGAGGACCGGCGCTTCTATGAGCACCATGGCGTGGACTGGCGGAGCGCCGCCCGGGCCACGCTCCGCAACATCCGCCACTTCGGCGTGGAGGAAGGCTTCAGCACCATCACGATGCAGGTGGTGCGGAACGCCTTCATTCCGCAGCTCGCCGGCGAGCGCAGCCTCCGCCGCAAGGTGATCGAGATCGTGCTCGCGCACCGGCTGGAGAAGAGTCTCACCAAGCAGCAGATTCTCGGGCTCTACCTGAACGTCATCTACTTCGGCAACGGCACCTACGGGGTCGAAGCGGCCAGCCGCGACCTGTTCGGCAAGAGTGTCGGCCAGCTCACGCTGGCGGAGGCGGCGACGCTGGCCGGCCTCCCCAAGGCGCCCTCCGCATACGCCCCCCGGCGGCACCCGGATCGTGCGGTGGAGCGGCGCAATCTCGTGCTCGCCCTCATGGTCCAGGAGCACTACATCAGCGCGGACCAGGCTGCGGACGCCGAAGCGGAGCCGCTGGAGCTTGCCGAGGACGAGTGGCGGCCGGCGGAGGACACGTCGACGGCGCTCGACCCGGTGCGCGCTTTCACCGATTCCGTCCTGGGCGACCGGGCCAACGGCGAGGATGTCATCGTGCGCACGTCGCTGGACGGCCGGGCGCAGCGCGCGGCCGAGCAGGCGGTGCGGACCCAGGCGGCCGCGATCGAGCGGGCGGCGGGCAGCGGCGGAGACCCCGTCGAGGGGGCCATGGTGGCGATCGACCCTCGCAACGGGGAAATCCGGGCCCTGGTTGGGGGCCGGCGCTTTGCGCGGCGCGCCTTCAACCGGGCCCTCTCAGCCCACCGCCAGCCCGGCTCCGCCTTCAAGCCGTTCGTGTACGCGGCGGCGCTGGAGAGCGGGATTTCACCCGCGGCGGTGCTGGACGATTCCCCCGTCGAGATCCAGCAGGACGGCATGGTCTGGAGTCCCGCCAACTACGGTGGCGATTACGGTGGTCCGCTGACGCTTCGGCGCGCGCTCATGCGCTCGGCGAATGCGGCGACGGTCCGGCTCGGACTGGCCGTGGGCGCGCCGAAAATCATCGAGACCGCGCGGCGCGCGGGCATCACTGCGCCGATGGAGCCCCTGCCCTCGCTCTCGCTCGGCGCGCTGGATGTGACGCCGCTGGAGCTGGTGACGGCGTACGCTCCGTTCGCCAATGGCGGATTCCGCGTGCGGCCCTCGATCGTCCGCCGCATCGAGACCACGAGCGGCAAGGTCCTGTGGACGCGCCGGACCGACTCGCTCACGCGCGTCATGGACGAGCGTGACGCCTTCCAGATCACTTCGATGCTGCAATCAGTCGTGGACGGCGGGACTGGCCGGCCGATCCGCGATCTGGGCGTGCGCGGGGCCGTGGCCGGCAAGACGGGCACGACCAACGACGGCAACGATGTCTGGTTCATCGGCTATACCCCGGCCGTGATCGCCGGCTTCTGGTTCGGCTACGATTCACCCCGCTCGCTCGGCGCCGGCGCATCTGGCGGCCGCTCGGCGGCACCGGCCTGGGCGTCGTTCTACCTGCGCGGATGGCGGGAGGGCGCCGGCACGACGTGGCGGGTCCCGGCCGGCCTGATCAGCGTCAGCATCGACGCCACCAACGGGCTGCTGGCCAACGAGTGGTGCCCCCTCACCCAGCGTGAGTGGTTTCGCATCGGCGCAGAGCCCACCGAGGTATGCAACGATCATTTCGAGTCGTTCGACAACCGGGTGGAAGACATCGCGCGCAAGGTGGCCCAGGCGTTCCGGCACATCTTCCGGTTCTGATTCGGGTCACGCGTCACGGCGCCCCGCCCCGCCCGCCGCCAACGTACAGCTGCGCGCGACCACGCAACCAGAGGAGTGCACGATGGCGAAAGATGAGACGCCGGGCGAGGAGCGCCGGCGCGCGGCGACGCGGCATTGGACCGGGCCGGAGCGGCGAAGCCGCTTCGCCACGGGTGCGGCCGGACAGCTGCTCGAGCGCGGCGAAGGAGTGGCGGATCCGGTGGGCTCGCTGGGGGATGATCGCGACGTCTTCAGTGGCGAGGGCGAGCCGGGCACGAACATCGGTGGGCGATTTGGCGGACCGGTCCATGATGTGACGCTCCGGGCCAACCGCGGCGACGAGCCCGATCATGTCGACGGCGGCACGGGCGGCGAAGGCGGGTTCAGCACGCTCGCGGGCGGCATCTACAACGGTGAAGGCTCGGCCGACGACGCCCCCAACTACGGGGACTGGACGCGGCACAGCACGGGAACCACATCCGGTGCGATCGGCCACGAAGGATTCGACTTCGAGGGCGAAGGCACCTGGGGTGAGAGCGAACGCGCTCGCGAGAGCGTTGATGAGACAGGCGAGACGAGTCCTGGGGGCAGGCCGAAGCCGGACCTCGAGCTGCCGGACGACCAGGGTGACGGCGCCGACGACCGGCACACCGATCTGGACGGCCCGACCGAACCAGCCAATGACGGAGGAGGCAAGCGATGAGCTCGATCACCGATCTGATTCAGCAGCAGCTCGGCGCCGGCGGCCTGCAGCGTATCAGCCAGCAGCTGGGCATCCCGGCAGACCAGGCGGAGGCCGCCGTCGCAGCCGCGCTTCCGATGGTCATGGGCGGGATGGCCGCTCACGCAGCCGATCCGGCGGGCGCCGAGGCCATTCATCAGGCCATCGACACCCACGCAACGGCGCCGATGGGCGACCCCGGGCTGATGCACGGCGGGGCCGGGGGCGGCGGGCTGATCGGCCGGATGCTGGGTACCCGGCACGAACAGGTCCAGCAGGGTGTCAGCCAGGCCAGCACGCTGAGCACCGAGAAGACGGGCAAGCTGCTCATGCTGCTCGCACCCATCGTGCTGATGGCGCTGGCGCACAAGCGGAAGCAGGACGGGACCACCGCGCAGCAGCTGCCGGATGTCCTGCAGCAGGGACAGGAGCAGGCGGCGCAGCGGGCCGCCGAGCAGCACCCGCATCTGGGCGGGATACTCGGCGGACTCCTGAATCAGGTGATCAGCCGGATCTAGCGCGGCGGGTTCTGCAGGTCGCCACCATCGCGAGGAAGGTCCACAGCACGATCGGGGAGTGCGCGCCGAGGAGCGGCAGCACGATGAGCCGCATCGTGCACCAGACGACGGGGCCGAAGAGGAGGCCCACTCCCACTGCGCCAGCGGTGGATCGTGTCATCCGCCGCAGCGCAGGCCAGTATCCATACGCTACCGCGTAGAGGGCGGCCCAGGTCGTCGCGACGAGAAAATGCATCGCGAGCGGACCGGCGCGAAGTCTCCGCGGAGGGCAAGGCGCAACAGGACAGCGGCGATTCCGTCGAGCACGCCGACGACGCCGCCCGCGGCGAGGACGGTGCGGGCGCTGATGCGGGCGTCGTGAGGGAGCCGTTCCGGGGCAGCGGACATTGGGCTCGCTCCTGTGAGGGTTCGGGCAAGAGACGCCGTGTCCCCCGGTCCATGCACAGTCCACGCGCTCAGCGGAAATCCCGGCTCGCATGAGTGAGCGGACGAACCTGCAGCTCCTTCAGCCGCCGGGCCACGACGTTCCGCACCTCGCCATCCCGCTCGAAACGCCCCAGCACCACCACGAACGGCGCGAACCGCACCACCTCGCCATACTCCGCCACGACCGGGGCGGACACGATCACGTTGATGAAGCCGTGCTCGTCCTCCAGCAGCAGGAATACCGTTCCCTTGGCGCTCAGCGGACGCTGGCGAATCGTGACCAGCCCACCGACGAGAATCTCGCGGCGGCCCTTCAGCTCGAGCAGGTCCCGGCTGTCGAGCGCCCCCGCGGCCCTGAGCCGCTCGCGTGCGGGATCCATCGGGTGGCCCAGGAGACTGGTGCCGGTCGCGTGGTAATCGAGGTAGACCAGCTCGTCGCGCGAGAGCACTCGGGGCTCGTGCGCGGTCCGCGGCATCGGCGCGAGCGGCAGCACGTCGCCCACGGCATGCAGCCCTTCCCACGCGGCACGCCGGCGGTCCGGCTCCCAGGCCGCCAGCGCGCCGGCCTCCGCCAGATGCAGCACATCGGGCCGGCCCAGCCCGGCCCGGCGCACGGCGTCCTCGATCGACGCGAACGGGCCGGCGGCGCGCGCGGCATCGAGCGCATCCAGCGTGCGCGCGCCGACGCCGCGGATGTGCCGCCAGCCGATACGAAGCGCCGGGTGCGCGGCATCGCCGGTCGCCTCGACGGTGCACTCGCGCGCACCGCTCCTGAGGCAGGGCGGCAGCACGTCGAGCCCGCCGCGCCGTGCGTCGTGGATCAGCGTGGACGGCGGATAGAATCCCATGGGCCAGGCGTTGAGCAGTCCCAGGAAGAATTCGGCCGGGTAATGACACTTGAGATACGCGGTGGCGTACGCGATCAGCGCGAAGCTCCAGGCGTGCGACTCGGGAAACCCGTAGTTGCCGAAGCTCTCCAGGTCCTCGCGAATCTGTCTGGCGACCTCGGGGGTCAGGCCGTTGGCCGCCATGCGCGCCTCCAGCGCATCGAGCGCCGCGGCCAGCCGCGTCTGCTTGCGCTGGTGGCCCATCGCGCGGCGCAGCGCGTCAGCTTCGGCGGCGCTGGAGCGGCCCAGAGTCATGGCGATGGCCATCGCCTGCTCCTGGAAGATCGGGATGCCCTGGGTGCGCCGGAGGATCGGCTCGAGCGCGGGGTGGCGATAGGTGACGGTCTCGTTGCCCCGCCGGCGCCGGGTGTAGGGGTGCACGAATTTGGCCTGGATCGGACCCGGCCGGATCAGCGCCACCTGCACCACGAGGTCGTAGATGCGGTCGGGCTTCGTATGCAGGATGGACGCGATCTGGGCGCGGCTCTCGATCTGGAAGGTGCCGATCGTGTCGCCGCGGGAAATGAGATCGTAGGTATCGGGATCGTCCGGCGGCAGCCGGTACATTTCGGGCCGCACCCCGGTGCGGCGCGCCACCGCATCGAACGCGCGCCGGATGAGCGACAGTCCACCGAGCCCGAGAAAGTCGAACTTGGGAACCCCGATCGCGTCGAGGTCATCCTTGTCGAACTGGATGATGGTGCGGCCCATCGTGGTGTGCTCGATCGGCAGCGACTCCCCGAGCGGCGCGGCGGAGAGCACGAAGCCTCCTACGTGCGTGGAACGAAGCCGGGGCAGCTCGTCGCACCCGCGCATGAGCGTGAGCAGCGCCCGGCCCCGCGCATCGTCGAGCTCCAGCCCGAACTGCTTCGCGAGCCCCTTTCGCAGCAGCTCGGCGCCGTCGGCGGCTTCGGCGTAATGCATCCGCTTCGAGAGCTGGTGCGCCAGCTCCACCGGATAGCCGAGCACACGCATCGCGTCGAGCAGCGCATTGGGGGCGCGGTAGTGCTGCACCACGCAGGTGATCGCCGCCCGGGTGCGGTCGTAGTGGCCATAGACGTAGTCGAGCAGCTCCTCCCGGCGGTCGTGCTCGATGTCGAGGTCGATGTCCGGCGCCTCGGTCTGGCCGTCCACGCGGGCATCGGACAGGAACCGCTCGAACAGCAGCCCGTTGGCCACCGGGTCCACCGCGGTGACGCCGAGACAGTAGGCGACGGCGGAATTGGCCGCGCTGCCGCGCCCCTGGCAGAGAATGCCCAGCTCGCGCGCCTTGCGCACGGCGTCCCACATGACGAGAAAGAACCCGGAAAACCCCAGCCGCTCGATCACGGTCAGCTCGTGTCCCAGCTGGGCCCAGTGCGCCGCCCTGATCTCCCCCCAGCGCTCGTGGGCGCCGGCCTCCACGCAGGTGCGGAGCCAGGAGATGTCGGTGTGGCCGGGCGGGACGGGAAAGTGGGGCAGCGCGGGCCGCATCCATTCGAGCTCGAAGCGGCAGCGCTCGGCGATGGCCTCGCTCGCGACAAGGCCATCCGGACGGCGATGCCATTCGCGCGCCATTTCCTCCCGCCGCGGCAGGCGCCACCGTCCGCTCGGCAGCAGCAGGCCGGCATGCGCCGCCTCGTCGAGCGTCTGCCCCGCGCGGAGGGCCGTGAGCATGTCGTGCACCAGCCGGCTGGTGTTGTCGAGATAGCGCGGATCCCGGCTGACCACCCACGGCACGTCCGCGCGGACGGCCAGCTCGACCAGCGCATCCACCAGCGCCATCTCGTGCGAGCCGGCACGATGGAACTGCACCTCGACGGCCAGCCGGTCGCCGAACAGCGCGCGCCAGCGGGCCAGCAGCCGCGCCGCCTCCTCCTGCCGTTCGGCGGCGAGCAGTGTCCCCAGCGCGCCGGCCGGCGGGCCGGTGAGCGCGAAGAGCCCGGCACTCCGCTCGGCCAGCTGGTCCCAGGTGATCGCGGCGCGCCCGCGCTGCGTCTGGGGCTCGCCCGGCTCCCACGTCGCGAGATCGCCGATGCGGGCCCGCGTCACGAGGCCGGCGAGGTTGTGATACCCCACCTTGTCGAGCACGAGAAAAGCGGCCGCATGCCCGTCCACCTCGAGCTCCGCACCGACGATCGGCTTCACCCCGCGGCGCTGGGCTTCCAGCACGAAGCGGGGCACGCCGCCCAGATCGGCGGCATCGGTGAGACCCAGGGCGGGATAGCCCAGCTCGGCCGCCCGCGCCGCCAGCGCTTCCGGCGTCACGGCGCCGTCGCCGAAGGAGAATGCGGTGTGGGCGCGCAGCTCGACGAACCCTTCGCTCACCCCCATGTCCCGACGACTTCCCACGTCCCTTCCCGCGCGTCGCGGCAGACCAGCACGATCTCGCCGTCGGTGCGCACGCAGCAGTAGAGCTCGCAGGCGTACGCCGCCTCCCATTGTCCACCCGATACGCAGTCGGGCCCCGACGCCGATACCAGCTCAAACCAGCCGTCCCGCCCCCGGTACCGCAGCGGGATCTCGAAGCCCCGGCGGTCGGCCGTGGCCACCTCGATCGGCTCGGGCTCGGGCATCAGATGGAGCGCAAGGCGGGGCTCGGTATCGCCCGGGCCGATCTGCGGCCGGGCCCACACCAGCGCCGGCGGCTGCTCGACCCAGCGGGTGCGGCGGCTCACCACCGGATGGCGTGAGTTGTCGGGCGTGACCACCACGCTGCCCTGATCGAGAATCCGGGCGAGCGCCTCCTCCGCCACCTGCGCCGTGCCGAACCCGCGGTCGAGCACGTCGCCCTGGACGATTTCGGAGCGCGCCGCCGAATCCACCCTGAGGAAGACGCCGACCACGGCATCGGGCAGCTCCAGTCGCTCCAGCGCATCGCGCACCAGCCGCATCCAGGTGCGCTGGTTGCCGTTGGCGCGCGAGGGATGAAACGGCCGCTCGACCACTGCGCCGCCGGCGAGCGCGAAGGCGAGGGTGAATCCCGTGGCGCCCTGCCCGGCATCCCGGAGCGCGCCGCATACCGTGCCGGCCAGGCCGTTGATGGCGAAGAGCAGGCGCTCGGGATCGCGCAGCGCGTAGTCAGTCCACTCGAGCGAGGCGTGCGGCAGTGGCCGCACCGTCGGGTCGAAGAGCAGCCTTGGATCGTCGGCCCGTGCCAGCCGCCAGAGCGCCACGCCATCGGCGCCCAGCCGCACCTCGACCGCGGCACTGTCCAGCCGGGCCAGATCGTCACAGCGCTCGAGACCGGTGCCTTCGAGCAGCCGCGCCAGCCGCTCATCAGGCGAGAGCACGGCCACACGGTGTGGCGCGAGGAACTCGCGGTCGGTGCCGGCCGGCACCTCGACGACCGGACCTCCACCGAAGCGCGAAGCCACCTCGGCCGCGATGGCCGTCCCGGCGATGCCGGCCCGTGGATCGGCGGAGCCCCAGGCGCGGAGCAGCGCCAGCAATTCGTCGGCAAGCGGGCGCGCGGGCAACCCCCGCGCATCAGCCCAGATCAGGCCCCGCGCTTCGGCCCGCACCCTCGGCGCCCGTGCGAGCAGCCTGGGCGCCAGCTCAGCGACGCTCGCCGCGCCGGTCGGGTCGGCCAGTCTCGACAGACAGACGAAGGTCATCACGCCACAGGGAAAGAGAGATCGTCTCGGAGGCGAACCATCCGGAGGCACGCGCGTCGACGCGGACCCGCACCGCCTCGACCTCGTCCGCGTCGCCGACCGCGCTCCGCCGCCAGACGTAATCGCCGAGCAGCGGGCGCGAGCTGAGCCGGAGCGTGGCGAGCGCCGTCACCCGGCTCAGGAGCACCAGCGCCGCCGAGCCTTCGCGGGCGGCGCGGGAGAGACGGACCAGTTCGGTCGTTTCCGGCTCGGCGCCGTCAAGCACGATCAGCGCGAACCCGCCCGAGCGGGCCAGCTCTTCGGTGGCACGCAGCGCACCCACGGCGCTCGGCGGGCGAACCAGGATCGGCGCGGGACGCCAGCAGGCGCCGACCACCGTGTGCCGGGCGTCAATCCAGACGGCGCGCTCGCCGCCGGCCACGGTGTGCAGGCAGGCGGCCCGGAGCAGGGCGGCCGATCCCAGCGCCGGCAGCCAGCTCGAGAGCCGCCCCCGCTGAAATCCTCCGCTCGGCAGAATCCGGTCGAGCGCCGCGATGCCGAGCGGCACCGAGCTCCAGCTCCGCTGGGCTGCGGGGAGCGCATCGGGAAACCGGGAGGCGAGCAGCGCACGGACGGCGGCGGAACGATTCATCGACACCGGCAGTCTAAAAACAGAAACCGAACAAATACCGAAGATCCAGAATACCAGCCACCCCCGCACCTCACAAGGTCAGGGGATCAGATCGGCCGCCACTCCTGCTCGCCGATCCCGGCGAAGGACGACCCTTCCGGCCGGGTCGGCGGAGGCAACTCGCTCAGCAGCGGCACCGACTCGGCCCGGGCGGCCTCCGCCAGCGCAGGTCTTGCGGCACCGGTCGACTCGGGCAGCTCGATCCAGAACCGGCTGCCCCAGCCCGGCTCCGACTGCAGCCCAAGCCGCCCGCCCATCCGCTCGACCGCTGCCCGCACCACCGCCAGGCCGACGCCGTTGCCGGGATAGGCCTCGGCTTCGGGCAGGCGCTCGAAGAGACGAAACAGCCGGCGCTCCTGACCGGCGGCGATGCCGATGCCGTTGTCCTCCACCGAGAGCCGGGCCCGGCCATCCACCTGCTCGAGCCACAGCAGCACGCGTGGCGGCACGTCGGCCGGTACGTACTTGATCGCGTTGCCGATGAGATGGGTGACGGCGAGCGTGAGCAGCTGGCGATCGCCGGTGACGGGACCGGGCGCGGGCTGCGCGACGATGCGCACCCGGGCGCCGCTGGTCGAGAGTCCCGGCTCCAGGCTCTGGAGCGCATCGCGAACCACTTCGTCGAGCTGCACCTCATCGAGCTTGACGGGCCCCCGGAGCACGTGCGAATACTCCAGCAGCGCCTGGATGCGGTCGTCCATCTGCTGGGCGGCGCCGAGCACGCGGCTGCCATACTCATCGTTGGCCCGGCGGCGCGGCTCGTCCGGGCCGGCCACCATGAACCAGACGTACTCGCGGATCGCCGCGAGCGGCGCACGCAGCGTGTCGATCACGTCGGGGTCGAACACCAGCGGCTCCCCGGGCTTCGCCGCCGGTGGAGCGGGGGCGGGCGGCGTGGCGCCGTTGCCGTTCGCCATCACCTGCGCCACCGTCACGGCGACGAAGCGTCCACCCCGCACCGTATCGACCGGGGAATACTGTTCGACATACGCCTTCTCGCCGCCGCGCCCGTCCGGCATGGTGCCGAGCCGGGTGACCGTCTCGCCGTGGTCCTGGGTGCGCGCCACCAGGGCCGGGTCGAGAAACGAGGCGGCGGGCCGCAGCTCGTCACCCCTGCCGCGGTCACCGAGCGCGACGCCGGTCATGGTCGCAAGGGAGCGATTCCACCAGACGAGATTGGTCTGCTGGTCCACGATCGCCACGCCCTGTGCCACCGAGTCGAGGGCGGCTTCGAGCAGCTCCAGCGCCGCTGAGTTGTCGGTCGCAGTGCGCCGGAGATCCTCGTAGAGCCGGCCGATCTCGCCGGTCTCGTCGGCCCGGCGCGACGCATCGCTGGTGACGAGTGCCGAGCGCCGCTCGGCCGTCGCGGCGGCACTGAGCGCAGTCTCCACCCGGGCGCTGAGCCACTCCACGCTGGACGAGATCAGGAAGACAAGCGAGACGAGAATGGTGCCGAGGATGAGGACGCCGATCACCGTGGGTGTCGGGGCTCCCGCGTACGGAGCCGCGACGCCCACGTAGGCCAGCGCCAGGGCGACGCCGATCAGGCCGCTGGTGATCCGCCCGCGGAGCGCGCAGAACGCAACGGCGAGACAGAGAAAGGGGACGGGATCGAGCGCGATCACCCCGAAGTACGCCACGGCCCACAATGCGACACACAGCAACAGGGTGAGCAGCGGGCCCACGAGGATGGACCACAGGCTCCGGCCCGGCAGTTCACGATCCGCAACCATGTACGACTCCCGGCACAAGCGCGGCCGCCGGTTCGACCAGATGTCCCGCCTGGCGGCGCGCCTCAGCGGTTAATCTCTCCTCCCCGGCCAGAAGCGCAACACCCGGCCCGGCTCAAAGTCCCGACATGGCCTGGATGGGGTCCAGCCGGGCGGCCCGCCGGGCCGGGTACCAGCCGAACAGGAGGCCCACCACCAGCGAGAAGCCGATCGCCGTCACGACGCCGGGCATGCTGAGCGGAATATCGAAGTGCTTCCCGAAATGCGCGCCGATGAGTCGGGTGACCACGATCAGGCCAGTCCCTCCGGCGACCCCCAGGACGGCACCGAGCGCCGCCAGCGTCAGGGACTCGGCCAGGAACAGCCGCAGGATCGCGCCGTCGTCCGCCCCGAGGGCCTTGCGGACGCCGATTTCACGTACTCGTTCCCGGACCGAGATGAGCAGCACACTGAACAACCCGATCCCGCCGACCAGCAGCGTCACGATCGATATCGCGAGCATGACGCCGTTCCAGCCGCCGAGGACGCCATCGGCCATCGCGAGGTCACTCAGGACATCGGCTGCCTCGTTGTCGATCTCGAAGTCATCGGCCCCGCCGTGGCGCTGCCGAACGAGCGCGGTTGCGCGCTGAAGCAGCCGAGGAAAGTCCGCCCCGGATCGCGCGGTCACCAGAATACGGGCGACGCGGCCCGAGCCGTTGTAGTACCGGGTGACGTAGGTGAACGGCACGTACACCCGGCGGGCGTTCCCGCTGAAGTCCGCCGGCACCATTCCGAGGCGCATTGGCTCCAGCACGCCGATCACGCGAAAACGCACGCCGTCCACCCGGAGCTCCCGGCCAATCGGATCCAGTGTGCCGAAGAGGTCGTCCAGCAGCAACTTGCCGACGATGGCGACACGTGCGGCCCCGGCGACCTCGAGCTGGGAGAACCCGCGGCCCTCAGTGATGCGGAAGCTGCGCTGCTCGAGGTAGCCGTAATCGACGCCGTCGGTGCTCACCTCGCGCCGCCCCTTGGGTCCTTCGATGAGCCGGCGGCCGGAATAGGCCATCCCGCGCACGCTCTCGACGTCGGGCAGCGCGGCAAGCGCCGCCAGATCCCCCAGCCGGAGATGCGGCTCCCGGAGTGCCGCCGCGGTGCGCGCGTCGCTGCGAGCTCCGCGGTCCAGCACGGTGAAGCTGCGGGGAAATCCCATGTTGCGCAGATCGGTGTACGCCATCGTCTGCAGCCCGCGCGCGAGCGACGTCATCGAGACGAGCGATGCCGCGCCGAACACGATGCCCGACAGGGTGAGCAGGGACCGCAGCGGATGGGCTCCGATTTCCCGGAGCGCGTCGAGCACCAGCTCCATGGCGTCGCTCACCGTACCTCACCCATGGGCCAGCGCCTCCACCGGGGACAGCCGGGCGGCGCGGATCGCGGGAAACAGACCGGCGATCAGGCCGACCGCCGTCGCCGTGCCCGTCGCGAGCAGCGCAATGGCGGGTGTGACGACCGCGGGCATCTTCATGAAGTGCCCAACGATGCCGGTCAGGCCCGCACCGAGCGCCAGCCCCAGCACGCCGCCGATCAGCGTCACGACCAGCACCTCCGCGAGGACCTGCGCGAAGATCCCGCCGGCCGTCGCGCCGAGTGCCATGCGGCAGCCGAACTCGCGCACCCGCTCGACCACCGACGCGAGCAGGATGTTCGCGATCACGACGCCACCGGTAAAGAGCGAAACCGCACCCACGACGAGGAAGATGAAGTTGAACAGCAGCAGGAACTGGCCGGTCTGCTTGCCCGCGTCCTGTCCCGAGGGCTGCACGTCGAAATCCTCGCTCCCGTGCCGGGCGTAGAGGAGGGACCGCACCTCCGACCTGGCGCCTTCCACGCCAACGGCCGGGCCCGCCTTGACGGTCATGAAGTCGAGCCGGTCATCCGCGGCGAACTGGAGTACGGCGGTGGAGACGGGGATGTAGGCCCGCTCGTTGCGGTACTCGACCGAATTGCCGGCCCACGACGCAAAGTAGAATTCCTCGCGCTGCAGCACGCCGACGACAGTGAATGACTTGCCGCCGAGGCTGATGACCCGTCCCAGCGCCTTCGGTGCGGCGCCGAACAGCGAGTCCGCGTACTTCCAGCCCAGCACGGCAACGCGACTCCGGGTCGCGACATCGAGGTCGCTCAGGAAGCGTCCGACCAGCGGACGGACGTCGTTCACCACAGCATAGTCGGGAACCGTGCCCACGACTTCGCCGTCGAAGCTCGAGCCGGCGATGCGATAGGCCAGCTGCTGCTGCCACCCGGGGACGACGGCGCGGAGGCCGCCGGCGTGCCGCTTCAGAAACGAGGCGTCCCGCAGCGTGAGCCGGGTGGACGCGAGCGCCCGTGCGGTGGGGTTGGCTGCCTGGTCGCGATTGTTGACGACCAGCGTGCCGACCCCCCCGACTTCATCGAGGTATTTCTGGGTGAGCGCCGCCTGACCGCCGAACAGCGCGAGCACCGTGACGATGCTGGCGGTGCCGAGAATGAGGCCGAGGAGCGACAGCACGGTCTGTCCCCAGTGACGGCGAGCTTCGTCGAGCCCGGTGAGGAGCGACTCGAGAACATTCACGTCACGACTCTGCCGTCGGCGATGTGCACCGTGCGCTGGGCCCGTGCGGCCACGCCGGGATCGTGAGTCACGAGGACGATCGTATGGCCGGCCGCGTGCAGCTCGTCGAATGTGGCGAGGACATTGGCGCCCGCGATCGAGTCGAGATTGCCGGTCGGCTCGTCCGCCATGATGATCGCCGGCTCGCCCACCAGCGCGCGGGCGATGGCCACCCGCTGCCGCTGTCCGCCGGACAGCTCGTCGGGGCGGTGGCCGATGCGATCCCCCAGCCCCAGCCGGTCCAGCAGGCGGAGCGCCCGGGCGCGCCGGTCGGCGCGGCTGATGCCGCCCCGGTACTTGAGCGGCAGCGCCACGTTCTCTTCCACCGTCAGCCGGGGCATGAGATTGAACGTCTGAAAGACGAACCCCACCTTCCGGTTGCGCACCCGCGCCAGCGCCTTGCCCCGCAGCCGGCTCACCTCCTCGCCGTCGATCGCGTACGTACCGGACGTCGCGGTGTCCAGGCAACCCAGCACATGCATGAGCGTGCTCTTCCCGGAGCCCGACGGACCGGTGATCGCGATGAACTCTCCGGCCGCGACCTCGATGTCCACGCCCCGGAGCGCCGCCACGTCCACCCGACCCAGCCGGTAGGTCTTCGTGAGATTCGCGGCCGCGATCAGCATCAGCGCCGCCGCGCCGGATTGGCGGCGCGCTCGGCGGCGGCGGCAGGATCCTCCAGGGCAATCGAATCCCCGGCGGCGAGGCCGGAGAGAATTTCGACGTGACTGAGATCCCCCAGCCCCAGCGTCACGGACGTCCGCACGGTACCGCTCGGCCCCAGGCGATACACGACCGGCTGTCCCTCCTCGATCAGCACCGCCTCGACGGGTACCCGCGTGACGCCCCGCCTGGCCGGACCGGTGATGCGGACGTTGGCCGTCATTCCCGGGCGCAGCACCCCTCCGCTGCCACTGGCGCGGATCTCGACATCGAAGACGCGGACCCGATCCTGCTGCCGCGCGGCCGGCGGAACCAGGCGGACGATGCCGGCGACCGTGTCTCCCGGAAACGCATCGACCGTCAACGCCACCCTGTCCCCCACCTTGACCTTCCCGATGTCGACTTCGTTGATCGCCGCCTTGACGCGCAACGTGGAGAGGTCGGCGATCGTGAACAGCTCGGTGCCGCCGCCGAACGCGCTGGTCCCACCGACAACGGTTTCGCCTTCCTCCACGCCGCGCTTGATGATCACCCCCGCGGCCGGCGCCGTGATGGCGGCCCACTGGGCGCCGGCGCCGCCCTTCACCCCGCTGCGCTGCACCAGCTGGAGCTGGTTCCGGGCGGTGCGCAGCTGATTGTCCGTCTGGTCCATGGCGAGGCGCCGTGCGTCGAGTTCGGACTGAGTGATGCCGCCGCCACGGGCCAGCTCCTGCGCGCGGCCATACTCGCGCTCAGCGTTGGAGCGCGCGATCTCGGCGGCCGCGATCGCGCTGCCGATCTGGGCGAAGCTGTTGGCCTGGGCGATGTCCGGAACGATCTGGGCGAGCGGCTGGCCCGGCCGGACCCGGTCGCCCTCACGCGCGCTGAGCGTGCGCACCACACCGGAGATGGGCGACTTGACCACGATCTGCCGCTCGGGCTCGACGACCCCTGTCTCCTCCACGGCCACCTGCACCTCACCGCGATCGACGGCGCCTACCTTGTATGCGCGGGACGACCCGCCGCGGTCCCCCGTCGAGCCGGCACAGCCGGCGACCAGAACCGCAAGCGCGACAGGCGAGCGATGCAGCTGCATGCGACAGACTCCGGCGCGGGGGTGGCGAACGAGTCACCATGACGCACGAGCAACCGATAAAGTTCCAAAGTGATACGCGAATTCCCCATGCTATTCCTTGCGCGACTCTCGCGTTTGACCAGAGGCGGCCGGGGTCGAATCCGCGGGTCCCGCCGGGCGGCGACGATCGGGCACGATCGCGCAAGCGGCGTCCCGTCAACACGTTGTGGATGTCGCGGCAAGGCATCGACGGTGCCGTGCCGCGGTGGGCACGAATCTCGCCTCGGGGGAGAATCGACCGATGTTCTCGTCTGCGCCAATCGCGACATCACTTCGAGTGTGCCCATGTACCGAATCGAGCTCGCCCCGGGCGAGGAAGCCCTGTTCAAGTCGATCGACGAGATGGCTGCCGGCATCGCCAACGGCGTCATCAGCTCGCAGGCGCGCATCTGGCACCAGACGAGCAACAAGTGGCTTCCGATCGAGTTCCACCCCCACTACAAGATCGCGCTGACCAAGGGACCGCAGACCGCGCCGAAGGCCGACTATCTGGAAGCGCCCGCCGTGGCCGGTCCGGCCGCGATGGCGGCGCCGGCGCCGGCCTTCGAGAAGCCGGTGCGCCGCACGGAGGCTCCGGCGGTGCCGAAGCCGATTTTCGACCTCCCGGCCGCGAAGCCGCTGTTCGAACGTCCGGCCGCGGCGGCGCCGACGCCTTACGCTGCACCGGCGCCGAAGGCCGCGGCGGACGCTCCGCCGATGCTGCTCCAGAACGAGATGCTCAGCGTGATGGACGCCGTGATGCTCGCGCCGGAGCCCCCGCGCGATCGCCTGATCGACCGCCAGCCTGCACCGATGATGGAACCCGCCGCCGAACCAGACAGTTTCGAGACGGCCGGCTCGATCGATTATCTCGAGATTCATCCTTCCCGCGGGCGCGGGCGGACCTGGACGGTTGGTCTCGTCGCCGCGGCGGCCGTCGTGCTGCTCGGTGGCGGGGCAGCGTTCTCGGCGTTCCGGTCCCGGAGCGGGGCGGCGCAACCCAGGACGGCGGCGGGGAGCCCGGCAAGCTACGGTGCGCGCTCCGGCATCCCGGCCAATACCTCGACGCCATCGTTCGGCTCCAACGACAGCCGGTCCACGGACGACGTGGCGCTTCCCGCTCCCAAGGCGGCTGAGAAGGACGTCCCGAAGATCACCGACGCGCCGCACATTGTGGATGCGCCGCGGGTATCGGTGGCGAGCCTGGGCCTTTCCGATGCAGACCGCCCGGCGTCGGACCGGCCGAGTGGCATGACCCCGTCGGTGCTGGTGGCGCACTACAGCGCGGCGTACGAAGCGGCACGAGCAGATCTCGACCGCGGCATGCGGCTCGCCGGCCTCGGCAGCATCTTCGCTGCATCGCGCCTGAGCGCCGGGCAGGTGGCCAACGCCCGAACCACCGTGGCGGGCGCCGCCAATCTGGTGCGGATCTATCGGCGGCGCAGCGCGGCGATCGAACAGACCTACCGCGATTCCGTCAGCCTGCTCACCCGCCAGATCGGTTGGAGCCCGGCCCAGATCGCGGTCTGGGAAAACCGGCCGACGCAGCTCGAGTCCTCGGAATCTGCGGCGCTCGCGAACTCGCTGCTCGACACCATGGACGGCGTGCTCGGCTCGCTCAGCGCGCACGAGGGCGGCTATGATCTGAACGGCGGGTCGGTGGTGTTCCGTGATGCGGCGGCGGCGCGAGAGTACGGCGCGGCGCGGCGCCGGCTCGCCGGCCTTGCGGATGGCGGCGCCGACTCGGGCACGCCGGCGGGACGGATCCTTCGGGCGCTGGCCGGTGCACAGCCGCCGGAGGAGCAGACCGGCTCCTGAATCGGGTCACACAGCTGGTCCAGAGCGGGGCGCCTCGACGAGGCGCCCCGCTTTCGTTTGAATCCGATCGCCGAAACGTGATAGAGCGCACGGTTCCACCCCCCCGGATGCCCTAGCTTGCAGTCTGATCTGGCTGGAACCAGTTAAGTCGTTCATGTGCTTTGCCTTACACACTTTGGGGGAATAGCTATGCGTACACTCAAGCTGAGCGGACTGGCTGCGGCGGCTCTCGCCTTCGGCCTTGGCGCCTGCTCCAAGACCACTTATGAGAATCCGACGCCGACCGCGAGCACGGGCGCGACGGTGACGACCACCACTACCGCGAACGTGGATACGACCGCCGCCCGAAAGGATTCGACGGTGGGTTACCAGGCTTCCGGCACCACGTCGACGACCTCCACCACCGTCGTTACGACGCCGTCGACCACGACGACGGCCACGATGCCGTCCACGAGCGTGACCGCCAGCACGAACGGGGCGCGGACGCTGCAGCTCGCGTCGGTCAACGGCTCGGCATTTACCGGGATGGTCACGCTGTCCGATCTGGGCAACAAGACCCGCGTCGCCGTGACCCTCAACGCGCCGGCCAACACCAACTCGAGCTCGGACCACAACAGCAGCATCCGGACTGGCAGCTGCGCCGCCCCGGGCGCCAAGGTGGTCGGGTTGAATGACACCGAAGGCAACGGCAAGGCGTCGAACACGGAAGTCAATTACACCATGGCACAGCTGACCGACGGCCAGCACATCGTCGTGGTCAACGAGAACCCCGGTGACCGCGCGGTAGCCTGCGTCGCGATCCCTACTCGCTAAGGTGGGCCTCATGCATACTCGACACTTGCTCGCAAGCCTGGCGGTCGCCGCCGGGCTGGGCGCCTGTCACAGCAGCAGTTACGGCGCCGGCGACACGCCGTCGCCCTCGTCCGGCTACAAGGCGTCCGGCTCCGACAGCACCGCGATGGCCGGCGCGCGCACCTTTCAGCTTCAGTCGGCGAACAACTCCGGCGTGACCGGGTCGGTGATGCTGCACCCCAACGGCAGCCAGACCACGGTCATGCTGAACCTCACGCCGCCGGCCGGCGGCACGGCCAGCGGGTCGCACGTGGCGCACATTCACACCGGCACCTGCGCCGCGCCGGGGCCGGTCGTGGCTCCGCTCGGCACCGTCACGGCGAGCGGGAACGCCTACACCGCCAGCACCAGCAACGTGGCCATCGCGATGTCAGCCCTGCTCGACGGGCAGCACATCGTCGCTGCGCACGCGTCGGATGAAACCACCCCGACGATTGCCTGCACGGCGCTGTCGGGGATGTAGTCACAGGGATTTTGCAGCGACGGGGGCGGCCGGCGAGAATTTCGCCGGCCGCCCTTTCGTTTGCCGCAACTTTTCGCCCGCCGGCTCCGTCTATACGTGGCCCGGCTTCGGGATTACGTTACCGATTCCCTCGTCAGCGCTTCCAGACCGAGACCCGCCAGCGGAGTACGCCTGTGGAACGTCGAGATTTCCTGCAGCTCACCGGTCTCGCCGCGGGCGCCATCGCGCTCCCGTTCGGAGGGCGCGATCCCGGCATCTTGCTGGGCGCCCTCACCCCCGTGCCCGGCGCCGACAAGAAGGCCCTGGCCGATGCGGCGCTCAATGCCGCACGCGGCGGCGGCGCCACCTACGCCGACGTCCGGATCGCCCGGAACCTGACGGAGTTCGTCAGTGCCCGCGAGCGGAAGATCCAGGGCGTCGGCGGCAACGAATCCTACGGCGCCGGCGTGCGCGTGATCGCCGGCGGCACCTGGGGGTTCGCGGCCACGAACGTGGTGACCCCCGATGGCCTCGCCGCGGCGGCGCGGAATGCGGTCGCCATCGCCAAGGCCAATTCGAGGATTCAGACCGAGCCGGTGCAGCTCGCACCACAGAAGGGATACGGCGTCGTCAGCTGGAAGACGCCGATCGAGAAGAACGGCTTCGACGTGCCGATCGCCGAGAAGGTCGACCTGCTGATGGCCGTCAACGACGCGGCGCTCAAGGCGGGTGCCAATTTCGTCAACTCCCGGATCTTTCTGGTGAACGAGCAGAAGTACTTCGCGTCCACCGACGGCAGCTACATCGATCAGGACATCCACCGGATCTTCCCCGGGTTCAGCGTCACCGTGATCGACAAGGCCAGCGGCAAGTTTGAAAACCGCGGATCGCTCAGCTCGCCGATGGGCATGGGATACGAGTACCTGTCGGGCCGGCCGGCGGGAAAGTTCAGCGGCCCGGGAACCACGAAGTACGGGACCTACTACGACATGCTGGAGGACGTCCAGCTCGCGCCGGCGCAGGCGAAGGAGAAGCTCGCCGCCAAGTCGGTGCTCGCCGGCAAGTACGACCTCGTCCTCGACCCCTCACATCTCTGGCTCACGATCCACGAATCGGCCGGCCACCCGACCGAGCTCGACCGCGTGCTCGGCTACGAGGCGAATTACGCCGGCACCAGCTTCCTCACCCTCGACAAGTGGCAGAGCAAGACCTTCGCCTACGGCAGCCCGCGGGTCACGATCGTGGGCGACAAGACGCAGCCGCACTCGCTCGGAGCGGTCGGGTATGACGACGAGGGGGTGAAGACGAAGGAGTGGACGCTGATCCGGGACGGCATCCTGGTCGACTACCAGAAGACGCGCGACCAGGCCCACATTCTCGGTCAGAATGCCTCGGACGGCTGTTCGTACGCCCAGAGCTGGGCCGACGTGCAGTTCCAGCGGATGCCGAATGTGTCGCTCCGGCCAGGCAAGGCACCGCTGACGCCGGCGCAGATGATCGCCGGGGTGGACAAGGGGATCTACATCATCGGCGACGGCTCGTTCTCCATCGACCAGCAGCGCTACAACTTCCAGTTCAGCGGCAAGCTCTTCTACGAGATCAAGGGCGGCAAGATCGTGGGCATGCTGCGGGACGTGGCCTACCAGGCCAACACCCGCGAGTTCTGGAACTCCTGCGCGCAGGTCTGCGATCAGCGCGACTACCGCCTCGGCGGCGCGTTCAACGACGGCAAGGGGGAGCCGGGGCAATCGAGCGCCGTCTCCCACGGCTCCTCCACCGCCCGGTTCAACGGCGTCAACGTGCTCAACACCGCGAGGAAGATCTGATGCCCGGTCTGACGGAAGCCCAGGCGCGCGAGATCCTGGAAAAGGTCATCAAGCTGTCCAAGGCCGAGAGCTGCGAGGCGAGCCTGGGTGGCGGCTCCAGCGGGAACATCCGCTTTGCCCGCAATACGGTCACCACCAGTGGCGAAACCGAAAACATGGGGCTGTCGGTGCGCTCGAACTTCGGCAAGCGCTCGGGCAGCACCTCGATCAACCAGTTCGACGATGCGACGGTCGAGCGCGCCGTCCGGCGCTCCGAAGAGCTGGCCCGCCTGGCACCGGAGGACCCGGAAGCCATGCCGCCGCTGGGCGCGCAGCAGTACACGCCAACGCCCTCCTACGTCGAGGCCACGGCCAACGTCTCGCCGGAGTACCGGGCGCAGCTGGCCGGCGTGAGCATCGCGGCGTCGAAGGCGAAGGATTGCGTCGCCGCCGGCTTCCTGGAGGACGGCGCCACCTGGTCCGCCCGGATGAATTCGGCCGGGCTCTTCGGATACACCCGGTCGACCCGGATGACCTACACGATGACGGCGCGCACACCCGACGGGACCGGTTCGGGGTGGGCAGGCCAGGATGCCAACGACGTCGCCCGGATCGACGGCGCCGCGACGGCGCGCATCGCGGTCGAGAAGGCGGCGGCCAGCCGCGACGCCCGCGCCATCGAGCCGGGCAAGTACACCGTCGTGCTCGAGCCGGCCGCATCGATCGAGCTGATTCAGAATGTGCTCAACGTGGATGCCCGCAACGCGGACGAGGGACGGAGCTTCCTGTCGAAAACCGGCGGCGGCACGCGGCTGGGCGAGAAGCTGATGGATGAGCGCGTGCACATCTATTCCGACCCTACCAATGCCGAAGTGCCCTCATCGCCGTGGGCGGGAGATGGCCGGCCGTCGCAGCGCACGGTCTGGATCGACAAGGGCGCCTACCAGAACCTCTCGTACTCGCGCTACTGGGCCGACAAGCAGGGAAAGCCCGCACTTCCGGGGCCGTCCAACTTCATCATGGAGGGCGGTACCGCCTCGCTCGAGGAGCTGATCCGTGGCACCAGCCGGGGCCTGCTGGTCACGCGCACCTGGTACATCCGGGGGCTGGATCCGCAAACGCTCCTCTTCACCGGGCTGACCCGGGACGGGACGTTCTACATCGAGGATGGGCAGATCAAGTACGCGGTGAAGAACATGCGATTCAACGAATCGCCGATCATCATGCTGAACAATCTCGATGCGCTGGGCCGGCCGGTGCGGGTCCGGACCGACGAGACCGGGCAGCCGTCGCTGATTCCGCCGATGCGCATCCGGGACTTCAACTTTTCGAGCCTGTCCGACGCGGTGTAACGGCGGCGCCTCGCCGCCCGTGCACCTCGACCTCTCGCCAGCGGGAGAACACCTGTGGAACGACGCGACTTTCTGCAATACACCAGCCTCGCCGCGGGCGCCATCGCCCTCCGTGGCCGGCGGGTCCATGACTTCGCCGGCTCGCTGACGCCGATCCCGTCCGGCGATCAGAAGTCACTCGCCGATGCCGCGCTCGGTGCCGCCCGCACGGCCGGCGCCACCTATGCCGACGTGCGCATCGGCCGCTACCTGAATCAGTTCGTCAACGCCCGCGACACCAAGATCCAGAATACGACGAGCACCGAGTCCTACGGCGCCGGCGTCCGCGTCATCGCCAACGGCACCTGGGGCTTTGCCGCCACCAACGACGTGACGACCGACGGGCTGGCCCGGGCCGCGCGGGATGCGGTGTCGATCGCGAAGGCCAACTCACGGGTGCAGACGGAACCGGTGCGCCTCGCGCCGGTCGTCAGCCCGGGCACGGTGAGCTGGAAGACGCCGATCGAGAAGAACGCGCTGGCGGTGCCGCTCACCGAGAAAGCCGAGCTGCTCAGGGCGGTCGGAGCGGCCGCCCTCAAGGCGGGTGCCAACTACATCGACTCCGGCCTCTTCCTGGTGAACGAGCAGAAATACTTCGCGTCCACCGACGGCA
>JBBQFH010000024.1:0-49912 GCA_038321865.1 Gemmatimonadales bacterium
AGGATCGCCGGCATCGATTCCGCCGCCGCGTCGCGGAGCTGCGTGATCGCGCTGCCGAGCGCGCGGCGGAGCGGGGGCGGGAAGGTGAGACTGGTGAGCCGCTGCTCCAGCGCGGTCAGCCGGCGCCGATGGGCGCGCTCCGCCAGCGGCGGGTCGAGCGTCAGGTCACCGGCGACCCGCACCACCAGCCAGAGCGCGAACACCCCCTCGCGCTTCGGGCCCCGCGCCGTGAGCGCGAGCGCCTGCACCAGCCCCGCGGCCGCGGGGTCCCAGTCACCGAGGATGAAGGTCACGCGGCAATGTACGGCGCGCGGAAAATGCTCGCCAGCGCGTACGCTCGCGTTGCGACCCGCGTACCGACGCCGGTACCTTGCGGGCATGCCGCGTCCCAGGAGCATTCTGTGGGTCGACGACGAGGTCGAGAGTCTCACCTCGCACGTCATGTTTCTCGAAGAGCAGGGCTTCGCCGTCGAAACCGCCTCGAACGGTGACGACGCGCTGGTGCTGCTCCAGCGCCACGCGTACGGCGTCGTCCTGCTCGACGAGCAGATGCCGGGGCGCCGGGGCCTGGAGATCTTCCGGGCCATCCGGAGCGTGGATCAGGCGACTCCGGTCGTGATGGTCACCAAGAGCGAGGAATCCGAGACGCTCAAGGATGCCATCGGCTCGGAGATCTCGGACTACCTGATCAAGCCGGTCAATCCGCGGCAGATCCTCTCGGTCGTCACCCGGCTGCTCGAGGGTGACCGCATTCGCCAGCAGCGGCTCTCCCGCGACTTCGTCACCCGGTTCCGCGATCTCGAGGCCCGCCGCGGCGCCCCGATGGCGTGGCGCGAATGGGTCGAGCTCGTCGCCGAGCTGGCGGAGTGGGAGGTGCGCCTCGGCCAGGCGGACGAGCCCGGCCTGCAGGATGCGCTGCGGACGCTGCAGACGAGCATCCGCCAGGATTTCGCCCGCTATCTCCGATCGCACTACGTCGGCTGGCTCGACGGCAAGGACGAGGACCGGCCGCCGCTGTCGGTGGACATCGGCGCGGAATTCCTGCGCCCGGTCCTGCAGGCCCACGGCAAGGCGATGCTGGTCGTCGTGGACTGCCTGCGCCTCGACCAGTGGGCCATGATCCGGCCGCTGATCTCCGCCCGTTTCGACATCGAGACCGCGCACTACTTCTCGATTCTGCCGACGGCGACGCCGTTCGCGCGGAACGCGATCTTCAGCGGCCTCTTCCCGGCGGAGATCAAGGCGCGCTATCCGCAGTGGTGGGCCGATTCGGATGAGGCCAGCCTCAACGCGCACGAGGGCCAGCTCCTCACCGAGCAGCTGAAGGAGCTGACCGGCCACCCCGTGCCGGTGCACTATGAAAAAGTCTTCACCGCCGCGGACGGCGAAGGGCTGCTCAAGCGCCTGCCGGGCCACCTGGCGGGCGAGGGCGTGACGGCGCTGGTCTTCAACTTCATCGACCAGCTCACGCACGGGCGGACCGAAAACTCGACGCTGTTCGAAGTCGCCCGCGACACGCCGGCGCTCCGAAACCTTACGCGCACCTGGTTCGAGCGCTCGCCGCTCTGGGACGCGCTGCGGGAGGCCGAGCGCCGCGAGGTGCCGGTGCTGCTGACCACCGATCACGGATCCATTCACTGCCACACGCCGGCGACGGTGTTCGCCAAGCGGGACACGACCTCCAACCTGCGCTACAAATTCGGCGAGGATCTGCGGGCCCAGGATCCCGAGGCCGCGATCATGGTGGAGGACCTGGCGAGCTACGGCCTTCCGACCCGGACGCCCAACACCCGGCTGCTGCTCGCCACCGGCGACCGGTTCTTCGTCTATCCCACCAAGCTGCGCGAGTATCAGGCGCGCTATCGCGGCGCCTTCCTCCACGGGGGCGTCTCGCCCGAGGAAGTGATCCTCCCCATTGCGCTCCTCACACCGCGCCGGGGCTGAGGTGACGGCCGACTCGGATGTCCGCGTGCTGCTGGTGGCCGAGTTCGACGACGCGCGGCACGCGCATGCGGCGCTCCGGCGCCGCGCGCTCGAGCGGCTCGGCTGCAAGGTGGATGTCTTCGATCTCAAGGGCCGGGGTGGGCTGATGGCGCGTGTTCGTGGCGGCACCCTGGCCGAGCGGCTTCGGGATACCGTCGCCCGGACGACGCCGCAGCTCGTCCTGGTGATCGGCGGGGACACGCTGGGCGTCGGCACGGTCGAGTCGCTGCGCCGGGATTCCTACGCCTCCTGGGTGAACCTGCTTCCCGGCGCGGCCGACTCCGATCTCGCCGTGTCGGCCTCCGATCTCGCCACGGCCTACGACGTGCTGTTCGTGCCGGACAGCGCGCTCGCCACGCGGCTCCGCACCCTGGGCCACGCGCGGAGCACCTACCTCCCCTT
This sequence comes from Gemmatimonadales bacterium, assembly GCA_038321865.1. Lineage (GTDB taxonomy): Bacteria > Gemmatimonadota > Gemmatimonadetes > Gemmatimonadales > GWC2-71-9 > JAICUF01. The sequence continues at coordinate 2,386 of JBBQFH010000024.1, forward strand.
CGCCTGCGATCCGTCGGTACAGCGGCCGATGCGCTCGCGCGACCAGTTCCGCGCCAACGTCGTCTTCGTCGGCAGCGCCACGCCGTTTCGCGAGACGATGCTGGCGGGCCTCGCTGAATTCGGGCTGGCGGTGTGGGGGCCGGGCTGGCGGCGAACGGGGCTGCGCGACTATTGCCGGGGTGAGGCGCTCACGATGGCCGAGTACGTCAAGGCATATGCCGGGGCGACCGTCGCCGTCAACGTGCACCGGGTGGAACCCGGCTCGACCCGCGAAGTCGGCTGCAACCAGCGGCTGTTCGAGGTGGCGGCGATCGGGGTGCCACAGGTCACCGGCGACCGTGGCGATCTCCCGCAGCTCTTCGAGCCGTTCCGCGAGGTGCTGGTCTACGAAGATGCGGCGGGACTTCGCAAGCTGGTCAGCGACGCGCTGCAGGCGCCGGCGGCGGCGGAACAGCTGGCCGCGGCGGCGCGCCAGCGGGCACTGACTGAGCATACGCACATGCACCGGATGCGCGCGCTGCTCGACACCGCGCTGGCGGCGGCCTGATCAGGCCGCCGGACGGTCCGCCAGGTCCAGCACTTCGGCGGTGGCCCGGTACCCCTCGTCGATCAGCTCGCGGGTCTGCAGGAACGAGAACATCCCCACGTTCTCGACTCGCGGCTCGACCAGCGTGAGCGGCGGGCCCTTCCAGTCGCGGACATGGTTTTCGATCTGGGCCTGCATCATGATCTCCAGCGCGCGGATGTAGGTGGCGGCGAACCCCTGCGTCTCCGAGAACGAGCGCACCACGCTCGTCGCGGCCACGTTCACGGCGATGATCGGGCCGACCCCAGCTGTTGCGGCCACCCGCACCGGAAGATTCTCGACCACCGCGCCGTCCACGTAGTAGTGGCCCCCGATTTCCCTCGGCGGGAAGATGCCGGGCAGGGCACACGAGGCGAAGATCGCATCGGCCACCCGCACCGCGCGCCGGCCCGGGAGACCCCATGTCACTTGCTGGCCCGAGAGCAGGTCGACCGAATTGACCAGCAGCGGATGCTCCAGATCGTCGAAGGTGCGGTCGGCGACGAGGGTGTTGATCATCGCATCGAGCGGCTCGCGGCGATACACGGCGGGAGACAGCATGCGCCGGAGCGCCATGTCCATATGCGCGACGCGGAAGACGTCGCGGCGGCGGATCAGCAGCGACCGGGACTCCATCTCGTCGATCGGCATGCCGGCCGCCCACGCACAGGCGACCAGCGCCCCCATGCTGGAGCCCACGATCAGCGCCGGCTCCATGCCGCGCTCCAGCAGCGCCTTGAGCACGCCGATATGGGCCATGCCCTTGGTTCCGCCGCCGCTCAGCACCAGCGTGTATGGACCTGCGGTCGTCATGTTGCCCGTGCCCCCCGGGTGGAGTAACGTTGCGCAGCGATTGTCCCGGCAAGAAGCATGCACGCCATCCGCGTGCTGCGCCCCCTCACCGCCGTTCGGAGGCCGATGACCGCCGTCGCCGAGTCTTCGCAGCTCCATCGGCGGCTCCGCACCGACCGTTTTTTCCAGCTCGGCCTTCTGCTGGTCCTTGCCGTGGTCGTCGCGGCGGTATTTGCGCCGCTCCTCGCGCCGCACGACCCGCTCCTGGGAGACACGCGAACCGCGTATCTGACGCCCCCCGGGAACCACTTCCTCCTCGGAACGGACACGCAGGGCCGGGACGTGCTCAGCCGCGTGCTCTACGGCGCCCGGATCTCCCTGGCCGTCGGCCTCATTTCCCAGACCGTGGCCATCATGCTGGGGGTGACGCTGGGCCTCATCGCCGGCTACTACGGGCGCTGGGTGGACGTCCTGATCATGCGCCTCGCCGACATCACCCTCGCCTTTCCCACGCTCCTCCTGCTGATCGCGGTGGCCGCGGCGGTGAAGCCGTCGCTGCCGGTGGTGTTCGTCGTGATCGGCGCGGTGGGCTGGGCCAGCATGGCCCGGCTGGTCCGTAGCCAGGTCCTCGTGCTCCGCGGCGCCGAATACGTGCTGGCGGCCCAGGCCCTCGGCGCCCGGGACCGAAGGGTACTGCTGCGGCACCTGCTTCCCAATGTACGGACGCAGGTCATCATTTCCGCCACGCTCGGCATCGGCGGAGCCATCATGGCAGAGGCGGCGCTCTCGTTCGTCGGGCTTGGGGCTCAGCCGCCCACCCCCAGCTGGGGCGCGATGGTCTCCGACGGGCGTGATCTGCTGCGCGTTGCGCCCTGGGTGTCGTTCGCGCCCGGCATCGCCATCGGGCTCGCCGTGCTCGGCTTCAACCTCGTCGGCGACGGGTTGCGCGAAGTCTACGACCCCCGGCTCCGGACCGACCGATGATCGACCTCGCCACCCTCGCCGCCGCCGAATTTCCCTGGACCGCGGAAGCGACCTATCTCAACAGCGCGAGCACCGGCCCGCTGCCCGAGCGGAGCCGACGCGCCGTGGACGCATTCAACGCCCGCCGGTCGACTCCCTATCTGCTGCCGGACGCCGATCTCTTCGCGATCTTCGCCGAGTCGCGCGCGCTGGTGGCACGGCTGCTCAACGTCTCGGCGGAGGAGATCGCGCTGGCCACCAACACCAGCTACGGGCTCAATCTCGCCGCCAGCATGCTGCCGCTGGAGCCGGGCGATACCGTGGTGGTGAGCGACAAGGAGTTCCCGGCCAACGTGTATCCCTGGCTCCGTCTCCGCGAGCGTGGGGTCACCGTCGAGCTGGCGCCGACCACGGCGGCGGGATGGCCGGACGAGGGATACCTGATCGAGCGCGCCGGCGACCCCCGCGTCAGAGCGGTGGCGGTGTCGCTGGTGCAGTTCTCCAACGGATACGCCGTGGATCTCGATGCGCTGTCGGCGGCCACGCGCGCCGGGGGAACCTTTCTCGTCGTGGACGCCATCCAGGGCATCGGCGTGCGGCCGATCGACCTCTCGCGGACCCACGTGGACATCCTGTCCTGCGGCGGGCAGAAGTGGCTGCTGTCGCCCTGGGGATCGGGCTTCACCTACGTGCGCCGCGAGTTGATCCAGCGGCTGGAGCCGCCGGCGCCCGGCTGGATGGCGTTCGAGGGCACCGATGACTTCTCGAAGCTGACCCAGTACAGTCCCACCTTCCGCGCCGACGCGCGGCGCTTCGAGATGATCACGCTGCCGTTCCAGGACTTCGTCGGGCTCAACGTGTCGCTCGACATGCTGCTCGGCATCGGTGTCGAGCGGATCGCGGCTCACCTGCGCGCGCTGCATCAGCCGGTGCTCGAGTGGGCCGCGCGCCGGGGAGTGCGGGTGACGTCACCGGTCGGAGCGCACGGCTCGTCGATCCTGTGCGTCGCGCCGCCGGAGCCCGCGGCGGCGTACGCGGCGCTCCGCGAGGCACGCATCTACAGCAGTCTTCGCGAGGGCTCGATTCGGCTGAGCCCGCACATATTCAATACCGGCGCCGACATGGCGCGGGTCGTCGAGGTGCTCGACGCAACTGTTCCGGGAGACTGAGATGGCTTCGTTCGATGACATGCTGAAGGCCGGCTACGGGTTCGGCGACCCGTCGATCACGCTGGGCGCGGCGCTCGAGGGCGACACGGTGCACCCCGAGCCGAAGATCCGCATTCCGCTCGCAATGCTGAACCGGCACGGCCTGATCGCCGGCGCGACCGGCACCGGCAAGACCAAGACGCTCCAGCTCCTGGCCGAGCAGCTCTCGGCGCAGGGCGTGCCGGTGTTCGCGGCCGACATCAAGGGCGATCTCTCGGGGATCGCGATGCCCGGCACCGCCGACGACCGGGTGACGGCGCGGGCGACGAGCATCGGCTACGAGTGGAAGCCCGGCGGATCGCCGGTCGAGTTCGTGAGCCTGTCCGGCAAGCTCGGCGTGCAGCTCCGCGCGACCGTCAGCTCCTTCGGCCCGCAGCTGCTCGCCAAGGTGCTCGAGCTCAACGACACGCAGACGAGCGTGCTCGCCCTGGTCTACAAGTACTGCGACGACCAGCAGCTGCCGCTGCTCGACTTCGCCGACCTGCGCGCGGTGCTGACCTATCTGGTGTCGGATGAGGGGAAGAGCTCGCTGGCGGCCTACGGCGGGATGCAGGGCGCGACCGTCGGCGTCCTGCTGCGCAAGATGGTCGAGCTGGAACAGCAGGGCGCGGGCCAGTTCTTCGGCGAGCCCGAGTTCGACGTGAAGGACCTGCTGACGGTGACGCGGGACGGCCGTGGCGTCGTCACCTGCCTGGAGCTGGCCGATGTGCAGGACAAGCCGGCGCTCTTCTCGACCTTCATGATGTGGCTGCTGGCCCAGCTCTACCACAACCTGCCCGAGGCGGGCGACCTGCCGAAGCCCCGGCTGGCCTTCTTCTTCGACGAGGCGCACCTGCTGTTCGACAACGCGTCGCGTGGATTCATCGAGCAGATCGAGCAGACCGTGCGGCTCATCCGCTCGAAGGGCGTGGGGGTCTTTCTTGTGACGCAATCGCCCAAGGACGTGCCGGACTCGGTGCTGGCGCAGCTCAGCAACCGGGTGCAGCATGCGCTCCGCGCGCACACGCCGGACGAGGAGCAGGCGCTCCGCGCCGCGGTGCGGACCTTCCCCAAGACGACGTTCTACGATCTGGAGCAGACGCTCCAGAGTCTCGGCATCGGCGAGGCGGCGGTGACGTTCCTGAATGCGAAGGGCGTGCCGACGCCGGTGGTGGCGACCCGGCTCATTCCGCCCGCGTCACGCATGGCGCCCCTCTCGCCGGAGGAGCTCGCGGCCGATATCCGCCAGTCGGATCTGGTCGCGGAGTACGGAACGGCGGTGGATCGGGAGAGCGCGCGTGAGCTGCTGGCCAAGCGGATGGCGGCGAGCGCCCCGCCGGCCGGGGCGCCGGCGCCGCCCGCCGGCAAGCCGGGCAAGACGATCGCGCAGGTGGCCGGGGCGGCGGTCGTCGGCGCCCTCTCGTCGTCCATCGGCCGGACCGTGGGACGAGAGGTGGTACGCGGACTGTTCGGCCTGCTCGGTGCCAAGCCGCCGCGCGCGTCGAGCAGCCGGACGCGCTGGTAGCTCAGCGCTCCACGATGTTGCGGCTAGCGGTCCACCGTGAGCATCGCATGATGTTTCTTGCCCTTCCGCAGAAGGATGTATCGCCCCTGCCGGAGGTCGGCGGCCGTGACCCGCCGGTTCACGTCGGCCTCGACCACGCCGTTCACCGAGAATCCCTTTCCCTCGATGCCGCGCCGGGCCTCGCCCTTGCTCGACGCCAGCCCGGCCCGCACCAGCACGTCGGTCAGCGGCAGCCCGTCGTCGAGATCGCCGGCGGAGAGCGGCACGCTCGGCATCGTGTCCGCCAGCGCGGCGTAGTCGGACTCGCCGCCGCTGAACACCGCGGCACTGGCCGCGACGGCCTTGTCCGCCTCATCCTCCCCGTGCACCACCGCCGTCACTTCCCGCGCCAGCAGCCGCTGGGCCGCCCGTGAGGCGGGATCGGCGGTCTGCGCCGCCATCACCTCCGCGATGTCGCCGAGCGGCAGGAAGGTGAAGAGCTTGAGGAACCGCTCCACATCGCGATCGTCGCTGTTGAGCCAGAACTGGTAGAACTGGTACGGACTGGTGCGGGCCGGGTCCAGCCAGATGTTGCCGTCTTCGCTCTTGCCGAACTTGGCGCCGCCGGCGGTGGTCATCAGCGGGAACACGATGCCGTGGGCCTGCGCACCCTCCCGCCGCGAAATGAGCTCGATGCCCGCCGTGATGTTGCCCCACTGGTCGCTGCCGCCCAGCTGCAGCTCGCAGTGCTCGGTCCGATGGAGGTGCCAGAAGTCGTGCGCCTGCGTCAGCATGTAGCTGAACTCGGTGTAGGAAATCCCGGTCTCCATCCGGCTCTTCACCGAATCCTTCTGCAGCATGTAGTTGACCGTGAAGTGCTTGCCGACGTCTCGCAGGAACTCCATCAGGCCCAGCGTCCGGAGCCAGTCGGCGTTGTTGCGGATCCGGGCGGCGTTGGCGACGTCGAACCGGAGCAACCGCCGCAGCTGCGCCTCGACGCCGCGGGCGTTGGCGTCGATCTCCTCGACCGACAGGATCGGGCGCTCCTGCCGCTTGCCGCTGGGATCGCCGACCATGCCGGTGCCGCCGCCGATCAGCGCGATCGGCGTCCCGCCATGCCGCTGCAGCCAGGCCAGCCCCATGATCGGTACCAGGCTCCCGACGTGGAGCGAGTCGGCCGTCGGGTCGAACCCGGCGTACCCCACGATCGGCCCGGCCTTCAGCCGTGCCTCGGCGCTGGGTGTGACGTCCTGGATGAAGCCGCGGTCGGCGAGGGTGCTGATGAGATCGGTCATGGGCCAATCGTAGGGTGCCCGGGGGAACGCAGCAAGATGCGGCGGTGGCAGCCCCCCGGGTGCCTTGCTACTTTTACGCCATATGCCTCGCCCCGTCGCCAGTCGCACGAATCGCCCCGCCCAGCCCAGGAAGCCGCGCAGTCCCCTGATCGCGCCAGGCTTGCGCCGGAGCCTGCTGCTCGCCGCGCTCGCCACGCTGACGTTCGTCTTCGTCATGTTCGTGGTGTCGTGGATGCGGATCTGCGCCGGCAACGCCTGCCCCTCGGTCGAGGGTCTCACCGGCTATTCCGCCAATCAGGCCGCCAAGGTGTACGCCGCCGATGGGCGGCTGATCACGGATCTGGGACTGGAGCGGCGGACCGTCGTTCCGCTCAAGGAGATGGCCCCCGCGGTCGTGGCGGCGTTCGTCACCACCGAGGACAAGCGCTTCTATACCCATCACGGGATCGACTGGTATCGCGTCTTCGGCGCGATCAAGAACAACCTGATCGAGCGCCGGGTCGCCGAGGGATTCTCCACCATCACGATGCAGCTGGCGCGGAACCTCTGGCCCGACGACATCAGCGGGCGCGACAAGAGCATCCGGCGGAAAATGCGGGAGGCGCGAGTCTCGCTCGAGATCGAGCGGAAGCTGTCCAAGGACCGCATCCTCGAGCTCTACCTCAACCAGATCGACCTCGGGAACCGCGCCTATGGCGTCGAGGCCGCGAGCCAGCGGTACTTCGGCAAATCGGTGCGTGATCTCAACGTGGCCGAGGCGGCGACGCTCGCCGCCATTCCCAAGGCGCCGTCCCGCTACAACCCGCGGAAGAATCCCAATCTCAGCGTGCAGCGGCGGAACCTGGTCCTCAACCTGCTGCGGGACGCCGGCAAGCTCACGGCCAGGGACGCCGAGCGGTGGAAGGCGTACCCGCTGCTGCTGTCGTCGCGCTCGGACTTCAGCGGCGTGGCCCAGTACTTCGTCGAGTACGTGCGGCAGCAGATGTACAGCCGCTACGGCGACGATCTCTACAAGCAGGGCTTCAGCATCTACACGACGCTCGACCTCGACATGCAGCTCGCCGCCGAGCGCGCGCTCGAGGCGCAGCTGCAGAAGATCGAGAAGATGCAGGGGTTCCGGCACCAGACGTACCGCCAGTATGCCGATGCGCATGCGGGCGATACCGGCGACAACAACCGCTCCAACACCCCCTACCTGCAGGGGCTGGTGGTTACGCTCGATGCCAAGTCCGGCGCGATCCGGGTGATGATCGGCGGGCGCGACTTCGAGGACAGCAAGTTCAACCGCACCGTGCAGGCGCTCCGCCAGCCGGGCTCGACGTTCAAGCCGTTCGTCTACTCCGCGGCGATCCGTGCCGGGTATCCGCTCTCCCATGTGATCGTGGACGAGCCGTTCTCGCTCGAGGTGCCGGGCCAGGATATCTGGACGCCGCAGAACTACGATCTCCAGTTCAAGGGACCGCACGATCTCCGCTGGAATCTCAAGGAGTCGCGAAACATTCCGGCCATCAAGCTCGGCATGGAGATCGGCGAGGATGCCGTGATCGCCGAGGCCCGGCGCTTCGGCCTCTCGACCCCGATCTCGGCGGTGCCGGCCATCAACATCGGCGCGGCCGACGTCTACCCGATGGAAATGATCAGCGCCTACACCGCGTTCGCCAACCTCGGCACCCGCGTGGCGCCGGCGGCGATCCTCCGGGTGGAAGACCGCGAGGGGAACATCAAGTGGCAGCCGGAGCCGCGCACCGAGGACGTCATGAGCCGGCAGCACGCCTGGCTCATGACGTCGGTGCTCAGGGACGTCGTCCTGCACGGCACCGCCGCCGGCACCGTCGGCGGGCAGGTGAACTTCCCGACCGCCGGCAAGACCGGCACGACGAACGACGGCAACGACGTCTGGTTCATCGGCTTCACGCCCGAGCTGGTGACCGGCGTCTGGATGGGCTTCGACCAGCCGAGCAAGATCATCAGCAACGCCCAGGGCGGCCGCCTCGCCGCGCCGGCCTGGACCACCATGATGCGCGAGATCTACGAACGTCGGCTGATCCCGGCCGACTGGCCGCGCCCGGACGGCCTCACGGTGTCCGAAGTGGACATCACCAGCGGCTACAAGGCGACGACCCTCTGCCCGGCCGACGTGCGTTACATGGAGTCGTTCATCCCGGGCACCGAGCCGAGCGAGTTCTGTCCCCTGCACCTGTTCGATCCGTTCGGCGGCAGCGCGGCGGGCACCCAGCCGGCCACCGCTCCGCCACCGGCCGCTCCAGCCCCCACTCCCCGCCGCTGACGTGCGCCCGCGCCGGCTCACCGCCGCGTGGGTCGTGCCGGTGGAGGGCGCGCCGATACGCCGCGGCGCGATTCTCACCGACGAGCTCGGCCGGATCGCCGCGGTGGGGCCGGACGCCTCGGTGGCCCGGCCCGATGGCGCCGCCTCCGAGCACTTTCCCGATGCCGCGCTCCTGCCCGGCCTGGTCAACGCCCACACCCACCTCGAGCTGACGGGACTCGCGTCGGCGGTCGACCCGGCTGACTTCGCGGCATGGATTCGCGATCTCCGCGAGCAGAAGGCCGCCCGCACGCCGGCCGATTTCCTGGCGGCCGCTCGCGCCGGCATCGCGGACTGCCGCGCCGCCGGGATCACCACCGTCGCGGACACCGGCGATTCCGGTGCCGCCGTCGAAGCGCTGCATCAGCTCGGCGCGAGCGGGATCGCCTACCACGAAGTCTTCGGGCCCCATCCCGATCAGCGTGATGCGAGTCTCGCGGGGCTTCAGGCCCGGGTAGCGGAGCTGCGCCGGTTCACCTCCGGCCGGGTGCGGCTCGGCGTGTCACCTCATGCACCGTACTCCGTGAGCGGTCCCCTGTACGCCGCCGTCGCCCGGTGGTCGCGGGAGGCCGGGCTGCCCATCGCGGTGCATATCGCCGAATCCGCCGCCGAGTCCGCCCTGCTCGGCGAAGGGTCGGGCGCCTTTGCCGACCTGTGGACCCGGCGGGGCATTCCCCTCCCGCCACCGCCGGGGCACACACCGATCGAGTGGCTGGCCGAGCACGGCGTCCTGGGCGAGACGACGCTCTGCATTCATGTCGTCCGCGCCGACCGCGCGGACGTGTCGCGCCTCGCCTCATCGGGCAGCGCCGTGGCCCACTGTCCGCTCTCCAACGCCGCGCACGGCCACGGCGCCGCGCCGCTCGCCCTGCTGCTCGGCGCCGGCGTCCGCGTGGGCGTCGGCACCGACTCGCCGATGAGCGTCGGCGCGCTCGACCTCATGGCCGCGGCCCGGGCGGCGCGCGCGCTCGCGGGGCTCGACGCCGAGGCGGCGCTCGCCCTCTGCACCCTGGGGGGGGCGCAGGCGATCGGATTGGGGCAGGAGGTCGGCTCCCTCGCGGCGGGGAAGTGGGCCGATGTCGCGGCCATTCGCGTGGATCCCGGCGTGGATCCGGTCGAGGCGGTCCTCGCCTCGTCGCCCGGCGACGTCGCGGCCACATTTGCGTCGGGTGAGCCGGTCTACCGCGCCGCCGCGCCGGTTTCGCGGTGACCAAGCTTCCGCGCCACGCGGCGATCCTCCGCCTGGTCCGCGAACGCCGGATTCGGAACCAGGACGAGCTCCGCGCCGCGCTCGCCGCCGAAGGGGTGACGGCCACGCAGGCCACCCTCTCGCGCGACATCCACGAGCTCGGACTCGTGAAGGTCTCGGATTCGGAAGGCGTGTTCTACGGCAACGGCGCCGACGCCGCCGGCGTGCGGCCCGAGCTCGGCCAGCTGGTGCGCACTCTGCTGATCAGCGCGGACGGGGTGGGACCGATGCTGGTGCTGCGGACGCCCGTCGGCTCCGCCGGCGCGCTGGCGGCCGGCGTGGATGGAGCGGGGTGGAGCGAGATCATCGGTACGATCGCGGGTGACGATACCATCCTCGTCATCACCCGGGGACCGAAGGAGCGTGAAGTGGTGGCCGCCCGGCTCCGGAGCCTCGCGTAGCCCCTACCGGCCCTTCGCCGCGCAAGTTACGATTCCCGGGACCTGGTCACGATTCATTCCACCCGGGAGCTCTCCCGTGCGGTGTCTGGCGCTCAACGCCTCCTTCGAACCATTGACGATGGTCCCCATCCGGCGCGCGCTCCGGCTCGTGATCGAGGGCAAAGCGGAGATCGTCGAAGCCGACGACGACCTCATACGCAGCGAACGCCTGACGTTGCCGAAACCCGCGATCATCCGTCTCGTCAAGTTCGTGCACGTTCCCCGCCGCTTCCGCCGCCAGGTCACAAACACCTTCCTCTTCGCCCGCGACGGCTACCGCTGCCAGTACTGCCACCGGCCGCAGAATGAGCTGCGCCATCGCGAATGCCTCACGCGCGACCACCTGATTCCGCTGTCCCGCGGCGGCGACAACGAGTGGACCAACGTCGTGACGGCGTGCAGCAGCTGTAATACCCGCAAAGGCAATTCGCTGCCCCACGAGTGCCACATGGAGCCGCTCGCCGCCCCGCACGAGCCGCACTTCGTGCACCTCAGCTGGGCGGTGCGCCGCCTCTCGGTCACCCAGGCCAAGTACATCCGGATGTTCTACGGCCCCGAGGCGCTCCGGGCGCTCGGCATGTAGGGCTTCCGCCATCCGCGGGACCGCCGGGTTAGATTGCTGGGGTAGCCGCAGGCCACCCGGCCGCTTCCGCCAACCCTTGGCGCGCGCCACCCGGGCCGTTCCTCCGCCCGGGCGGGTCTCATTCCACGTTCCCGTACGCTGCACGGGATTCCATCCCCCATCGCTCCGATTGCCGGGGCAGCCGCATGACAGCGGAATCGCCGGCTGCCACCGGCGTGGCGCGCGAGCTGTGGTCCGCTGCGTCCGCCGCCGCCAGCTCGCCCGAGGAGATCGCCGCCGCTGCTGACCGGATGCTGTTCCAGCTCCGGACCGGGCTCGGCCGATGGATCGGCGCGGACGGCTACCGTGCGCTGTTCGACCGCTCCCTCGAGCTCGCCCAGGCGGAGCAGCCCGCGCTGAGCGTGCTGGCGCGCCGGGACGGCGACGCAGTGCTCACGGCCGCCGCCGTCCGGGCCCAGGGGCCGGAGGAGCTGGCGACCGGGCTGATGCGGCTGACGGCACAGATCATCGAGCTGCTGGGCCGGATCGTCGGGGAGGAGATGGCGATCAGGCTGGTCGAGCACACCGCCATGGAAGCGCCGCAGGGCAACACCGGGACCGAAAGGAAGGCAGGACGGAATGGCTAGCACTGGCAAGCGAACGCGCCCGACGGGCAAGGCCGGCCGCCAGGGACTCCCCCTGCTCCAAACCGGCGTGCCGGGATTCGACGAGGTGCTCGGCGGCGGGCTGCCGGCGCTGTCGTTCAACCTCCTCGCCGGCAGCCCCGGCGCCGGGAAGACGACGCTCGCGATGCAACTGCTCTTCGCCAACGCCACGCGCGCCCGGCCGGGGCTCTTCATCACGCTGCTGGGCGAGCCGTCGCTCAAGCTGCTCCGCTACCAGCAGCGGTTCGATTTCTTCGAGGTCGGCCGGGTGGGCAGCGAGGTGCACATCATCAACCTCAGCGAGGAGGCCCTCCTCGGCGATCTCGATGCGGTGCTCGCGCGCATCACCACGGAGGTGGACCGCCTGCGCCCCGGCATCATCGTGGTGGACTCGTTCCGCTCGCTGGTACGCACCCAGGATTCGCCCGATACCGATTTGCCGATCGAACATTTCGTGCAGCGACTGGCCCTCCATCTCACCACCTGGGAAGTCACTTCCTTCCTGATCGGCGAGTACGAGGTCAGCGAGCTCCGGAATCCGGTCTTCACCGTCGCCGACGGCATCATCTGGCTGGCCCAGGCGGTGGACCGGAACTCCGTGGTCCGGAAGGTCCAGGTGGTCAAGATGCGGGGCATGGCCACCATGCCCGGCCTGCACACCCTGCGGATGGGCTCGACCGGGATCCAGGTATTTCCCCGGACACCGGAGCGGCGCGACGACGTTCACGCCCGGGGCGGCCACCGCCTCTCCACCGGCATTGCCGGGCTCGACGCCCTGATGGGCGGCGGCATTCCGGCGGGTGACTCGCTGGTGCTCGCGGGCCCGACCGGCACCGGCAAGACGACGTTCGCCATGCACTTCATCGCCGCCGGCCTGCTCGCCGGCGAGGCGGCCGTCATCGCGATCTTCGAGGAGCATCCGGAGGTCTATCTCGAGCGGGCCAGGCATTTCGGCGTGGACCTGCGGGAGGCGATCCGCAGCGGCAAGCTCAGGATCATCTATCTCCGTCCCCTCGACCTGTCGGTCGACGAGACCCTCGACGAGATCCGGAGTTCGGTCAACGCCATCGGCGCCAAGCGAGTGGTGATCGATTCGATCTCGGGCTTCGAGATGGCGCTCGCCCCCACCTTCCGCGAGGATTTCCGCGAGTCGTTCTACCGGCTGATCGGCGCGCTCACCGGGCTCGGCGTCACCGTGTACTCCACCGTGGAAGTGGTGGGCGGCGAAGCGGGACTGCAGCTCACCGGGTACCAGGTGTCGTTCCTCACCGACGAAGTGCTGAGCCAGCGCTACGTCGAGATGGAGGGCGAGCTGCGAAAGGTGCTGGTCGTGGTCAAGATGCGCGGCAGCGACCACAGCCGGAATTTCTGCACCTACGAGCTGACGGCCGCGGGCGTGCAGATCGGGCCCGCGCTCCGGGATTACGACGGGATCCTGACGGGATCCCCCGTCCGCATGGCGCGGACGCCGCAGGTGACTCACCCGGGGCTCACCCGGGACGAAGTCGTGGTGCTGGACACGGTCATGGGCTCGGGACCGGTGACCGCGGGCGACATCGCGCAGGCCACGCGGCTGCCGCGCGAGGAGCTCGCCGCCATTCTCGATCGGCTGCTCAAGCTGAGCTACATCACCCGGAACCGCTCCCGCTATGCCGCGGAGGCGCGCTCGCGCGATCGCTGATGCCGCCGAATGCGGTCGCCCCGGCCGGGGCGCGGGAACAGTGGGAACGCGACAAGCGCTACCTGGAGCTCGTCGAGCTGGCACCGGACGGCATCCTGATTCATGACGGGCAGTACATCGTGCTCGCGAACGCCGCCGCGGTCCGCCTCGCCGGCGCGGCGCACCGGAGGCAGCTGATCGGCCAGCCGATCGACATGTTCCTGCATCCGCCGTTCCTCAAGGCGCTGCAGGCCCAGCTCACCCGGGGCCAGGCCTCCGACCTCGCGGCACCGGTCCGGGACACCCTTCGCCGGCTCGACGGCGCCGAAATCGAGATCGAAGTTCGCGCGATCGCCTTCATGGACGGGGACCAGCCCTCGGCGCACGTCGTCGTGCGCGACATCACCGAGCGCCTCGCGGCGGAGCAGGCCGCCCGGCATGTCGAGCAGCTGCTGCACCAGGCCCAGCGCATGGAGTCGGTGGGCCTGCTCGCCGGCGGTGTCGCCCACGAAGTCAACAACATGATGGCGGTCGTGCTCGGCTTCGCCGACTTCCTGGCCCGCGACGCGCGGCTCCCGCCCGACTGCACCGCCGACGTCCGGGAGATCATGAAAGCGGCGGAGCGCGCCGCCACCGTCACCCGCCAGCTCCTCGCCTTCAGCCGCCGAGCCGTGCACCGCCCGCGCGCGGTCGACCTCTGCCGCGCCATCCGCGAACTCGAGCCCGTGCTCCGGCGCCTGCTCGGCGCGGGCCGGCAGCTGCTGGTGGCGTCGGACGCCGGCTGTCGCGTGTGGGTCGATCCCGGGCAGCTCGAGCAGGTGGTGATCAACCTGTCCCTCAACGCGCGTGACGCGATGCCGGACGGCGGGACGCTGTCCATCTCGACCAGGGAGAGCGATCTCCCCGTCGGCAGCATCGCCGCCGACGGCACCGCGATTCCCATCGGCCGCTACGCGGTCGTCATCGTGCGCGATACCGGCATCGGGATGGACTCGGCTACCCTGGCACGGATCTTCGAGCCGTTCTTCACCACCAAGCCCGTGGGCCAGGGGACCGGCCTCGGGCTTGCCGCGGCGCAGGGGATCCTCGTGCAGAGCACGGGGTTCATCGGGGTGGTCAGCGCGCCGGGCGAAGGCACCACCTTCACCCTGTATCTGCCCATCCTGCCGTCCGACTCGGCGCCGGACCGGCGCGGGGAAGAGCGGCCGCCGGCCACCGATGTCGCGTATCGCGGGGTGTCGGTCCTCGTGGTGGATGACGAGGCGGCGCTGCGCGGGGTCGCCGCGCGGAGTCTGGAGCACGCCGGTTTCCGCGTCGTCCAGGCTGCCGATGGCATTCAGGCGCTCGAGATGGTGGACCGTCACGGGCCGCCCCAGGTCGTCATCACCGACCTGATCATGCCCGGCATGAGTGGCGCCGCGCTGGCACGCCGGCTCAGAGATCGCTGGCCCGCGCTGCCGGTGATCTTCATGTCGGGTTACCCGCGGGAGGAACTGCAGCGACAGGGCGCGCTCGTCGCGGACGGCGAGCTGCTCGCCAAGCCCATCACCCCGGGCGAGCTGGTGGCGAGTGTCGCCGCGGCGCTCGCGCGGGCGGCCACCGCCGAGACCGGCTGAGGCGAGCGAGGCCGACGCCCAGCCCCAGGCCGATCGCCGCGCCCAGCCAATCGAGCGGTGGCGTGAACCGGAGGCCGAACGACGGCGGCAGCAGGACCATCCCCAGCACGATGGCGACCGCCGCGACCCCGGTGGCCGCTCTGCCACCCAGCGCGGCCCAGAATCCCGCCGGCGCCAGCGTCACGACCAGCCACAGCGCGCTCGCCAGTCCCGTCAGCCGCCCCAGATCGGTTTCCCAAGGCCAGAGGAAGGTCCAGCTCATGCTGGGCGCCAGCACTCGCTCCACCCTTTCGGCCCCACGCGCCCGCACCGCCGCCGCCGTCATCACCCCGTGATGCCAGCCGAGGGTGAATGCGATCGGCACGCCGGCATCGGCGGGGGCGGCTGATCGAACCACGATCGTCGGGCTCCGGAGGCGGAGCACGCCGGCCCGGCCGCGGACGGCAAATTCGTAGTCCGTCTCCTTCTGGCGCCATTCGAGGAAGATGTCGCCCGAATCGTTGGCGAGCCCGAAGATCTGGGCGTTCTCCTCGACGCGTCGGCCCGAGGTGGCCTGCACGACCAGGTCGAACTCGCCCGACGCAATCCGCCGGTGCACCAGCGGCGTAATGGACAGAGGGCCGTCAGGAAGGGACAGTTCGTTGAGCCGGACGCCCACGATTCGGCCGGCCCAGGTGCCGCGGAGGGGAAAGTCGTGGGCCCACTGGCCCCAGTAGCCCCCGCCGGCCGCGGCGGGGTGCAGGGCGGCGGCGCTCGCCGCGTACGCAGCCAGCCAGACCGCCGTGGCCAGGGCCGCCAGGCGCCGGGCCGTTACCGGCGCGGGCCGGACCAGCCGGGCGCCGTGGGTCACGAGCAGCCACCCGAGCGCGCCACCGGCGGTATTGGTGAGGAGGTCGCTGAGGCTGGCGTCCCGGCCGACGACCACGGTGTACTGGAGCAGCTCGACGGTCAGGCTCACCAGGAAGGCGAAGGCGGTCGCCGTCCGGAGAGTACGGCGGAGGACGCCGAGCCCGAGCCCCAGCGGCAGGAAGAGGGCCAGATTGAGCAGCACGTCGGCGCCGCCGACGTCGCCGCAGACCAGGCAATCGAGCGGCGTCCTGACGGCGTCGAGCACCTGGTCCGGAGCGGAGCGGAGGGTCAGGGCGGCGATGGCCACGAGCGCGCCGAGGGTGAGGGCGGCGCCGGTCGTGCTGCGGGCGGGGCGAACCGGCAATCGGTGCCATCCTTTGCATTTGCGGAAGGTCCGCCTCACGGCGGGTGATGCGGCGTTACAACAGCAGGCCAGAAACGTCGTCGGTGAGAATATCTATCACGTTGGCCGGATTGGGCTTATAATCGCGTGTGCTGTGGATCACAGCGGCATGCCGCTTGCTCACCCGACTTTCCGGATCATCAACGCGTCAACGCGTCGGGGACTGCGGCAAGATACACCCTCACCACCGTCCATACCGGACAGCCACAGGAGCCTGATGGCCCCGCCGAAGATTCTGCTGGACGAGGAAGAGGTCAAGAAGACGTACCTGCCGCCGGCCCCAGAGTTTGGGTGGCAGTTGATCGGAGTTCTCGGAGCCATTTTCGTGGTGCTCGGCCTGCTGGACATCTTGCTGGCCTGGTATCCGCTGATGTTCGGGAACCCGGAGTGGGAGTTCGGCACGGTTGCCTCGACTCTGGACAATCTTCCGGTCACTGTGCTTGGGTTCGGGCTCCTGCTGGGTGCCGCCGTTGCCCGTGGCCGAAGGAGCGCGGTCCGCGGCTGGTCGATTCTGTTCATCGTGCTCGCTGTGGTGATTCTGGCAATCGGCGTGCTCTACCTGCTCGATGTGCCGGTGGCATTCCGCACAGTGCAACAGCCGCTGTTGCGAACGGGGCTGAAGAAGGCGGTCGCGAAGGCGGTTGGCCAGATGGTGTTGTATCCGGCGGGATTTCTCGTGATGGGCGTCAAGGGGCTGAGGCATTCGAAGGTCACGCGGTAGCTGCCGCACCAAACTTGCATTCGGGGAACGAGTATGATGAAAAAGGCACTGTTTCGAGTGGGCGGCGCCGCCGCGCTTCTGGCCGGTATGGCCACGAGCGGGTACGCGCTTGTGTTGCCGCTCACCTATCAGCAGGTCTGCGGCGGCTCGTCGTTCCAGACCTGCGCATCGGTAGGGCTGTCATTCAACGCGGCCAACACCACGGCGACGATCACCATTCGTAATCTTGGCCCGGGCGTGTTCACCTCCTTCGGCTTTACCCATATGCCGAGTGGTGTGACGGTGACGAGCTCGACGATCGATGCCGCGCTGACGGGTCGTTTCGCGCAGGGCACCGCCAATGACATTCAGGCGATCGGATTCGAGGCGGGCAACCCGTCGCCGCAGAACGGCCTCCAGGTGAACGAGGGTACGGCGGCAGGCTTTACGTTCACGATGACCTTCAGCCGCGCGCTGACCACCGAGGAACTCGCGGCGCTGGATTTCTCAATCCATGCGCAGGCTGGGCCGGGCGGTTGCTCGACCAAGCTGATCATCGCGCCAAATGGCACGGTGAACGCGGGACCGTACGACGCAAACTGCTCGACTTCCACCGTTCCCGAGCCGATGACCATGTCGCTGCTGGCGACTGGCCTGGCCGGTATGGGCGGCCTGGGTGCGTTCAAGCGCCGTCGCAAGGTTGCCTGAACCAACCGCATCACGCAGTGGCAGTAAATAAGCGCCCCGGCTTCGGCCGGGGCGCTTTTCTTTGTCACATCCGCGACGGATCCCTAGCCGTTGAACCACTCCCAGGTTCGCGCCAACCCGGTCTCCAGCGACACCGACGGCCGGTACCCCAGCACGCGCTCCGCCCGCTCCAGGCTGGCCAGCGAGTCCCGCACGTCGCCGGCGCGGGGCGGGGCATGCCGGCGCGCCACCGGGCGCCCGGCCACCTTCTCGACCAGGCCGAGCAGCGTGTTGAGCGAGGTCCGGCCGCCGGCGCCGCAGTTGGCCACCCAGCCGTTGACCTTTTCTGCTGGCCCGAACCCTGCAAGGCGGTTCGCGGCCACCACGTTGTCCACGTAGGTGAAGTCGCGCGTCTGCTCGCCGTCGCCGTGGATCTCGGCCACGCCACCGGTCCGTGCCGCCTCCAGAAACGCCGGAATCACCGCGGCGTAGGCGCTGTGCGGGCTCTGTCTCGGCCCGAAGACGTTGAAGTACCGGAGCGCCACGCCCTCGAGCAGCCCCGCGCGGGCAAAGGCGAGCACGTACTGCTCGCCCGCCAGCTTGGCCGTGGCGTAGGGCGAGCGGCAGAGCGGCTCGGAGGTCTCGACCTTGGGCAGTGTCGGAGTGTCGCCGTACACTGAGCTCGAGCCCGAGTAGACGACGCGCCGGGCGCCGGCCCGCCTGGCGGCCTCGAGCAGCCGCATGGTGCCGTTCACGTTGTGGTCGTGCGAGGCCCACGGATCGGCGATCGAGCGCGGCACGCTGGGCAGCGCCGCCAGGTGGAAGATCAGCTCGACGCCCGCCGTTGCCCGGTCGCACGCCGCCGCATCCCGGAGATCGGCTTCCTGGAAGTCGATGGCGCCGCTGACCTCGGCCAGATTGGCGGCGGAGCCGGTGGAGAGGTTGTCGATCACGCGCACCGTATGCCCGTCCGCCAGAAGCGCGCGCACCAGGTGCGAGCCGATGAACCCGGCGCCGCCGGTCACGAGACAGGATGAGGAAGTCATGGTCGTAAGATACTACGCCGGTTAGCTTATCTGCCCATGTTGCCGGCCGATGCGCCTCCCCATTTCTTCACCGTCGACGTGGAGGAATACTTTCACGTCTCCGCCTTCAGCGCCCTGGTGCCGCGCGAGCAGTGGGACACCCTCCCGAGCCGGGTCGAGGCCAGCACCGACGTGATCCTCGACCTGCTCGCGCGCCACGATACGCTCGGCACCTTCTTCACCGTGGGGTGGGTGGCGCGAAAGTATCCGGCCTTCGTGCGCCGGATCGCGGACCTCGGACACGAGGTCGCCTCGCACACCTATTGGCATCGCAAGGTGAGCGGCCTGACGCCGGAGGAGTTCCGCACCGACGTGCGCGAGTGCAAGGCCGCGCTCGAGGATGCGACGGGCCGCCCGGTCTGGGGCTTCCGCGCGCCCAGCTTCTCGATCCGTCCCGGCGGCGAGTGGGCGTTCGACGTGCTGCTGGAGGAGGGGCACCGCTACGACTCGAGTCTCTTTCCGATTCATCGCCCCGACTACGGCTACCCGTCGGCCCCGCCGCATCCGCACCTGATCACCCGTCCCTCAGGCACCCTGCTAGAGCTGCCCCTGGCCACGACCACGCTCGGCCCCGCGCGCCTTCCCGCCGCCGGCGGCGGCTACCTGCGGCACTTTCCCTTCGCCCTCATCCGGCGCGCCTTTCGCGAGCACGGCGAGCGCGGAATTCCGGGGATGTTCTACGTCCATCCCTGGGAGATCGATCCGGCCCAGCCCCGGCTGCCGGCCCCCTGGCTCACGCGGGTACGCCACTATCGCGGCCTCGGCCGGACCCTTCCGCGGCTGGAGCGCCTGCTGGGCGAGTTCCGCTTCACCTCGGTGGCAGACTACTTCGATTTTGCGACCCGTTCGGCGTCCGACCCGTGGCCCGCGGTGGTGACCGCATGACGCTCTCCGTCGAGCGGTATGCCGGTGATGGCGCCGGCTGGGATGCGTTCGGCCGGGAACAGGCGGGATGGACGCACTATCACCGCTGGGGCTGGAAGCCGCTGATCGCCGAGGTGTACGGACACGCCTGTCCCTATCTTGCCGCGCGCGATGGATCGGGCGCCCTCGCCGGGATACTGCCGCTGGTGCAGGTCCGGAGCCTGGCGTTCGGCCGCTACGTCGTCTCCATGCCATTTCTCAACTACGGCGGGCCCCTCGGAACGCCGGACGCGGTCCGGCTGCTGACGTCCAAGGCGGTGCGGATCGCGGATGGGGACCGCGCGAAGCTGCTGGAGCTCCGGAGCGCGATCGAGCTGCCGGTGGAGCTGCCGGTGTCGCATCGAAAGATCACGGTGGTCCTTCCGCTGCCGGAGAGCCGCGACCCCGAGGCGGTGTGGAAGGGGCTGGGGACCAAGTTGCGGGCCCAGGTGAAGCGGCCGCAGAAGGAAGGGATCACGGTCAGCTACGGACCGGACCAGGTGGATCCCTTTTTCGAGATCTTCGCGCGTCACATGCGGGATCTGGGCACGCCGACCCAGCCCCGCGCCCTCTTCCGTGCGATCGCCGAGCGGTTCGGGCAGGATGTCTGGTTCGGCTGCGCCTATCTCGGCGAGCGGCCGATCGCGGCCGGCTGCGGTTTTCGGTGGGGTACCGAGTTCGAGATGACGTGGGCCTCCGCGCTGGGCGAGTTCAACCGGATCGCGCCCAACATGGCGCTCTACTGGTCGTTCATCGAGCGGGCGACGCGTGAAGGAGTCACCCGGTTCAACTTCGGCCGCTGCACTCCCGACGGCGGCACCCATCGCTTCAAGCGCCAGTGGGGCGCGCTGGACGAGCCCCTCTGGTGGTACCAGCATGTGCCCGGCGGTGGCCAAGCGGCGACCCCGTCGCCCGACGATGGCGCCTACGCCTGGGGTCCGCGAATCTGGAAGAAGCTGCCGCTCGCGCTCGCGACCGCCCTGGGGCCGAGGGTGGTGCGGGGGATTCCATGAAGCGGCCGCGGATCAACTTGCGGCGGCAGCTGCCGGTGTATTCGCCGTTGGGGATGGGCTCGATCGTATCCGGGCTGCGCTCCGCGCTGGCGGGCTCGTCGGCGGTCCACGATCTGGCTCGCCGGCTCGACGAGCGCTACTCCCCGCATGATCTGACGCTCACGGACAGCGGGACCTCGGCGCTGGCCCTTGCGATCCGTGCCGCCGGCGGCCCGGTCGCGCTCCCCGCCTTCTGCTGCTACGACGTCGCCACCGCCTGCGACCAGGCCGGTGCCCAGCCGATCCTGTACGATCTCAATCCGTACACCCTTGCGCCCGACCGCGCCTCGCTCAGCCGGGCGATTGTCGCCGGGGCGCGCTCGGTCGTCGCCGTGCATCTGTACGGAGTGCCGGTTTCGATGCGTGCGCTGCGCGTCGTTACCGACGCCGCGGGAGTGGTGCTGATCGAGGACGCCGCGCAGGGTACTGGCGCGTGGCTTGGGGGGCACCGTGTCGGGACGATGGGGGCATTCGGGATACTGAGCTTCGGGCGTGGGAAGGGTGTCACCGGTGGCGGTGGCGGTGCGCTGCTCGCCGACGATGCGACATCGGCGGCGCAGGTCGAGGCTCTGGAGGTGCTGGAGGCCCCGCTGGCCGAGGGCCGGCTTCCGGCGCGCGACTTCGTGGCGACGGTCGCGCAGTGGGCACTGGCTCGTCCGGCGATCTACAACGTGCCCGCCTCGCTGCCGTTCCTGGGGTTGGGGAACACCGTCTACCACGCGCCGTGGGCGCCCGCCGGGATGTCGGCCTTCTCCGCCGGTGTGCTTACGGCATCGCTCCATCTGGAGGACCGCGAGGCGGAAATTCGCCGTCGCAACGCGGCCAAGCTGACGAAGCTGCTGGAGAGGCGGGGAAAGAAGCTCCGGGTGATCCGGTCGGAAGATCCGTCCGCGCGGCCGGGGTATCTGAGGTTGCCGGTGCTGGTGGATGATGATCAGCTGTTGGAGCGGCTCCGATCGAAGGTCGCGGTGCGCCTTGGCGTGTTGCCGAGCTATCCGGTGAGTCTGGCGGATCTGCCGGGCTTTCGGGAGCGGGTGGTCGACTCAGCGGATGATTTCGCGGGGGCGAGGCGGCTGGCGCAGAGGTTGGTGACGATGGCGGTCCATAGCCGAGTGCGTGACGGCGGCGTCGAGCAGCTACGGCGGCTCATCGGCGATTCCAACCGAATGCCGACGGGCGATTAGTCATGGAGCAGCGGACTCTTGCCGGGTTGTTGGCCGTCGTGCGGCGAGTGCTCCGTGTTGGTTATTACTTTGCACGGCGGCTGACTCGTCCCATCAGGCGACGCGTTTTCGCTGGCGCTCTCTCGGGGCTTTCGCTAGGCGTGACGGCGAGCGACCGGATGGGCTATGACGACGACGCTATTCGTTGCCTCGACGCCTTGGCGAACAGCCTCGATCTGGAGCTCACTGCCGGTCGTGAGGATCCCGAGTTCCTCCATGACATGCTTCGTCTTCGGGGTGCCGCACCCCTCGCAGCAGCGCTCCATGCCGTACAGCGCTCGGAGGAATCAAGATCCCGACTGGGGGCTGTGCTCCGTGGGGCTGCGGCGGGAGTGATGTGGCGCCCCGAGGTTGGTTGGGATGTGACGACCGCCGCCTTGAGGCTGATGTCGCTGCTATCCGCCGCTGAGACACTGCGGCGCGCCGGACTTGCACTTCCTGAGTGGAACACCTGGCTTCGACGATTTGTCGTGAGGCATCGGCCCGTGCTGCTCTGGGGAAGACTGTGCGAGCCCGCGGGAAACCATCGATTGATCAATACTGTTGGGCATGCAGCATATCATTTCCTGCTCCATGACACCCGCCTGCCGCACTCCCTCATCCGACGATTGAGCTCCGAAATCAAGCGTCAGTTTCTGGCCGATGGCGGTCATACTGAGAGGTGTCCGCACTATCACCTTCAGGCACTTGTGCTGATCAATTCGATCGCCGCCGCCGACCGGGAGAGGGGCGGCTCATGCATTGGGCCAAATCATGAAGTAGTTGAAAGAGCGACCGCCGCGCTGCGGATAATGACCACGCCGGATGGGCAACTCCTACGATTCGGCGACGCGGGGCGTACCTTCTCGGGTAAGCAGGTCTCGGTTGAGCTTGGTGAGCTGATGGGCCCGCTCCCCGCTTCGGCCGCTGGAGTCCTTCCGAATTTTGGCATCGGCTGCCGGAAGTGGATCGCCAATGAACGTCAGATGGCGCTGTATGTCGACTTCGGCCCTCACGGGCATCGCGACAATCCCGGACACGCGCACGCAGATGCGCTCTCATATTGCGTGTTTTGCGACGGCGTGGCAATCATCACCGACCCCGGCACATTCGTCTATGCAAGCACGTCCGAGTCGATCTGGTTCAAACTGCCCGAGGCGCATAATACCGTCCATTGGCCGGGCAACCCAGCGTATCGTATCTCCGGCTTTTTCCACTGGCGTCGCTTCCCTTCCGCCCCGCTGGTCACGGAGTTGGGCGACGGCGAGGCGTCCTGGAGCGCGCTTCATAGGTGGCGCTCGGCAGGGCTACGGTATGAACATGTACGTGCGTGGTGTGCGTCATCGACTGGGCTTTCGATTCGTGACGTGCTCTCCTCGGAATCGGGGGAGCCCGCGCGACTCACGATAGGTTTTGGACCCGGGGCGCTGCCCGAGCTTCTTCCAGATGGAACGGTAGCGCTTCAAGCATTCCGCGTCGGGGTGGCAGTTGAGGCGGATGCCGGCGTGTTGCCTTGCGAGATTCGGGCGACGCCCTACGCGCACGGGTACGGGCGGTTGACTTCGGTATCCACGGGTGTGTGGCATGTGGCGAGCACGCCGGCAGGAACGGTGGTTGCCACGACGCTACGAGTGGAGTAGCGATGGCCGGTGCCGTATTTCTGACCTGGAATGATTCCCAGCGGTCGCGGTCCCTCTGCCGTGTTGTTGGTCTCGAGCGGGTGCTGCTCGTCGCGGGCTCGTCAGGAATGCGGAGACATGTGGGCGGCCTTGTTGGCACCGCGTTCGCCCTGGCTAGGCGCCGGCCCGATTTGATCTGGTACCAATTCTCTCTCGCACTCGGCATACTGCTGGCGGCCTACAGGGCGCTCGGAGGAGGTTCGGTCCGTCTTGTCGCCGATGTCCATACGAAAGCCCTACGGCGATCGGGTCCTCGCTTGCTTCGCCCGCTTATTCTGCCGCTGAAGCGGTGGGCGCTGCGGTCTGCGCAAGTTGTCATTGTCTCCAATGACGAGAATGCGCGGTTTGCGGATGCGGTGTTCGGAACCGAATCGTTGGTGCTTCCCGATCCGCTCCCGACTCCGGTCGGAACTCGGATTGACAGTGCCGCCGCTCACGCAGTCATATTTGTATGTTCGTTTGCGCTTGATGAGCCGCTTCAGTTAATTGCTGACGCCGCGCGGAAACTCGCGGGCCGCTACGCCATCTGGGTCACGGGCGATCCGACCAAGCTTCCGGCCGTCACGCGGGCCGCGCTGGACTCAGCCACACGACTCACCGGGTTCTTGCCCGGCCGAGCGTACTGGGCTGCATTGCGCTCCGCTCGATGTGTAGCCGTCCTTTCCAGCGATCCGGCGTGTCTGCCGTGCGGAGCCTATGAGGCGATTTGCGTTGGTAAGCGACCAATCCTGGCAGATGATGGCGTCGCCAGGGCCATTTTCGGAGACGGCGCCATCTATACGCCGTTGACCGTCGACGGGGTGACTGCCGCCGTCGAGGAGGCCGCAACGGGAGCGGTCGGCGCCGTTCAGTACTATGAGCTGCGGTGGACCCGGTGGTGGGCGGAGGTCAGCTCCACACTCCGAAGCCTCGATGTATTGCCGGATTTATCGCCAGCTTTGCCCGCGCCAGCACAGATCGCACCCAGCCCCACGGCATAACCACGTACAATGACCCGGTCTCGCGAAGCGCGGCGGGCGCTAATACCCATCGAGGGATGTGAATGACCACCTTTTCACAGCGCATTTCCGGAGCGGCATCCGTTTGGGCGCAGGGCATCGCCATTGGCTTCGCCACCGTCCGTTCCGAGCAGGTACTTGGCCTGAAACGGCTGCTGCTTCCGGCGAGCTACTGGCGAACCGCTGAATTTGCCTATGTGATCAGACAGATCGGAGCATCAGGCACGCTCCTGGATCTCGGAAGCCCGAAGGACTTGGCGGGGATGCTCGCGCGCCGCGGATTCGCGGTCACGGCGACGGACATCCTTCCCTCGGCGGTCGAGCTCAGCCATCGCTTCGCCGTGGCTCAGGGTCGGGCCGGCTCCGGCGCGGGTCGTGTGCATTCGGAAGTACAGGATGGCCGGGCACTCGCATATTCGAGTGATTCGTTTGATGCTGCATACTCGGTATCCGTGCTCGAGCACATACCCGACGATGGGGACTCACGAGCGATCGCGGAGCTTGTGCGTGTTGTGCGTCCCGGCGGGCGCATCGTATTGACCGTTCCGTACGATCGTGCCTACCGGGAAACCTTCGTGCCTCAGGATGTTTATGAGCGGGCGTCGAACGACGGGCGGCCGGTTTTCTTTGAGCGGCATTACGATGCGAGCACCCTGCGTTCGCGCTTGCTTTCAGTCGCCGGCGTTTCCTGTGTTGACATCGAGGTGTGGGGGGAGGGGGCTGTGCCGGGCCAGCGTCTGTTGTCTGGACTTGGTCCGCTTCGAACCTTGTTCTCGCCGTTGGAGGCACCGTTGGCGGCGATCTGCCTGAAGCCTGTCAGCCCGTCCGGTCATCCGATGGCCGCCTTTGTTACGCTTCGGAAGGATTTGGCGCACTCCAAGATGGCGTAGGCACGCCATTCCGAGTTTCAGGAGTGGCGCCAGCCATGCGACCTGGCTATGATTCTGGTTGGCGCAACTAGCCGTTCCACATTCTTGGGCGCAAATGTTCCCGCACGGTTCGGACGCTTTGGCGGTTCCCACCAGTGCACGTTTTTCCTTCAGCGACGATTCTGACGTACCTAGAAGCATTGTCGGCCGCAGGGCTCCGCATGTCATGATGCGAGTCTGTTGTGCCAGATGGTGTACAAGTTCGTCGCTGCTCAGAGCAAACCGGCCGAAAGGTCGGGGCGCAGAGCTTCGGGACTAACGCGGCACTAGCGCCGCTATGTCAGCCGGGCCGCCAGCGTTTCCGGATCCTTGCATTGGGACCGGCGCTGTCGGCCCTTTTGCGTGTCCGCCTCCGCCGAAATCCATCCCTGACTGCAGAATGGGAGAAACTGATGAAGTTTGTGACGCGATTGCTTGTTGTATCCAGTGCCGCCCTGTCGATGGCCATCGGGGCGTGCTCCGATAGCGGACCGACGTCACCAAGGGCCTATGGTGATCCGGGCTCGCACTCCTTCGGCGAGAGTGGCCTCGGATCGAGTGTAACATTTCATCCGGGGAACACATCCGACCCTGGCGGCTCGGCAGAGGCGTCGATCGACGCGCTCCAGCGGGCCACGCAAGGGGTGGCGTTCAAGCTTCGGATCCGCGGCGATGTATTCACGGGCCTGCGTGGCTGGGATTCACGAACGCTTTTCTCCATCGATGACGGCAGCTTTGCGGGGCGAAAGGTCGAGCTGGTCGTAGAGCGCGATGACCGTGATCGCGTCCGGCTGGTCGCCAACTGGAGTCACGGAGTGGTAGTTCAGTCCGAATTCTTCAGCGTTTCAAGCGTGGCGTCGTCCGCCGAGTATGTCATCTATGCTCACTACAACGATGCGGCGAGCCCGCAGCGAGAGCTGGCGTTGAGCGATTCGACCGGCGGCGAGCTGCAGCGGGCCACCGCGTCGTATGCGGCAGGCGAGTTGGGTGCGTCCGGCGCAAACGGGGCCATTCACGTCGCCAAGGGTCTCAGCAATTGGTCCGCGAGCGGCACGTTCGATGGCTTGGCGGTTTATGCCTTTGCCGGGGCGCGGATCCTCAGCGGATTGGAGCGATTCCAGGCGCCGACGACTGCCGACCCCGGGATCGTGAGCCTGATCGGATTCGACGAGGGGGCGGGGTTGAGGGCCGCAAACGCGGTAGCTGGCGCGCCGGCACTCCTCCTTCAGGACCCGCAATGGTCGCCTGCCGGATCGTGGCGCGGCGGCACCGCAACGCAACCCGTAGGCTCCGGCCTGTCGGGTAGCGGCCTGGCGAGCTTTCAGCCGGGCAACTCGGCCGGAGTAGGCGCCGTTGCGATGGCGCCGATCGCCCGGCTGGATGCAGCGGCTCAGGGTGTCGTGATCAAGATGCGAATCAGGGGAGACATATTCACGCGACTCAACCCCTGGGATAGCAGGACCCTGATGGCGATCTCTGATGGGACCTATTCGGGCAGGAAGGTCGAGCTGATCGTTGAACGGGATGATCAGAATCGGGTTCAATTGCGTTCCCGATGGTCCACGCAGGAAATTGCGACACCCCAAACTTCGGTGCAGGCCTTTGATGCGGCGCGATACTATGTCATCTATGCGCATTACAATGACTTCGCAACCCCGCAGCGAGAACTGATCATCTTCGACGATGCCGGTGGTGTCGTGGGGCAGCGCGATCAGGACTACACGGCCGGCCCGCTGACCACTAATGGTGGGAGCAGCGTCGTTTCGATCGCGACTGGGCTCAACACATGGTCCGCCAACGGCACCGTTGACGGTTTCGGCGTGTACGTAATGGATGGAAGCATGACGTTGACCGGTTCGGCGCGCTCAGCCGCGCCGACCGCCGGCGATGTGGGGATCGTCAGCTTGGTCACGTTCGATGAAGGTGGCGGACCAACGGCGGCCAATTCGGTGAGTGGTGCTCCCGCCATGGCGATGGCCTCCGGGACCTGGGCCTCCGGCGGAAGCTGGGGCGTGTCGACACTGCCAGCGCCCGCTCCGACTGGCTCATCTCCCTCGCCGGTCCAATCGGCACCGCACACGCACGAGCCCTCTTACATGACTCCGCTCATCAGCTATGATGCCGGCGGGTCACTGCCAGGGCACACGTCGCTGGGTGTGGCCTCGTTCTACAACTTCAACGGATACAACGGCATGGTTACCGACGCCACGGCGCCGACGAGCCCGGGCGGCGTACTTCGCTTTGTATACCCGGGTGGCGCTGGGCATGATTTCGATCCTGGGCAGACCGCAACCGAGCCCGGAAATCTGTTCATGCCTTTTCACGAGTCCACCGAGTTTTATGAGTCCGGGTCGTTCCGGGTTGGGGATCTGCCGGACTTTGAGATGCTGGATATCGTCATCTGGAAGCCTCTCGGATTCTTCGGCAATGGAAATCCTGCGGCGAAAGCGGGGATTCTACAGGCGAATCAGTTATACGCGGCCGCATGGGTGCATCCGGATGCTCAGGGTCGGATTACGGGATTTCGTCTCGGCTTTGGCAATCAGACGAGCCAGTCGGAAGGCTTGAACTGGTCATACAGCTATGGAAACGATCTCAATGGCTATCCCGCCGGTGGGGCGGCGTCCGCCGGACTGTCGATCGACCCTCATCCGGAAATACCCGTTGGCCAGTGGATTCAGTATGAAATCTATCTCAAGACCAACGCCATTTATCCTGCCGTGGCGGATGACGGCGTGCTCAAAATGTGGGCGTCGTGGGGCGGCCACAATTATCTGATTCTCAACCGCAACGACGTGCGATTCCGTACTCAAGCCTTTCCGCTGGGCTTCTTCAATCGTCAGCTCGCGCCGACTTTTGGGGGCACGAGCGCACATCATGAGCTCCGAAGCCGCTTCGACTATCTGTATTTTGATGATATCTATGTAAGCGGCAACTCGGCGCCCTAGCGGCTGAATCATGCGATAGCGATCGCCGATCGCTCAGGAATTCCTGTCGCTTTCCAAGCGCGTACGCGTCTCTCTCGGACGCGTGCGCGCTTTGCTATTTGTAGCGGTCGGGGCCAGTTCGAAGCACGGCCGGCGGGCGCCGTAGCACTCTCGCGAAACGCCGCGTCCTTGGCGCTAGCCAAAAACTGCGTTCAATAAATTGACGAAGTGTGCAAGATTTGGCATATGGCACAGTGTTGTAACTCAATAAGCAATCGATGTTTATCACCCATGCGACGATCGGCTTGATGTTGGTTTATTTCTTGCCAGAACGCCGGTACGACGCCTCACCGAGGCATCGTCATATTCGTGGAATACCGCTGCCAAGAGCAAACCGACCGAAAGGTTGGGACGCAGAGTTACGGGGCTAACGCGACGGAAGTCGCAATGCCGGCCGGGCCGCCAGCGTGCTCGCGTCTCCTCACCAGGAGCCCGGGCGCTCGCGGTCCTTTTTCGTGTGCATTCGCAAGCGATGGCCGCAACATGCACCCCCTATGGAGGAGCCTGTAGCCATGACGTACAAGTTCAAGCTTTCCGCCCGTTTGGCTTTGCTCCGTTCTTCCGCGCCGCTCTGGACTTTGACGGTCCTGGCGTGCACGGGTGGGGATATGGATTCTCTGTCTCCGTATGCCGGTCTCAATGCTGCCCGTGCCGCGACCGGGGGTGGGACAGGGGGTGGGAACGGGCGCCGAACCCAGCAATTTTCCATCAGCCCGACCGGTGTTTCTGTAGGCTTTGGGCAAGCGGCCCAGTTCGCCGCCAGCTCGGACAAGGGTGCGAGTATCAAACCTACCGACCTCGGTTGGTCGGCGGAGGGTGGGCGCATCGATTCTCTCGGGCGTTATATTGCAGGCTCGACGCCCGGCACCTACTCCGTGTGGGCGTCCTACGCCAGCACAGGTGTCGCTGACACTGTAAAGGTGACGGTGATGGATTCGGCCCTGATCCACCACATCGTTCGGCTGATGCTGGCGCCTACGCCCGTGGTGCTGATGACCGGCGATGCGCGCCAGTTCGTCGCGACGGCGCAATTTGACGATAGCGTCGTGCAGCCAGTCTCCGCTTTGTTCACGGCCACGGGGGGCTCGGTGACCTCGGCTGGCCAGTACACGGCCGGCACGACTCCCGGATCCTACGTCGTGACCGCGAAGACAAAGGACGGATACTCGGCTACCGCCGCCGTGTCGATCACCGCACCTGTGTCGGTCACCTCCCCTATATCGAGTCTGACGACAACAGCACAACCGTTGCCGGCTGGGAACGAGCCGGCCGGCTACACTCGCTTCGGGGATCTGCGCTTCCCAAGCTCCATTTCGGCCACGAGCTCGGTTGCTTCCCTCGGGTGTGGTGGAACGGAGCCGGTGGTGGCAGGGTGCTGGTGGCGGTACGGACTGGATGAGGCGATCAAGCAGGATGGTACCGCTCCGATTAGTCCGAACGTGTTCGACATCGTGTTTCCGGCGGGACTGCAGCCTGGGTATGGCGACGACCAGTTTGGTGGCTGGGCCGACGCGACCGCACCCAAGCAGTACCGCGAGGTTTACGAGTCCGGCTGGTTCAAGATTCCATCTGCCGACTTCGAGACGCAGCTGGTCGGCGTCAAGCTCTGGGGCTACTGGGGTGTGGGAGCGGTGACGGATAACGCTTCTCAGGTCTACATGGTCATGGGCGGGAACGGGCTGCAAACCTCGGTCATGTCATCGTGGAACATCAATTTTGGATTGCAGGGGACCGCAGAAACGCGCTGGATGTCCCAAAATCTCAATCTCACTACTAAGATTCGCGCGAACGTGTGGCACCACTACGAGATGGTGATGAAGCTGAATGACACCGGGGTCAGAAACGGCCGGATGCAGGTGTGGCTGGACGGGGTCCAGGTGCTTTCCTATTCGGACATTCTGTTTCGCGATGCGGCGCATCCGGCGGGGTTCTTCGGGCGCAAGTGGCATCCGATCTGGGGTGGCCAGGGGGGCACGGCGAAGACTCGCACAGACCACCTGTGGGTCAATCAGGTGTACCTGTCGGGCATCGGCATGTAAGTTCGTTGCTCGCTCCCGATCGCGACCGTGCCGGGCATGGCGATACTGCTGTGCCCGGCACAGTCATTCCCGCGTGGCGACCTCGCCGCACGCGACATCCACCGGTTGTACGCAGGGGCAAATAGTTCACCTGATGACTCATTCCGGCCTATTTTGATGCCTCGACCGCATCTGCTTTTCCTTTCTCACAGGCTGCCATACCCTCCGCACAACGGGGCGGCAATTCGATCGTTCAACATTCTTCGCCTCCTCGCGCGACACTACCAGGTGACCGCCCTTTGTTTCGATCGATCGGACCGTGCAACCGCGCATCATTCGCTCGAGGAGCGCATAGCCGCGCTGTCGCACATCGGAGCTTTTCGGGCGTTCCCGATCGAGCAGGAGCGCGATCGGCTGCGAATGGTTTGGGACCACGCGAGAAGTCTGGCCGGTGGCCGAGCCTACACTTACTACGTCCACGAGTCGAATCGGTTTACGGCTGCCCTGCGGGAGACGCTGGAGCGCGTGTCATTCGAGTTGGTGCACGTAGACAGTCTGGATCTTGTGCACCATTTGGATGCGCTGCCCGAGCGCCGGACCATTCTCACTCACCATAATGCGGAAGCACTGCTGCTGAAGAGGCGGGCCGACGCAGAACGATCATACCTGCGGCGCGCGTACCTTCGGTTACAGGCCGCCAAGCTTGCTGCCGAGGAGCAGCGGTGGGTGTCGCGAGTTGCGCTCAATCTCGTGGTTTCGCCACAGGATCAGGCCGTTCTTGAGGCCGAGGCGGGGCGGGGCACGTTTGCGGTGGTGCCCAATGGTGTAGACACCG
This sequence comes from Gemmatimonadales bacterium, assembly GCA_038321865.1. Lineage (GTDB taxonomy): Bacteria > Gemmatimonadota > Gemmatimonadetes > Gemmatimonadales > GWC2-71-9 > JAICUF01. The sequence goes on from JBBQFH010000024.1 coordinate 33,516, forward strand.
ATTTTTTCCTCCCGCAGTCGAGCGTCCGTCATGGGATCGTCTTCGTGGGCGGCACGAGCTATTTCCCAAATCTCGACGCCTTGCAATGGTTCGAGTCAGCCGTCCTGCCGGAGATTCGGCGCCTCGGCTGTTCTGAGCCGGTGACGTTCGTTGGCCGCGCCACCAAGGCGGAAATTGCGAGATACAGCGGGCGCAATGGGCTCGAACTGTCGGGCTACGTCGATGATGTGCGCCCGAGTCTCGACACCGCAGCCTGCTTCATCGCGCCATTGCGGGTGGGCGGAGGCACTCGCCTCAAGTTGCTGGACGCTTGGGCGATGGGCAAAGCGGTTGTTTCGACGACGATCGGCGCCGAGGGCCTGTCAGCCCGCGAGGGCGAGAATATCCTGTTGCGAGATACTGCGACCACATTCGCCAAGGCAGTGGTAGATATTGTGCAATCCCCGGTGCTGCGAATGCACCTCGAGCGGGGGGCCCGGCAGACGGCTGAGAGCACTTACTCATGGAACGTGATTGAACGAGACATGATCGATCGCTATGAGGCCGTCCGCGGCGCGGCAAACGCGGAGACTGGGGCAGCTGTGGTGCGGCGGACGTGAGTCGACCCAAGCAGATCGCGGAGCTCGCACTGGCGCTCGCATCGCGGTCGCAGCTGCTCGGCGGCCGCAGCCGTGGCCGGACGCTGGTACTCGCTTATCACAATATCATCGCGGACGGCAGGTCACCGGACGGTGATCAGTCACTTCATCTTCCCATCTCAGTTTTCCGCGCCCATCTGGACGTCATCCAGTCCACCGCGAGCGTCATAGCTATCAGCGATTTGTTCAAGACTTCAATAGGCTCGGAGAGGCCGCGGGTTGCGATAACGTTCGACGACGCGTACCGGGGAGCAGTAACCCTCGGCCTGGCTGAGATACGAGCGCGGCGATTGTGCGCCACGATGTTTATCGCGCCTGCGTTTGTTCCCGATGGGCGCTTTTGGTGGGACGACAGCTGTCGTGTGGGGCAAAATGCGCTGAGTGCTGACATCCGCGACCGGGCGCTCCACGAATTCCGCGGCCGCGACGCCGAGGTCCGGGCCGCCGCTCTCGTTGATTCGCGGAGCCTGCCGCCCGCGCCTGAGCAGAGCGTTTGCGCTTCCGTGGCTGACCTTGAGGGCGCGGTCGCGGAGGGGATCTCGTATGGCTCGCACACCTGGTCCCACCCCAATCTGGCAGCCCTCGCGGATGAAGACCTCATTGGAGAGCTCGCCCCGCCATTAGCTTGGTTGCACGAGCGCTTTCCCAGCTCGGCGTGTCCCTGGTTGTCCTACCCGTACGGGCTGTTCTCAGCAGCAGCCAAGCAGCAGGCAGCGCGCTTGGGCTATGCTGGGGCCTTTCGCGTGGACGGGGGTTGGCTCCGACAGCCGCCCGGCGATTTGTTTGAGTTGCCGAGGCTCAACGTGCCAGCGGGCCTATCCGCCAATGGACTTGCCGCGCGCCTGGCCAGGTTGCTCCCATCGTGAACCGGAGTGTCTTGGTTACTGATGGAGAGCAGCGTGCTGCGCTGGCCGTGGTACGATCGCTAGGCGGCGCTGGGTGCACTGTTCACGTATGCTCAGAGCGCGGCCGCAGTCTGGCCGGGGCATCCAGGTTTTGCCAGACGGATTCAGTGGCCCCGAATCCGCTCACGGACCCTACCGGTTTTGCACGCGCGGTCGGCGTGCTTGTGCGGGAGCTAAAGGCCGATGTGCTCGTCCCGATTTCCGAGCCCGCGCTCCTTGCTGTTGTGGAGACCGCCGAACAATTTCCCGGCACGTTGATCGTCGCTCCCCGACTGCACGCCTTCGAGGAAATCTGTAACAAGGCGTTGGTGCTCGACCGGGCTGCGGAGTGCGGAATCGCGGTTCCACGCCAGGTTGCGCTTGCCGATCCCCATGACCCTGCGGCATCGGCTGTCGTATTTCCTGTGGCGCTGAAGCCTAGTCGATCGATCGGAGAGCGCCGCGGACAACGCGTCAAAACCTCAGTTCGATACGCATCGGATCGGGTGGAGTTGGACTCCGTGCTTGCTGAGTTCGATGCCGCTGCATTCCCGGTACTAGCGCAGCAACGGATCGTCGGCCCCGGCATCGGTGTGTTTCTGCTTCGGTGGGAAGGGCGCATTCTTGCGCAGTTTGCCCATCGCCGCCTACGTGAGAAGCCACCGTCAGGCGGTGTGAGCGTCTACCGGGAGAGCATTGCTCTCGATCCTGAGCTCTTCGATCGCTCATGTCGGCTGCTCGAGTCGTTCGACTGGTCCGGCGTCGCGATGGTGGAATACAAGATTCAGGCGGAAACGGGTGTGCCGTATCTCATGGAAATCAACGGTCGCTTCTGGGGCTCGCTGCAGCTCGCCGTCGATTCCGGAGTGGATTTTCCGGTGTTACTGTTGGCGGCGGCGTCCGGCAAGCCGAGGCCGGCGGTGCATCGGTGGAAAGTGGGTGTGAGAAGCCGGTGGTGGTGGGGCGACGTCGATCAGCTGCTCACCCGACTGCGTCGGTCGCGGGCGGATCTAAACCTTCCTCCGGAGGAGCCCGGGCGGTTTCGTGCATTGCTTGCGTTTCTTCGCGTGTGGTGGCCTGGAGACCGGAATGAAGTCCTGAAATTTGGGGACGCTGGGCCTTTTGCTCGGGAGTCGATTGACTGGTTTCGCCGCCGATGATAGCCGATCGTCATCCTTGGCACCGGAATGTTTGTCTCAAGGCGCGCCCGTGCTTATCTACGTAATCGCCGAGCAGTATCCCAGCCTTTATAAGCCGTATTTCGACACGCAGTTTGCCCAGTTCATTCGTGATGGGCACGAGTTGAGAATCTTTGCGTTGGGCGCCGGGTTTCGCACGGCTAGCTGGGGTAATCTGCCCCTCGACCGATCCACCCAATACCTCCCGACGGTGCGTAGCTCTCTGGTCAAGTTTGCGCCTGCGGTGCTCCGTGGTATCGCGGCCGAGCCGGTGACCCGATTCCGGGCGCTCGAACGAGCGGTTGTGGCGCGCCCCACCCGCGTCTCGACCTTAACGGATATCGCAAGGCTCGCGGTACTCCCGGCAAGACCGCCTGCCTTCTGTCTGGTGCACAATCTGCTCGCAGCCCGCCGTGTGCGATTCCTCCGTGATCTGTACAAAGGCGTGCCCATCGCATTTTACTATCACGGTGGTGAGCTTCCAGGTGTCGCTGAAGTGTCTGAGCGGGAGGCCGCCGAAGCCTTTCAGGCCGCTGATGTGGTGTTCACCAACACCAGCAAGTCGCGGGACCACGCTCTCGCTCGCGGCTGCCCGGCCGACCGTATCGTGTTGAGCCCAGTTGGCTTTTCGCTGGAAGAATTTCCGCAGAGCGCGCCACGCGTGCTCCGTCGGGACGGGCACCTGAACATTCTGTCGATCGGGCGCTTGAGTCCTGAAAAGGGGTTTCGATACTCGATCGAGGCGATTCGGCGGCTCGTGGAGGCCGGGCACCGCGCGCTTCGGTATCGGATCGTCGGCGGCGGACCGCTTTTGTCAGAACTCGAGGCACAGATCGACGCGGCCCGGCTCGCGCCATATGTCGAGCTCATTGGTGCGTTGCCGCGCGAGCGATTACTGGACGAAATGCGGCTGTCGGATGTGCTGATGGTGCCCAGCATCGTTGTTGGCACGTGGGAGGAAAATCAGGCCTGCGTGGTTCAAGAGGCGATGCTCATGCAGGCAACCGTCGTAGCGACCGCCACTGGTGGCGTGCCTGAATCGCTCGCACCGGAGCTTCATCAATTTCTTGTGCCTGAGGGAGATGCATTTGCGATGGCCGCACAGCTTGACCGGATCGCCGCACTGGCTGATGCTGAGCTGGCCAGGCTCGGAGCAGCAGCCCGCGCGTTTGCGGCAAGTCGGTACGATATCAGGCAGCTCAATCAGCAAGTTATCAGCGAAACGATGGGCCGGCGTGTCGGCGCGGATCGGCTGACCTGATGCGCGTACGCGGCGTCGTTCACGTTCACTCGTCTTACTCTCACGATGGGCGCGATTCGCTGCCGGCGTTGCAAGCCTTCGCGAGACAGAAGGAATTGGCGTTTGTAGCCCTGACGGATCATGCGGAGGACTTTGATCCCGAGGTCTTCAGGCGTTTCACAGAGGAGTGTCGGTCGCTGTCGTCTGATGGACCGACGCTGATTCCCGGGCTTGAATTTCGATTTAAGAGTCTGAAGGGCCTTCATTTACTTGCGCTCGGGTTGACTCGGTGGATCGAGCCCGAAACGGTGGACGACTTCATTTCGATGACGGACGGAGTGGCTGGCTTGACCGTTGCCGCACATCCGGTCCTCCCGAATTACACCTATCCCGGAGTCGTTCTCGACGGCATTGGCGCGATCGAAGTCTGGAACGCGAGCTACAATACCCGATTTCTGCCCGATCCACGCGCAATCCGTTTGGTGCACCGCATTCGTCGCTCTAGGCCGGCGGTCGTTGCGATCGCGGGCCTGGACCAGCACGATGCGCGCAACGACCGCGAAACCCGCGTTGAATTGTTGGAGGATGGCGATCCGCTTGCCTGCATGCGCGATGGCCGGTTCGTCAATGTGGGCCGTACGATGCGGTTTGACTCCGGCGCCAATCTTGGCCCCGTCGCGATGGCCGGTCTGTCAGGGGCCCGGCTGGTGCTGAACGGCGTCGAAGGCGTCCAGGATCGGGTGGCCCGATGGCTGGCGCGGCGTGGGCCATGATCGATATCGCTGTCGTGATTCCTACCTTCAATCGCGCGCATCAGATTGAAGCTACGATCCAGTCGGTCCTCGACCAATCGGTGCCGCCGGCTGAGATTGTGGTAGTAGATGATGGTTCAACCGACGACACCGAATCGGTTGTCGCGCGGTTTGGGGCCCGGGTCAGCTACGTCAGACAGGCGAATGCCGGCGTCTCGGCCGCTCGGAATCATGGTGTGGCGCTCACGAAGGCGCCGCTGGTCGCGTTCGTGGATTCAGACGATTTGTGGGCTTCGCATAAACTGGCTGTCCAGCTGACGGCCCTCGAGGCAGCTGATTCTGCGGGCTGGTCGATTACGGGATGCGACGTCATCGACCCCCACGGGCAGGTAATTCCCGGCAGGCGAGGCTTCCCTGCCGTGTTCGGTGTGTTCCATCAGCTCGGCATGTCACCTGAAGAACTGTTCTCGCGCTACTTGTCGTCCATCACCGTTTCTGCGCCGGGGGGGAAGTATCGCGGATTTGTCGGCGACGCTTACCTGCCACTTTTCCTCGGCAATTTTGCGCTGCCATCGTCGGCTCTTGTGCGACGGGACGTGTTTGAACGCGTAGGTGGCTTCGATTCCAATCTGCGCTTGGCCGAGGAAACCGAATTCTTCCACCGGTTGGCAGCAGCCTCCCCTGTCGTGCTGCTGCTCGACCCATTGGTGGGCTATCGGGTGGGCCAGGCTGGCTCGCTGATCTCGCCTGCCAACACAACGAGGCTGATAGCGAACGCGTTAGTCAGCCTCGACAGTGCGGCAAGGCTCCGCGCGGAGACTCGCGAGTCGCGTGACCATGTTCGAAGGGGCAGGCAGGCGCTGTTTCGCAAGCTGGCGTATGCCAACCTGACGCAGCAAGATGGGACTGCAGCCCGAGCGGCCGTACGCGAGATCTGGCGCACTGGGGGAGCGCAGTGGAATGCTCGGGTGTTTGGTCTCTACGCGGCGTCGTTTCTGCCAGGTACCGCTCTTGGTGTGCTTGGCCGGGTGAAGGGCGTGATTCGACGAGGGTTTACTCAGGCGTGAGATCCCCATACAGACGCTCATACCGCGACAGCATGATGGCCGTGCTGAACCGGCCCACCGCCACCGCACGGGCAGCGGAAGCGAGTCGTGTCTGGAGCGCTCTATCGCCGATTAAACGCTCAATCGCATCCGCCATCCCAATCGCCGAGCCCGCGGGGACCAGGATGCCATCCACCCCATTTGTCACGATCTCCTCCGGCCCGCCGCATCGTGTCGACACTACCGGCAATCCGCTTGCCAGCGCCTGCACGGTCGACAACGAAAAGCCCTCCGTATGCGACGGCAGCACGTAGGCGTCAACCGCGCGCAGGAAGCTGGCGGCGTCGTCACGGAAGCCTACAAACTGCACCACTGCGTCCAACCCTAGCGACGCACGCTGACGCAGCAGACCTGGAAACAGGGTGCCGCCGGTCGAGCCAGCAACGGCAATCTTGAACTGCTTCCCGCGATCACGAAGCAAGGCCGCTGCATCGAGCAGGATCTCGTATCCTTTCGCGGGCCGCACATTTCCCACTGCGCCGAGCACGAACACACCGGGGTCAGCGTCGAGGGACGCGCGAACGGCGGCATCGTGGCCTGGGTGAAAATGCTCTGTGTCGACCCCATTGAAGATGACGCTGACTTGGGCTGCTCCAAGTCTCGATGTGTTGAGAAGCTCTCGCCGGAGGGACTCTGATACGCACACCACGCGGCCAGTTCCAGCGCCGATCAATCTGAGTTTGGCGTTGCGGTAACGATCGGTGTGCGCAACATCGACCAGCCCATGAAACGTCGAAACCACAGGAACCCGGCATGCGAGAGCCGCAATATTCGCATATACACTCGTCCCAAATGTATGTGCTTGCACCACGTGAACCTGTAACCGGCGAATCGCCGCAATCAGCCTTCCGATGTGGCGAAGATCGAACGCGCCGCCAGACGGCAGAATCATCACTTCGGTGCCACGCCGACGGACCTCATCGTAAAGCCACTCACTGGCGCGCGGCAGGCCGACGAAAGACTGGAATTGCTTGCTGTCGAGTCCGGTTGCGATGTCCGCGAATACTGTCTCGGCGCCTCCCGGCCCCCAGGAGTCGATCAGATGCAGAATGCGTCGCATTCTGCTTAAGCGCTGTGGGGAGCGCGAGCCAGGAGCCTAGGATGCGCTCGAGCTGGTTGAGCAACTCGGACCGCGGAGCCCGCGAGGTCGCGGCGGGCGACTTCGTGGAGGGCTACCGACATTGAGAGGTTGATCCAGAAGAATGGATAGTACAGAACGGTGACGAAGAACCCGCTGGCGAGGTACCCAATCAACGCAGCATCCAGTCCTTGGGTCATCATATATGTGAAGTGCCCTTCGGGTGCGTGCGCCGCGATGCGTCGCGTCCGTAGGTTGATCAAGAGGGTCGCACCGATGAGTGCGAGAAATGCCGACAGGCCTGTATAGCCGAGCTCAGCCATGGCCTGGATGAAAACATTGTGCGGCAACTGGGTCTTGCCGCCATAGGTTCGCTGATAGTAAGGCAACCAGTTGAAGTACCCCACTCCCAAAACGGGGTATTCATGCGCCATCTCGAGCCCGTGTCTCCAATATGTAAGTCGCGTTACCGATGACTTATCGTCCCCCGCCGACTGGAAACGGGCCTTTTGCTCAGGCGGAAGCACCACCAGCACCAGTACTGTTACGGCAGCGGCAGCGAGCAACGCCCGGATCCGATACTTGCTCTTGAGCAGTACCCAGGCACCGGCAGCGGCGATGCCAATGAGCGCACCGCGCGACGAAGAGGCGACAGCGCCCAGCACAGCACTCACCGCCATGGCTATCAGGAGGACAAATTTCCACTTCGGGATCTTCCGCCGCAAACCGAGTGCAAAGAACAGCGAGATAGGCAGGAATATGCACATGGCGACCCCGAACTCGCCGGAGTTGTTGAACCATCCGGCACCGCCCGTCACGCCCCACGTACGAAACCCGAAACCAAAACTTGCCCACTGCTTCATCGCCCCCCAGGACATCTGCGCGTTGTAAAGTAGGAATGCCAGACTGAAGACGATATATCGCTTCTCCGTGACGACGATGTTCGTGATGAGGAAGTAGACGAGGACCCAGGAGAAGAAAAAGATGTAGTTGTCTATGGCTACCGTCGGCATGTACGCTGTCACGGTCGACAAGAGTACAATGCCCGCGTATATGGCCAGGGCTGAGTCCGCGATGCACCACCGGCGGAGTCTTCCACCGCCCACGAACAGAGCGACGGTAGTGAGACCGAGGCTGATCTGACCCCACGGTGCAAACCTGATTGCTGGAAAGAGTTGCTGCGGACGAACATATTCAATGAACAGGTAGATGCACACGAACCAAAACGCAGCCGGCTGCGTGAGCAGGTACCGCCAGATTGCAGCTGGGCCAAGCCGGTGGACGTTTGGCATTACCGCCGCGCACTGCCGATCACGCCCGATCTCACGTTGCTCCGGCCATCCGTCATCATGCAGAACCTCCTCTGATCAGGGCCTCGAGGCTGCTGGGCGATCGTATCAAGGACACGATCAATGCTCGGTCGTCCGGTGTCAAGAAACTGATCCAGGCGAGCGTCGAGTATATCGCGAGCAGACCGAATCCGAGGCCAAATTGAGCGAGAATACCGGTCACGGGCAGCAAGAACGCGGCCGCGACCGCCCCGGCCGACCAGACGGCGAGGCGCAAGTTGGGTACCCAGCCGTACCGGACCGGCCAAAGTCGCTGGCTCCAATAGTAGCCCAGCCAAAATCGGACGGCGAACGCGACGAGGGTCGCTAGGGCGGCCCCATAGCCCCCCCAAATCGGGATAAGCGTTGCATAAAGGATCAGTACCACGACGACGGCGGCCCAGGTCGAGTACGTCATGTATTTGGTTTTGTGCGACACTCCGATCCCGAACTGCGTTGCTCCACCCCAACTTTGGACAACATAGGCCGCAAGAATGATCGGAACCATGTTCGCGGCCGAGTGGAATGCGCTAGTGGTCATCAACCGGATGACCGGCCGCACGAATACCCCGATTCCTGCCGCCATTGTCAACAGAATCAAGTTGAAATAGTGAAAACCGCGCTCATACCGGCGATCGCGTTCATCGATGGGCTCATTCAGGAGCTGCAGCCGCTGGGGGTTCCACGCTTTCAAAATCTGTTCGGTGCTCAGCTGGTGCAATAGGAAGCCGAACTGGTAAGCGAGTCCATACAGGCCGACTGCGCTGGCACCGCGGCTCGCTTGAAGGAAGAACCGGTCGCCGAAAGCAAGGACGAAATTTCCGCCAGTGCTGAGCTGGTACGGTATGCCGAATCGTCTGAGCCGCCGGACTATGTCCATTCGCACACGGCCTGGCATATCGCGGAGCAGCCATGCGGCGAGGGCGAACCCTTGAATTGAGTTGACAATCAGGCCGGTGAACAGGATGCCCCGGACGCCTTGCTTCAGAATGACAACGAAAAGGATGTTAAGCCCGACCTGGCCTACCAGCCGCAGAAAATTGATGGTGATGATCACGTGCGAGCGTTGCTTTAGCTGCAACACCATCAGTGGTACGCCTGTGAGCATCTGGAGGGCGAAGTTTATCGCGGTGATTCGGATGAATAGGACGGCGCCCGCTCCTTTCAGCCCGTACCGCCAGATCCACGGGGACAGGAGGAACAGTGCCGTCGACCCGATGATCGTGAGCCCCATTTCGAGTGCGAAGGAGGTTCGTACGATATCGGCGCGTTCGCGCTCGCTCTCGGCTTGAAAATAGAACAGCGACATCCCGGCAGACATTCCCGCCGTGAAAATGATGAACGAGATGTCGATTGTCATGTCAAGCAGCTGCAGGACGCCGTAATCGGACGTGGTAAGGTATCTAGTGTAGACCGGCAACATGAAAAAACTCACCGCCCGATTCAACACGACGCCGACGCCATAAATCAGCGTATCTCGGCCCATTCTTCGAAACGACGTGGCGTTGTTGCTCACGGCAAGCGCCGCTGGCTCATTGGCCTCCTCAACCGGCGGAACAAGGGAGCGAGCGGCGACGCTATGGCATGCGCCAGCGCATTGAGCCGGTCTCCGGAGTAGAGAAGAGCGCGGCTGTACGCTCGAGCCGCAGTCCACGGGCTTCCCTCCCAGAAGTGGTGGTAGCCGAGCGCTAGCCAGGCACGGCCTTCGCGAACCATGAGAGCTCGCCGATGATCGCTGCCCAGAGGCAGATCTCCGAGCAGGGCAAGGGATTCGATCACGGGCGCGAGCATGTCAGCATGGCTCATGTAGCTGTTGCTGTCGTGCCGCCTTACGTCGGCCATGGGTTCCGCGATATAAGCGACGTCGCCCCGAAGGTACGCACGAAGGATGAAATGAAAGTCCTCTGCGAGCCGCAATTGCTCATCAAAGCGAAGATCGCGCGTCACGGATGCCCGGAAAAGATCCGTCTGAATCCACGCGGGAAGCTGAGGAAGGGGGGCCAAAGCAACGAAGGCGTCTCCGACGATCACCAGCCCGTCATTGCTGTATGCCGGCCGCGTCGGGATGAGGCTCAGCTCGGGCACGAAGTCAAACTGCCGTTCGTGGAGCGCGCCGTCCGGCGAGAATCGCCGTAGATCAGTAAAGACGAGCGCCACGTCGGGCTCGGCATCCATGATCGCAACCTGTCGAGCGAGCTTATCGCTACGCCACCGATCGTCAGCGTCCAGGAAAGCGACAAAATCACCTCGAGCCATGTCGAGGCCGGCGTTTCGCGCACCTGAAACGCCGCGGTTCTCGGTCCGTCGCCTTCTCAGCCGCGGTTCCGCCAACCCCGCGATCACCTCCGGCGTCTCATCCGTTGACCCGTCATCCACGATGATGATCTCGAGGTCGGTCAGTGTCTGCGCCTGCACGCTCGCCACGGCCTCTGGCAGGTAGCGTCCATAGTTGTAGCACGGGATGATCACGCTGACGCGTGGGCGCGGCGGTAAAATCATCCGAGGATCGCCGAGCGGAATGCCTCGAGGTACGCACGCCCCCACCGCTGGTCGGGCTCCAGGTGGTTGCCTTCGGCCCACTCGTTCCACGATTTGACGAACAGCAGCCGGTGCTCGGCCGGCAGCCCGTCAAGCTGCCGCACCGCCGCCGCCACCTGCTCGCCGAAGTATTCCGGCCGCGAATTCTGGAGCACCAGGCCACGCGCCCCGCTGCGCGGGCTGTTGTCCCAGTTGGGGATCACGCACGGATAGGCCTCCCGTCCGTCCGGCCGCGGCGCGATGAGCCCGGCGAGCCCCCGGCGGTAATCGCGGACGGTCGGGACACCGGCGGCGGTCCGCAGCTTGTACCAGATTTTCCGCCCGGGATCCGTCCACGGCGCCCAGGCCTCCCGGAGAGGCAGCCGGGGCTGCACCGAGCCGTCGAAGCCGAATTCGCGATGCGGCCATTCCGCATCATCGTCTACGCCTACCAGGTGAAGTCCCTCGAGACCCGCGGCCATCGCGAGCGACCGCCAGAGATCGGTGACCCGCGGCCCATCGGGAAGGCGCCGGGGCTTGTACACCAGAAAAAGCGGCTTCCCGTCCACCCGGACGTGCCGGGGATCCGAGAACGCGCGCATCAGGAAATCGAAATGCCGGCGATGGTCGTCATCCCCCGGGTACGTCTGCTCGATCAGCGTCCGGTTCGACAGCCCGTGCCAGATCCCCGTCCAGCTCTCATTGGCCCAGCAAAGACAGAAGGGCAGGTCCGGTTCGCCGGAGTCGAGCACTTCCTGGAAAGGCCGCTCCAGAATCCGGCGGCCGCCGAACCAGTAGTGGTAGTAGCAGAACGCCTCGATGCCGTAGGCGCGCGCCATCGCAGCCTGCGCCGCCCGCGTGTCGGGGAGGCGGAGGTCATAGTAGCCAAGCTCACCGGGGATGTGCGGCTGATAATGGCCCGGAAATCGGGGGCGTGCCTTCGCGGTGTTGGTCCACTCCGTGAAGCCCTTGCCCCACCATTCGTCGTTCTCGGGAATCGGATGGAACTGGGGCAGGTAGAACGCGATGCCGCGCGCGCGCGGTCGCCCCGCCCCCTCCGCGGCAGCCGTCACGTCGCCAGGACCGCGCGAACCACGTGCTGCGCGCCGAACAGCCGGGGTGCGTGCCGGACGCCGGCGAGCACGACGTTACGCCGGACGCCGGCCGGGAGCCACGACCACGGCCGGCGGCCATAGAAGCGAAAGTGAGCGCCCGCCGAATAGTGATGCTCGACCACCCTGGCGCCGATGGCGGCGAAGAGCGACTGGACGGTCCTCGCGGTGAACCAGCGCAGATGCGTCGCGTCCATGATCCCGTACTCCTCGTAGTCGAACCGGCCGCGCACGAGGTCCATCCGGACCGACCAGTGCGCGATGTTCGGGATGGACGCGATGATCGACCCGCCGGGCGCGAGAAACCGGCGCGCCGCGCGCAGCTGCGCCGCCGGGTCCGACAGGTGCTCCAGGACGTCCATGTACAGGATCACGTCGAAGGGACCGAACGCATTGTCCGGAATATCCGCCAGGTCGCGCTCCGTGACCTCCAGCCCACGCTTCCGCGCCTCGACCGCACGCGCGGCATCGAGCTCGACCCCCACGACCGTCGCACCCAGCGAATCGCGCACCCGCGCGGACAAGTCCCCGATACCGCATCCGACGTCGAGCACGCGGGATCCGCGCGGAATCATGGACAGCGCAAGCCCATCGCATTCGAAGGGGGCGGGGTTTTGATGCCCGTATCGGAGCGGGTCGGGGGCGGTCTCGATAAATCCACCGGCCTTCGAGTCCGGTGTCTCCGCTGCGGCATCGCCCGGCAGGTTCATCGTGAGCTCACTCGGGATTGGGACAGGTCATGGGGCTATATTCCCCGCCAAACAGATGGCCGCCCGGCGCCAAAGATATACCGCCTTCGCCTCCGCTCCGAGGCACCGCGCGCCGGGGAGACGATCGCCGTCTTCCTTCGTTGTCCTTTCGCCGAGGCGCCGTGCCGACGCTGCTCCACGTGCTCGCCCCCGCCCCCGTCGGCGGGCTGGAAAGCGTCGTCCGTGCTCTCGCCGGCGGTCAGGTCAGCCGGGGCCATCGCGTGCACGCGGCGCTTGTGGTGGAGCCCGGGATCGTGCCGGCTCTCGCGGCATCGCTCGAGAGCGCCGGCGTCGAAACGCATGTGCTGGAGCTCGGGGCCCGGGCCTATCTCGCGGAGCGCGCCGCGATCGAGGGTCTCGCCCAGTTCACCGGCGCCGACATCGTTCACACTCACGGCTATCGTCCCGACGTGATCGCGGCATCGGCCGCCCGCGCTGCCGGCGTGAAGGTGGTCTCGACCGTCCACGGCTTCATCGGCGGCTCGCGCCGGGGCCGCCTGAATGAATGGGTCCAGCGCCGGGCCCTCCGGCGGGCCGAAGCGGTGATCGCGGTCTCCCGCCCCCTCGTGGAGCGCCTCGCGTCCGCGGGAATTTCCCGGGATCGGATCCACCTGCTGCCGAATGCCTGGGCTGGAAGCGTCGCCCCCCTCGATCGCGCGGCCGCCCGCCGTGCCCTCGGGCTGACGGAGGGACGAACGACCCTGGGGTGGGTCGGGCGGCTCAGTCCTGAAAAAGGTCCCGACCTCCTGCTCGACGCGCTCGCGACGCTGGGGGACCTCCCCCTGGACGTATCGATCCTCGGGGGCGGCCGGGACGCCGCCGCGCTTCAGGCGCGGACCGAGGGATGGAATGGCCCCAGAGTGCGCTGGCATGGCGTGCTGGCGGACGCCTCCCGCTATTTTGCGGCGTTCGACGTGTACGCCCTCACGTCGCGGACCGAAGGGACGCCGATTTCGCTGCTGGAGGCCGTAGCCGGGGCCGTTCCGGTGATTGCCACTGCCGTCGGAGGAGTGCCCGACGTGACCGGGGCAGACGGGGCAATCCTCGTGCCTCCCGATGCCTCAGCCATTGCCGCCGGCATCCGCTCGGCCCTGGGCGACCCGGCTTCCGGCCGCATCCGTGCCCAGGCGGCCAGGCGACGTCTCGACTCGGAGTTCTCGGCCGACCGCTGGCTCGACCGGCACGACGCGATCTATCAGAGTCTTCTAGGCAGGAGCACCGTCACGGCATCATGAGCGATTCCCTCGACGTCCTTGGCTTCGCCCTCGTGCTGGCGCCGGTCAGCCTCTTCCTCTACGCCTATCTCGGCTATCCCCTCCTGCTCAGACTGGTCTGCGCCTTCCGGCGGACCCGCGCCATTCCGGACGACGGGGGAGAGCTTCCGACGATCAGCATCACGATTCCGGCCTATAACGAGGAGCGCTCGATCGCCGCCACGCTGGACCGGCTGCTCGCCATCGACTATCCGGCGGACAAGCGACAGATCCTGATCGTCTCGGACGCGTCCACCGATCGCACGGACGAGATCGTCCGCAGCTATGCCGACCGGGGCGTGGAGCTCCTTCGCATGGCCGAGCGCACCGGTAAGACGGCGGCCGAAAACGCGGCGTCGGCGCTGCTCCGAGGCGATATCGTCGTCAACATGGATGCGACCATCAGCCTCCGGCCCGATTCGGTCCAGCGGCTGGTCCGGGCCTTTGCCGACCCCACGATCGGCGTGGCGTCGGGTCGGGACGTCAGCACCGGGGCGGTGGGGGCGGAGCAGAGCGGGGCCGAGTCGGGATACGTAGGATACGAGATGTGGCTCAGGGATCTCGAGACCCGGGTCGGCACGATCGTGGGGGCGAGCGGCTGCTTCTACGCCATTCGGCGTGAGCTGGTCCAGCCACTCTTTCCCGGCGCCCTGAGCCGCGACTTTGCCGCGCCGCTCATCGCCCACGAGGCGGGACTTCGCTCCGTGTCCGTATCGGACGCCCTGTGCATGGTGCCGCGGACCGGCTCGCTCCAGGCCGAGTACAAGCGCAAGGTCAGGACGATGGCGCGGGGGCTGGACACGCTGGAACACAAGGCGCACCTTCTAAACCTGTTCCGGCACGGCCTGTTCGCCTGGATGCTCATCAGCCACAAGCTCTGCCGCTGGCTGGTGTTCCTGCTGCTGCCGGGGCTCCCGATCGGCCTGGGGCTGCTGGTGGGCGATGTGCCGCTGGCCGACTGGGCGCTCGTTGTGGTGCTCCTGGGAGTCGCCATCGGCCTCCTGGGATGGAAATGGCCCTTCGAGCGCAAGGCGCCCCGCCTGGTCAGGCTGGCAGGCTTCGGGCTGGCCTCCTGCGTGGCCGGCTTCATCGCCTGGACCAAGCTGCTCCGGAATGAGCGCAACCCGATCTGGGAGCCGACCCGCCGGACGGCCTGACCGGCGGGCGTGCCCGAGGGTGCATCCGCCTGTTGTTGCCCCGGTGCCTCAGTGCCGCAGGCAGTGGTCGTTCCGGACTCGGTGCAATTTGTTGCAACGCGTTGTTTCATAAGAAGTTAACTGCCGTCGCTCCCGTGTCGTTCGCTAGCACAGGGCTTGCGAACACCCCCTCCGCTGGCCGTGGTCTCTGGCCACACGATGCAGGGGCAGGACACAGGAGCCATTCAGTCGGAGGGTCGCATTACAACCGTCTCCCGTGCCGGTCGTTCCAGTCTCATCGCTGCGATGTATGCGATGGCGGCTGCCCTGGTCCTTTCGACGATGATGGATGTCTTCATCCGAATGTGGCCGGTTCAACTGGGCAGCCGGGATTGGCGATTCGGCGCATTTGGTCTCCTGCTTTCCGGTCCCGTTACACCGCTGCTGGGTCTCGCGCTGGCGATGGCTGCCGGCTTCCTGGCCCGAAGCCATCGTGTGGTGCGTGTGTTGTCGGTCGTGGCGCTCGCCGTCGCCGTCATCCTGACGCTGACGCTGATCGCGTTCCTGATCGACTACTCCGCGCTGAGATCGACGGTGGATGCGCAGCTCAAGCTCACCTTCACGGTGGCCACGACCAAGGCAGTGATTCTCGCCCTGTTCGTGATCCCTTCGGCGCTGGCGCTCGGCCTTGGCGGCCTGCGCTCGGTGCAGGAGTCCGTGACAGGAGATGGCGAGCGGCCGGGGCGTCGGGGCAGTCTCGTTGTTGGTCAACCTTAGGCACACAGGAGTTCAGATGAAGGCACACAAGGCATTGGGTCAGGCCGCATTCGTTGCGGCGCTCGCCCTGTTCGCGGCGCCGACGGCGCACGCGGACGGCGTGCTGATCACCGGCGGTTCCATCGGTGGCCAGGTGTACAAGGCGGGGACGGACAACATTTTCGTGAAGTTCATCGGCAAGCAGGCGGCCTACACCAACGACCTGTATTTCTACCTGACCGTTGGCGGCACCAATCAGTTCCTGCTCCGGAACAACGTCGCTGAAGGCACCGTTGTCGAGGCCACTGCCTCGTCCGCGCTTGCCACCGGCGCCGAAGCGATCTTCTCGATCTGCGCCAATCTGGGCGCCGCGGCACCGGGCACCGGCTGCACGGCGTCCAATCAGTACTACACGGGCCCCGCGTCGCGTAACCCGGATACCCGCTTCCACGCGGCCGTCTGGACGCGCGAGGCGTACCTCGCCGGCTGCGCGCTGTCGCCGACGAACTGCTCGGCCAACACCGCGACTCTGCTCAGCGATCCGGCCTACAACCTCGTGATCGGCTTCGAGGACTCGTTCAACTACAACATCGACAGCGACTTCAACGACGTCGTCTTCGCCGTTCGCGGCACCGTGACGCCGGAACCGGTCACCATGTCGCTGCTCGCC